>DATEGP010000119.1:0-11125 GCA_035280045.1 Candidatus Acidiferrum sp.
CGCCACTCGCCACTCGCCACTGCCTTCCTACGAATGCTTCTACTTCATCGCCGATTGGCATTCCCTCACCAGCGACTACGCGGACACCTCCGGCATCGCGCAAAACGTCATCGAGATGGCGACGGACTATCTCGCGGGCGGACTCGACCCGAACAAGTCCACAATTTTCCTGCAATCTCTCGTTCCCGAACACGCCGAACTGCACTTGCTCCTCTCCATGGTGACTCCGCTCGGCTGGCTCGAGCGCGTCCCCACGTACAAGGAGGCCCTGGAGAACGTCAAAGACAAGGACCTCCACAACTACGGCTTCCTCGGCTACCCGGTTCTCCAATGCGCCGACATTGTGATTTACAGTTCGCCCGAAATCTCCGGCCTGTACGTCCCCGTCGGCGAGGACCAAGTCTCCCACGTCGAAGCCAGCCGCGAAATCGTCCGCCGCTTCAACTTGGCGTTCGCAGAATTGCTGCCAAACTTTACGAACGAGAACGATCTATATGGGATCGCGACCGCGTGCGGAATAGCGCCCGAGATCGGGCCGGCCATTACGCCGACCTTCCCCGTCCCTTATGCCGACAAAGTGAGAGCGGTGAAGGAGGCATTCCGCGTTTCATCGCTGCAGGCGCGTGGCTACTACGTAGCCAACGGTCTGGGTGGTCTGTCATATCTGCTTACTGAACCGCAGCACATGCTAACGAAGACCCCTCGGATCCCCGGCCTCGATGGCCGCAAAATGTCCAAAAGTTACGGCAACACCATCATGCTGAGCGAGTCCGATGCGGACATTCGCGCCAAAACCAAAGTGATGGTCACGGATCCTGCCCGCAAGCGCCGCAACGATCCCGGAAATCCGGACGTGTGTCCCGTCTACGACTGGCATAAACTGTTCGCGCCGAAAAGCGCGGCAGGCGAATACACTGCGGAAGGGAAGGCTACGCTGGAATGGTCGGCGAACGGTTGCCGCACCGCAGGGATTGGCTGTATTGAGTGCAAGGCCGCAATGGCGGACAATCTCATCAAGTGGATCACGCCCGTCCGCGAGCGCCGCGTGGAGTACGAACAGCATCCGCAGCGCGTCCTGGAAGTTTTGGACGCAGGCTCAAAGAAAGCCCGCGCCGTCGCCCAAAGCACCATGGAGCGTGTACGCGAAGCGGTGTTCGACTGGAACAAGAAACGCAAGGAAGTCGCTGAAAGCAAAAAAGCGGCGCGAAGTGAGTGACGTGTGGCGGCCCGTAGCTCAGCGGTGAGAGCACAACCCTTATAAGGTTGGGGTCGTTGGGTCGAATCCAACCGGGCCGACCAATTACGCGCTGCATGCGTTGCGGGATGTGCCAGTGCAGCAGTTTCACGGACAATGGGAGGAAATTCTCGCAACTCTGTAATTTCGTGTGCGTGGACGGTGCGTTTCGCTACCTCGGTCGAGGTGCTTATGCCTTTTGGGCAATGCCCGACGTCTCACGCAAATAGAAAGGCGAACGAAGATGGCCAAGCCAAGAAAGGCGGCGCGGGGACGAAGCAGCAATCGGATCGAGTTCAATCACGCCATGGTGTACGTCCGCGATTTGACGCCTGCGCTGAAGTTTTACGTGGATCAGTTGGGATTCAAGACCGTCGAGGTCTACGAGCACGCTTATGCCCGCCTGCGATCGCCAAAAGGCAGCACCAGCATTGCGTTGCACGTGGCGCCGCCGCATGAACAAGTTTCAGCGGAAGGTGTGCGTCTTTATTTCGAAGTGAAAGAGTTGGACGACGTGTGCGCGAGGCTCCAAGTCGCGGGCGTCCAACTCACTCAACCGCCCAAAATCATGCCCTGGGGTTGGCGGCATGCGTATTTGAATGATCCCGACGGCCATGAAATCAGCTTGTATTGGGCTGGGAAAAAGCGGTTCCAAAAGACAGTAATGAAGCGAAGCGCAGGAGCTTAGGGAAAGAAAAAACGTGGCTACGCCGGAGAACAAGCTAAATCGCGACGCGGCATACAAGGTGCAGATTCCTTTGTATGAAGGCCCGCTGGATTTGCTGCTGGACCTGATCCGCCAGCAAAAAATGAACATCCACGACATTCAAATTTCGGCCATCACCGCGCAATACCTCGACTACCTGCACAAACTGGAAGAGCTGAACGTGGACGTGTCGGCCGACTTTATTTATATGGCAGCGACGCTGATTTACATCAAGTCGAAAATGCTCCTGCCGCCGGATCCCCTTGCCGCCGAAGAAGGGCAGGCCGAGGATCCGCGCGCCGAGTTGGTGCAGCGCCTGGTCGAACACGAAAAATTCAAAAACGCCGCGCAACTCTTGTACCAGAAACAGCAGATTGAAGAAAACGTGTGGTCCAAGCCGGACAAGTCCCTCTACCACGACGAAGGGACCGACGGCGAGCTGGTCATCTCGCTGGTGGATTTGGTGCGCGTGTTCCAGCAAGTGCTGGAGCGGCGCAAGGAAGTAGCGCGCATTGATTTGCAGCACGAGCAGTTTACCGTGGCGCAGATGATCGCGGCGCTGCGCGGTCAGATCCTGGCCAGCGCGGACAGCACGGTCAACTTGATCGCGTTTTTTGAGTCGTGCCCCTCGCGGCACGCGATGATCGTGGCGTTTTTGGCGGTCTTGGAAATGGTGAAATTGCAGGCCGTGCTTCTGGCACAGGAAAAAATGTTCGGCGAAATTGTGGTGAAAAAAGGGAAGAGTTTCGACGCGGCGTTCGATGAAACTGGTGCGCTGAAAATGGTGGATGAGGAATACAAGTAGACGAAGTAAAGGAGGTTGAGGAGGGAAGGGAAATAAGGGACCAAGAACACTTGCACCTCAAGCGTTGCGCCGCGGCGCTGACTCGCCTTCATCCCTTACCTCCTCTACTTCCTTTGCCTCCTTGACTTCCACAAAGGGTTTTTTCATGACCAACGAAGAGAAAAGAGCGGCCCTGGAAGCGATTATCTACGCGGCGGATGAGCCGGCAACCATCGAGCAGTTAGCGAAGGCCCTGGGCGAAGAGAAGCTCGTCGTCCAAGCATCGCTCGATGAGTTAGTTGCCAGCTACGCAGCGGAAGAGCGCGGCATCGAAATTCGCGCGGTGGCCGGCGGCTACAAGATGTACACCAAGCCGCAACAGCATGACGTGGTTCGCAGGTTCATCAAGAGTTTGCGCCCGCCGCTCCGCTTGACGATGCCGGCGCTGGAGACCCTGGCCGTCATCGCCTACAAACAGCCCGTGACCGCGCCGGAAATCTCCGAGATTCGCGGTGTGAACACCTCGGGCGTGATCGGTACGCTGCTCGACAAACATTTGATTACCACGGCGGGACGGAAAGAAGTGATTGGGCGGCCGATTCTCTACAAAACGTCGAAAGAATTCTTGATGCGCTTTGGATTGAGCGATTTGGACGAGCTGCCGAGCTTGAAGGAGTTTGAGGCGCTGGCGCGAGAGGCGCTGGGGACGGAGGAAGGTCTGGCCGCTCCGGAAGCGGCGAGCGAAGAATCGCTGTTGGCGAATGAGAATGCCGCGGCCGGCGAGATCGCTACCGAGGTGAGCGGCGAGAGTCCCGGTTCGAATTCTGCGCAGAACAAGGGCGATGCACACGCCAGCGCAGCGGAAGCGATCGCGCATGTCGAGCAAGGGCTTGCGGAAGCGGAAGCGTTTCGGGAGCACGAAGCGCTGGCGACAGCGGAAGGCATGCCGTCGGGGCAGTTGGATGAAGATGCACCACCGCCCGTAGTGAAGACGACCGCAGCGGGAGAGTGAACTCAAAAGAAACACCAACAGGCTCAACTACTCGTCCGTGCATAAACGCGAGCGGTGTACGTAAGATGCTCAGCGCGCCTGGAAAATAAGAGCTAGCTAGATAGATCTGCTCCCGCGTCTGCTCAGTTGTTGTTCGAAAGGTTCGCACCGAAGGCCAGCAGACGGCCATCGCAATCCTTCACCACGAACTCGCGTCTCTGCCAAGGCATGTTGCCAAGTCCTCGAGCGAATTCCACGCCTCGCGCTGCGTACTCGGCGTAAAGCGCGTCGGCATCTTCGATAACCAAGTACGCGTCGAGCAATTCGTCGTCGTATTTGTTCGGATTCGCTCTCGGCGGCTCGGCGCACCGCAAATGAATCACTTGCTCATCACGCGCCACGATGGCGTAGACCGGCGGATCCTGCCACGTTCCCAGGCATTCAAACCCCAGCTTACCTGTGTAGTAGGCAAGCGTAGCGGGAATATCCGAGGTGAAGAATACCGGCACAATTTGGCGGAGCATAACCCCAAGTCTACCGCTGATGCCGCCCAAGCCATTCTCCGGATCTGGCAGTCCGTAGCGGCGGTCCTCAAACCCATCTACTCGGCTGGCTTCTGATGCGTAGGGGCGGGTCGAAATCGGGTCTTTAGCCCTGTTTCGAATCTTTTCTCGTCTCTCGCCCCCTCGACGCGCCGCTCGTCACCCCGCGACGCGCCACCCGTCAGCACTCACCCCCCTCGGCGCGCCGCTCTTATTGGCCGGCCTGTTCGGAACAAAAGCAGGTCGGGTTCCGTCTACACCATCAGACGGGCGGGCCGGTTCGCGCGTCAGACAACCGTTAGGAGAGAGCGGGGAGAGGAACCATGAAGAACAGCAAAGGTTTCGCACAAGGCTGGGTCCTGGGGGCGGTTGCTTGGGCGGTGATTTGCCTGGTGGCTGGTGGGCCTGCGCGAGGGCAGGGCGAGAAGCGCACCGTCTTCGCGCCAGAGGGTTTTCATTGGCAGGGCAACTTGAAACCCGGCCAGACCCTCGAGGTCGTCAACACGAATGGGGAGATTGGAGCGGGCCGCGCTTCAGGGGATGCCGCACGTGTAGAGGGCATGAAAGGCGCGAACGATGACGACCATGAGTTGTTTGTCGAAGTCGTCGAGTACGCCGAGGGCGTCACAATTTGCGCCGTGTACGCCAAAGATAGGGCGCCGGGGCGCTGCCACCGCGGCGGCGTGTCATCGGAGTCCGGCAACTGGTGGCATGGTGGGCATCGCGCCAAAATCAACTTTGAGGTGCAAGTGCCGCGCGGCGTGCAGCTCAATGCCATGACCACCAATGGCCGCGTCCATTGCCTGAACCTGGACAGCGTGGTGCAGGCGGCCACGACGAACGGCGACGTGGAAGTCTCGACGAGCGAATGGGCTTCCGCCAGGACCACCAACGGCGGCGTGCGCGTGTCCATAGGCAACGCCAAGTGGAGCGGCGAGTTGGAGCTGCTGACCACCAATGGCAGTGTGGATGTCACGCTGCCGGCTTCCGCGGAATTCCAGGTACACGCCAGCACCACGAATGGCGGGATTCAGACGGACTTTCCGATTACCGTGCAGGGCAGGTTCGGCTCCAAGTCTATCTCCGGGACCGTGGGCGGAGGAGGCAGGGAATTGAAGGTCGCCACGACGAACGGCGGAATCGAGCTGAAGAAGAGCTGAGCCGGTGGAGGTTCTGGCCGCCAGGGAAAGGAGTTGCCAAGCGCCGAGAAAGCGATCGGCATCCGCAGACGTGGTGGCCCGCTCCTTTTGCAGTCCATTGTCGAGTCAAAGAAGGGACGCGCTGAAGCGCGTCCCGGCACGACCTTTGGTGCCCCGGTCGGCCAGTGTAACGCAGTCGGCGTGGGCAGAATTCTCGCTACGATCGAACTGACGTTGCCGCGGGAAGGGCGGGGCGGAGTTTGCCGGCGGCGAGGGCTTGGAGGGCGCGGAGGCGGGCGGTGAGTTCCGGGGCCGTGAGGCGGCCCTGGCGGTAAAGACTGCGGAGGAAATCATCGGCGCGCTTGCCGCTTTTCTGCGAATTGCAGTCCATACACGCAGACACCAGGTTGCGATAGGAATTGCGGCCGCAGTGCATCCGAGGAACGACATGGTCCAAGCACCTGGTGCGTGAGTTCAACCGACACAGACAGTAGAAGCAAAGGCGGCGATCCCGCGAGTGAATGGCTTCGCGGAGCGCCTTCGCTCGCATGAAGTTTATCTCCTCAAGATCCATGGGGGCTTTGAAGCGCCCTGCGCGGTAGAGGGCAGATCCCTCGGATGGCCGACGCGCTTCACGCGCTTCGATCCGAGGGCGAATTTGTTCCGGCCGGCGCACTTCGATCAAGTGGCCCAATCGCGTGCGCTCGACCACTCGGATAGCGCCCTTTTCGACCAGGCGATGCAGCGCTTCGCGCGCCGGATGTTTGGTCACGCGGGCGCCGCGAGCGAGCCAGGGAATCGAAAGGCGCAGCCGCGGCTTGCCTTCGACCAGCGTGTGCCGGAGAAGATGCGAGTAGACGGCGCGATCGGTATAAGAGAGCCGAAGCATGGGGACGAGAACGTCCTCGAATTGCTTCCAGAGAGATGCAGCATTGAGTTTTTTGTGGTTCATGGCGGAGTCCAGATGGCGAAAGACACACGGGTGCGCGTAGCGCCGGGTTTAGCCCGGTGCTAGAGAGTGCCGGTTTACCGGCGCGCTTTGACCGTGCGGGTTTCGCGCGCGGGGATTTTCCTTTGCGGTGAATTTGAAAATGCGAACTACGGGGGCAGTGAGACCTGTGTACTGGCGGCGCCGAAGCGCTGCCAGTACAACGAAAAAATATTTTTTGCAGCTCGGAGAACTAGTACGTGGCTGAGGCCGCGGCGCGAGCTAAGGAGCACATCGGAAAGGGTCAACGCCGCGCTTTGAATGGCTTAACGCTTTGTTTTCAGTAGTGGAAAACGGAAGGGAATTCGGGCCGCGAGGCGAAAAATAAAAAAGGCGGAATTGTGTGGTCACAATTTCGCCCAGGTACATGATACCGCACTGGCTGCCGAATGCAAGAGATTTCTGGTAGTGGTCCTAATTTGGATTTTTCTGGCCGTCTACAGTGTTTCCAGTACGACAGTAGTTAAACGTATCGACCGGCATCACATGGCTGTGGTATGTACAAACTGTCAGCCAGTGGGAGCGTCCAAAGATGTCTTGGTAATCCAGCCTGAACATGACGTAGATGGAAACGGTACCGCTGTTGTACAGAGCGAGTACGGGACCATTGAGTCTTATGCCGCCACTTGCAATGGATTGCCGAATATCATTGGGGCTGATGATATTGCGGCTCGGGGGGCTTTTGATTTTCGGCCAATTAAATTGAGGCGGTTCGCCGATTCCAACGTAAGTCGCAGAATCGGTAGTTACGTTGACCGCTGGGGTTCTTCCGCTGTTGAAAACTTGAGCCTTGACGTTCACCGCTTCGTTTTCGACAGGTTCCTTGGAGAGAGTATAGCCAGTAGTGTAAAGCCAAGCACGACCATCAGAGCGCGAGATGTCAATTGTGGCTTGGAGCGATGCTTTAGCGTTGTCCGCGATTCTTTGGTCTTGGACAACCATATTCTCGGCGGCTTGCCTGATTTTGTCAGCAGCATCGGACATGTCTTTCATCTTATCCGCTTGAGTCTTTGCCGCAACTGCCAGATCGTGTGTATCTTGCCCACCAGACCGAATCTCGCGCCATTGCAGAAAAGTTGTTCCCGCAATGACGGTGGTCAAGATTACGATGAGCCAATCAGTAGATTTGGTATCGCGTTTAATCCAAAGCCAGATTCTAGAGCGCAGGGGCATCTGTTTTGGTGGGAGTGCGAGGTTATCTTCGGTTTTTTTGTGCTTGCTTTTGGTTTCTCTTGCGTCGGCATCCTCTGGCGTTTCTTCCTTAACGATAATGAGAGCAAGTGGGGCATTCCCTGTTGCTTGCTTCTTGGCCTCGGAGCTGTCGGGGGCGGGTTTTATTTCATCCATGATGGCCTAAGTAAAAGTGTAGCACAAAAATATCGCTTCACAACCGGTAATTATTACAATACACTTATTGCCATTGGGGGCAGGTTATGGCAAAGGAGCGGCATTGCACGCCGGACGATAGCTCGGAGCTAGGGACGTGTGGACGTTCTGCGCGATAGACCCCGAGACAAAAATCGTACCGTCGTTCAAGGTAGGCAAGCGCGATTTGCCGACAGCAAATGCTTTTGTTGCGGACGTTGCCTCACGTATGCGGAATCGAGTGCAAATCTCTAGCGATGCCTCGACGGCCGAGGCAGTCAGAGCAGCTATTGTTCAGGAGTTCAGAAACCGTGGCACAGCCGCAGAAGAGAACTAGGAAACCTGGAAGGCCGAAACTGCCGAAGGGGGAAGCAATGGGACGCATCGTGCCTGTGCGGTTCACTGGCGAGGATTTGAGAGCGATGGAAGCCAAAGCCAAGGCCGCAAATACCAGCTTGTCAGAATGGATTCGGAGGACTATCCATGCCGCAATCTAATAAAGGCAGTGACAAACCCAAAGGCCTCAAAGTCGAAATAGTTCTTTGGCATCTCGAACGTCGAAAGAGAGACTTCAAATCAAAAGATGCTCGGCTCTGGATACGAGGGGACATAAAGAATATCAACGGACCAAATTCAGGACCAAAGAAGTTCAATGATGCCGGGGAGTTGCTCACCATCCTAGGCAAGTGGAATGCCGCCAAGCTAAGAGCGTTCCGGAAGAAAAAATGAAATTAGGACACTACCGATTTCTGGTAGTCGTCAGTGGGGTCAGGCGGCGAGTAATCTCGGACAACGGCCGCAGTCTGAAGAATCGCCGCCAGCGGGCCGCGTGACGGATGGAAACGGACTACTTCCGATTCGCCAACGACCCGGGAGCTGCCGAGAAATCGCTCTTGACAGGAGTACCGACCCAAGGAGTACTCTTCCATCGACCATCGATGGGACTGATTCGATCAAAGGAACCCGATTTCCTGCCCGGCACTCTGGAGATGTTGATTCTCCAAACGCTCCGGAGCGGCGCGAACCACGGCTACGGAATCGCGCAGCACATTCAGCAAATTTCGAAGGACGCTTTGAAAATCGGTGAAGGTTCTCTTTACCCTGCACTGCAACGACTGCTCCTAAACGAGTGCGTGGTCGCCGAATGGGGACTTTCCGAAAACAATCGGCGAGCGCGGTTCTACAAGATCACCGCGGCGGGCCGCAAACAGCTTGCGCAAGAAAAAAGGAACTTCGACGCGCTGCTGGCGGGCATCGCCAGTGTGATGGAGACGCCATGAAGCTGTGGAACAGAATTCGCTATCTGTTGAATCGCGAAGCGTTCGATCGGGATCTTCAGGAAGAGATGCGCATCCATAGAGAAATGGCCGTAGAGAAGCTAAATCAATTGGGAACGCCGGAGGAAGAAGCGCGCTACGCAGCGATGAGGGCATTCGGCAACGCAACCTTGGCGCAAGAAGCAAGCCGCGCCGAGTGGGCGTTTTTCTTTGCGACGCTCGTCCAGGATATCCGTTTTGGTCTACGGATGCTACGCAAGTCTCCCGGCTTCACCGCTGTAGCCGTGCTCACGCTTGCGCTGGGCATCGGCGCAAACACAGCGATCTTCAGTGTTATCAATGGTGTTTTGCTCCGCCCGCTTCCTTACAAAGATCCGCAGGAAATCGCCGTAATGAAAGACAACGAGTCCCTGCCAAACGTGATGGACATCCAGAAGCAGGCCAGTGTGTTTTCACTCGGTGGCGCCATCAACGCCCAGCCCATGGACTACACCAGTGGTCCTGAACCCGTGCAAATCCGAGTGGGGCTCGTTAATTCAGGGTTCTTCGAAATCCTTGGTGTTCCGCCGATGATGGGCCGAATTTTTTCGGAGAGAGAGGACGTTCGGGGTGGGCCGCGCGCCGCGGTGATCAGCTATTCCTTCTGGCAAGGCTATCTCGGCGGCGATCCACAGGCCGTAGGCAGAACGCTTTTGTTCGGTGGGAACTCCTACGCCGTAATCGGCGTGATGCCCGAAACGTTTGTTCCTCCCAGGGAGCATGCCGACGTCTTCCTTTCGCTGTGGGTGGCGGACCCGAATACCGCCGCGGATCGCGGCGTGCATTTCATGCACACCTATTGGCGGTTGAAGAAGGGTGTCTCTCTTGAGCAAGCCCAGGCGGACATAGCCACGATTCACAATCGGCTCGCGGAGCAGTTTCCTGCCGAGGAAAAGGAACGGAGAATCCAGCTGATTTCGCTGCGCGAGTCGGTTGTAGGAGATGTGCGTCCAGCCTTGTTCGTGCTCTTCGGAGCAGTGGGATTGGTTTTGCTGATCGCCTGCGCGAATTTCGCCAGCTTGCTGATCGCACGAGGATTTGCGCGCCGGCAGGAAATGATGATCCGTTCAGCGCTGGGAGCAGGGCACGGCCGCCTCATCCGGAAATTGCTGACGGAAAGCACTCTGTTGTCCTTCTCCGGTGGCGCTGCTGGGTTGCTCTTCGCGCAGTGGGGCACGCGGATGCTGCTGGCGCTCACGCCCGAGGAGTTAAGGTGGCTGAACGGCATCCACATGGATTCCCGGGTTCTCCTGTTTGTCCTCGCGGTTTCGGTGTTAACCGGGATCATCTTTGGCATCGCGCCGGCGTTGCTAGCAGCTCGCACGGATACCGCCGCGGCACTCAACGAAGGCGGTCGAAGTAAAACCGCAAGCGCAGCAGGCCATCGCATTCGCAGGATCCTGGTGACTACAGAAGTGGCATTTGCTCTTATGCTGCTGGTGGGCGCCGGCCTTCTCATCAAGGGCTTCTCGCGCTTGCATTCGGTGAATCCCGGGTTCAACCCGAACGGCGTCTTCACCATGTATCTCCAATTGCCCGACATGCGTTATCACGAAATTCCCAAGCAGACACAATTCCGCCGCGAGCTGTTGGCCCGCCTGAATTCGCTGCCGGGCGTGCAGGTAGGGATGGTCACCGATATTCCGCTCGGCGGAAATTACGTGGGCCACTATCTCGTCATCGAGGGGCGTCCTCCGATTCCGAAGGGCGACGAGCCCAAGGTGCAGACCCTTACGGTGATGGGTGATTACTTCCGAGTGATGCGAATTCCGCTGCGCGCGGGCCGCGACTTCACCGAAATGGATCGCGAAGGGCAGCCTCTGGTGGCGATGGTGAACGAGGAATTGGTCAGGCAGTTCTTTCCGCGGGATAACCCGGTCGGCTCGCGCATCGGTTGGGCGCCCGACATCGGATCGCCAAACTGGATGACGATCGTCGGCGTGGTGGGCGACGTGAAACATTCAGGTTTGAACCAGCCCACCGACCCTGCCGTCTATACACCTTTTGTGCAATCCGATGAGCGTTGGAAGCGATTCATGACCTTGGCCATCCGGACAAAC
>DATEGP010000120.1:0-2394 GCA_035280045.1 Candidatus Acidiferrum sp.
CGTGACTCGGGCATGACCATCAAACGGCAAGTACAGCGGTCTTTCCGATTGTTGTTGACATTCGACACCAAGTGGCGTAATTGTTGTCGAAGGCCGACACCATGGCACCAGATCCCCCTCGAATCGATCTTCTGCAGGGCAAAGATCGCCCTCCAGCAGATACAGTTCTTCGACACCAGCGTGCTTATGGCGTGGGTAGTGCGTCCCCGGGGTCATTCGTACCATTGAGGTCGAGAACCCACGAGCGGTGTCGTTGAAGAGAACCTTCTGGAAAATACCGGACAACTCTGCAGCCTGCCAGTCCATCTCCAAAGGACGTGCGATCAGTACGCCGTCTTTGTCGTAAATCACACCCGGTGCCTGCCGGTCGTGCGGCTGCAGTGTCCGCACAATCGCGTTCATCAGCCGCTCGCGCAACTCTGCCCGAGGAGACACCGGATCGAGGCCCATTCCGATGGTTCCGGTCACCTTGCGGAAGGATGCCACTTCGCTTGCACAAATTGCGCAGCCCGCTCCCAGGTGTGCTTCGTAGACGGCCTTCTCCTCTTCGGTGAGCGCGCCAAGCGAGTAGAGCGAAGCGAGTTCCCGCAGTTCGTCGCTTCCCTCCGTATGCAATCCTTTCAACGGTTTCATTACAACGCCTCGGCAAGCGGTTCAAGAAGCTCGCGCAGTCGCATCATACCTGCCCGGATGCGGCTCTTGACAGTTCCCAGTGGAATTCCTGTCTTTTCCGAAATCTCGATGTGGCTAAGACCTTCGAAAAAGGCCAACTGCACAAGTTCCAGTTGCTCCGGTTTCAGTTCCGCCAGCACCTTCAGGATAATCCGCCTGCGGCTATCCGAGATCATTTCCTTTTCCGGGTGGAGACCCGGGGATGAAAACTCAAACGCCGCGGCGATAGGGCGTTCCAGGACCTTAATCCGACCTGCCGGAGAGCGCAGATAATCGATTGCCCGGCTGCGGGCCATCATGAGCAGCCAGGTCACCGGTGTACCCTCTTCTTGGGAGTATGTCGGCGCCAAACGCCAAGCCTGCGTATATACGTCGAGTGTTATCTCTTCTGCCGTGGACCGGTCCCCCACAATCCTCTGGACCAACCCAAAAATGATCGGGCTCGTTTCGTTATAGAGTTTGCCCAAGGCACTCTGGTCGCCTTTAGCAACCCGGTGGACGGTAGCCACGCAGTTCGACCGTTCGTCAGGCGTCATGAGCTTGGTGGGAGCTCTTTGGGAGTGATGCGCCGGTCCGCCTCCCAGGCATCTTCACGGACCAGATGACGGGTCAACACCCCGTGGCCCATCTGTACAAGGAGTTCTACGATCTTCCTGGCTGCTTCCAAAGAGGAACGATCTCCCGCAACAGTGAAGCCAAAATAGAATTTCACGTCGTCTCCTATCATCTAGAGCTGAACTTTGGCTTGTCGGCGAAGAGGTTTAGGTAAATTGTGCTTTCGCAGTATAAGGGTTTCACTGGGTGCCCCGTCCGAAGATTTCGGCGAAGGCGCGATCGAGTTGCTTTTGGACCTCCTCCGGAAGAGGCGTGGGCTCAGCCTTGCAATACAATTCAATCGTTTTCCGGGTTGTATTCACAACCAGGCCGCAGTCCTCACAATGCTCGAAATGACGCATGAGCTGTTCCGCCAGAGCAGGGTCCAGTTCGCCGTCCAGGTATTCCGAAATCTGCCGAATTACCTCTTCGCAAGTCATGGTTTTATCCTTGTCTGAAGGACTGAGTCAGCAACTGGCGCAATTTCAAGCGCGCTCGCAAGAGCCGTGATTTTACCGCCGGCACGGACAAATCAAGCATCGCGGCTGTTTCCGCAATCGAAAGCTCTTCAACGTCTCGCAAGAGAAAAACGAGGCGCAAGGTAGGTTCCAGACGCTCCATGTTCCGCTCCAGAATCTCGTGCAACTCGGTTTTCGAGTACTTTTGCTCGGGGTTATCACCCCAATCCTCTATTTCCCGCGGCATTAAATTGCTAAAGTCGTCCGTTTCAGTCGGCTCGTCGAGCGAGACCCAAAGATCCGTGCGGCGGCGCTTGCGCAGCAGGCTCCGCGATTCGTTTAGAACAATCTGGAAGAGCCACGTGTAGAATCGCGAATCGCGCCGGAACGCCCGTAAACTCCTGTACGCCTTCAAAAAGGCCTCCTGGAGCGCATCGGCAGCATCGTCTTGGTTGCCAGTGATGTTGAGAGCCAGTCGGTAGAGACGTCGGGCGTACTGATTCAACAGCGTGGCGAACGCTTCTCTACTGCCCGCCTGCGCATCGAGTACGAGCGTCTCCTCATTGTCTAAATGAGCGGACATCTTGCAGGGCCTCACTCTGAGGTGTTCTGCCGAGGCCCACATACCCTATCTGATACCCCAAAACCACAAAAGTCGCATCGATTCTTG
>DATEGP010000121.1:0-65686 GCA_035280045.1 Candidatus Acidiferrum sp.
GCGGCGGTCCCAAAGCTACCCCACGGTTGTTTGCCTGAGAGTGCACGGGCGCCGTCCGCCGCGCGAGGGGTTCGACGTGTCGAACCCCTCGCAGCGACATTTTCACCTCAACCTGTCGCCACTATCCAGATACAAGAGTGCGCAGGGGGTGGACTAAAGGAGAGAGCTGAAGGCCGCGCAGGGGGTGATTGTCAGAGGGTGTAGGAATTAAGAGAGGTCAAAACCGCACACTTAAAACCGAAGGGAGCCGCGCCTCAACCTGGCTACGGGATCGCTCCATGCACCACGCGCCAATGGCCCTCATCCCATCTTGTCGTACACTGCGGTGGCACTAACCTTCTTGCCGCTAGCGTCGACTACGCTAGAGACGACCTTACGAGTTTTCCCGTCGGCCGCCACGACGATACGGCCCATCGTAGTAATTTTGTTTCCCTTCTTGGCCGTAAATGCGACCGTATGGTTATCGACTATTTCTAGGGACCTGGCGTCTGAACTCGGATCCCCCATGACCGGGTAGTCCTTACCGTCGAACTTGCCCGTCCACTCGTTATGAATTGGTTTGCCCTGGTTGTCAGTGCCATCAATAACGATTTTCAGTTTATCGCCTGCTGCCTCGTATGTAACCGTAGAGTTCTTCGGCGCCCCTGGGATGAAGTCGGACTTGGCGTCGTCCAGTTTCCAAGTGCCGATCAATTTGTTTCCGACTGAGCAAACCTTGTTGCACTCCGGTGGCCAGGGATAGACGCATTTGCACTGCTCGGCTTGTTTTGCCGCACCAGGCAGCGCTGCAAGCATAAGTGAGGTCGCTAGAACAGTCGCACGCATCATAATTCAACCTTCCTTTTTGTGATCCATCCCTGCGAACCAAACCCACCAAACCAGGTAAAACACAAGCCATATACCAAAGAAACCGAGAGCCGCCTCCATGGACCAGAGTTGTTTATAAGAGTAGTCATTCATCGCATTTCGCAATTGCAGGTAATCAGGGGAACGGGAAACCAAATAACTCACGTATGCCCGGTGGACTGCAATACCGCTGTACATCGAAAGGGCCAATAAACACCAGGCCGGTATGAAGGCGAGATAACCTTTCCGTGCCCACGCTTGATGCGGTCGACGGTAATCAGTCCCGACCAAGATCACCACTGAGCCGGCAACTATAAGAATCGCCCAGCCGGTCAACGCTTGGGAGAGTGAGAGAGCTCCTTCTAGAGCCTTGGACTCGATCTCATGCGGTGTAGCCGGTTGCGTCTGACTGACAGCCAGTGCCGCCTGGAAAAGCGCGTACAAATTTCCGACTCCTAACAATTGGTGCTTCGGCCCCTTTATTCTGGGGGAACTGAGCAAAATCCAAATGCCTATTTTTACCAGTCTCGTAATGACAGGTCAAGTACGGATAAAACTAGTTGGAGTCGAAGGAGGGCGCACTTGGAAGCGCTGCACGAAAGATGGCCACTCGGCCTCCGGTATCCGTTTGTGCTCCACCTGCCGGTCATGATTCGGCCATGGGTCATTACCTGCAAGCAGCGGCAATAGCTTCCGATGACAGACCCGACCCGAAGAAGCAGGTCTTGGAAACGCTTCTGCCGAAGAACCTTTGATAGTTCTCATACGTCTTGCGAACGTCAGGCTTCTTACCGCCGCTGATGATGACGAATTCGGGTTCTGTCAATCGCGATAGCTGCGTGCGCTTCAATAAATATTTGAATTCATAATCCGCGGGCGGCAAAGAATAGCCTATGAACACCCATCTCTTTGCAGCCCTAAGGAGTTCTTCCGCTGCGAACCAAGACTTCTGAAACATCGGGAAGTCCAGCGCCTTCGTATAGCTAAAAGTAGCAATGCGTGTACCCAATGCGACGCTGTCGGAGCAGAGGCACTTTATTTTTGGTTGAACTTCCAGATCGTCAGTCGTTTCGGGAGCGTATCTGAACTTCGGTCGCAAGAAGGGCCTCATTCGGCTTACGTCGTCATCTCTGATTAGCTGATTGGCGATTCGATGGGATTCATCGGGATGAAACCAGAATAGGTGCCTGCAATTGTCACAGTAAAGCCAGTTCGCTGACCCGTGGATTTTGACAACCGCTGTTCCGCTCTCCGCTTCTCTTCTGTTGATTGGGAGGGCCGCGATAGATATGGTTTGTCCTTTGAATACTTCCCTGAGAAACGCCTTGGTCGAGGGGAAGGTGCTCTCGTCGGGTAACTCGGGCACCCACGCGGCAAGTGCATCGCAACAATAGTCAATGGATGGGTTCCCACATATCGCGCTTAGCTTTCGCTCGATTACCGTATCCCAGTTCATGCTGATAAACCCACTTCGGCGCGGGTCAATTTCAGAAAACAAATTGTCGAGTTTCCACCATGCTGGGCCTTTCGCTTTCCGAGCAGCCCGATACCTCTGGTCGAGCATGCGTACGATGCGCGAAAGGATTGCTCTTCGAACTGTTCGGAGGTCCGCCGCTGAGAAAGTGCCGCCAAGATTGTGGCCGGAGTTTGCCGAAAGGTCCACACACGTAAAAATGTCTTCTAGGTCCGGCCAGTATTTGGCCTTTGCCGACTTGCTGTGACCAAACGTTTTGTGGATAAACGCGCTAAGGAACTCAATCAGAATGCGGCTAGGGCCGCGTTCGAACTTCCTCGCTTCCAACAAGGCCTCGGTAAACTTATTTGTGAGCGGAAGGCCTGCATAGTGAGAGAATCCAGCTCCAACTATAAACACGGTCTTGACGGCAAGATTCGGCATACTGAGATTCCGTAAAGTGTACGACGAATACTCAACGCACCCAAACACGCGTCCGCAAACGCGGGCAATGGAATCTGCAGGCCTGCGCGCTACCGAACGCGGGAGAAACCTCAGTCGAGTTTGGACCGGCCGTCACGACCGCGAAGGGATTTAACCGACCAGATGGCGTCGGCGCGGCCAATCAGAAACGCAACGAAGCACATAATAAACACGGAATGGCTGAGGCTGGCGCCAAAGTATTGCCAGAACGGCGCCCCGGCGCCGGGGTAGTCTGACGAGAAAAGCAGCGTCAGCATGAAAACCAAGCCTCCTACGCTGGCGGGCCGCACCAAAATCCCGCAAACCAGCGCGATACCGATGGCGAGTTCACTGTAAGCCACAAGAAAAGCGATCGGGGTCGCATGGGAGAGCACGAACCCACGAAGCACGGGCGCCATGAATGGATAAGCGCCGCCTTCCAGAAAGCGGTTGATCCAGTATTGAAATCCTCCGTGCAGAGTGAACTGCGTGCCGAAGACTTTGTATTCGCCGAAGATGAGGAAGAAAACGCCAACGCCGATGCGCAACATAGCAAGCGCGCGGGAGTTTGCGTCGAGCGAGGGCTGATGGTTCTGCATAGGTGGAGATAGAGCTTAGCCGAGTTTGGAGAGGCGGTCGCGAACTCGATCGCTGAGGACTTTGCCGTCGACCGTTTTTCCTTGCAGCGCCGCTTTCGCCGCTTTCACCACGGCGCCCATTTGCTTCATCGAATTTGCGCCGGTTTCGGAAATGGCTTTGGCAATCGCCGCGTCCATTTCCGCGTCGCTCGCTCCAGCGGGCAGATAAGATTCGATGATTGCAAGTTCCTTGGTTTCCTTCGCGGCCAGTTCGGGACGGTTGCCTTTGGTGAACTGTTCGATGGATTCCTTGCGCTGTTTCATGAGCGTTTGCAGGATCTGAATCGTTTCGGCTTCATCGAGGGCGCGGATCTTCTCACCTGCGCGTTCTTTCAGTGCGATGGCCGATTTGATTCCGCGCAACACGCTCAAGCGCAGCTCGTCTTTTGCGCGCATGGCGCCGACCAGGTCAGTTTGGATTTTCTCGGCAAGACTCATCGTTTGCTTTGCACTCCTGTTCTCGCTGATTTCTTTCGCGCTTGCTTCGCCCACCGCTCAATCCATTTCAATATAACAGAGACTCCTTTCGCGTTGAGTTTGGATTCTTGCTTGAGCGAGTTTCCAGGGATTTGTCCCGAATTGACAGAGTGAAAGGGAGCCGCTACCGTTGATCTCTTATACTGCGTGGCAAATTCGGGCCTGCTTTCCTGCGCGCGACAGAATAAGCTGCGTTATCGTTGATTCAGTTACAAAAGAGGCGGAATGAAGGTCATCGTTGCCGACAAGATCAGCGAACGGGGAGTGCAACTGCTGAAGGAGCAGAGCGGGTGGAAGACGGTTCTGCCCACGAAAGAAACGCTTGAACGGGAAATCGCCGATGCGGACGCATTGATTGTGCGAAGCGCCACGAAAGTGACCGCGGATTTGCTTGCCAAGGCGCCAAAGCTGCGCGCTGTCGGCCGCGCCGGCGTTGGCGTGGACAATATCGACTTGGAGGCAGCCACGAAGCGCGGCGTGCTGGTGATGAGCACGCCCGGTGGGAACGCGGTAAGCGTCGCCGAACACACTTTCGCGCTGATGCTGTCGCTGGCACGGCAAGTGCCGCGACTGGACCGCGCGATTCACGAAGGGCGCTGGGAGAAATCGTCCGCCGCCGGAACCGAAGTGCGTGGGAAGACGCTCGGCCTGATCGGGCTCGGAAGAATCGGCAGCGAAGTGGCGGCGCGCGCGCAGGCTTTTGACATGCGCGTGCTGGCGTACGATCCATTCATCAGCGAAGCGGCGGCGAGCGAGATGTCCGTCGAGCTGGTGCCGCTCGATCAGCTTTTGGCGGAGAGCGATTTTGTTTCGCTGCATACGGCGCTGAGCCCGGCTACTCAAAATCTCATCGGCAATGCAAACATCCAAAAGATGAAAAACGGCGCGCGCCTCATCAACGCCGCACGCGGCGAACTTGTTGATGAGGTGGCGCTCGCTGAAGCCCTGAAGTCCGGAAAACTCGCCGGCGCTGCCTTGGACGTGTTCGCCGAAGAGCCGCCGAAAAATTCTCCGCTCGTTGGCCTGCCGAACGTTATCGGCACGCCTCACGTGGCCGGCTCCACGGCGGAAGCGCAGGAAGAAGTGGGCACGCAGGTGGCTGTTCAGATCAAAGATTATCTGGCCGACGGAATCATTCGTAATGCGGTGAATCTTCCGGCGCTGTCGGCGGATCAATACAAGCGCGTGCGGCCCTATCTGGAATTGGCGGAGCGGCTTGGGTCGCTGGTTTCGCAGGCGTCGGCGGCCCGCCCCGCGCGAATTCGCATTCGCTACGCGGGCGAAGTCGCCGAGGTTGGTACGCACCTGCTTCGCAGCGCGGTCCTTGCGGGCGTGCTGAACGCCGTCTTGGATGAAAAGGTCAACGTGGTGAACGCGCCCGCGGTGGCGGCAGCGCGCGGCTTGAGCGTGCAGGAAGAAACGCGCCGGCGCGAGCACGGCTTCCCGAATACGCTGGAAGTCTGCGTGTTGCCGGAGAAGACCGGCTCGGCGTGCGGCTTTACCGCGGAAGGGACGGTTTTTCACGATGGCTCGCCGCGCCTCCTGGCGATGGAAGGCATTCCGCTCGAAGCGCAACTCGAGGGAACGATTCTCTATTTGAGAAACCGTGACGAACCCGGCGTAATCGGCAATGTCGGGACGACTCTCGGAAAACTGGGCGTGAACATCGCGACGTTTGCTCTTGGCCGGCGCGAGGCGGTTCGGGGGGCCGAGGCTGCCGCGCTCGTGCGCCTGGACGGCGCCGTGTCCGCCACAATTCTCGATCCGATCCGGGCGATCCCCGGCATCACAGAAGCCAGGCTGCTTCGTTTGGGGCCGGATTAGCAGGACCAGGTTAACCATAATCGGCTACCCCCAGCAACGATGCAAATGCATGAAGAAAAAAGGGTTGCGGGAGAAGCATCCTGGAACTGATTGAAAAATAAACAGGCAAGTTTGCAGTGATGCTGCAAAGCAACGAGACGCCCCCCACACACCCCCCCACTGTTGCATCGTTATCAAAACAAAAGAGTTGCAAATTGCTACTGTTGTAAGTTGTTGAAAAGAAAGGGAACGGGACGCTGGTGAGTGCTGGGTGGCAGGGGAGAGGGATTGCAGCGGAGCGGTCCGGCATGGATAGGGTCGAGAATTCACGACTCATGATAGGCTCAAGAGAGCTTATTTGTCAAGTCCATGAATGGTACTAGTATTTTAAGAATAGACACATGGTTTCGAACGAGTTCTTCGTAAGGGACTGAAAACACACGAGTAGAGTCCGCAGGGGGAGGCAGGCCCGGAGGAAGGAAAAAGGGGCGGGGGCGTCGGCGGGCGAGTTGGGGTGGGTTGGGCCAACCTATTTTGTCCTGTTAGCGAAGCACAGCTTCGTGGCGCGAGCCGGGATAGCTCGCGAAGGTTTAGAGGGGGGGGCCGCTCCTTGCAAGATTTAAAGCAGTGATGGAGCCATTAAATCGATTTGATAAAGAATTTAGAACAAGTTTTCTTGACAGGCAGGCCCAAATTGTCCTAAAAGCTATGACAACGGTTGCTAAAGTCGGGTGGTGGAGAGGTCTGTCGATTCTCCACACATAAACTTGGAAGATTCAGGGCGGCGACCAGCCAAAGGTCTCGGCTTTGTCGAGATCGTTTTTCTCGGGGTGATTCCCGGTCAAGGTGCGCGAAAGGAGTAGTCTATGCAGTTCTCATCATTGAAGCGCAATCTTATCATTGCCAGTTTGGTTTCAACTCTCCTGACTGCTGGGAGTGTGTGGGCGCAGGTGGGTACGACATCTCTGCGAGGCACGGTTACCGACAAGAGCGGAGCCGTAGTTGCAAACGCGAAGGTCAGTTTGACCAATGCCGGTCAAGGGTTGACTCGCGATATGAACACGGGCAATACGGGCGAATACGAGTTCCTGGCACTTCCTCCGGGCACTTACAGCCTGACCGTGGAGATGCAGGGCTTCCGCAAGTTTGAGAACAAGAATGTCCAATTGCTCGTTAATTCGCCAACGACGATGAATGTCAATTTGGAGGTCGGCGTCACCTCCCAGACGGTCGAGGTTTCCGCGCAGGCGGTGACCCTGAACACCACCGACGCGACCTTGGGCATCGCCTTTGATGAGAACCAGGTCAAGCAGCTTCCCATGGAAGGGCGCAACGTGCCTGACCTGTTGAGCCTCCAAGCTGGTGTGCTGTATACGGGAAATCGTTCTGACATTAACGTGGATATCGACACACGCAATGGCGCGGTGAACGGGGCGCGCAGCGATCAGAGCAACATCAGTTTGGATGGGATGCCGGTGAATGACTCGGGGGGGCACGCCTTCAAGTCCGTTTTGCCCGTCACTTTGGATTCGGTGCAAGAGTTTCGCGTAACGACCACCAATTACAATGCGGATCAAGGTGGTTCCTCCGGCGCGCAGGTGGCCCTGGTGACCAAGAGCGGAACCAACGATTTCCATGGCTCCGCTTATGAGTACCACCGCAATACCTATACCAGCGCGAACGATTATTTCGTCAAGGCGGCGCAGATCGAAAACTGCAATGCCAATGGAACTCCCTTGAGCGCCAAACAGTGCAACCAAGCTCCGCAACTCATCCGCAACGTCTTCGGCGCTTCCGTGGGGGGGCCAGTCCTAAAGGACCGCTTCTATTTCTTTTTGAACTTCGAGGGAACGCGCCGCGCGGAAGCAGCAAGCGCTGTGCGCACGATCCCCACAGACTCACTCCGCGATGGCATCGTTTACTATCTTTGCAAGACAGCCTCACAATGCCCTGCGGTGGCAGCGGGCGCGGCGGGAGCTCCGATGGGAGTGAGCGGAAAGTCTTATGCCGTGCCTGCGGGCTATTTCGCCGTGGACCAAACCAAAATCAAGCAAATGGATCCGCTGGGTCTCGGTCCGAACCCGGCTTCTCTCGCATATTTCAATAGCTTCCCGCACCCCAACGATGCTTCTGTCGGTGACGGTTTCAACTATTCCGGGTTTCGATTCAGCTCGCCGATTAAGGACACAAAGAACTGGTATATCGGCAAGTTGGACTACAACCTCACGAAGGACGCCAAGCAGCGTCTTTCTTTGAGTGGAGCGCTGGCCAACGAATCGAACCCGCTGGACCAGTACTTACCGTCTTCCCCCGCGGGCAGCTTGTTCAATTACACCAATGCGAGGCACACGCTCCTGGACTATAGCAGAGGACTGATCGCCAACTACTCCTCGGTGCTTTCCAACAGTCTTGTCAATAACTTCCGGTATGGATTTATCCGCGAGAGTATCGGGAATGCCGGCGATTCCAATCAGACCTATATCATCATGCGCGGAATCACGCAGGGAGTGACGCGGTCACAGGCATTTCAGATTCCGAGCCACAACATTGTGGATGATCTCTCCTGGTCACGCGGGAAGCACACGCTGCAATTCGGTGGCGCGATCTCACGTTTCCGGAATCCACGCAACAGCACGCTGAACTCGTTCAGCGACGGAGTGACCAATGGATCGTGGCTGGATACGGCAGGCATGTTGGTGAAGAGCGGCTCCGATTTTAATCCGGCCAACAATGGGTTCCCGGCAGGAGCCAAATCTTTCGCCAACTCCTATGACTTTCCGATGATCGCGCTGCTTGGGATGGTTACAGAGGATGACGCTACCTATAACTACCTGAAGGACGGCAGCGTGCTGGCCCAGGGCGCGCCGGTTAGCCGGCATTTCGCCGTGGACTCCTACGAAATGTATGTGCAGGATTCATGGAAATTCAGACCTAACGTGACGATCACCTACGGAGTTCGCTACTCCCTGTCTTCTCCGCCGTGGGAGACCAATGGTCTCCAGGTTGCTCCCTGCCAACTCCAGGGATCAAGTTGCAAGGGTCTTGACCTCGGGTCATGGTTCGACCAGCGTCAAAAGAACATGATGCAAGGCATCCCCTCGAATCAGGACCCTCTTGTCTCATTTGAACTGGCAGGTCCCGCAAATGGCGGTAAGCCGGGCTTCTACAAATGGAATAAGAAAGACTTCGGTCCACGCCTCGCGCTCGCATGGTCTCCCCAGCCTCATTCTGGGTTGCTGAAATCCCTCTTCGGCGAGGGTAACAAAACCGCCATCCGTGCAGGGGCGGCCATCGTATATGACCGCAACGGTTCAGGCCTTCTACAGACCTTTGATTCTGCCGGATCGTTCGGTCTATCCACGGGTCTGACCAATCCGGCGGGCATCGTGACGGATGCATGCGCACCGCGCTTGACGGACATGCACACAATCCCGGGGTCTGACCTCGGTTGTCCGAACGATACCCCCGCCAACACGCCAACGCAGATTCTCCTCCCCGCACCTCCAGGACAATTCCCGCAGACGTTCCCAAGCACCTTGGACTCTGGGGGATTTGCCATCACCTGGGGCTTGGACAACAGGATCAAGACTCCATATTCTTACACGTTTGATTTTTCCGTGGAGCGCCAGCTGCCTAAGGGCTTCGATCTGGGCGTGTCCTATGTCGGTCGCCTCTCCCATTGGCTGTGGGCACAGTCCGATTTGGCGATGCCTCTTAATTTTAAGGATCCTAAATCAAATACCGACTACTTTACGGCCGCCAAGGCCCTTGCCAAGTTATCCCGCTCGGGCGTTATAGACGAGACGTTTAACAACTCATTGCTCCCCGCAAATGTGGTTCAGTTCTGGACCGACATGATCGCCCCGCTCCAAGCAGGCGGAGCCTACGCAATTGGTGCCAACAAGAAAAATGCGATCGGAGGGTGCTTCGATACGTCAGATCCAGCCCCGCCGACCTCAACAACCAATCCTGTTCTGGCTGCCTATGACCTGTTTTGCGCAAACAGTCTGAACGAAACAACGTCTCTCTTCCTTTTGGATTACTTTGGGTTTGGAGATGCCAATTTAGTCGATAGCAGTGGTTTTTCGACTGCCTTCTACGGGCCGTCGACTGGATTCAATACTTTCTTCAACCCACAGTACTCGTCGCTCTATGCGTGGCGTTCGAATACAAATGCCAACTATAACGCGATGCAGGTAAACTTCCGGCATCCCATGTCACACGGGATCCAGTTCGACTTCAACTATACCTACTCCAAATCCATCGACATTTCTTCCGATGCGACGCGCATCGGCGCTTGGGGGGGCCTGGGAGGCCAGATCATCAATTCCTGGGACCCGAACGCACAACGAGCAGTGTCCGATTTCGATGCGACACATCAATTCAACGCCAACTGGATAGCCGAGCTTCCGTTCGGGAAAGGGAAAGCGTTGGCTGGAAACGCTCACGGAGCGCTTGACGCCATTATCGGCGGATGGCAATTGTCCGGCCTCTTCCGTAGGACCAGCGGACTGCCCTTAAATGTTTCCGGCGGATTCAACTGGCCGACCAACTGGCAGCTCGGTGGTAACGCATTCCTGACGGGATCCGTTCAAACCGGTGTGTTCAAGGGCGCAGATGCTTCGGGTAACCTGACCGTAAGCGTCTTCAAAAACGGACTCAGTGGCATCGACTCTTTCACCGCACCGTTCCCCGGCGATTCCGGAGCTCGGAACCAGATCCGCGGTGACGGCTTCTTCAACATTGACATGGGTTTGGCCAAGCGCTGGCACATGCCGTGGTCCGAAAAACAGAGCCTCCAGTTCCGCTGGGAGGTCTTCAACGTGACTAACACCACGAAATTCGACGTGCAATCCATCGCGCCGGAAATTGACATTTCTTCCACCTTTGGTAATTACACGGGATTGCTCACCAATCCGCGCGTGATGCAGTTCGCGTTGCGTTTCGAGTTTTAGAAAGGACCATCGCGATTGCCTGGCCCAAAGCTTGGCATCTTCATGACTTTGCCGCCGGAAAGCCCAGCTTCCCGGCGGCTTTGCTTTTGCTCCGCTGCATCCAGGAAACCCAAGCCCACATGCTTTTAGACTTCCGCCCACAACCGCGACTCGAGGAATAGTTCTTGACTCAGCCGTCTAGTCGAAGCTTCGGAGCTATGCTAATCTCTTAGTTGTGCTTGGGGCGGTGCTTCGCTCTAAGCCTGTCGGTCGGGGCGTAGCGCAGCCTGGCTAGCGCGCCTGGTTCGGGACCAGGAGGTCGATGGTTCAAATCCATTCGCCCCGACCACTTCAATCCCGTTAAATCAACAACTTAGTTACGCACTAGTCTGCGAAGCGCTGCAAATTTGAGTCCGTTTGGGTCCAAATAGAAGTGCTTCGACGCTCGCTACCGCCCGGCGCTGATCTTCCGGTATAGCGTGCAGGTACACTTCTCGAGTGAGTTCCGATGTTGAGTGACCAAGAAGAGACTGGACAGTTCCCAGAGGAGCTCCTGCTGCATCCAGCAGGGTCGCGTGGGAATGACGGAGCGAGTGCCAAGTTATTCCTAGGAGTCCCAGTTTCTCGCATGTCGGTCGCAACTGTCGCCTCAACAAGTTATGCCGATCCAGTGGCTGGCCA
This sequence comes from Candidatus Acidiferrum sp., assembly GCA_035280045.1. Taxonomy (GTDB): domain Bacteria; phylum Acidobacteriota; class Terriglobia; order Acidiferrales; family UBA7541; genus Acidiferrum. The sequence goes on from DATEGP010000121.1 coordinate 11,295, forward strand.
GTATCCATACTGAAGACAAGGTCGTCAGGTCGAGTACTGGATGATCGTAATTTCCCCAAAGTGCTGCACGCCTCCTCGGCAAGTGGAACGATTCGGGCGCTCCTTTGCGACTTAGGCGTATCGAAGTGACCGTCATACACGGTTTCCGCAACTCGCAGTGTATGACGGCATAGATCGACATACTTCCATCGCAGAGCGAGAATCTCTCCAATTCTGAGGCCCGTGAGAACCAGCACCGTCGCAATCGAGCGAGCAGGCTCTTTTAGTCGATCCCGCACTTGCAGAAATTGGTCTGGCGTTAAGATCGCTTTGGGACACTGCTTAATTGGACGTCGGGGAAGTTTGGTTTTTAGAGCAGGATTGTGAGTGATGTAACCCCATTCTTCGGCAGAAGACAATGTCCGTCCCAAAACACCGCGAATGTGTTTGACAGTCTTCCATGCTAGGCCTGCACTGAATTTCGTCGCAAGGAAAGATTGAATCCATTCGCGCTTGATGTCGGAAAGGCTAGTCTTGCCGAATACGGGCACGAGGTGCACATCGAGAACATATCGATAGTGTTTCTGCGTCGCGTACTTCAGAGTGGGCAGCACCACCGGTATCCAATCCTGTGCGATGAAATCAGCGTAGCATCGCTTGGACTGGGGCCGATAAGAACCGCTGTTAATTGGGTTCAGTCGTTTAGATAGAGCGTCCATCGCTCGGGAGCGAGAGCCCAGTTCGGCTACAGTTCCCAAAACCTCTGCGCACCTCTTCCGTCCGATGGAGCCATCTAAATTGATAACTTCCTCCCACCAGCGAGCAACCCAGACTTTATGTCTGCTGCCGCGCTGGAATAGTGAGCCGTACTGAAAGCGTCTACGAGCTCATTCTGGTTCCTCCAAGAATGGCCCGCTCGGCTTGTTCTGCGTCAGGTCTCAGTGTAGCCCGCATGTCAAGAGGCATGGCGACCCCTACCATGAGATACAAGCCATGCCAACACCTCGTCTTCGCAGAAGCGCCAGTATTTCCCGAGTCGGTAGCCTGGCAATCGCTCTAATGATCTTTTGCGCGTTCTTCCGTACACCCACGAAACAGGGACGTGCAGGAGGACAGCCACTTCTTCCACGGTGAGCAGTCGATGGATTCCTGTTTCTTTATCCCCTGTGGCTTCGTTCTGAATGCCGTTATGGGGTATCTCTGATCTTCCTGGGTCGTAGGGTGTTGGCGGCGGAGCTAGTTCCCCCCCATTCGCGCTTTCTGACTTTCTGATTGATTCGACCGGCAGCGAGCGGACTGCAAGGCGCAAGCCATGCACTCTGGACGAGTCTGGGTTCTTGCGCTCCCCGAATTGGATATTGCGGACTTTCATGCTTTCTTGGCGATCTCTGTGAGAGAGCCTCCTTCGATTTGGTTAAGGTTGTGGTTGTTGGTGTGCTGGCCTAGCCAGGACTTGAATTCCTCATCTTTCTTGAAGAGGAGTTTCAATGCTTCAGTGACAACGTAAGTCGGAGAGGAATTTATGAACTCAGCGTACTGTTCGAGTCTGAGTTTCACGTCCTCTTCGACACGGATTTGGATGGTCGCTGATTTGGGTTGTTTGGGTGGTGCTTTCAGCAGTGGCAAGTATTCTTCTCCTTTCTGTATACAAATTGTCAGACTTCGTGTCTGACAAACTCTCGGGTCCGTCGCATGTATGCGGCCAAAACACGAGCTGCGTTTTCAGCAGCATGAGGCGGGAGTGACCCCCGAAGCCCGGAGGGACCGGGGCCGCGATTTTGCGGCACGGTGGGGTCGCTCCCGCCTCTCATCGTGTTTTGGCCACGCTCCGTTCTCTTGCCTTTTTCCGGGCAATTGCTTGTTCCTTCCGCCGCTTACGTCCCAGCTGCGGTGACGCTGGGAGTGAAATCTCCGGTGAAATCCCGCGGGCCTGCACTTTTCCGGGCAGGTTTCACCAAGGTCTTAGGATGGCGCTCGAACAAGGCCACCTGACCGTTCACGGGAGAGAAGATAAAGACTACCGACTCGGGTCGGCGCAGAGTCTGGTACTCCTTGCGGACTTGGTCGAAGCTCAGCTGGCCGGACCGCCATTTCTGGTAGAGGTCCTCCATGCCAGAGTGGTTGAATTTGAGCTTTGCGTCAGCGTGGGCGATGAGATCAGCGGTTGAGAGTTTGCCAGCTTCTCCGCCTTCAATACGCTTTCGCAGACAGAAATAATCCACCAGCCCCTGAGGGTTATCGGGGTTCCAGTGCCGGTCAAAGTGTCCCATGAATAGCTCCTTCGCCCTGTTGTGGTGAGTTTCCCGTATCGCGATGTAGTGAAACCTCACGCTCTGGAGTTGGAAGAACAGCGGCAAGTAAGCCTGCAGATGAGTCTTGAAACTGTCGAGGCGTTCAAGGCCAGGATCAACGAAAGAGAAGGACACCACAGGGGGAGGAGAGGCGTTCGGCAGCAGATACATTGGGAATTTGTCGACGAAATAGCGATCGGTATGCCGCTCGCGGACGGCACCAGCGTAACGCTTGGCAGGCAGATATTTCTTGTCGATGCCGAGCTGCTCGGTGAAGAGACCGACCTTTTGAGACTCTGATTCCAAGAACGTGTAATCGAGCCTGCCCAGGATGAAATCGAGGGCTGCGAGCCGGGTGCGGATGTATTCAGTTGAATGCTTGCGCCGGAAGCGGACGTTATCCTTGCCGATGGCCTCGTAAATATTGCGCGCGAAAAGGTGATAGACCTTGCCATTCCGCAGATAGGCGTGGGCGGACGCATGGCCCTGTTCGACGAGCTTCCGAACAAAACTTAGGCTGCGCTTGCCGGGTTTTCCGTCGATGAAGCGGAGGAATTGCTGGCAGGTGAAATAACCAGAATGTGCGGCGACTAGATAAAGGAAACGAGCCTCATCCTCGGTGTAACCGAACGAGCCCAGAGCGATGGTATACATGCGTGCGATGTTCATAGGGCAAAGATCTCCGCAGTGATTTCGTGGGTGTCTAGAACGCGGCGCAGCTTGGGATGGTCTTGTGGCCTTGCGAAGAGATGGAATCCAGCCTTGGCTTTCTCTGCCAGCCCCTGAGGCCGGTAATCACGCGTGGCGATTTCAAGGTCCAGGCGACGAATGTCTCTGCACTCGTCCTCGTACTCGATGCGGAGGTCCGGTACAGGAATCTTGTGGTTCACAACCTTGAGGTCGTATTCGCTGGCGAGCCGGATTCGCTCGTAGGCTAGGTTCTTGTCGGGAGGAATGCGAGATAGCTTCTTGTATAGTTCGCGCTTGAGTTCGTAGTCGAGGACGACACGACGGACCTTGCCGCCGACACGGTCAACTTCTTTGGCGACTTTGTGGTAGAGGCGGTAAAGGTCGGCATCATGACGCGCTTCCTTAACTTTGACGAACCCGTGATAGATCGTTTGTCGATCTGGAATTAAATTTCGTTCGGAAAGAAGCCTGTGACCCTCTCTCGAGAGGGTAAAAACTTGCTTGGAGTAAGACTCGTGCCCTTCGATGCTCTTCTGCTCAATGAGTCCTTGGCGACTAAGATTTTGAACGTCGCTTTCCATCTGCGGGCCGTCACCTCGATAACCCAACCGCGCGAGATCGTCGGCTGGGATGACTCGAAACTTGCCTACCTCGATGAGGGTTTTGACTTCTGACTCGCGAAGTGAATACTCCCGATTCCGATGGCGATAAGTCGTGCGGAAACGGTCGGCGTTGTCGCTGTGGGCCCGAGTGCGGTCTCGACTCTGGCGATCGATAAGCCCGCTTTCGCGGGAGCCGCGATCCGATTGGAGGCGGTCCGCGTGGTCCGATTGCCGAGACGGAAGGGTATCGGAACACTTTCCAAGAAACGCCTCAAAATCGGCAGGCCGATAAGCTCGGGACACGCGTGTAACGCTCCTGTACCAAAGTAGGGGCGGTAACGCTCGTCTGAGACATCACCCCGCCCAACAGTGGAGGGAGTCTGCGCGGGTACCGGCTCTCAATTTCGTTTACTCGTGTGCCGAACGCCTCAGCCCAGTGAAGGCGTGGGCTCGTGTGAATCCGGCTGCCCACGATTATTTTTGTTCCTTGCCTGGGTCGTATTTGGCTCGGTGGAGCTGAGAGGCGGATTTTTAAGTGCGCATGGCTATAGGAACTCACCTCATTGAGTCTCTAGACGCAAGAACGTTGCCAAAGGTTTCCTGATGGATGAAAAAATGTGAAAGGTAACCGCGTCAGATTTTGCAGTATAGTCGCTGGCCTGCGATGTAGTGGCACGGTTCTGCACCATATTGCATGATGTTAGGCAGAGATTTCCGCAATTACAGAAGCCGATGGCTTTCTTCGAGCGCACTCCAATCGCGGGGTCCATAACTTCCGCGGCGGTACCCTCATTTCGGTCAAAGGTCTATTATGCTTATCGACAAGAGTCCGTTCTAGTGACGAGTCGAATCACGACAGAAGAGATAGTCTCTTACTTATTGCAGGTTTTGGGACTTCGACATCTGCCTGCATTGTGGTTGCACCCGTGTTACTTCGAAGGATGAACTAGCTGCCAAGAGCAAGGGATGCAGTCGGCCTAACGAGGTCTTGCGGATTCCTTTGAGATGAATCGCGTCACACAACGCGTGGAAGAATGGAAGCGGAAAATCGTCGATCTGTCTCGACGAAACCGTCTGCTGTATTTCGCTCGGACTCGCGGATCGACGCTGAAGGTCAAAGAGCCATTGCTACAAGGCGTGTTTGACCGACTCGTGAACTCGGAAGAATCCTGGGAGTTCTACATGCCCCCGGACATTCCTGAAGCGGCCGAGACTGGGAACGAAACAACCAATGTATTGGACGCATCGCAACCGTCTTTGCTTGGCAACGGGGAAGCCGGGGATCCTGAAACGGAAGACAGTGCTCCAGATCTCGACTCCGATGAACTTCTGACGGACGCAAAAGATGGAAATAGGCTGCGGAGCATTTTGCGCAATCTGTATCGCCGCTCCCGGACGGATTTTGAAGAACGGGGAGTGCGAATACTCTTTCTCACTTTTGGCGTCTTGGAGTGGAAAGAAGTCGAGGAGAGCGAAATTGTCAGATCGCCGATCCTGCTAGTGCCTGTAGAGTTGAGGCGAGAGTCCGTTAACGATCCCTTCCAACTTTTTCCGGTCGATGAAGAAATCATTATTAATCCCGCATTGCTTGTGAAGCTCGGAGATGATTTCAGGGTAGAAATTCCATCACTGCCTGATGACTGGGAGGCTGTCCCGCTCGAAAAGTTCCTCAAGAGTTTTGCGGCTCAAGTCGAGGAATACGAGTTCAAGGTGAAAGAAGAATGCTGGCTTAGCCTTTTCTCGTTTCACAAGCTTGTTATATACCACGATCTAAAAAGCCACGCTGGACTGATGGAGACGCACGGAATTGTCCGATCCCTATGCGAAGAAGAAAAAGAACCTGTCACGGTAGATGCGCCTGAGCCGCGAGATTTGGACAAAAGGACTAGTCCCGACACAAGTTTCCTCGTCGCTGATGCCGATAGCAGCCAGCTTGTTTGCATTGAAACTGTCAAGTCGGGCAGCAACCTAGTGATTCAGGGACCTCCAGGTACAGGAAAAAGCCAGACGATCACAAATCTGATCTCAGAATTTATCGCTCGGGGAAAGAGCGTCCTATTTGTTAGCGAGAAGATGGCGGCCCTCGAGGTTGTTTTCCAACGTCTTCAATACGCAAACCTTGGACACTTCTGCTTGCAACTCCATAGTCATAGAGCCAACAAAAGAGAGGTTACCCAGGAGCTTTACAAGACTTATACAGAACAGCTTGAGCCAAAGAAAGGTCTGACAGAATTTGAGGCGAAGCAGCTCCTTGAGCGGCGCAAAAAACTGAACGATTACGTCCACTCGCTTCACATTATTCGCTTAACGCTTGGATGCAGTGTGTTTGACGCCCTTGGATGGGTTTCTCAACTAGAGAGCGTCCTGTACGTTCCTGCCGGCGCGTTTGATGCTTCCCATCTGACTCCCGAGGGACTCGACAATGCCGAGCAGCTGGCGAATCGGTTAAAGCCACTTTGGCATGTCGCAGTGGCGGGTCGAGATTTTCCATGGTTTGGCTGTGCTCTAACCACATTCACGCTGTCGGACAAGGCCGAACTACGGCTAATCCTCGATGAATGTACAGTTTCCATCGCGGCCCTTCAACGGGCAGCAAGCCAGCTCGCGGATCGGCTGAGCTTACAAGTGCCCGACCGTCTCGACGGCGTTGAGTGGCTACTGGAAACCTCTCGTCTGCTTCAGCTGTGCCCGGGAATCGAAAAACAATGGCTTATTGGCTCTGACATTGACGAGATCACTTCGGAAACCGAGCGATACCTACGTCTTTCAAAGTCATATGAAGACAACCGGGACATCATAGTTTCTCTTTATACGCCTGATTTCCTGTCGCTCCCTTGCGATCTCTGCGACCGCTCAAAGAGGTCTCTGGATGAGCTTTTCAGGTGCATCGGACGATCCTTAGCCGATGACGCGACGTTTGTTTCGAACCGCAACTTACTTGTTGCTTGGGCGCAAGATTTCTCGGGGCGCTTAGAAAACTGGGGCAAAGATGGCGAATCCTTGCAACAGTCTTTAGGGCTGCAAGGCAGTCCGAACATAAAACGGTTACGACAACTAGTTCGAATCGAACAGCTGTGCGAATCAGAAGATAGGCCTGATGAGACATGGTTCGAGATAACGAAACTGAGAGAGGTTGCGCAGTCGCTGCCATCCATTCGCGAAGGTTTCGAGAAGCGGAACCGGGAGCGGAGGACCATACTCGCGGAATATGAGGTAGGGGTATTGGACCTTGATACAAAGGACCTCATCGAGAGGTTCTCCGGCCCGTATTCGTCAATCTTCCGGCTTTTTCGGCCGGGCTACTACAAGGCAAAACGGCAGATCAAGCGCCTTCGAAAGAGTGGACATCTCCCAGCCTCAATTCTAGAGGACTTACGCAAGGTTCATGACCAGAGGAATCTTGAAGCTCGGCTCGTCGCAGAATTTCCGCGTTATAAAGAATTACTCGGTGTCTGTTTCCGAGGCTTCGAGACAGATTTCGGGCGCGTCGGACGCGCCTTATCTGGTGCCCAAGAACTGGTCCAATTGGCCGGGGTTCAGCCCTTACCCAATCAAGTGGTCCGCCAGGGTTCTGCTCAGGGGCTTGCCACCCTTGATGTCCGAACGGTTGGCGCTCGACTGAAGCAGAGTATAGAGGACTGGGAAAAAAAGCTTCCTCAGGTCAGGGAATATTTGCCTCAGGACTTCTGGGATGGCTCGGGTCTTCCACTTGAGGAAAGAACACTGATTGAATTGAAGTCATGGTCCGGCCAGTTCGTGACCGTAACTGCATCGGCCCATGAACTAATTAGCGCGATTTGGTCTTGTATCCGGTCTCCAGAGGGATTCACCTGCCACCGAATGATAACAGACCTTGAGCGCCTCGGTGAGCTTCGCAGGATCGAAGCTGAAATTAATGCTGAGTCCGAACGTTTGCGTAAGAGATTCGGAAAGCGTTTTGTGGGAATTGAGACGTCATGGAAGAATGTCCTCGAAGCAGTTCAATGGGCCTCGCGTTTCAGAGTTCATATGGGGCTAAGACAGTTTCCTGAGGCTCTGCTAGATATCGTAGCAGCGGGAAAGGAAAAAGCACCCCAGAACGAATCCCTGACCATTGACTTGAATCGTGCCCGAGCTGCCTTCTCGAACCTGTCGCGAAGTTTCCACGAAGGGTTTCCCGCAATTGGTAATACACCACTCCTACAGGCGGATTTCGCCTCAGTCGTCGTGCGGCTGGGCGAAATGCTGGAACGAATTGAGTTGCTAAGAGATTGGGTAGACCTAAAAGCACTTGAAGAAGACTTTCGAGAACAGGAACTCGGCGAACTCTTTGCGAACCTGAGTGCGAAGGCGCAGTCTCTCGCCGTCGCCGACGTTCCGAAAGCTGCACGTCGGTCACTGCTGCAAGCGTGGTTGAACTGGATTTTTGCCGCGGACCCGTGCTTGGGAACATTCCGCGGCGAGAATCATGAAAGACTCATTTCGGAGTTCCGCGAACTGGACAAGAAACATTGGGAACAAGGCGTTCACAGCGTAATCAGAGAAATAAATCGGCACAGACCAGCCTCAAGCGTAGTCGTTCCCGGAGGGGAAGTTCAGATCCTATTCAAAGAAGCAAACAAACAACGGCGGCACCTTCCCTTAAGAAAACTCTTTGGAACAATTCCAAATCTACTTACGCAACTGAAGCCTTGCTTGTTAATGAGCCCAATCTCAGTGAGTCAGTTTCTAGATCCAGAAAAGACAAAGTTCGACCTGGTGATTTTTGACGAAGCCTCTCAGCTTAGGTCGGAAGATGCGATTTGTTCGGTCTATCGCGGGAAGCAGCTAGTCGTCTGCGGAGACAATAAACAATTGCCTCCAACGACCTTCTTTGAACAAGGAATGTCCGATGACCTGGTGGATGAGAGCGAGGATCCGAACGCGATAGAAGCTTTTGATGTGTTCGACAGCGTCCTCGACGCTTGCGCGGCTGTAATGCCGCAGCGCCAATTGAAATGGCACTATCGGAGTGAACACGAATCTCTGATCGCGTTTTCAAATTGCACGTTTTATGACTACAGTTTGATAACTTTCCCGTCTTGGTTGCAGGAAGATGAAGGATTCGGCGTAAAGTTCGTCCATGTAGCCGATGGTGTCTACGACCGCGGCGGGAGAAGAGATAACACCCGCGAGGCTGAGAAGGTAGTCAGTCTAGTCGAGGAACATCTACGTAGATTTCCATCCCAATCGCTCGGCGTAGTAACCTTCAATTTAGCTCAGGCCGATACGATCGAGAATCACTTCGAACAGTTCCGTCGGCAGAACCCTGACCTTGAGCGGTATTTCGCCCCGGATAGGATTGAAAAGTTCTTCGTGAAGAATCTTGAAAGCGTACAGGGAGACGAACGAGACGTTCTCATTTTCAGTATTGGATACGGCAAGGACAAGTTTGGTCGTTTAACCATGAACTTTGGGCCGCTGAACGGCAACGGTGGAGAGAGACGCCTCAACGTGGCCGTGACGCGTGCGCGAAAGAAGGTCATCGTTGTCAGTTCAATTCGTGCATCCGACTTCGATCTTGGAGAAGTCAATAGGGAAGGTGTTCGGGTCCTACATCGCTACTTGGATTTCGCAGAAAGAGGCCAAGATGCCCTCGCTATGCAGGTCGGCCAGGGTGAGTTTGAGTCGCCTTTAGAACAAGCAGTGGCCGCAAAGATTCGTAGTTTTGGTTATGGGGTCGTTCCGCAGGTAGGGTGCAGCTCGTTCCGCGTTGACCTTGGCGTAGTAGACCCGTCAAATCCTGGTAGGTTTGTCGTCGGCGTCGAATGCGACGGCGCCTCTTATCACTCTTCGGCAACGGCCAGAGACCGCGACCGAATTCGACAGCAAATCCTTGAAAAGCTAGGTTGGAAGATTCATCGGATCTGGTCCCCGGACTGGGTAACGCGTAACGAAACTGAAGTAAATCGATTGAAAGCCGCAATTGAAACTGCATTGAAAGACAGAGCACAGAGCCGACCCGTAAGTTCATCTAGAATGTCAAACGGGCCAGTTTCCAGTGAACCTCCTATCGTTGTAGAGAAGGAAATCCCAAACATCGATGACCACCTCGTGATTCCGAGTTGGGTGACGACCTACCGGGTATGTAGACCAAGTGTTCTGTACGCAAACAGGCTGCAATTTCATGACCCAGATGCATTGCCATCGCTAAAGCGGACATTGTCGCAGATCATCGACGTGGAGGGCCCCGTTCACAAGGACGTGGCTGCTACAAGGTTGGCAAGAGCATGGGATCTGGATCGCGTGGGGGAACGCATGATGAACGCGGTTAAATCCGCTTGGCGATCCCTGAGCCGTGAGAAGCTACTTCGAATCCAGGGCGAGTTCTTGTGGCCCCCCGCAGAGTCTTTCCAAATAGTTGTCCGTCAACCAAATCCCGGAGATGATCAGTCCCGTCGCTCAATTGAAGAAATTCCTCCAGAAGAGATCGCGCTAGCGATGAGGAACCTTGTCCGCGACAGCTTAAGTATCGAACGCGACAAACTTCTGTTGCTCATAGCAAGGCTTTTCGGGTTTGAGAGAGCGGGAAATCATATCCAGAAGACATTGGCGAATACTTTTGACGAACTCGTCGAGACCGGCCAACTCATATTGCTAGAAGATCGTGTTTCACTGCCGAACTAACTCGTAGCGTGTCCGCCAGAGGACAAATCGCTGAACCTGACTGTCAAAGACTTAAACCTTTCCAAGGACATCTGATCGTTCACAAATGCGCTTCATCAACGGTGGTCGCAAGCTCTCGGTAACGACACAGCGCGTTTGCTAATTCCATCTGACGAGGTGTGCGGCACTCCGGCTCGAATAGGCGCGGACTCCCAACGACAATAACAGCCGACATTGCCCGCGAAGTTGCAACATTCAGCCGGTTCAGGCCATACAAAAACTCCATTCCGTGCGGCGCTTCTTCTGGCGACGATGTCGTCATTGAATAAATGACTACCGCACCCTGCTGGCCCTGAAACTTGTCCACTGTTCCAATCTGCTTCTGCATTCGTGGCAGCCGTGCCGACAGATCCGCCACCTGGGCGTTATACGGGGCAACAATTAGAATGTCATCCTCTTTGAGCAATCGGACATTTCCGGCGCTACGGGCCCATTTCACTTCCGGCTTGAGCAACCCTTCCACGACCCGTGCTACAACTTCCACCTCCTCGGCGCAAGAGTTCCGATTCCCTTCGTGCTCCACTGGAATAAACCACAAACCAGCCCCGATTAGCCAACGGTGACCTTCCAATATTTGGCTTTGAGTGAATGTGCGTGTGTGAAGGCGCCCCTCGTAGAATGTCTCGGAGGTAAAATTGCAGATGCTTGGGTGAAGCCTCTTCGTCTCGGGTATGAATAAGCCCAAAGAGAGGGGCATAGTTTTAAGCTGGCCCAACTCAGAATCCATCAAAATGTGCTCAAGACCTGACAGTTCCGCGCCCCGAGGGTGAGAAGCCTCTCCCGGGCGAGCTAACTGCTGCGGATCGCCGATCAAGACAAGGCTTTTGGCTGCTTGCGAGATCGCCATCACATCGGCGAGCGATACTTGACTGGCTTCGTCCACAAACAAAACGTCCACAGAATTCGCGAATTCTTCACGCGACCAGAGAAAGGTTGTTCCGCCCAGAACGTCTACAGATCCTTGCATTAAGCCAGTCAAGGCAGGCCGATTTGTCGTCGTGACCTCTATTTTTTCGCTCGTTCCGTCATATTTCTTGTCGGACTTGTGCATGCATCGCACGCGGCCCGAGCCTTCGATGCCAATCGTCTTGAGCAAATTCCGTATGACGGCGTGACTCAACGCCGTGACCCCGATCTTCATCTTTCTCTTGGTTACAAGTGCGTCGATCGTTCGTGCAGCGCTGGTCGTCTTGCCAGAGCCGGGTGGACCTTGTACTGCAAGAATGGAAGAACTCAATGCGGTAACGATTCGCGTTAGTTCATCGCTAAATTCCTCGGTATCACGGACGCTAAGGCTCTCGGAATCTAAAAGCTCGGGAGGCTTGCGTAGCAAAAACGACCGCGCGGCTTGCCAATGGCCAGCAGCAGCAATTCCGTGGTCTCTAACCCAGCAGCCAAGCCGATATAGAGAACCCTGTTGCTCCCTCGGGCTACGGTATGGTTCTTTAAGGAAAATGGAAGTCGGATGAAAGCCTTCGGCTTCGCCGCTTTTTTCTATATCAATAGTGCGCACGATCGGATCCATTGCCACGACTTTCCCAATTCGTCGATCCTTATAGTGAACTTCCTTCTTGTCGTTCGGTCGAATCTTCGTTTCTTGATTGGGAAACGAATAGCGATCAGCAGTTACACCGCCAGTCGATGTCACGGTTCCCATCCAGACGAGGCCAGACACAGCGTCTCTTTCTTCCAACAAGTCCGCGTCGTCCATCCCCCGCAGATCGAAATAACGCCAAGCTCCAGGCTTGGCATCTCGCCTGTGCCAATCCAGGAGCTGGGCGAGCAACCAGCGTGCTTGTTGCTCCTTCGTGCGCTCCTTCGGATTCTTCGGTATATCGTTCGCGAGCTGCTCAACCAGCTCAGCCACTCTGGTTTGCTGTTCTTCAACATTTTCAGATGCTTTTTCATCTCTGTCGGAGAAGCGAGGGACATCCGTTCCGCTATCCACCAACTTTGTGCGCTCCCCCTCGAGCCAATCTCGTAACATAGCCGTGGAAAAACAATCTTCAGCGTTGTAACCCTCCATCACATTCCGCTCTCGCTCTGGCAGCACCTCCTCACCCCAGCCCAACTCCAGGCGGCGCTCCACGTACCGCATCGCTGCACGGGAAACATCGGGCGGTATCTTTCGTTCGAACCCGTAAAATGCCTCAATCTTCTTCAGCGAGTACTCTTCGACGCTGGCTCGTACTCCTTGCTTGAACGCCTGATGCAAATCCACGAGCACACCCGCTCTTAGCATTCGGTCAATCTCGTCCTCGCGCGTGGCATACATTCCCATTAATCTCTTGAGCGCGGGTGGCTCGTATGGGCGAAAGTGATACACATGCATCTTATTATCGGCTTCTCGCTTCCGCATGATTTCATCCACTAACCATTCGAATCCCTTCTTCTCCTCGTCTCGGTTCAAAGCCCATCGCTTTTCATAGACCAGTTCGCCGTCCGCATTCCGAAATGCAAATCCAAACAAATATTCCAGTCCCAGCCCCTCTACGAACGGGTCGCCTTCAAAATCCATAAACAGGTCGCCGGCCGAAGGCTCCGGCAGACGGCAAAATCCCATCCCCTCCACTGGCGGTAATATCTGCTCGTGCACAAGCCTTTGCTTCTTCCGCCCTTCCACCTGCACGCGAGCTTGCTTGCACGTGCGTTCGTAGGCTTCTTTCGACCCGTGGTTTGGTCTTTCCTTCAGCGGAATGGGCAGCGCTGCCAGCTTCGCCATCGTCCCTGCATTCCAGTCTTCAAACTGGTCCCGCTGCTGTCGCCGAATGTCAGCAACCAAAGATAGATGATCGTCGGCGTGCCTTATGGCATCACACTCGCGGAACCACTTGCAGACATTGCAGTGCTCCACTGGCTCTGGGTACGTTGAATTACTTGTTTCTTCGCCCACCGCCTTCCACAACCGCTCCCGCACGTATCGGCAATACGCCGCATAGTCGGACACCCGATATTTCTCCTCCGAAAACCCTTTGTTCGGCGTCACTACCCACAATGACTCGGGCGCTGTCCCCTGAATGTTCGCGAGCAGGTCCGAATACAGCGAGAGCTGCAAAATCGTGGTCGCTCTCGTTTCCTTCGCCAGTTTCGTGTCCGCGACCTCGTACGACCACGCCCAGCGCTTGCACGGCGTCTCAACGCGCCGCAACACATCCGGTCGCCCGAACCAGTCCGTGCCACTTAGCGCTCCTTGGGCAATCGCCTGTACGCCGCACTCCATGAGCGCCATCGTTTTCGCAAGCAGCCGTTCTTCTTCGTTGTGCGGGATATGACTTAAATTCTCGACCGTTAGACCCTGTGCTACTAAATGTGCGAGGTATTCCTTCTCGAACCGCTCGCCGAGTTCCCGGATGACGGCCAGATCACCCCTAGACCACTCGGGCTCAGCTCGTTTCCCCTGCGCCACTTGCAAATCCAGCGTCGTCAGGTGCCGGCATGCCAGGTGATTTCCGAGGTCCGTCGCCGCCAGTCGAATTCTTGCGCCTGCCTGTTTCATGAATTGTGGATCACACCTTTATGACCTGTGCAATACTATCGCAAGTAAATCGCTTCATGGAAACTAAACCGTGATGGCTGCTCTATCCGATTTCGACGTCCACAGACAACGCGCACGTCCAGCGAATGCCAAGGAAAGAGATTAAGACTTCACGGTTTCTCATAGCTGCTAGTGTGAGCGATTGGCTTCATTAGTATCGCTCATAAATATGCCATAATATGAGCGATAGAAAGGCGCCCTATCGCTCATGACTTGGAACTGGCAAAAACCAGATTGGCCTAACTTTCAATGGGACCGAGCACGCATGGAAGCTGCGGAGAAGCAATTCCTGGTTAGCGGAGGAGTGTTCGTCGGCACTGTGCGACACCTTAGAAATGAGGATCGCGACCAGCTAACGATCGAGGCGATGAGTACGGAGGCTGTAACGACCTCTGAAATCGAAGGTGAGATCCTGGATCGGGCGAGCGTGCAGTCCTCCATCCGCAAGCAACTAGGCTTGGCTACGGAAGAGCGACGGGTTCGTCCCGCAGAGCGAGGGATCGCTGAGATGATGGCTGATCTGTTCCGGTCGTTTGCTGAACCACTCTCGGAAGAAATGCTGTTTCGCTGGCATCGGATGGTAGTGAGCGGCAGGCGTGACTTGAAAGATGTGGGACGGTATCGAACCCATGCAGAGCCCATGCAAGTGGTTTCCCAGACGATGCATGAACCCAGGGTGCATTTCGAGGCGTTGCCGTCATCCCGCGTGCCATCCGAGATGGCGCAATTCATCACTTGGTTTGCTCGAACGGGGCCTGGCCAGAAAGAAGCGCTGCCACCTTTGACTAGGGCAGGAATTGCCCACCTGTATTTTGAATGCATCCATCCTTTTGAGGATGGCAATGGACGTATCGGACGGGCCATCTCTGAGAAAGCTCTGGCGCAGAGCCTCGGTCAGCCGACGCTCACGGCATTGGCGGCCACGATTCTTGTTCGGCGCAAGAATTACTACGAAGTGCTCGAAGCGTCGAACAAACAAAACGAGATCACCAACTGGCTGATGTGGTTTGCGGGTGTCGCCATCGAAGCGCAGCGTCGGACAATTGCAATGGTGGAATTCCTGATCGACAAAACAAAGCTGTTGGATCGGCTTAAGGGGCAGCTCAATGAGCGGCAGGAAAAGGCACTCCTGCGGATGTTCCGGGAAGGCCCGGAAGGGTTCCGAGGGGGGCTCACTGCCGGAAAATACAGCACGATTACCGGGGCGTCACCGGCGACGACCACCCGGGACTTGGCGGATCTGGTTGCCAAAGGCGCGTTGCTTCGCGAGGGAGAACGGCGTCACGCGCGCTATCGTCTCAGTGTTCCCCTCCGGCCAGTACCACACGTGACGCTCAACGAACGAGGCGAGCTGGCAGAAAAGTAGTGGCGTCGGCAGATAGCCCCGGAAAGATTCGTCCCAGACAACCATTCCCTCCAGCACCGGTTCTTAGGGAACAGACGATGTTAGTATCGCATTCGTAATCCTGGGGTGGGATCGATGCGCTACCTTGCCAGGCAGGTCGGATGGGCCCTACTTTTCTGCTTTGTCCTGGCTGACTCATGCTCTGCCCAAGTCAGCTTGCGGGTCAACGAAGCGGGAGTTCGTCTTCGGATTCGCTCCGATGCCACGGTTGTCGATTTACCTGTACAGAATCCGTCGGGCGAGACCGTTTCCAAGTATGTGTTGCTTGAATTGGTGGACCCGCGCGGTGTGGTCCAGGCTCATGTCGGCCAAGATACAGTGCTACCTCCCGGTTCAACTAAGCTGAAGATCCTGTTGCCTCCTGCGTTTGCTCAAGGTAAGGAATCTAATTGGCGAAATATTTTATGGTATCGCTTGCGCTACACAATCACGTCGATCGCTTCTAGCGAATCAAAAGGCACGTCCCTTATCGGAATTCTCTCTGTGGGTGAAGCCACACCAGGAATCTTCGAACTGCATGTTGCTGGTCCAGCGTTTGTAAGAGAAGGAGGACATTACGCAGCGCGCATTCGGGCAATACACCCCGTAACGGGTCATCCTGTTGCGGGAGTCGCTGTCCAGGCCTCACTTGATCTCGATACGGATGACGACAAGCCACTCATAACAAGAAACGCTTCTACGGATCGACGGGGATTCGCTACGCTAGAGTTCACACTCCCAAACAACATCGACACAGATCAAATCGATGTAAAAGTGACAGGGAAGCTCGGAAGCTTTTCAGCAGATGCGGATGGCACTTTTCATGTGAATCATTTCTCGAACGTATCAGTGAGCACGGATAAGCCCCTCTACCAGCCTGGACAAGCGCTTCATGCCCGTCTGATGGCGTTCGACACTAATAAGAAGGCAATAGCGGCTCAACCGGTGATTCTCAAGATTCTCGACCCTGAAGAGACACTTGTGTATCGAACGGAGCTCCGAACATCGAGTTTCGGGATCGCCGCAGCAGACTGGCAGATACCAGACAATCTACGTCTTGGAACCTATCGAATTCAAGCTAACTTCGGTGAGGGACGTTATGAGGACTCCGGTGCGTCTGCCAGCGTAAAAATCAGCCGATACGAACTGCCGTCTTTCACCGTCGTCGCTAAGCCAGATCGAACTTACTATCTTCCCGAACAAAATGCTTCCATCGAAATCCGTGCGGATTACTTATTTGGGGAGCCCGTCCGCCACGGGCATGTTCGCGTAGTTCGCGAAACCGAACGGCAATGGAATTACCGCGAACAGAAGTGGGATATCAAGGAAGGTGAAATCTACGAGGGCGAGACCGACGAACAGGGCCGATATGTGGCGAAAGTCGATTTGACCAACGACCACAATCGCCTAGAGGCTGACGACTATGCGCGCTTTCGTGATCTTACGCTTGCCGCCTACTACACCGATTCCTCCACCGGGAGAACCGAACAGCGCCGTTTTGACCTGCGCGTGACCAAGGACCCGATCCATGTGTACGTCATTGAATCTAACGGGCCGCAGTCGAACGGGCTCCCTCTGGAGTTTTACCTGTCCACAGATTATGCGGATGGTTCGTCCGTTCAATGTGATGTCGAGATCAATTGGGTGGGCGGGCAGCAATCTTCAAAAAGCATTGCTTCATCCACGCCGGTTGAACAGTTCCTTCGACGGGTCCATACGAATCGCTACGGGGTGGTCAAGGTCACCGGCCTAACTGTTCCAGGCAATGCTGATTCCAACAATTTTTCCTTGAGTTTTCGAGCGCGCGATCACAAAGGGGAGATCGGTCATCATACAGAATCTATGTGGTACTCAGATCGGGCCGGAATCCGAGTCGAGAGTGACAAGACGTTATACAAGTCAGGCGAGCCGATTGAAGTTCAACTGATAACGAGCAAGGCCGATGCCACCGTTGTCGTTGAAGCAGTACATGATTTCCAAGTCCTTTCCACCAAATTGGTTCGCGTTCGACATGGTCATGCCAGCGTAGTGTTTGACCCAAACGACAAGTTCCAGAACGACGTTAGCACCCTTGCTTACGCGTTCGGGCTCAAACCCGGAGATGACTATTACAATTCAGCCGTCGCGGGTTCACACACAGTATTGTTTCCGAAGGATCACGAACTTAAGGTAGACGTAAAGCTTGCGAAGTCAGCCTACCGTCCAGGGGATGAAGCAACAGCCGACTTCCGAGTGACCAGTCCTGACGGGGCGCAGGCAAAGAGTGCGTTGGGCCTCGTCGTCGTGGATAAAGCCGTCGAGGAACGGGAGAGAAGTGACCGCGAATTCGGCGGGAACAGCGGCTTCTACAACTTCCGCGACCTCTGGGGTGGGACTTCGGAACTAGGCGGAGTCCACAGAAGCGACCTAGACAAAATTGATCTGACCAAGCCACTTCCAGACGGGCTCGAACTCGTCGCGGAGATTCTGCTCCAGGGAAATTCGGCATGGCCAGAGACCTTTGCCAGTGAATCGAGTTCCGCAGATTTGCACAAACTCTTCGCATCAGAAATCGATCCCAAAATCCAACCGATACGAGCGGCCTTGGACCTTCGTTATGAGCAGAAGGGTGAATATCCCAAAATCGAAGCCACTTTAGATAGTTACTTGGTGGCTGCAGGGTACCGTTTCCAAGACGTCAAAGACCCGTGGGGAATGCCCTACCGAGCTGCTTTCATCGTTTCTCGTGAGTGGGACGTCTTACAAATCTTAAGCGCGGGCCCGGACAAAACCTTCGGGACGGAAGATGATTTTGTGGTGGCTAAGATGACGTGGGCGTATTTCAAACCCACCTATGAAGCAATGCGGCGGGCAGTGAACGAATATCATACCCGCACTGGCGGATTCATTCGAGATGCGCAAACGCTCAAGACCGAACTAGCACGCCTTGGCATTGATTTTGACTCATTGAAAGACCCTTGGGGTCATGGATACGAATTGTCCTTTGGGGTGGACCGAACTCAATACACCGTGACAGTAACGAGCGCCGGCCCAGATGGCCGCTTCAATACGAAGCTGGCTCCCTCCGACGATGACTTCTCGCTTGCCACAGTTGGAATCGACTACTTTTCAGGTACGAAAGATAACATCGACTCAGCGCTGACGAGATATTTCAAGGAAACGCACACGTTTCCAGAAAATGTGGAGCAATTACGGAAAGCCCTTGAGAATTCAGGAATCGGTTGGGATAGATTGAATGATCCCTGGGGGCATCCCTACTATGCAACTTTTCGTCAGGAATCTCGATATGCCGATAGTGTGATTGTGGAGAGTTATGAAAAGCACGAGCAGGGAGGCGAGAAGCGTACAAGCATTATTCCCGTGACCCAGCAGATCAATTGGGTCTATATCCGAAGCGCAGGTGAGGACCGTGTGGAAGGTACCTCGGACGACTTCGATGTAGCGATGTTCTCTCGGGCCGTCGTTGAACAAAGCAGCCAAGACAAAGCGCCTGTTGCACTTAAGGGTCAGACGATTCTATCGGGAGCAAGCGGTGCCATTTCGGGCACTGTGACAGATCCGTCTGGAGCTGTAGTTGGCGGTGCCGACGTGAGTGCCAAGAACAATGTAACGGAGCAGACCTTCACGGCGAAGACTGACAACGAGGGCGTATACCTCCTGCGAAATCTCCCCGCAGGTTTCTACTCCGTCCAATTTTCCGCCGCTGGCTTCAGGGGATATGCGATTACCAACGTACCGGTGCGGTCCTCGAATATGACGAAATTAGATGCGCGGCTCAGCCTTGGTGCAATGATGGAAACGGTCGAAGTCTCTGCTGCGCCTGCTCTTGTTCAAACAACATCAGCCACCGTTTCCGTAGTCGCAAAATCGGGAGTGTCGAGCCTTGCGCTTCCTCCTCAGCTGTCGGCCCCCCGACTCCGCGAATATTTTCCTGAAACTTTGCTATGGCATCCAGAACTCGTGACCGATGATAGAGGCCACGCCAAACTGAAATTCCCACTTGCTGACAACATTACGACCTGGAAGCTCTCAGCAGTCGCTTCGACAGTGGACGGAGAAATGGGGACTACCGAAAAGGATATTCGGGCGTTCCAACCATTCTTTGTCGAACATGACCCTCCACGTTTCCTGACGGTTGGCGACGAAATAGCGTTGCCTGTGGTTCTGCGCAATTACCTCGACCGGCGACTACAGGTTAACGTTGAAATTAAACCGTCTGCCTGGTTTTCGGTCTTAGGTCCAATGACCATGAGGAGCGATATTTCTCCGCGCAGCTCCGCGCGAGACATCTTCCGTTTCCAGGCTGTCACGGCCACCAAAGAGGGAAAGCAACAGGTGAACGCGATCGGCCGCGACGCGAGTGACGCCATCTCCAGATCCGTTACCGTTCGGCCAAACGGCGAAGAGAAGGCGGAAAGTGTGAGCCAAGTGTTCGCTGACGCGACTGCTCTCGACGTGACGATTCCTAACACGGCAATTCCAGGCTCAGTTGAAACGACTCTAAAGCTTTATCCGAATCTAACTGCTCACGTATTGGAGAGCATTGAGGCGATTCTGGAACGCCCTTACGGCTGTGGTGAGCAAACGATTTCGTCGACTTATCCCAGCGTATTGCTTCTGAAGTACGCAAAAGGCGCAGGCTACGAAAAATCTCCGCTGGTATTTCGAGCACGCAAATATGCACAGCTAGGTTACGAGCGTCTTCTCTCCTATCGTGCCGCAAGCGGAGGGTTTTCTTATTGGGGAAAGGGAGATGCGGATTTAGCCCTGACTGTATATGCGATCAAGTTTCTGAGCGACGCCAGTGAATTCGTCACCGTCGACGATTCAGTGATCCAAGAAGCGCTTTCTTGGGTGCTTAACCAAGTGCAACCAGATGGTCATTGGATAGCGCGGGACTGGAAGGGGAACGAAGATTCTAGACGAAGCGCCATGCTGACCGCTTACGTTACGCGAATGATCGTCACTTCAAAACTAACCGCCAATAGCTCTGGAGGGAGTCCGCAAGCCGTAAAGTCCGCCGCATTCGCAATACGGCACGCTTTGGCATATCTCCAACCACAGGTGGAGTCAGTTGACGAGCCCTACGTGATTTCCTCGTATGCCTTGGCGGCGCTGGGTGCTGACGACAACGCGGTCTTCGCCAGTAGCGTTGAGAGATTGCGCAAACTTGAGCATAGAGAGGGCGACTCAAGTTACTGGTCGCTCGAAATGAACACTCCCTTCTATGGCTGGGGATTAGCCGGAAGAGTGGAGACAACAGCTCTTGTATTGCAGGCGCTCGCCAAGAGTACAAATTCTGACGACTCGGAGGCCCTTATCTCGCGAGGTTTGCTCTTTCTCCTTCGAAATCAAGATCGTTATGGCATCTGGTATTCCACGCAAGCTACGATCAACGTTTTGGACGCGATAGCATCGCTAACTTCTCGCAACGACACCAGCTCAAATCAACCTGGAAGCATAGCCACTGCTGGATCGAAGGCTGCGATTTTAGTCGACAGTAAACAGGCGCTCACTATTGATTTGCCGCCTGCCAATGCGTTGAGTGGACCGGTCGATGTCGACTTGTCAAAATTCGTAGCTTCCGGAAAGCATCGCATCGAAATTCGCCGGGCAGCTGATTCTTCACGTGCCTCGGTTCAATTGTTGGCAGACTACTACGTGCCCTGGACGCACGCCTCGGGGGGAAGTGACCTTCATCAGGGAGCAAAGGCTTCGGACGCGCTCCGACTCACGGTTCATTTCGACAAGCAATCTGCGAATGTGGGTGAAAGCGTCCGGTGCAGCGTCGATGCGCAGCGAGTCGGCTTTCGTGGCTACGGGATGTTGCTTGGAGAGATTGGTTTGCCTCCTGGTGCGGAGGTGGATCGCGCATCGCTTGAGGCCGCAACGAAAGCGTCCGGCTGGGATATCAATCAGTACGACGTATTGCCTGACCGGTTGATCGTGTACCTCTGGCCCCACGCTGGCGGCACAAAGTTCTCGTTTATCTTCAAACCGCGCTTCGGCCTCAGGGCTCTTACGGCGGCTTCGGTTCTGTATGACTACTACAATCCCGAAGCCCATGCCGTTGTTGAACCTGTCCTGTTCAATGTGCAATAGAATTCCGTCCGCATCGAAGAAGCCACTGCCCGCCATTGGCCACGAGAGGGGTTCACCCCACCAGGTGAGTCCGATTTGAGTCCGATTGCAGCCGGATACCGGCCCATATCAGCATGTTCGACGCAGAACAAAGCCAAACGGACCAATAAGATAGTGTTTCTGCTGCTTGTTCGGGACCAGGAGGTCGATGGTTCAAATCCATTCGCCCCGACCATTTCTTCATAATCAGTTCTGAGTCTTCCGTTCTCAGTGATGCGTGAGGTCTCTCGCTGCGCTCGGGATTTCGCCTGCGGGCTCAGACGCCCGCAAAGCAGCTCAAGTTCAAATCCATTCGCCCCGACCACTTCCTAAAGCTTTCAATTCCAAGTTTCACTCGCCGTAGGGCACCCAGATATTCTTCACCTGCACGGCGTGGTCGAGGAACCAGCGGCCTTCGGCCTGCTTTGTGTCGAACCAGTCGATGGCGCGGCCTTCGTTCGTAAAGACCTGCTTCAAATTTCCAATGGACAGCGCTTTCGCCGCCGCGGCGCCGGCTTCATCGGTGAAGCTCCAAATAGCGTCTACGTCGTCGTGCTCGGCGAGCGTCTTCAGGAGTTCCGCGGCGCGGCCGGTGACGACATTCAGGACTCCGCCAGGCAGGTCGCTGGTTTCAAAAACCTGATACAGATCGCCGGTAATCAGCGGAAATTTTTCGGATGGAACCGCGATCACCGTGTTGGCCATGCAAATCGCCGGCATCACGAGCGACAGGAAGCCAAGCAACGGAGTGCCGGTAGGGCAGAGGATGCCGACAGTGCCGATGGGCTCTTTCATGGCCAGGCTGACATTTCGAAAGGGCGGATTGTGGACCGCGCCATCGAATTTATCGGCCCACGCAGCATAAGAGAAAATCCGCTCGATGCCGACGCTAACTTCCGCTTCGGCCTGTTTCCTTCCGACGGCGGCGGACAGGCGCGCAGCGATTTCCTCTCGGCGCTGCGAGAGGTTTTCTGCGATGTAGTAGAGCACCTGCGCGCGATTATGCGCGGTAGCCTTGCCCCAACCTTCTGCTTTGCGTGCAGCTTCAACAGCATTGCGAATGTCTTTCCGATTGCCGAGGGGTACCTCGCCGAGCAAACGGCCATCTGCGGCGCGCACCGCCATGCTGTAGCCGGAATCCGGCCGCGCCTGCTTGCCGGCGATATAAAGTTTCACCGTGCGGTCAATCGCGGGCTCAGATGAGTCCGTTGCAGGCTCAGGAGGCTGCTCGATGGCCAGGGGAGTAACGTGAATTGGCGGAGCCTGCTTGAACCAAGCCGGCTCAAGATATTCCAGCAAGCCTTCGCGGCCTCCCTCGCGCCCAAAACCGCTTTCGCGATAGCCGCCGAACCCGCAAGCCGCGTCAAACAGATTCGTGCAGCTCACCCAAACCACGCCCGCCTTCAACTGAGCGGCAACGTGCAGGGCCACATTGATACTTTCGCTCCAAACGGAGGCGGCCAGGCCGTACACTGTGTTGTTCGCAAGCTCCACGGCTTCGCGCGGCGTTCGAAATGTCATTGCGGCGAGCACAGGCCCAAAGATTTCTTGCTGGGCCACAACCGAGGTTGGATGAACGTCGCTCAAAAGTGTTGGAGGAAAATACAATCCGCGCGAAGGAACCGGGATGGAAGGCTGCCAGCAGGTGGCGCCTTCGGCCACGCCTTGATCCACCAGCCGCTGGATTCGCTCGAGCTGCACGCGCGCCACAATCGCGCCGATATCAATCGCTTTGTCAAGCGGCGGGCCAATCCGCAAAGTGTTCATGCGGTCCTGAATTTTGCTGATGAGCTTTTCCGCGATGCTCTCCTGCATCAACAACCTCGAACCCGCGCAGCAAACCTGCCCCTGATTGAACCAGATGCCATCTACCAGGCCTTCGACAGCGCTATCCAGGTCCGCGTCCTCAAAAATGATAAAGGGCGACTTGCCGCCCAGTTCGAGCGAAATTTTCTTGTGGCTCTGCGCGGTAGCTTTGCGGATGGCGCGCCCCACTTCCGTGGAGCCCGTGAACGCAATCTTGTCCACGTCGGGATGCTTTACAAGCGCCTCGCCGGTCGAACCATCACCATTGACGATGTTCACAACGCCGGCCGGTAGCGCAATTTCCTGACAGATTTGCGCGAAGGCCAGCGCTGTTAGCGGTGTGAATTCGGCGGGCTTGAGAACTACCGTATTCCCCGTGGCCAGGGCCGGCGCGATTTTCCACGCAAGCATCAGCAGCGGAAAGTTCCACGGAATAATCTGTCCCACG
Organism: Candidatus Acidiferrum sp.; assembly: GCA_035280045.1. Lineage (GTDB taxonomy): Bacteria > Acidobacteriota > Terriglobia > Acidiferrales > UBA7541 > Acidiferrum. The sequence goes on from DATEGP010000121.1 coordinate 34,834, forward strand.
ACGCCACATGCGGAGTATCCGGGGAATTCCTGCTCGAGAATCTGCGCCCACCCGGCGTGATGATAAAAATGGCGCGCCACCAGCGGAATATCAATGTCGCGGCTCTCGCGAATCGGCTTGCCGTTGTCCAGCGTTTCCAGCACTGCGAGCCAGCGCGAATGCTTTTGCGCTTGGCGCGCTAATGCGTAAAGGTATCGCGCGCGGGCATGAGGTGTGAGCGCTTGCCATCCTGGAAGCGCGGCTCGCGCCGCTTTCACCGCGCGATCTACGTCCTCGGCTGAGCCTTGCGCCACCGTCGCCAGTATTTCGCCAGTGGAAGGATCTGCCGTTTCAAAATAAGATCCCGACGCCGGTGCTTGCCAATCCCCGTTGATGAAATGTCCAAACCGGCGTTGATGAAGGTCAAGCCACGCCAGAGCCTCGCGCGGATCCTCCGGCGCGGGCCCATACTCCATAGTCATGAATTTTTCGACGATGCTCACTGGCCTGATCTCGCTTCTTTCTTCATCGCACTAAAATTTTCGCTCACGCAATCGGATGCCGGTAATCCGCCGAGTACCGCCCCGTAGCATAATGCTCAAACTGGCGCTCGATGTCAGCCAGCATCCCGCTTGCGCCGAAGCGAAACATTTCCGCTTTCATCCAGGAAGTGCCTAGTTCCTCTTTCATCAGCGCCAGCCATTCGAGCGATTGCTTCGCCGTTCGAATGCCGCCTGCCGGCTTGAAGCCCACGGCCATGCCCGTTTCCTGCGCGTACTCGCGAATCGCCCGCACCATTACCAGACTCACCGGCAAGGTGGCGTTCACCGCCTCTTTGCCAGTGGAGGTTTTGATAAAGTCCGCCCCTGCCATCATCGCCACAAGACTGGCGCGCGCAACGTTGCGCAACGTCAGCAAATCTCCAGTGCCCAAGATCACTTTAAGGTGCGCTGGCCCGCAGGCATTCTTGAACGTCGCGATTTCGTCATAAAGCGCCCGCCACCGCGCTCCAAAAACGTGAGCCCGAGTAATCACCACGTCAATTTCGTCCGCGCCTGCCTCCACCGACCTCCGAATCTCATTTACTCGCTCTTGCAGCGGTGAAAGCCCTGCAGGAAATCCCGTAGAGACCGCTGCGACGTGAATCCCGCTGCCTTCCACGGCGCGCCGTGCCGTTTCTACGAACGTGTGATACACGCACACGGCTGCCACTTTTATTCCAAGGCTCTCGACGCCCAGCTTTTGCACAATCTCTTGTTGAACCGGTTGCCGCGCCTTCGCGCACAATCGCCTCACGCGCTCGTCGGTGTCGTCGCCAGAGAGCGTAGTCAGGTCCATGCAAGTGATGGCCCGTAGCAGCCACGCCGCCTGCCACTCTTTCTTCACCGTTCGCCGCGTGACCAGCGTTTGCGCTCGCCGTTCAACTGCGCTGGTGTTCACGCGCACTTCGTCAATCCAATCCAGATTCAGGGGAATCCCGCGATTCGGCTGCAGTTCCTGCCCTCCATATTGGGCAATGGCTGTGTCTGAAGGAGAAACTGAGTTCGCGGGTGATGCCGATAGGCGATCGAGGCTGGAATCACGCATTGCAGGCGGTTTGTCGTGAAGTGTCATGGAACAGGCGCAAAATCAGGAAAATGGAATCGGTACTTCATCTTATCACTTTGCCGTCGCGCGTTTACAGGCTGGCGCTGCGCTTCTGCCACTCTTTCTCGAATTCCTCGCGGCCCCAGAACGATTTCTGCGTCCCCACTTTGGTAGTCGAAAGGGCCGCATAAAGACTCGCCCGCCGCAATGCTTCCTTTTCGGAAAGACCCTCGCCGAGAAACACAGCGAAGCTGCCGATAAACGCGTCTCCTGCTCCGGTCGTGTCGACCGATTGCACCTGGAAAGGTGGGATCATTTCGGTGCCTTCCTCGGTTGCCAGTAAGCAGCCACGCTCGCCGCGCGTTATAATGACGCGCCGCACTCCTTGTTCAAGCAAATACTGCGCGCAGTCTTTTGCGTCGCCAGCCGTATGCACAGGCATTCCCATGATCGTTTCCGCCTCGCTCTCGTTTGGAATGAAATAGTCCACGCCGCGGATTTGCTCGAAGTCCACGGCCTGTGCTGGGGCGGGGTTCACGATGCATCGAATTCCCCTGTCCTTTGCAACTCGCACCGTGTGGTAAACCGTTCCGAGGGGAATCTCAAATTGCAGCACGATGGCGTTTGCTTTTCGCAAAAGTGGCTCGGCTGAGTCCACATCTTCGGGAGCCAGCAAATCGTTCGCGCCTTTGACCACAAGGATACGGTTCTGCCCTTCGGGATCTACAAAAATGGGCGCCACGCCGCTTGACACGCCCTGTGCGATACCCACATTACTCGCATCAATGCCTTGCGCCTCGAAATTCTTGATGGTCGCAGGACCAAAGAGATCGTTCCCGACCTTCGCCACCATCGCGACGTTGGCTCCGCACAAACGCGCCGCCACCGCCTGGTTAGCACCTTTTCCACCGAACCCCAGGTCGAAGCTCTTGCCAAAAATGGTTTCTCCGGGTTTCGGAAACGCGTCATGAAACGTGGTGAGGTCCACGTTTGCGCTGCCCACGACGGCAATGAAGGATTGGCCAGGCATCCTTTGCTCTTTCTTGTCCGCGCGGATTATATAAGAACTCAGCTCGGGAATCCCATAGCGGCCGCCGGAGAGCGCGAACGCTCAACGCGCTTCCGTAAGTTCTTGACAGATTTCCCCGCTGTGATTATAAGCAGCGGCAGCGATGACAAGATTTGCTTCGCGTCGCCGTTTCTTGTCGTAATCCAGGGTTTTAAATGCACAGGCAAGTGTAGGAGCCGCAATCTATGTTCGTCCCTCACACGCTGACAATCGCGCTTTTAATGATGATCACCAGCGCCATATGCTGGGGCTCCTGGGCGAACACTTACAAGGGTGTCAAAAACTATCGTTTCGAGCTTTTTTATTGGGACTACGCGGTCGGAATTTTCCTCATTTCGCTGGTCCTCGCTTTCACCATGGGAAGTACATCCGGCGATGCATCAAGCTTTCTCAACAACGTTCATTCTGCCGATCGCTCGAATTTTCTCTATACGCTCGTTGGTGGCGCGATCTTTAATTTGGCCAATCTTCTCCTGGTCGCCGCCATCGACATGGCTGGTTTGGCCACGGCATTTCCGGTTTCTATTGGCATCGCTCTAGTCGTCGGAGTTGTATCAAGTTACATTCTTCAGCCCAAAGGCAATCCTGTCCTCTTGGCCGCGGGCGTCGCATGCGCCATTATCGCTGTGGTTCTCGACGGCAAGGCTTACGGCAGCTTGCAGAAATCTGCAAGCTCTCTCTCCCGAAAAAGCATCATCGTTTCTGTCGTTTCCGGAGTCTTGATGGGCCTCTGGGCGCCCTTCGTAACTCACGCGATGACGCAAGGACACGCACTCGGTCCCTACAGCGTCGGCGTTTTCTTCACCGCCGGCGCTCTTCTTTCCTGTCTCCTTTGGAACATCTACTTCATGAAAAATCCGCTGCTAGGCTCGCCTGTCAACTTCAGCGGTTTTTTTCATGGGCCTGCTTCAGGTCATCTGCTTGGCGTCTTGGGAGGCGTAATCTGGGGTACCGGCACCGTTTTCAATCTTGTCGCGGCAAACTTTACTGGCGTTGCGATTTCCTACGCCATCGGTCAGTCTGCTCCCATGGTAGCTGCGCTATGGGGGGTCCTCGCTTGGCGGGAATTTCAGGGAGCTGATCGCCGCGCGAAAATATTTCTCGCGCTCATGTTTGTGTTCTACATTCTTGCAATTCTACTCGTGGCCAAAGCAAACACTGCAAGCTGACGTGAACTGGTCTCTATCCGGCTTTATGATGCGAATACATTCCGCGCAATAAACCAAAGATTCGCTGGACGTTCTGCCAGCCGCCGCACAAACCAGGGATACCAAAACGTTCCGTAAGCCACCAGGACAATCGAAGTGCAACCCTCCGCCGCCAGCCGTTCCTGTTCGCCACGCTGAATGCCATAGAGCATCTGCACTTCAAAATCCTCTTTCGAGAATCCCTCTTTCGATGCATGTTCTGAAAGCCGGCGGATCATCGCGACGTCGTGCGTCGCAAAGGCCACTCGCGCGCAGGCTTTCTCTTTCCGGGCCTGCAGCAACATTTTCCCCAGCTCGAAATAACTCGCGTCCACGTCTGTCTTGTGTGGAAAGGCAACTTCTGGTGGCTCCATATACGCGCCCTTTACCAGCCGGATCGACGGCCGCAAGGGCAGTAATTTTGCAATGTCATCTTTGGTCCTGTGAAGATACGCCTGCAGACACACGCCCACATTGGGAAATTCGCTCAGCGAGCGCCGGTACAAATCCAGCGTGAGGTCCACGTAATTGCTTGCTTCCATATCAATCCACACGGTCGAATCTTTCGGAGCGCGCGCAATGATTGTTTTCAAATGGTCGAAGCAAAGGTCAGGTGACAGGTCCAGGCCCAATTGCGTCAGCTTGACCGAAACCTCCGTCTGCAACCCTTTTTGCCCGATGCGCTCGAGAACTTCCAAATAATGGTTCGCAACCTCCTGCGCTTCCGCGCGATCGCCGATGTTTTCTCCGAGATGCGTGAAAACAGTTCCGATTTTCTTCCCGCGTAGCGTCTGCGCGGCAATGAGCGCGTCATCCAGGGTCTCGCCCGGCATAAAGCGGGACACGCTCCTTCGCACAAACTTATAATGCGAGGCATGGTCGCGCAGCCAGCGGTTTTGGGAAGCAGCGAGCAAAAAGGAACGCATCAAACCCATAAAGTGTTCAACCCTCAAAAAGCGTAGTATGCAAGCGCTTGCAGCTGCTCATTTTAGCATCCTAGATTCTAAACCACTCTTCCCTAAACTCCGAGCACTCGAAGGAGCGCCCCCGCCAGCAATCCGCCGGTTAATGGGCCCAGCACCGGAATAGGTGCGTACGTCCAGTCCGATCCGCCTTTGCCCGCAATCGGAAGAATCGCATGGGCCACACGCGGCCCCAGGTCCCGGGCAGGATTAATAGCGTAGCCCGTCGTGCCGCCGAGCGACAACCCAATACCCCACACCAAACTTCCTACCAAGTACGGTCCAAGCCCCGCCGCTGGCCCTCCCGCCGCAACGCCCTTGGAAAAAATCGCTCCTGCCACAAAAACAAGCACGAACGTCCCAATCACCTCGCTCAGAAAATTTGCCACGGTCTTTCGAATAGCCGGCGCGGTGCAAAAGCATCCCAGCTTTACTCCCGCATCCGCCGTCTCTTTCCAGTGCGGATGATAATGCAGCCAAACAAGCGCGGCACCCACCATGGCTCCCAATAGCTGCGCCGCAAAATACGGCAAAAGCTTTGCAAAATGTCCATCGCGCAATGCGAAGCCCAGCGTCACCGCGGGATTCAAATGCGCGTCGCTGCTCCCGCAAGCGATGGCCGTAAACACTCCGGCCATCACCGCCAGCGCCCAACCGGTCGTAATCACCATCCAGCCGCTGCCTTCGGCTTTCGAGCGCTTCAGGAGGACCGCGGCTACCACTCCGTCGCCCAGCAAAATCAATATCATGGTGCCAAGAAACTCACCCAGCCACGGTGAAGTCATAAATCCAGGCCTCCTTCAGGATTCCATCCAATCGAATAAACGAGTCACCGCTTTCTTCCACTGCCCGTAGAGTCTTTCGCGCTCGGTTTCCGCAAGGCTCGGCTTCCAAGTACGGTTCACCGCCCATTTCGCGCGCAATTCTTCGGTGCCCGGAAAAAAACTTCACCGCCAGGCCCGCAGCATACTACGCAATCGCAGTGTTTTGGAGCATGGAATTGGGTGCCGGAACGGAATTGTCTTGGGCTTACGCTTTGCAAACAGCAGGTAGAGTGAATTTCGATAGTACAGATTGAATAAAGGCCTCGTCCCCGCGTAGACCCGATCGTGCATGCCTCCTTGAAGTCGCGCCGTGCATCTAACTAAATAGGGAAAAAAGGGAGAAGGAACATGAACGTGTTAAGACGCAGCTGTTTCGTGCTTGCTATTGGTGCGTTCGCTTTTCTGCCAACATTTCTGGTGCCCGGCGCTTCCGCCGCCGAGCCGGGTACCGTCACCATGACGGTGACCGCCCTTGGCAAGAAAGATGCGGCCCCGCCGGCCATTCGTAAAGAAGATGTGCAATTTTTTGTAAACAAGGAACGCACGCAAGTCGCCAATTGGCGGCATGGCGAAAAACTCTATCTTGCCGTGCTCATCGATGATTCCCTGGACAGTGATATTGCAAGTCAGTGGAATGATTTGAAGGCATTTTTCAACGCAGAACCTGAGACCACCTACATCTCTGTTTCCTACGCCCGCAACGGTACTGCGGAGGTGGCGCAGGACTTTACCAACAACCACGAACTGGCCGCGAAGGCCTTGCGCATTCCAATCGGCCCACAGGCGTTTTCCAGCCCCTATCTTGCCGTCATCGATTTGTTGAAGCGCTTGCCTGCCGGGCCCACGGAACGCCGTTCCATTCTATTGATCTCCTCGGGAGTTGATTATTTCCACGGCAACTTCCCCGAAAGCCCGGACCTGGAATCTGCCTATGAACGCGCGCAAAAAGAGAACGTCAACCTCTGGTCTATCTACTATCCTGACGCGGGTCACTTGGGCCGCCGGTTCTTTCGCGCCTTCCGCGGGCAGAATGATCTCAGCCGCCTCGCCGAGTCCACTGGCGCAGAATCCTACTATCTCGGCGTCAGTGAAGCGGTCACTCTCAAGCCGTATTTCGATGAGTTGGCCAATCACTTCCGCAACCAGTATCTCCTCACCTTCAGAGGGAGCGGAGGAACCAAAGGCCGCTTCCAGCGAGTGCATGTAGCGACAGAAACTCCGGGCGTTCAGTTTCTCCGCGCCCCCGAGGCCTTCCTGCCCCCTCAGAAATAACGAAGAGAGGGTTTGTCATGAGGACATCAGACAAGGATGCTCGAAGGATCTCAGTCCTGACTTTAGCTTTGGTATGTCCAGAGTGAGAGAATAACGGGATGAGTTGACTTAGTCCCTAGTCGTCCGCTGCTGACAGCATGGCTCTTGTAGAGTCGCGAATCACCAGCTCCGGCGTCATCTTGTGCCGCGAAATGCTCCAATCGCGCTTTTCCAGACCGGCCTTGATGCCCTCGACCACCAGGTTCACAGCCATGTTTCCCATGGCTTCCAGTGGCTGCCGCACGGTCGTTAACGAAGGAGCCGCCAATGCAGATAGTGGCACATCATCGAACCCCACCACCGAGCAATGCTCCGGAACTTTCACACCGGCCTTGGTCAACGCGCGGATGGCGCCAAATGCCGTCAAATCGTCAAACGCAAGCACGGCGGTGAACTTCTTCTTTCTCTCCAGCAATTCTTCGGTGATCCGGTAGCCGCCCTCGAATCCCGAGTTGGCTTCTAATTCGTCCGGCAATTGCACGACGAGCGACGGATCGATTTCCAATCCCACCGAATGCGCAAACTTCTGGATGCCTTTCCAACGCGGCCCGCTGTCAATCAACATTTTTGGCCCGCGGATGAAGGCGATCCTGCGGTGGCCGAGGTGGTAAAGATGCTCGAGCGCCAGCCGCCCTCCTGCTTCGTTGTCCACCATCACCGAACTCACCGAGTCTCCCGGCACCTCCCAGCCGATCGTCGCCGCAGTAATGTTTCTCTTGCTCAGGTCCGCTAGGAGCTGAATGTCCACAAAGAGCCAGTTGGCCACCACGATCAGCGCCTCGACATGGTGCTCCAGCAGCATTTCGAGGTAGCGCTCGAACCGGGTTCGCTGGTTGTGCGCGTCGGCGAAAATCGGTACATACGAGGATTGATAAAGCGCGTTTTCGATTCCGCGCAGCACCGGCGTGCAAAACGGATCCGTTATGTCGAAGATCATCACGCCGACGGTCTGGCTTCGCCGGCTGCGCAGGAACCGCGCCATCGCGTTTGGCCGGTAGCCCAGCTTTTTCGCCGCGTCTTCAATCCTTTTTTTTGTTGCCGGAGCGATGTAACGCGCCAGCGGCGCGTTATTCAACACGATGGAAACTGTCGCGGGAGAGAAACCGCTGGCCTGCGCTACGTCTCGCATCGTTACTGTGGCGTGTCTGCCGCCTCCGCGCTTCAACTTCGTCTCGGGTATCAGCATTCTGCCAGAGTTCTCCCATTTGAAATATGCCCGGCCGCGGCAACTCGATGTTGAAGGTCGATCTGAGCTATCACTCCCTGAAATCAATCATTACCGGCGCTGAGCGGAACCAGTTGGTCTTGTAGCCAAAATAGAGAAGCCCAATCACGAACCAGATGCCGCCAACGGTTTTCGCGATGATGTTCAGGTTCACCCAAATGACGCCGCAGAAGATAAATCCAACTATCGGTAGCAGAGCATTTCGCAGAAAGTTCACCGGACCTCGTTGCTGCCGTCTAATGGAAAATTGCCAGAAACACGCAAAGTTAACCCCCATGAATGCGATGAAGGCCCCGAAGTTGAGCAATTCTCCTGCGTGTTCATAGGCACTGCCAATGTAGTTCAGCATCACAGCTCCAACAAACGAGAGGCCGCCTATCAACAGGATGTTGTTCGTCGGCGTGCTTGTCGAAGGCTTTAATTGTCCGAAAAATTTCTTCGGCAGGACGCCATCACGGCCCATTCCGAAAAGCAACCGAGCTGCACCGAGAGTACCAGTGAGGCCGCTGCCGAATGCGGCCACAATCAGGATGAGAGCCATGGCCCAGGAAAGGACTAGTCCACCGACGCGCGTGCAAATATCCATAAACGCGGTTTCGAGATTTGGAAACGACCGCCAGTCCGGCCACACCCGCGCGCCAAGGTACGCCTCGACTCCGCTGCAGACGCCGGCAAAAATGCACGTTAGCACTACAGCCAGCAAAACGTTGCGCTTTGGATTCTCCACGTCTTCGGCTAGCGTAGTGACCCCGTCAAAGCCGATATAGGTGAGAGCGGCGAAAGAAGTCGCAGTCAGAATCCTGTGAGAATCAAATGTTCTTGGATCGTAGAATGGCTGAATCGAGAATAAGCCTGCCCATCCCTGTCCGGCGCGCAAGAAACGAACGGCCAGGACAAGGAAGAACACTACGACCACCGACATGACCGCTAACAGAATCTTGTTGGTATTCGCGGAGGCTTTGACTCCAGCCAGATTCAGCGCGGTCATAATTCCGACGATAATTAGGGCCCATACGACAAAGGGAATCTGCGGGATGTGGAAGTATGCGGAACGTTCGTGCAGCGCAGTCGAGATCCACACAGTATTGATCAGGGGCTGCAGCAGATAATCGAGAATCATCGCCCAGCCGGCCAGAAATCCGAGATGCGGGTTCAGGCCCTTGCCAACGTACGTGTAAGCCGATCCAGCTGTTGGATAGAGCGTGCCCATACGCCCGTAGCTGACAGCGGTGATCAGCATAGCGAACAGCGCAATCAGAATGATTGTGACAAAGTGGCCGTCCGAAAGCTTCTGTGCCACACCGTAGAGCGGAACCGGCGCGATGGGCTGGATAAGAACGATTCCGTAAAAGATGAGGTCCCAAAGTGTCAGAGACCGCCGTAGGCGCGGTTCTGAATTTGTCGCAGCTTCATTGCTCAAGCGATTCTCCTTTTGGAGACAAATCTATGATGCGATGGGGCTCAGCAATTTGAATCGTTTCAAGTCAGACAATTTTGCGCACTCCGGCCTTTCCCTGCAACAACAAAAGTTTTTCGCTCGTTCCGCGCCTTTCGCCGCCCACCTCACGCGAATTGTGACCTGTTCTTTCGGACAGGTGCTCTAATCCACAGGAAGTGTCGTTTGTCTAACCTCGCCATTGATTCCCGCGCAACGGGTGCCAGTGCTTTGTAGTCTAATCTAATAGGCGGTTCGCCCGATTTCCGGGCAATCGTAAAGGGACCATGGGCCAAAACTCCCTCTCACACACGCGCACCCGCACGACAATATTTTTGTCGCATGTCGCGGCATTTCTATTTGTCGTTCTTGCCGCTTACTGGCTGCGCAGCCTCACGATTCCTCCCGACGCCTTGCTCCAGGGCTACCTTGAGGTCATCAGCAGCCTCCTGGCCTTCGTTTTTGCCGCTGTCACCCTGGTTCGTTTCCAGGGCACCCAGGACCGCATCTCCCTGATCCTCGGCGCAGGCTTTTTCCTATGTGGCGGCGTCCTGATCGCCACCGGGGTGCTCTTCTTCCAAGTCCTCCCCGAGACCTCTCTGCGCCTGCCTTCAGCCCATATCATCGCCTGGTGGCTCGGCCGTCTGATCTTGGCAGTTTTGGTAGTTGCTGCGCTCCTGGTCGAGCATTTCATGCCGCGTTCGAGGCATCCAAAGAGGGAAATTGCAGGCGCTCTGGTCGCTGCCATTGCGGTCACCTATGGGCTCGCCGCAGCCCTCCGCCACTTGCCCCAGGCAGTTTCTCCGCACCCAAGCGCCTTTTTCCCCAGTCCTCAACAGTTGCTGCCAGGCGGTTTTTTTCTGGTGAGTCTCTTCTGGTACCGCCGCCGCTTGACGGTCGAGGATTCTTCCTTTGACCGCACCATGTACGCCGCTGTTTGGCTGAACGTCGCTGCCCAGCTCGCCGCCGCCCATTCCGCGCGCCTGATGGATGCTCCCTTCGTGTTCGCCCAGGGCCTTATGGTTTTGGGCTACACGGTCGCCCTTGGCGGCGCGCTGCTCGATAACGCCCGCCTGTTCGAGCGTGTCCGCCACATGGCAGTCAGCGACCCGCTCACCGGGCTCGCCAACTACCGCCGCTTGCTCGACGTCCTCGAAAACGAAACCGAGCGCACCGACCGGTCTGGCCGCCCCTTCGCTGTTCTGCTTCTCGACCTCGACGGCCTGAAACTGATTAACGATAGCTACGGTCATCTGGTCGGTAGCCGCGCCATTTGCCGCGTTGCTGATATTCTTCGTATTCATTGCCGCGCCATTGACACCGCTGCGCGCTACGGCGGTGACGAATTCGCTCTGGTTCTCCCGGAATCACAGGAAGACGAAGCGCGGCGCGTCATCGAGCGCATCCGTCAGGTGATGGCCAACGATGATGAACCGCCTCGCCTCTCCGCCAGCATCGGCATGGCCGTGTACCGCGGCGATGGCGAGCGCATCGAAAAACTGCTTTCCGAAGCCGACCAGCAGCTCTACGCGGAAAAGGCCAAGCGCGCCCGGCGCACACCCGCGCTGCTGAATCCCCGTCGTCGCGCGCCCAGACTTTAAGCGTCTGCCGATAGCCGTTCGCAGTTGACCGTAAGAGGCCCAAAATAAAAATAGCTTTTCCGCAACGAGCGAACTCCAGCTCGAAGAAGGGTGGGAAGAATTTTTCTTTCTATCTTTTTTCTGACTGCGAACTGCAAACGGCGAACTGCAAACTCTTCTGGCTCAGTACACCGCCCGCCTCTGCACCGTTTCCTTCGTCGCCAGCGAAAACCGCGGTTCGGCTGGCGCGCCATCCAGCAGTTGCGCAGCGATGTACTCGCCCACGGCCGGCCCGTGCTTGAACCCATGTCCCGACCCGCCTCCTGCAAGCCATACGTTCTCCATTTCCGGGTGGCGATCAATCAGAAAGTCTCCGCTCGAAGTATTTTCGTACTGGCAGACGCGCGTCTCTACAATCGGAGCATCGCGCAGAGCAGGGAATCGCCGCGCAACGTACTCACGCACAGCTTCAGTCATCTCCGGCGAGATGACTCGCGATTGCGTATCGGGATCCACTCGCTCGCCGTGCTCGTCGAACGCAATCTTTAGCCCGCGGCCCTCGATGTCCGGCATCCCGTAGACCAAATCTTCCTGAAACAGCCACGTTGGCAGCGCACGAGGAGCAAACCGTGTCTCGCCAGCCGGTATCCCGAAAAAGAAAACTTCCTGCCGCGAAGGGAAAATCCGCGAGCCCAGAACGTCGGGAAAAATCTTCCCGAGCCAAGCCCCGCAAGCAAAAACAAATTGTCTCGCGGCGATGCGCTCCCCCTGCTTCGTCGTGACATGCTTTACGGCGCCCACTTCTCGGGGGTCCACAACTTGCGCGCAGCGATATTCCACTCCCAGCCGTATCGCCTCTTCGACAACCGCTGCCACCGCCCGCCGCGCCATCAACACTCCGCTGAGCGGTTCGAAGATCCCTTTCTGAATTTCCCCCAGCGCAATTTGCGGATATTTTGTTTCTAGCGAGGCGCGGTCGTATTCCTCGAACCGCACGCCACATCGTTTCAATGTCGCCGCCGTCTCTTTTAGCCGCGTGTCATCCTTGCCCGCCATCCACAGCACGCCCGTCTCGAGGAACAACGACTGGTTCGTCGCTGCGCAGAATTCCTTCCATTGCACGAGGGACCGCTGCGACCATCGCGTGTACAGGTCATCCGCTCCGTATCCCATGCGAATGATCCGCGTCTCGCCTCCGCTGCTCGCCCGCGAATGTCCCGGCCCATACGCCTCGATCAACACTACGCGCCGCTCGCGCTTCGCCAAATGCCACGCCGTCCACGCCCCAAACACCCCAGCCCCAATTACCGCCACGTCGTATGTCTTTTGCTGGCTCATCCCGCCCTATTTTGTTTGTTCTAGTACCCCGAGCATCTGGGGTTCGAATTCCTTGAAACAGCCAGAGTCCAAAGCCTTCTGGATGTGCTCGATTGCACGTTCTGTCTTTCCCAAGGATAAAGCTATGAATCCCGTCATGAAATTGCGACAGGGCGAATGTTTGGCGCCGAAACCCCATGTTCCATCGTTACTTTCAGAGTCTTTCAGCAGTGTCCGCAGAGCTTCTTGGATGTCGCTAAACCGGTGAAACCATGGCATTCCACGCTCTTGAATAGCCTTCTTCGCATCCTCGATGACCGCTCCCAGATTTTCACCCGATGGCTCAACATACCAGATGTTCCGCCTCTTCAGGTTTGGCTGCCGGATGGTCCTCAACAGTGTTGAACGAAAATGACATTCGTATTCCTCAGGCCGAAGATATCCGTCTTTCTGCTTGGTTCTTTCTCTGCGAGGAATGGCATCAAAGCTGCATCCCAATCTGAGGGCGAAAGAATAGGTCGTACAGCCCACAGAATTGGCCAGATAAGAATTGAAGGATTGAAAATTCACGACATCAATCTTCTTGTTCGCATACCGCCACGCCGATCGCGAACTAAATTGAGTAAAGCCAGCGTTTTGCAACACCGGGCGAATCACAGATTTGATTGCTTTATTAACGACGGAACTATCCACAGCAGTCCATGCCGAGCTCGGTTCTTTCTTTCACCATCAACCTACCACACGAACCGTGCGCCCGTGAATCTATGCTGGACAAGTTCATCAGTGATAGTATGCGAGGTTTCCTGGTTCATCCTTTGGAGGTGTGTGTGAATTCCGTTCGACGTGGAGTTATGTCCTTTTTCGCAGTTATGCCTTTTGTGTTGGTTTTGGCCCTTGCTGCTAACGCGCAGCAAATTGATCCTAAAACTTATGGCGGTATGAAGTGGCGGCTCGTCGGCCCGTTCCGGGGCGGGCGCGCGCTGGCGGTGACGGGCGTGCCGAGCCAGCCGAACACGTATTACTTTGGCGCGACCGGAGGTGGCGTCTGGAAAACCACCGACGGCGGCAACTCCTGGGATTCGCTCTTCGATAAGGAGCCTGTCTCTTCGATCGGCGCCATTGACGTGGCCGATTCCGATCCCAACATCGTTTACGTCGGCACTGGCGAAGCCTGCATCCGGGGCAACATTTCTTTTGGCGATGGCGTCTACAAATCCACCGACGCCGGAAAAACGTGGATCAACGTCGGGTTGAAAGACACGCGCCACATCGGTGCGCTCGTCATTCATCCCACAAATCCTGACGTCGTTTTCGTGGCCGCTCTGGGTCATGCCTACGGCCCGAACGCAGAGCGAGGCGTTTTCCGCACGCAGAACGGCGGCAAAACGTGGGACAAAGTTCTTTATCTTGACGACCGCACCGGCGCCGTCGACGTCGTCTTCGATCCGCAAAATCCGCACATTCTTTTTGCCGCGATGTGGGAAGGCTGGCGCACTCCGTGGACGCTCAACAGCGGCGGCGCCAAGGACGGCCTTTACCGTTCCGCCGACGATGGCGCCACTTGGAAGCGCCTCGAAGGCGACGGCCTCCCCGAGGGTCCCCTCGGCCGCATCGGCGTGTCCGTTTCCGGTGCCGATTCAAACGTAGTTTACGCGCTCATCGAAGCCAAGAAGGGCGGCCTTTATCGCAGCGACGACGGCGGCGCGAAATGGTCGCTTATCAACGACGACCACCGCTTCCGCCAGCGCGCCTGGTATTTCACTCACGTTTGGGCGGACACGAAGGACTCCAACAAGGTCTACATCGCCAACACCGGCCTCTACCGCTCCATCGACGCTGGAAAGACGTTCGAGCGCGTCAATTCGCCTCACGGAGACAATCACGCCCTCTGGATCGATCCCGAAAATCCCAACCGCCTCATCAACGGCAACGATGGCGGCGCGACCATCTCCATCGACGGCGGCAAGAATTGGTCCACGCAAAACAATCAGCCCACCGCGCAGTTCTATCACGTCGCTGCCGACAATGATTTTCTTTATCGCGTTTACGGCTCGCAGCAGGACAACTCTTCGGTTGGCATCCAGACGCGCAGCGACCATGGCTTCATTGATCGCGGCGATTGGGACGCCGTAGGTGGCGGCGAAAGCGGTTACGTCGTTCCCGATCCACGCGACTCGAACATCGTTTACGCCGACGACGAAGGCCCCATTTTCACGCGCTTCGACCGTCGTACGAATCAAGCGCAAAGCATTCAGGAATGGCCCGAGGATCCCAACGGCTACCCAGCCGCCACTCAAAAATACCGCTATACCTGGACCATGCCGATTGTCATCTCTTCGCACAATCCCGACGTCATTTATCACAGCTCGCAATACGTGTTTCGTTCGAGTGATGCCGGCCGCACTTGGACCACCATCAGCCCCGACCTCACGCGCAACGATAAAACCAAGCAGCAGGATTCTGGCGGGCCGCTCACGAAGGATCAGTACACAGTCGAATACTACGACACGGTATTCACTCTCGCGGAATCGCCCAAGCAGGAAGGTGTGCTGTGGGCGGGGACTGATGACGGACTGATTCAAATAACGCGCGATGGCGGCAAGAATTGGACCAACGTCACGCCCAAAGAAGTTCCCGAATGGGCGATGATCAGCCTCATCGAAGCCTCTCCGTTCGATGCGGGAACCGCCTACGCCGCCGTGGACGCGCACAAGCTCGATAATTTCAAGCCGTACATTTTTAAGACCACGGACTTCGGCAAAACGTGGACAAAAATTATCGGCGGCCTGCCCGACAATTCGTACGTCCACGCGGTGCGCGAAGATCCCAAGCGCAAGGGCCTGCTCTACGCCGGAACGGAAACGGCCATTTGGGTTTCGTTCAACGACGGCGGAAACTGGCAGCCGCTGCAGCTCAATCTTCCGAACACGCCGATTCACGACATGATCGTCCACGACGACGATCTGGTAGCAGCTACACACGGGCGCTCGTTCTGGGTACTCGACGACATCAGTCCGCTGCGGCAGGCTGCTGCCTCCATCGCCAGCGAAGACGCGCATCTCTTCACGCCCCGCACTGCTTGGCGCACGCGGACTGGTCATTTCAATCCGCGCCGCAACCCCATCGGGGAAAACCCCCCGAATGGCGCGATTTTGTACTACTACTTGAAGGCCGAACCGAAGGAGCCTGCGAAGCTTGAAGTTCTAGACGCGCAGGGCAAGGTCATTCGCGCGTTCACCAGCGAAGAAAAGAAAAAGGAAGAAGCCCCAGAAGAATGGGAGCGCGACGCTCCCGAAGAGCACATTCCTGCCAAAGCAGGGCTCAATCTTTTCACTTGGGACTTGCGCTATGAACTCCCCATAAAAATCCCGCAGGTGGTTTATGACGCAGGCGATCCCATCGCGCCGCTCGCTCTACCCGGCACGTACCAAGCGCGGCTGACAGTCGGCGGCAAATCACAGAACGTTTCGTTTGCGGTGAAAATGGACCCCCGCGTTAAAACCTCGGCCGAAGATTTGCGCAAGCAGTTCGACCTAATCCTGAAAATGCGCGACCGCACCGACGAAATGAACAAAACCATCATCGCGATTCGCGACCTGCGTGGCCAGTTGCAAGCGCTCGAGAAGCGCCTTGGCCCAATTCAAGCAAGCCAGCCGTCTAAAGGCGATGGCGGCGACCCGCCCAATCCCGTCGCCGCGGCTTCTTCCGATCTGCGCAAGAAAATCGCCGCCATCGAGGAAGAACTCATCCAGGTAAATGGCAAATCCACCGAGGATTTTGCCAACTATCCGACCAAGCTCGAAAGCAAACTGGCCTATCTTCAGAACGTCACCGACAGCGCCGACACGGCGCCAACCGCAGCCGAAGAGGCAGTCTTTGCCGAGCTCGATCAGCGCCTCGAAACGCAGCTAGCCAAGTGGCGCGACGTCTTTTCCAAAGACGTCCTCGCCCTCAACGACGCCATGCGCAAAAACAACATCGCCCTCATCGCGCCCACCGCGCAGCCGGCGAAGTAGGTAAGGCGAACGAAGATCGAATCCTCGGAAGCCGGGGGCACGATTGCGCCGTAGGGTCAAGAGCCCTTCCATGCGCGGCGCGGCCACACAGTTTCTACCGAACCCGGAGGACCTGACTTTGCTCATCGGTTCGGGGTTTGCCCGCTCTAGCTACACCGTGACACGATTTGTTCTGCTGGAGCACTACCTTGCCGGGGAGCACCCTTTCCACAATCATTCCGTTCAAAGAGGAGGATTTCATGGCGACCTCAGTTCAACCGTCCCCTTCCACTACCCTAACGCCAACGGACACCAGGAAGCCCACGATCAACGTTTCCGGTGATTCGGCGGTGATTCAGGCCATCACTCTAAACAAAGAATTTCCGGATCCGCCTGCGGACATCCGTGTCGCGGAGCTTAACGCGCAGGCCTCCACCGGAGGCAATTTCAACTTGCCTGGTATCAACGATGCACCGGTCTCCTTCAACGTTTCAGCCTCTGCCACTGCAGGCCTCGCCGCCTACCAGACGCCGTCCCAACTCGAAGCGGACCTCGGCTTTGCCAGCGAGGACGGCAAGCAATTGAACGTCAGTTTCCCCGAAAATACGAATCAACGCTTCCTCGTCGTTCGTTGCGGCTTCGACATTTCCGGAAAGGTCTCCGGGAACATGGCTCTCAATCCCGCCGTCAATGTCAGTTTTGGCGCGAGCGGGAAAGGCGATGGTCTGTTTGCATTTGTCGCGGCCGTAGACAAATCCGTTCATGCGCAGGATGCCTTTGTCAAGCTGCTTGATTCCTGGTGCTCTCCGGCGGAAATTGCCAGCGACAGCAGCAAGCTGGCCAAGGGTTGCTGGGTCGTTACGGAAGTCACCGGGGAGCTCAGTGCCAATCTGGGAGTGACTGCCGGCTACGACTTCAATTGGGTCAAGACTCTAAAACTCAACGACCTCGAAGGCGATATCGGCTTGCGTATTTCGCTGGGACTGAACGCCATGCTGACCGCGCGACTTGGTGGGAAGTACTACCTGGTCCTCAATCGTGATCTGGATTCAGCAAGTAATCCAGGAGTCCGGCTGCGCCTTTTCCGGGCTACCACCAAAGGCTTGGGTTTCGCCCTCCACGCTGGGGCGAACATTACTCCCTCCACCGGCACTCTTACACCGGACAAGCTCGACGATTTCATCGCCGCCATCCTCGGGATTCACAACACCCATCTCTTGGCCCTTCTCCACTCCACGGACATCAAGGACATCACCAACGCTCTCGGCGATAAATTCTTGGCGGACCTCGGCGTTGATGAGAACGCTGCGTTTGCCACGCTTCAGAATTTCTTCGCAAAGTGGGATGCTCTGCCGCAAACGGTTACCTCCGTCATTTGGAAATACGCGGATGATATTCCGGGGCTCACAAAAATCGAGCACGCTGCCCAGAAGCTTGCCAACTTGCAACAGTCCGACGTAAAGGACTTCCTCGACGGCCTCTTGCACGACGCTTCCTTCCACGAGGACCCCACGGTGCAGTGGCTCGAGGCAACTGCTTCGGAAGGCTTGTTCGAACTGTACGAGAGCGACCGGTTTGACAAGCTTCGCGACGACGCCAAAAAACTCGCCGCCGTGCTGGATGGCTCCGCATTGCAGGATTTTCTTACCAAGCTGCAAGCCAAAGTGAATACCACCTTGAGCCTCGCTAATCTCGAGCAGGCTCTCAACTCCGGCGATCTTAGCGGAGTGGCTGTTTGGGTTACCGAACAGCTCGCTAAATTCGCGGGTGTGGACCTCACGCAGCTCAAAGCCAGCATCGGCAAAATCAATGCCGCCATCAAAACCATTCGCGACAAGTCGCAGGCGATTTATGCCGCAACCGTCAAAGCCCTCAACACCACGTACGGATTTTCTCTGGACTTTGCATACAACGCTTCCAGCACGGAGTCCGCGCTTATTGACGCCGTCTTTGCGGACACTGCGAATGGCTCGCTTGCGGATGCTATCTCCGGCGACTTTTCGCAGATCTTTGCGGCTCGCATCCCCGGGGTTACGCTGAATACTTGCACGCTAGCCCACGCGATTCGGCGGGACACTCACGTGGAAACGCACCTGCCCTGGTCCACGGGTATCTCGGATGACCTGGCTACTGGTTATACCAACGCTATTCTCGCCGACAGCGATTCCGGCCGGGTGCAATTCTTCGAAGCGGGCGGGACTGATGCCGTCTCTTCGGAAACCGTCCGCCGCAATGCCAATCTCAAGCGCTTTGCCAGTTGCTCGATTGGTGTTTCCGGGAAAGCGCAAGGCGTGCACCAATACAATGTGAGCGCAGTTGATTTTGGCTATTCGTTCGTTACCGTAGGGGCGCCCCTGTCCCGCGCACAGTTCGAATATGAATACGGCGCTGCGGCTGGCAGGTACTTCCCGAGAATCTTTGGGGCCGAAAACCCCAATCCAAATCACGGCACGTTTGATACCTGGGTCAGCGATTGGGACACGTTCACCGCACAGGTCTCCGGCACGCCCAACGGTATCATTGGAAATGCTTGGGTGAACCTCCAGGTCCGCCGGCGCGCACAAGCAGGTTTTGACTGGGTCTCCGCCTTATTGAACAACACCGGTGCGCCTGATTACCGCGCCATGTCTTTCGCCATGCAGACCAACATTCGGCGATTCCTACTGGCGGCTTATGCCAGCGATCCATCAAACTTCAAGGACGTTCCCAAAGGCAATCCGGGAATTAGCGCCTTCCTCGTTTACACCGCCCTGCCCGCTATGAACGACGTGATTCTGGATGGCTCCTTGCTGAAACAAAACCCCAAAGGGGCCATCGTTTGGGATGTCCGTGACTTAAATCTGGTCACGGCCATCACCAACACGTTTACTCCCGTTTCCCTGAAGACGAACTTCGTGGGCATCCAAACCCTTTTGCAGGGCGTTCCGGAACTAAAAAATACAGCAAACTTTTATGACAGCGTTGCCGCGCAGCAGGCCATTCAACTCGTTGCTGGCCAGCCGTTGGTTACAGACCCTTACGTCACGCTGTTGGAAAACGAAAAGGCAGTGATTGACGGTGCGCAAGCCGCATTCGAAAAGCTGCGCAAGACCGGTAACCAGCCGCTCGTGCAATCCCTGCCGACTTTTTCCAACGCGTTGATCAGTCTCGTTGAAGATTTCAACAAGAACCTTTCCGATTTGAGCCTGGATTCACCTCAGGTTATGCGCCTGTTTGCGCCGCTGGTTTTTCAAGCCGCGGTGGACGCCATGTTTGGCCAGAGCGGCACTTTTCCGTTGGAGGCAACGCTCGATGTTGCTGTGCTCAAAGGCGCGGCCCTGCCGGACGCGGACCAGCCACCCGATCCGGGGGATACTTTGTTGCGGCAGCACATCACGAGCTTCGCGTAGCTCGCCATTCGTTTTGCTTGCGGCTAAATCCTAGGAACCAGAATCAAAGCCCCCGCTAAATTACTTGCGAAAGGCGGAGGCGATGGCTTTGGCCCAGTGGGAAAGATGATTAAGCGACCGTGTGTGCGTGGCATCGAGGTGCAGAGGCGTGATGGAAACCGCGCCGGAAAAAATCGCGGCGTAATCGGTGTCCGGCTCGACGTCCTTGTCGATGCGTTGTTCGAAGAGCCAGAAATAGCTGCGCCCGCGCGGATCTTTTCCTTCGCTCAACTGATTGCGCGTGATCTTCCGCGATTGCCGCGTGAATTTCACTTCACCCTTCCACGGCTCCGGCACGTTCACATTGAGCAGCACCTGGTCAGGCAAGCCCTCTTTCAAAACGATTTCAGCCGCAGCGCGAGCCACTCGCACCGAATTCTCAAATTTCGCGTTTTCTTTTTTCGCGCACAGTGACATCGCAATGGAAGGAACATGATGCAGTGTGCCCTCGCGCGCCGCGCCCACAGTGCCGGAGTAATAGGCATTCTCCCCGAGATTAGCGCCGTGGTTGATCCCAGAAATCAGCAAGTCCGGCCTTTCCGGCAAAAGCTTGTGCAGCGCCACAATCACGCAGTCCGCCGGCGTCCCGTCAATGGCCCACTCGCGTTCCGCGATTCGGTTGCACACAATGGGCTGCCGCAACGTCAGCGACTGCGCCGTCCCGCTCTGCTCCCGGCTCGGCGCCACAATGCTCACCATGGCGAAATCCGCAAGCTCCTCCGCCAGCGCCCGCAACCCTTCCGCTAGGTACCCATCATCATTCGTCAACAAGATGTGTTTCATTTCAGTTTGTGGCATTTCGGCCTTCCAAATTAACGGCCATTCCCAGCAGATACGATTTCACTGCAGGGTCGTTAAACGCGATGCAATCTGCGACAGCAAAAAAATCATCTTTATCCTCATTCTTAAGTACCTCGTTGCGACTTAGCCCTCTTCCTAAAAGCTTCTCCCCAAAATACACTGACTCTTCGGGCTCTCTGACCATCATTTCATAACTATCGACCGTCGGTCTGGCTTCAATAAAAACCCAGCAACGTTCCTCAAGGTTGCCTTTCCCCCAACCTCCAAAGCTAATCGTGAGGCGAACGGAAGATTCGGCTTCCTTACATGCAGTCATCAGGTTCGCATAGTAGATCGCATGGACTTTGGAGCTCGTTAGGACGGAACCCCATACGGTTACGGACTTTTCGCCACACTTGGGACACGAAAAGTATTTGACCTTTCATTCAATTCAACGATGTAAGTGCTCATGAGAGCCTGACGCTACTAGGTGAGCAAGAATGGTCGGGACGGCGAGATTTGAACTCGCGACCTCACGCACCCCAAGCGTGCGCGCTACCAGGCTGCGCTACGTCCCGACGGGGTAACCTGACAACGACACGGCAACTTCGAGAGGGCCGAATCGCGGTAGCTTCTTCACTCACAAGGCTATCACCGGCGTTCGAGAAGCGTCAAGAAAGCGTGCAGCGCGTCCCGCAGATCGAGCAGCATCCGCCGGCTCAACAACTGCGACGCGCCGTCTCCGGAGTGGTTGGAGCCGTGGTACGCAGAGTCGTCGGCGCCTTTTTCCCGCAGATGGCGGCGCGCGCCGGCAATCGTAAATCCCTCGTCGTAGAGCAGCCGCTTGATGCGGAAGACCATGTCCACGTCTTGCTGCCGATAGACGCGGCGGCCCGCGTCGTCCTTAGTCGGCTGCAGCATCGGAATCTCCGACTCCCAGTAGCGCAGCACAAACGGTTTCAGGTCCGCAAGCCGGCTGACCTCGCCAATCGTATACAGGCGCTCTTCGGTGGCGGTTTTTGTGGCGGTGACGTTGCCAGCCATGCTCCTCCCCTGCCAGAAATCCTTCGTGAAATTCTCCTGGGATGCACTCGGGATAAATCCTTCGCGCTCCTCACGCGACGCACTCAGGACAAAGGGGACGCCGCTATCGTAGCAGTTTGCAGCCCATCCTTGTAAGAGGGTAACTGTTGCGAGTGATGGTCATTCGTTCCCCCGAGAAGCAGCCCGGGCGCGCTTTTCGCGTTTGCGCAGGCGCTGCACGAAGCGCACCGGCGTTCCGATGAAATCGAATTTAGCGCGAAGCTGGTTTTCAAGAAACCTTTCGTAGCTGAAGTGCAGCGGCATTTTCTGGTTCGTGAACAGCAGAAACGTTGGTGGAGCGGTCTTTGCCTGCGTAACGTAATATATGCGCACGGGCCGCGACTTCGGTGTCGAGCCGCGCTGCAGGTCCACCTCCTGCTTCAGCCACTCGTTCAACGCGGGCGTCGGAATGCGGCGCTTCCGCGCCTCCGCGCATTTATCGATGAGTGAAAAGAGTTTTTCCGCGCGCTCACCGGTTTTGGCGGAAAGAAAAACGATGGGCGCGTAGCTCAGAAATTTCAATTTCGCCCGAATCATCTTTTCATAGTCAAACATCAACTTGCCTGGATCGATGTTCCCTGAATTGCGGCCTTCGCTCGCAGCCTGTCTCGATTTTCCTTTTGCAGTGGCCGCGTCGCGCAAAGCCGCTTCCCGCGCCGCAACAAGCGCGAGGTCCCACTTGTTCACCACGATAATCACCGAGCGGCCGGATTCTTCCGCGTATCCCGCAATCGTCGCGTCGCCTTGCGTGACGCCTTGCTCGCCATCAATGACAAGCAACGCCACGTCGCAGCGCTCCAACCCGCGCCGTGCCATCACCACGCTGAGTTTCTCCGCAACCAGGTTGGTCTTGCCCTTGCGCCGAATTCCCGCCGTATCCACAAAGCGATAGCCGCGCCCTCCGCGAGCAATTTCTGTGTCCACATTGTCCATGGTCGTGCCCGGAATCGGCGAGACGATGGAGCGCTCTTCCCCCACCAGTCGGTTCAGCAGCGTGGATTTGCCAACGTTGGGCCGGCCAATGATTGCAACCTCAATGAGCGCAGTCTCTGTCGGGAGTTCGACAGGTGGAAGCTCCGCGCTCGCAACCGCAGGCGCTTTTGACTCCGGGAAAAACTGTGCAAGGGCGTGATCCAGAAGATCGTCAACCCCAGTGCCATGCTCCGCTGTAATCGGAAAAACCGGAACGCCCAACGAATGAAACGGCGCCGCGTGAGCTTCTTGCGATGGCGAATCCACTTTGTTGACCGCAAGCACAAACGGCTTTCCGGTGGCACGCAAGAGCCGCGCCAATTCTTCATCAAGAGGAGTAAGCCCAGCCTGGCTGTCCACCACAAGAATCAGCAGCGCCGCTTTCTTGATGGCCACCTGCGCCTGTCGAAAAATCTCCTGCGGAATGAGCGCCTTCTCGTCAGGAATAATTCCACCGGTATCCACGACCTCCAGCGTCTTGCCCCGCCATTCCGCTTTGCCGTAGATCCGGTCGCGCGTAATACCAGGTTCATTCGTGACGATAGACCGCCGCGTCCCCGTCAAGCGGTTGAAAAGCGTAGACTTGCCCACGTTCGGGCGTCCGACAATCACCAAAGATGGCAGTCGCGCAGTCATAAATTTGTGTTGTGATGCAATCTTCCAATGTATCGCATCCCAGCATCTGCCCAAAGTGGGGTCTCAGTCGACTCTATTTGCAAAGATTGAATCGTGGCGGTACTCTCGCCTGCAAATGAATCTGACGTGGACACTGCCCTTAGCCGCAGCAATTGCTCTAGCTACAGCGACCCTTGCTGGTCCCCAAGGTCAGGAATTGCCGTCCGGCGTGTCCAAATACCTATCAAAACAATCCATCGTCCGTGCTTCAGTCCGGCTGGGAACCACCCATCCGGAGCGTTGGTTTGTGGCATACGATCTGCACGAGCAAGCCCGGGTCGCTCTTGTTGAAGGAGATGCACTGACGGACGACGAAGCGTTCAAGACAAAGCACACGTTTGGCCACAAGCTATCGCTACAAAACCTTAAACCCATCTCGGTACCTAATGCCGAGACCTCCTTCCTGCTTAGTTTTGAGCAAGAAGGAAACAGCGACGCAAAATATTTTAGCGTCGTGTCGTTCTCGCCCGGCGCCCTTGATATAAAGCTCTTTGTTTCCGCTGTCCGCGGAAAGGCAGAAGTTTTGGATAGTCCTTTTCGTGTATGCATCTGGGACAAACTTCGGGAGCCGAGCCCCAACCAATACAAAGTCTCTGAATATCGTCTTCTCAACGTCAACGCCACAAAGCTCGCAAAAGTTAAAGAAGTGACAAAGACTTCTGAATAAACGCTAAGGATACCCCACTACAAACCCGAGTAAGTTTGCCGTCGCAGGAATTGCCCAGAACCAGGCCGCCCAACGAACTTACCGCTGTCGATGACCGCGCGGCCGCGCGAGAAAACGGTTTTGGGCGCGCCTTTGATCTTGATGCCTTCAAACATCGAATAGTCCACGCGCATGTGATGCGTTTTCGCGCTAATGGCTTCTTCGTGATTAGGATCGAAGAGGACAAGGTCGGCGTCGGAGCCGACAGCAATGGTGCCTTTCCGCGGATACAAGCCAAAAAGCTTTGCCGGCGCCGTGGAAACAAGCTGGACGAAGCGGTTCGGCGAAAAATGCTTGCCATGGACCCCGCCGGTGTAGACGAGGCTCAGCCGGTGCTCAATCCCCGGCCCGCCATTGGGAATTTTCGTGAAGTCGTCCTTGCCCAGCTCCTTTTGCTCCTTGAAGCAGAACGGACAATGATCGGTCGAGACAACTTGTAAAGTGTCCTTCGCCAACCCCTGCCAAAGCTTTTCCTGGTGCCATTTCTCGCGGAGCGGCGGCGTGAAAACGTACTTCGCGCCTTCAAAGCCGGGAACCTCCATATTGTCCAGCGAGAGATACAAATACTGCGGACAAGTCTCCGCATAAGCCGGCAAGCCGCGGTCGCGCGCCTCGCGGACTTTTTCGAGCGCGTCGTTGCAGGAGAGATGCACGATGTAAACGGGCGCCCCGGCCATTTCCGCCAGCGCAATGGCGCGCGCGGTGGCTTCCGCCTCGGCGGTAGTGGGCCGCGTCAGCGCGTGATACTTGGGCGCACGCTTTCCTTCCGCAAGCGCCTGCTGAACAATCACGTCAATCGCCCCGCCGTTCTCCGCGTGCATGCAGATCAGCCCGTTGTGCGCGGCCGCCTGCCGCATCGCCTTGAAAATCGTCGCGTCATCGAGCATGAACACGCCGGGATAAGCCATGAACAGCTTGAAGCTGGTCACTCCCTCGCGAATGAGCTGTCCCATCTCCTCGAGCTGCGCGCTCCCAAGATCGGTAATGATGCAGTGGAAGGCGTAATCGGTGACCGCCTTGTCGTGAGCCTTCTTCATCCAGGTGTCGAACGCCTGTCGCAGCGATTGGCCTTTGTATTGAATGGCGAAGTCAATCAGCGTCGTCGTGCCGCCAAAAGCCGCAGCGATCGTGCCGGTCTCGAAGTCGTCCGCGCTGGTCGTCCCGCCAAAAGGCATGTCGAGATGCGTGTGTACGTCAATCCCGCCCGGAATCAGCAGCAATCCGGTAGCATCAATGATCCGCCCGGCGTTCTCGGCAGGAAGCTGCGCCGCAATAGCGCCAACGCGGTCGCCGCTGATCCCCACGTCCGCGCGGTACGTGTCCGTGGCCGTAACGACGGTCGCGTTCCGAATCACTGTGTCAAATCGCATGGGCATTCCTCATGGCGAAACTATACACTACGCTGCGTCTTCTAATTCCTAGGGAATCATCAGGCGGATATTTCTGGCTCGATGAAGAATTCGGATCACTTCGAGAGGTTTGGCTCCCGGGTCGTAAACGATGAAGTAGTTCGGAAACGGAGGCACCAGCCAGAAGCGCACCGGATGCGCGGTCAAGTCTTTGCGAACCCTCCCGGCCAAGGGCGAGCGAGCGAGAAACTCACAGGCATCGTAGATCGCCTCTTCGACATAGTCTGCAGCCGCGGCGTTATCCTCTGCGATATAGCTCCAAATTTCAAAGAGGTCGTCGAGTGCTTGTGGGGTGAACTGGTAATGCGTCATGCCTTGCGTTTGTCAGCAGCCCATGCGCGTTTCTTCTTGTCCACCGAAAGGCGGGCCTTTTCTGCGTCGATCAGCTCTCCGCGCTTCGCCGCAGCGTAGCCTTCACTCACCTTTGCGCTAATCTCCGCGCTATTCTCCGCAAGCCACACCTCATGCTCATGCAGCAAGATCACCGCGCGTTCCACGAACTCATCGGCCGTCTGGTAGGGCCCGCGCTCGACGTCCTTCTCGACCAGTTTTTCCAGTTCCGGCTTAAGGCGAATGTTCATGCCGGTAGTCTATCGCAACTTTACCTTGGATGAAGCATGCTTTGCCTAGAACGCAGTGCCGCCGATGAGGTAAGGTATTGGCTGCCTCTGCCCACCCACAATCCCTCGCGGACCAAAAATGAAAACTACGAAAGCCTTGCCCGGATACATGCGCGTTCTCTTGACGCTAGCTTCCATTTTGATTGTTACTTCAGTCTCCCAAGCTCAAGTCCGCCCCACCGACCTCGACGTCACCGACGGAAAGATTCAACCCGCCAGTGGCCACCGTCTATCAGTTTCCACCAAAGAAATGCGCGCCACCCTCAAGTTCACCACCGAACAAACCGCCACCGTGAAGTTCACCTACCTCGGCCCACTCAAGGATCTCAGCCCAACCAAGGCCGCTTCCCGCCCCGCCGGCCCCAACGTCATCAGCCAGTTCGGTCTCAAGCTCCGCGCCCAAAACGACTGCAACGCCATCTACGTCTTATGGCGCTTTGCCCCCGACCAAAAGATCGTCGTCGGGATCCAGCGCAACCCCGGCAAGCGCACCCATCCAGAGTGCCTCGACCGCGGCTACATCAATAACCTCAAGCCGCGCCTCTCGGACGCTCCCCCGCCCGTCGAGCCCAGCCAGCCCCACGTCCCCGCCGCCACCCCTCATGTTCTGACCGCCACGCCCCATGCTCTGACTGCCACCCCGCATGTTTTGACCGCTACAATGAACGGCTCCGACCTCTCCGTAACCGCCGACAACAAACTCGTCTGGTGGGGCGACCTCGGCCCCACAGCTCTCACCCTCCGCGGCCCCGTCGGCCTCCGCAGCGACAACGCCCGCCTCCTCTTCGACCTCCTCGTCAACCGCTGACACCTCAAGGCCACTAATCCGCCTTGCCGAAAACCCTTCTGCGCGAAGCCCGTCAGGCGCCTTTTTCTCGCAGCCTTGTGCCGGGCGCGAGAGTTGACCCGCACAAACAGTGTCCGTTACGAGTACGGCGATGCTCTCATTTGAGACAAGTCGGCATGATTTATCGCTGCTTCAACTCAGCAATCCGCTTCGTGTAGAGATCCGTTAAGCATTCGACCCACCACTTATAGACAGTGCACTGCTTCTCGCGTCGAGCCAGCCATTCTCGTTGCTGGCCTTGAAGCTCCAGCTTCTTGTCAGGGGGGAATTGCTGCAAGGCCGACCGGTAAGCCTGCCCCAGCTGGACATCCAAGGCCGCTACACTTGGCGAGTAGCAGATCGCGCGATCCAACTCTTTCTTGGCTTTGCCGCAGTCGTAGCTGGTCGCAAACGGGCCATCAACTTTGATCTGGTCCAGGACGAATTTCTTGCCGTCCCATTTATACCAGGCAACTACAGGAGCCTCGCGGTCAGAAGAATCCCGCCAGCGGGCGACCAACTTACCGTTTTCGACAGCGAGCCCATAGTTTGGATTGCCGAAGACCGGAATCGCATCAGAAAAAGGAGGATCGCCTTTCGCGTCGAGAAAGGGTAGCTCGACAACTCTGCCTTCAGCATCGCGTGCGTACACCGCATGAATATCTGGTCCTGCCGTCCCGGTCATGCAGGTGGACGCAACGGCAATGGCTTCCCGCTGGCCATCGCCTGTAAAGTCGAAGTATTCCAGGTGGTCCACGTGGATCTGGTCAAGACTCTCGCATTCGTCGACACCGGCGTGACTGTTGATAAAACTTTTGATCTCGGCTTCCGTGATTTTGTTTACAGGCTCGTGCCGTTGGACGTTTGGTGCGATCCCATACCCGCAGAACAGCAGTGTACTGAAGCCCAGTGAGGCGATCCCAAATCGCATGTTTGCCCTCCCACGAGTTCTCGGACGCGATTATAGTTTTGCACTAGTCCGAGGCCAATTGACCCGCAAGATGGTCTTCATGTGCTACTCCTGCAATCCGAATCGCGCAATCCGTGTTCTTGAAATCCTCCATTACGCCACCCAGGCCCCTCCGAACCGAACCAGCCCCATGTTCTGACCGCGACAATGACCGGCTCCGACCTCTCCGTAACCGCCGACAACAAACTCGTCTGGTAGGGCGACCTCGGCCCCGTCGCTCTCACCTTGCGCGGTCCCGTAGGCCTCCGCAGGGACAACGCCCGCCTCCTCTTCGACCTCCTCGTCAACCGATAAGCTTCTCCCAGTAACCTCCCCCACCAGCGAACCAGCTTTGGAAGCTGACCGATTCGACAGGGCGGCAATCTACACCGACGCGCGTCAATGGGAATCATTCCTGTGGTGGAACAGCAGGTTCAACGGCTGGTATGGTTCTGGTACATTGATGCACGAGATTCTTCGCAAACTGTCGGTGGTGGCTTCAGAGGCCTTGACGCCATAACGAAAGCTCTCACCAGTGCTGCACCGGAAATAACCAAGGCGCTCTTCACCAACGCCAACAGTTACGTGATAGGAAAAATATGCTTCTAAAAACATCAAAGGTTCTGGACAAGTTGCCTTTTCAGGTTGCGAGAACCTGCGGTCTGATAGCTGGCTTGACGCTAGTTTCAGCGACTGTCTCGGTAGCTCAGCAACCTCCTGCACCGTGCGTTGTTGAAATACCTGTCTATGGGCCATCTGGGGATCGCCTTTCGTTTCAAATTGAGAGCGTGAGTCCTAAGGGAAACTCGAATGTAAATCTACTGAGCATCGCGAATGACGAACTCAGGACTACGGCTAAGTTGGGCCGGATATCGTTTTCCTCCGGGAAAGTAGTAGGGCACGATTTTGAAGTGACTTTGCGGGGGCCGAATGGTGCTTTAATAAAGACAAGTTTTAAGGTCGCGTCGTGCAGGCTACGCTGGTCCCTGTTTTATGGGACATCTGAGACTGGTGCGGATGTCTGGGGAATAGATGTGACCGGTCAGCTCAAAGGATGCACATTTGATGGAGATTGGTGGGTTCGTACAGTCCCTGCCTTTGGAGGTCACGAAGGTGCCAACTTGCTCGACGGCAACGTGGAGAGCGACGGGAAGTTCCGGATTATCATTGAAGAGTACGGTGTTCGGCATTTCCTGATAATTGGTAAGGGCAAAGAACCGTTAAAAGTCATAGGCTTAAACGTCACCTCCGGAAAGCACGCTGAGGCTGGCGTGATCGAACTGAAAGGGCTCTGTCCGAACTGAAGGGCGCGTTTCATGCTCCGTGCACAAACGATTGCAACGTCCTAGAATCCGTTCAGCTATCCCTAACAAACGAAACGACTTCCTTGCCCTCTTTCAACCCTGACTCTGACCCCAAATTTCACGTCTCTAACTTCTAGCAAAGACAGCACTTATAAAGGTCTTGCAAATCTAGTAAATCTATGCTAACATATTTTGTGCTTTCTCGCCATCCCCGCTGGCAGGTAACGGGCCGCTTCGGACGCGCACCCCTCTCCTCTGCCTCGACGAATTCTCAATCACTTACAAACTGCCCCTGCCAAGCCACCCCCTCTCGCCTTCCTTTCGTTTCAACAACTTACAACAGTGGCAATTTGCAACTCCTTTGTTTTGATTACCTTGCAACAGTGGGTGGTGTGTGTGTGGGGGGCCTTATCGAATTTCGATTTTCGCGTTTCGAGTTTCGAGTCTCGCATAAGTCCTTTAGAATGCGCAGTTCCACGATTCCGTGCGCTAAGTGCTTTAGAATGCGCACTTACAAAAATGTGCACCTGTAAGCCCTTTAGAATGCGCAGTTCCGAAAAAAGGTGGGGGGAGGGTCGGACCGAATTTCGAGTTTCGCTTTTCGAGTTTCGAGTTTCCAGCTTCATCGCCGATAGTGTGGCAGGATCTTATGCTTATACACGTCGAGGGTCGCTTCCTCGTCGCCGGACATTAAATAAATGTTGAACTGGGTGACGCCAGCCTGGCGGAGTCGGTCGAGTTTCTTGCGGTGCTCCTCAGGGGAGCCCAGGACGCAGAAGCGGTCCACGACTTCGTCACTGACGAAATCGGCGTTATCGCTGCCCACTTCGCAATGGTGGTGATAGTCGTACTTGCCGCGGTCCTTGACGTAGGAAGTGAGCGCGGGAGGCAATTCTTCCGCCTTGTACTTGGAGATGAGGTCCATCACGTGGTTCGAGACGAGCGCCGGGAACCAGCGAACATGCTCCCGCGCAGTTTTCAGGTCATCGGAAGGCCAGACCGGTGCCGCAGCCATGACCTTGATTTTGCTGAAGTCGCGGCCGGTCTCTTTCGCGCCTTCGCGGACGAACCCGAGGCACCATTCGATGAGATCGGGATCGGCAAACTGGAGGATCACGCCGTCGCCGATACGTCCAGCCGTTCGCAGGGCTTTCGGACCGTAGCCCGCGACCCAGACGCGCGGCACTTCGCCGCTGGCCCACGGGAAATGGGTTGCAACGCCGTCGAGATCCACGGTCTTGCCCTCATTGAGCTTGCGAAAGACGCGGACGAATTCTTCAAGAGTTTCGAGCGTCGTGGGCTTCTTGCCCAACACGCGCCGCGAACTGTCGCCGCGCCCGATTCCCATCTCCATGCGCCCGTGCGAAGCAAGGTTGAGCGTAGCGAAAAGGCTGGCGGAAACCGTGACGTCGCGCACGGCCGGATTGGTCACACAGGTTCCCAGATGCATGTGCTTTGTGCTGGCGGC
Source organism: Candidatus Acidiferrum sp. (assembly GCA_035280045.1). Lineage (GTDB taxonomy): Bacteria > Acidobacteriota > Terriglobia > Acidiferrales > UBA7541 > Acidiferrum. The sequence goes on from DATEGP010000121.1 coordinate 65,525, forward strand.
CATCAGGGTAAGAAGAGGAAACGGCTCTTTCCAAATGACGTGCGAGTCGAAAATCCAGCCGTAGGAGAAGCCCGACGCTTCCGCCTGCTCCGTGAGCCTCAGGATCCGGTCAATAGAAATGTCAGGTTTGATGGTGATGCCGAAGTCCATTACGAATCTCCT
>DATEGP010000122.1:0-20666 GCA_035280045.1 Candidatus Acidiferrum sp.
TCCCTCTCGACCCAACTGTAACGCTTGTGACTGCCCATGGCGATATACTCTTGCATGTGCGGCTCCTCTCTTTCTTAAAGAGTTTTCCAACCGCCAGCCTACGCCGGCGGCGGGAGTCGCGCTTTCATATTTTCATTCCGACCGGAGGGACGGCGTCTTTCGCCGTCCCGCGGTGGAGAAATCTCCGTCTGCTTCTCCTTTCTGATTTCTGCTTTCTGCTTTCCTTTTCCAATTTCAGTTTTCCCCAGCACCCGCGTTAGAATTCTCTCAAGACACTCATGACCTCAGCCTACATCTGTGACGCCATCCGAACGCCCTTTGGCCGCTATGGCGGAACGCTTGCCACAGTCCGCACCGACGACCTCGCAGCCATCCCGATCAAAGCCCTGCTCGATCGCAACGCAAAAGTCGATTGGAACGCCCTCGACGACGTCGTTTACGGCTGCGCCAATCAAGCCGGCGAAGACAATCGCAACGTTAGCCGCATGGCCCTTTTGCTCGCGGGCCTTCCCAAGGAAGTCCCCGGCGACACCATCAATCGCCTCTGCGGCTCCAGCATGGACGCGGTTGCCATCGCTTCGCGTGCGATCAAGTCCGGCGAAGCCGACCTCTTCATCGCGGGTGGCGTAGAAAGCATGTCCCGCGCTCCGTTCGTGATGGCGAAAGCGGACAGCGCCTTCTCCCGCTCCGCCAAACTCGAAGACACTACCATCGGCTGGCGCTTCGTCAACCCGCTCATGAAAGCGAAGTACGGTACCGACTCCATGCCGGAAACCGGCGAAATCGTCGCCGAGGAATTCCACATCAGCCGCAAGGATCAGGACCTTTTCGCTCTGCGCAGTCAGCAGCGCGCCGCCGACGCCGTTCGCTCCTGCCGCATGAGCCAGGAAATTGTTCCCGTGTCCATCCCGCAGAAAAAGGGCGATCCCCTTCTCTTCTCCGAAGACGAACATCCCCGCCCCGACACCACGCTTGAAGCTCTTTCCAAGCTGAAACCCATCGTAAAGCCCGATGGCACGATCACCGCGGGAAACGCTTCCGGCGTGAACGATGGCGCGTGCGCGTTGCTCTTGGCCTCGGAAGCCGCTGTAAAGCGTCACGGACTCACTCCCAAAGCCCGCGTCGTTGCTGGAGCCGCGGCAGGAGTCGCTCCGCGCATCATGGGTATGGGCCCAGCCCCGGCCACGCGCAAAGTCCTCGCGAAAGCAGGCTTGCAGCTCTCCCAAATAGACGTCATCGAACTCAACGAAGCTTTCGCCTCGCAATCCCTCGCCGTTCTCCGCGACCTCGGCCTACCTGACGACGCGCCCAATGTAAATCCCAACGGCGGCGCCATCGCCATCGGCCACCCCCTCGGCGCGAGCGGAGCCCGCCTCGTCACCACCGCACTCTATCAACTCTTGCGCACCCAAGGCCGCTACGCCCTCTGCACCATGTGCATCGGTGTCGGCCAAGGCATCGCCGTCATCCTCGAACGTGCGTGATCGCTCGTGTTTGAAGTAAAATCAGCCGCCTTCAGGAAAATGCCTTGTCTCTTGGTCTACGACTACTCGCGAAGCTTGCCTCACCTGTCCGGGATACGGAACAACTGTTGAGAGAAACCTCTGACTGGCTCCATGAAAAATGTTCGGACCTCTTGCCAAAAACAAGAAACGGGTTCGTCGAGTCTTCTCCTACACTATTTTGTCTGTTTCACCCCGCGGCAGAGGAAGTCGAGCTATCCCTCATTGATCCTGAGCACCTTGTGGCGTCGGCCAATACATCAACAGTCGGCCCCGGATACCACATTTATTTATGTGATTTACTGAAGCAATGGGCGAATGATTTTCACGCCTCGTGGCAACAGAGCGACGAAGAATCAAGTGACTATTGGGATGAAACCGAATACTTCTTTACGGGCGACCAGCAGCGGGTGTTTGACAACATGACAAACTGGCTGGAAGCTCTGGCTAACACATTCTTTGAGAAACCTATTAAGCTGAATGATTATGGAAACGCGTTGTGCATGCCCATGGACGTTCAATTCGAGTCGCAACAAATGGCAATCACACCTCTCGGCCCGCGGGACCGGGAATGGTTGTACCAAACATCCCAAGATGGAATCAAAGGAAAGGACTTCTTCGCATGGTGGGACCCTAGTCTTGACTCCGAATACTTTTTGGGCCGAGCGCTGGCCCTCATGTGGTCAAATGTGCGTTGGCGCAGACCGGCTAATGACCAGGAAAGAAGGCTGCTCAAGGAGGTCGATAACTCCCTCCGAATCGCCTACGGACTCAATCCCTCGCTCAAATATCCTTGGACAGAGTGGAGGGAGATTCTCAAAAACCTCGATACTGACCTCGAAGCTACAGAATTGTTTCGTTCACATGCCGTTGGGAATCCCACGGTCGGTTATCGTCGGAGAAGGGTTTGGGTCACCTTACCTGGTAGATGGCGGATGCACATCCCTGGTTCGTTCAGCGAGTTTGAATCGGATCAGGAACACAACCTCTTCGCGCTAGATCCACCCAGAGAGATCTGGTTCACGTCATACCGATTCACGGTTCCACACGATCATTCATTTGAATCCAGCAAAGAGAAATTCCTAGCCGAACCCGCCGAATATATCTACGAGAGCGTGGACTACGTCGCGAGAGCTACGATCAGAAAAAAAACTCGCGAAAGCGGTGAAGACTATTTTGTGCTGAGTTCCTCCAATATGTGCCGTACGCAAAGAGCCGTGTGTACCATCCTTTTTTCGCAGGGGGATCAAAAGGAATGGGCTTTGGAGACCTGGCGCTCTATCCAATCACCCTCGCTTCCAGTTTCTCCAAGCGGATCGGAAACATAAAGGAAGGCTTAGCCGTGCAATATCCCCCAGCCGTTGCTGGAAACCCCTTCGCGGTACTGACGGCGATCGTCGCCCCAGCCATCCTCACGAACGCCTCCTCGGTTCTAGCGCTTGGCACGAGCAACCGCCTCGCACGCGTCGTGGATCGTACGCGGATCGTAGCCGCGCAATTGGCCACTTTCGAACCTGGCACCGCCAATTATCAAGTCTGGTCAGCGCAGTTGGCGCCCTTGCACATCCGCTCTCAGTTGCTCGTGAGGGCGCTGCGCTTCTTCTATGCCGGACTTGGCCTGTTCGCCGCTTCTGCCCTAATCTCGGTGGGCGGTTCGATTGTCGCTTACTATGGACAGCCAGTTCTCTTCCGCGTGGCCGCTGCTTTGGCAATCATCACCGGTGCTTCTGCAGTTTTTGGTCTGTGCGCCGGCTGTATATTGATGGTTCGTGAAACGCAACTCGCCGTAAAATACCTTGAGGAGGAAGCAAAAACGCAAGTGGCTCTGCGCCATCCCTAGACGCCACACTAACTACTAATCCATCTAGAAGGAACCGCACCGCTAGCACCAAATTCCTAAAGGAGACATCGCAGCTTATGCCCTTCGCCAAATCCGCTGACGCCCAAATCCATTACGTCATCGAAGGACAAGCCGGCAAACCTCCCCTCATTCTTTCGAACTCCCTCGGCTCGGACCTCTCGATGTGGGACCTGCAGATCCCCGAATTCACGAAATCCTTCCTCGTCCTGCGCTCCGACACGCGCGGCCACGGCAAATCTTCCGTAACACCCGCCCCCTACACCATCGAGCAACTCGCTAAAGACGTTCTCGCTCTCGCCGACTCTCAGCGATTCAAACGCTTCCACTTCTGCGGGCTCTCGATGGGCGGTCAAATCGGTATGTGGCTTGCCGCAAACGCGCCGCAGCGTCTAAACAAAGTCGTCCTCTGCAGCACCGCCGCCAAGATTGGCACTCCCGAAATGTGGAACCCTCGCATCGCCACTGTTCTCAAAGAAGGGATGAAAAACGTCGCGGCCGCCGCCATCGAGCGTTGGTTCACCGCCCCCTTTCGCGCAAAAAACCCTTCGGTCATCGCGAAAATCCACAAAACTCTCGAAACCACCAGCCCCGAAGGCTACGCCGCCTGCTCTGCCGCCGTGCGCGATTTCGACATTCGCGAAAAACTAACCACCATCCGCACACCCACTCTCATCATTTCCGGAGCGCACGACCCCGCCACCACTCCCGCCGACGGCCAATTTCTTGCAAGCCACATCCCCCGTGCCCTTTACGTCGAACTCAATGGCGCTCACCTCTGCAACATCGAAGACGCCGACCGCTTCACACGCGAAGTCCTCGCCTTCTTAACTTCTTAATCTCTTAAATTCTTCGACTCTTGGGCCCTTGCCCCCTTCGCTCCCTGACTTCGGAGGGCCTCCTCGCTGCTCTATAGCACTTTCCCGTTGTCAACGGCCCACTCTTGCTTTATAAAACTAGTAAGGAGTTGCACGACAGCGCCACTCGAAAAGCGCGCCCAACGCCAGCACTTTCAGGTTTGCCGGAGCATGCTTTTCGCGCAGGACGGGCCTAGCGGTAATCTTCAAAATCCAAGCCGTTCTTTCGATAGGTGCACCCGAAATGCCTTCTAGCAAAAAAACCGTCGCTCTGACCGGGCGGCTTGCTCCACGCGTTCCGGGCACGGTACCGGCATATCAGCGCATTCAAAGTATCATCCGCAAACGCATTGATTCCGGGCAACTTCAGCCGGGCGATACCGTCCCCTCCGAGCGCGATCTGGCCAAGGCCCACCAGGTCAGCCTCATGACGGCGCGCCACGCTCTCGCTTTTCTCGAACGCGAAGGCCTCGTCGAGCGCCGCCGCGGCATCGGCACTTTCGTCGCTCCCCCCAAAATCCACTTCAACAAGCTCATGAGCTACACCGAGCAAATGGCCGCCCGCACGCTCACCGCCGGCGCCAAAATTCTCCTCGCCCAAGTCGTGAATGACGAAAACGAAGTCGCGGCGCGCCTTTCCCTTCCCCCCGACAGCAACATCCTCAAACTCGAACGGCTCCGCCATACCGCCGACGAGCCCTTTGCCCTCGAAACGTGTTATCTCGATGCCGCCGAGTTTTCCGGTTTGCTCGAAGCCCCCATCGCCCGCGAATCCCTCTTCGCCATTCTCGAGCGTGACTTCAAGGTCGAACTCGGTTACGCCGACGAAGAAATCGACGCCACCGCCGCCGACCCGCGCATCGCTGACCTTCTCGCGATTCCGCGCCGCGAACCGCTCCTGCGCATCCGCCAGGTCATCTATTCCACCAAGGGCAAAGCCATCATGTATGTGCTGGGTTTTTATCGTTCCGACCGCCACAATCTCGTGATTCGCCGGTTTCGATGAACGGTCTCAGTAAGCCTCTGCGTGCACGAAATATTCTTCGGCTCCTGAGCATCAGCGAGTTTCGAAAGGGCTGCGCATGCTGGTCATCCTGAAGCGTGACAACGAAGAGGTCAACGAGCAGGCCGCGCAGCTCATCGCCGGCGCCATCAAGAAGAAGCCCGCGCTCACCCTTGGCCTCGCCACCGGCGGCACCATGGTCGGCCTCTACAAGCATCTCGTCCGCTTGCATCAGGCTGGCTCCCTCGATTTCTCGCGGGTCACCACTTTCAATCTCGACGAATACCTGAGTCTGCCCGCCGCGCATCCGCAGAGCTTTCACCACTTCATGCAGGAGAATTTCTTTCGCCACGTCAACGTGCCGCCCCGGAACGTTAACATTCCCGACGGGAACATCCGCGCGGATTACGATACCTACTGCGCTTCTTACGAGCAGTCTATTCGCGCAGCCGGCGGAATTGACCTGCAACTCCTCGGCATCGGCCGCAACGGCCACATCGGTTTCAATGAGCCGACCTCGAGCCTGGCATCGCGCACGCGCCTCAAAGTCCTGAGCCGCGAAACGCTTGACGACAATGCCAATTTTTTTCGTCCCGGCGAAGAAAGCCCGGGCTGCGCCATCACTATGGGCATCGGCACGATTCTCGACGCGCGCAAGATCCTCTTGCTCGCCACCGGCGCCGCCAAAGCCACCGCCGTCGCAAAATCCATCGAAGGCCCCATCACCTGCGCCGTTTCCGCTTCAGCGCTGCAGCTTCATCCCGACGTGACCTTCCTTCTGGATGAGCCCGCCGCCGCCCAACTCACCCAGCGCGACTATTACAACCGGGTCCTCGAAATGACCGCCCTTCTCACCCCCGACCGCCTCTCATGAAAATCGAAATTCGAAATCCGAAAATCGAACAGGCCGGGGCAAATTAAGGCGCAGCTTCAGCCACGAATTTCGAGTTTCGCGTTTCGAATTTCGTGTTTCGATATGCCATTTCGCCCCGCCCTTTGGGGGCCCAATTTCAATTTTCAATTCTCCATTTTCCGCTAGAATAAAGTGGTGCAGTTCGTCCCCAAAAAGGCTCCTGCTCCGAGCCTCTTTCCGATGTTCCTCAGGCTCGAGGGCCAGTGTTGCCTCGTCGTCGGCGCGGGCGCCGTCGCGGAGGGCAAAATCGCGGGCCTGCTCGACGCCGCGGCCAAAGTTCGCGTCGTCGCTCCCGAAGCCACTGCACAAGTAAAATCCTGGGCCGCCGCCGGCCAAATCGAGTGGCTCGCGCGCCCCGCAGAGCCATCCGATCTCGAAGGAATGTTTCTCGTTGTCGCCGCCACGAACTCGCATGAATTGCACGAAAATATTCACGCCGAAGCCAGCCGTCGCGGCGTGTTGTGCAACGTTGTGGACGTGCCCGAGCTTTGCAATTTCTACTACCCCGCCGTCACGCAGCGGGGCGCTTTGCAGATCGCCGTCTCCACTTCCGGCCAAAGCCCCGCACTCGCTCAACGCCTCCGCAAAGAACTCGAAGAGCAGTTCGGCCCCGAATACGAAGCCTGGCTCCAGCAACTCGGCGAAGAGCGCCAAAAGCTGTTTGAAGCCAACAACATGGATCCCGAAGAGCGCAAGCGCCTCCTCCACGACCTCGCCAGCGCCGACGCCTTCAAATCCTTCCTCCGCAAACGCAAGCGCACAAAAAAATAGCGGCGACGTTGATTGACACGCAGTTGTGGCGCGGGTCTCCAATTTCAGCCGCAGGGCAAGTATTGGCCCGCGAGTAACGATAAAATGCTTGTCAGGAATTCACCTTACGGCAGTCGAGGTAAACACCGGATTGTAATTTTGATGATTAAGGTCTTAGCTGTAGTGCGCTTCAGGTCTGGCTCTGGCCCAACAGCCCCCTTGGGAGGACTTGATTAGGCGCACTCTAGCAAGAACGCAGCCCACTCTCCCCCTCCCCGCCTCGACGGCTGACGAGGTTCGTTCCGGCCGCTTCGGTTCTGGTTTCGAAGATTCCTTCGGGCCATTTTGGCTTTTTCGTTCCATTCAGTATCGAATTTTTCGATACATGAAATGCAATGTTCCGGGGAATAGAGCATCCAACCGGGTGGTAGTCTCAGGTAGAGAACCTTGGTCGAACGCTGTGCACCGAACAAGAGCCAGCCAGAGACCCAAGGAGGTCCGCCCGAAGAGCTGGAAGTGCGAAGGAACGGCGGCAGGGACCAGGCCATGAACACACCGATACGAAAAGGAAAAGTCTATTTAATGGGAGCGGGGCCGGGAAATCCGGAGCTGCTGACGGTGCAGGCCGCGCAAATTCTAAAAACGGCTGAGATCGTACTGCACGACCATTTGGTACCGCAGGAAATCTTGGACTTAATTCCAGCGTGGACGCAGGTACGCAACGTGGGCAAGCGATGCGGACAAGCGGGAATTTCGCAGGACCAGATTCATGCGCTGCTCATCGCCGCGGCGCGCGACGGCAAACATGTGGTGCGGCTGAAGGGCGGCGACCCACTGCTTTTTGGGCGCGTGGGCGAAGAGATGGAAGCGCTGGCGCGCGCGGGAGTCGAGTTTGAAGTGATTCCGGGCGTAACTTCGGCGATGGGAGCGGCGGCGGCAGCGAAGATTCCACTGACGGACCGGAGGTACGCTTCTAAGGTCGTTTTCCTAAGCCACCACACGGCGGGAAATGTGTCCCCGGAATGGGATGACGTGGCGCTGAAAGATGCGACGTATGCTGTGTACATGCCGGGGAAAAACTACGGCGAAATTGCCACAAAATTGATGGAAGGCGGGCTCGACGCAACGACGCCCTGTGTGATTGTGGCGAATGCGACGCAGGCTGAGGAGCAGATTCACCGCACCACGTTGCAGGAATTAGCGCTCGAAGAACGGCTGCCGGCCCCTTCTCTGCTGATTATCGGCGAAGTGGCCAAGGCGCTGCCGGCCGCGGAAAAAGAAAAAGAGGATTCCAGCTGGGAGGCGCCGAAGCAAAGCGAAGTCGTGCTGGAGTTGGGGGAGACGCGGCGAGTTCAGGAAGAAGGCCCCTACGTTCGCACCGCGCGCGCCGGCAAGGACTAAAACTGTTATCAGGCGGAAGCGGTCCCGTGGCGCTTTTTCGCCAGCAGGGTTGCAGCTTGCTCCGCGGTTTCCTTTACGAGAAAGCCCATCTTGGGATGAGATGGCTCGAGGTCGGGCCGAACTCCGTGGCGCTGTAATTCCTCTGAAGTGGTGGGGCCAATCGAAGCAACAATTGTGCGAGCCAGTCCTCGGCGCATCGCTTCTTCCAATTTCTTTTCGCCCGCAACTTGAAAAAGATGCGAGGCTTGCACGCCCGTTGTGAAGAAAATGACATCGATCTTTCCAGCGCAGAGTTCTCTGATCGCAGAGTGCAGCGGCGCAACATCTTCCGGCAAAGCCCATTGGTAGACCGGGACGCGCGTCACAACCGCTCCACGTTCGGTGAGCGCCGCGATTAATTCTGGATTGGACACGCCGTATTCCTGAACCGCGATGCGCGCGCCCTGAAGACGAAATTCCAGCGACGATTTTTCTGCTTGGTCGAGCGATTGAAGAAGTTCGCGCCACGTATTCGGCTCGGGAACAGTGAGCGCGGGGGTAACGCCGAGTTCGCGCAAAACGACGACTGGCTTTGGGCCGCGGGGAATGACTTTTGTGCGCTTCAAGGCCGAAACGAAATCTTCACGAGGGTATTTTGTTTCCGCCACGCTCAGAACCGCGCGCGCCCCGACACCCGTCAGAAAAATGACGACGTCGAATTTTCCGGCGAGAAGCGCTTCGGCGAAGGACAGCGCTTCCGTGTTGGAATCAAGCGGAATTTCGCGCATGGCTGGAGCGACAACGGGATCGCCACCATAATTTGAGATGAGTTTCGCAAGTTCGGCGCCGCGGCGGCTTTCCAGCGCCAGAACGCGGAGGCCAGAGAAATCACTCATGACTTGGAATTGTGAGGCAGAACGACGAGCAGCGCCAGCGGGAATTGGGCAAAGGAATCTGCAAATTCGCGATTAGAGCCATGGACAAAACGAATCTCAAGCGCGGTCGAGGTAGTGGGTCTCGGCGGCCTCGCGGAGGCGCGTAGCGGCAGCTTCGGGGGTGAGGTCCCGCTGGGGAGACGAGAGAAGTTCGTAGCCGACCATGAACTTGCGAACGGTTGCGGAGCGCAGGAGCGGAGGGAAATAGTGGGCGTGCAGGTGCCAGGCTTGGTGAGGCTGCCCGCCGGTGGGCTGCTGATGGAAGCCCATAGAATATGGAAAAGCCGTCTCAAACAGATTGTCGTACCGAATGGTTACACGCCGGAGAATGTCGCCGAGAAGGTCGCGTTCAGCTGAGTTCAATTGGTCAAGTGAAGCGACGTGACGCTTGCTCAACACGAGCGTTTCAAAGGGCCAGACCGCCCAGAACGGCACAAGCACAACAAACGCATCATTTTGGCAAACGATGCGCTCGTTGCGTTGCAACTCCAATTGCAAGTAATCGCAGAGAAGGCACGAACGCTTTTCTCCGTGATAGGCGTTGAGAGATTCATCCTCCCGAGCCGGAAGATTTGGAAGCGTGGCGTTCGCCCAAATCTGGCAATGCGGATGCGGATTGCTTGCGCCCACAAGTTCACCGCGGTTTTCGAAGATTTGCACATGGCGAACCCACGGGATTTGCGCGAGCGATGAAAATTGCTCAGTCCACGCGTCAATCACGCCGCACAACTCGTGGGCATTCATCCGCGGAATGGTAAGATCGTGGCGCGGAGAAAAACATAAAACCCGGCAGATGCCCTGGTCGGTTTGAGCAACGAGCAAACCGTTTTCTTCCAATTGTTGCGGCTCGACTTCGGGCAGAAGTGCCGGAAAGTCGTTGTCGAACACGTAGGTTCCGCTGTATCGGGGCGTTTGCTTGCCACCGGCGCGCTGGTTCCCGGGACATAGGTAGCAGTTGGGATCGTAGGTGACCGCGCGCGCTACGGGAAGTTTGTCGACTTTTCCCTGCCACGGGCGCTCAGTGCGTTGGGGGGAGACGAGCACCCACTCGCGTAGGAGAGGATTGAAGCGCTTGTGCGGAGTGGAGAGAAGTTTTTCGAGATTCATAATGAAAGACTAAAACCACGAGTGTTGGTAGTTTCAGATCTCTGTACCGAAAAGAATTCTAGCAACAGATTCCTCGTTCCGCTCGTAATGGCATTTCCTGCGCTTAGGAGTTCGATCATTGGGCGGCTTCACCTGAACTGATTTGCACTTGTTGGGCGCCCGCGGCGGCTGGAGAAACGTAGATTTCCAGCTGGAGCCCGGTTTGGGCGTGATACCTTGCCGCAACATTTTGCTTGAAGGCATCCACGGCGCCGGATTCAACCAGGTTGATCGTGCAGCCGCCGAAGCCGCCGCCGGTCATGCGCGCGCCAATCACGCCCGGTTGCCTGGAAGCGATCTCCACCATGAGGTCGAGTTCCTTGCAGCTGACTTCGTAGTCCACGCGCAGGCTGCGATGCGACTCTGCCATCAGGCGGCCTAAAGCGCTCAATTGTCGGTCGTTTAGCACACGGATGGCTTCCATGGTGCGGTCGTTTTCGGTGACCACGTGGCGGCAGCGGGAATAGACGGTCGCATTCAGAAGGGCGCGATGCGTTTCCAATTGAGCGAGCGTAACGTCGCGAAGCGCTCGGATCCCAGGTAGGACTCTCTGCAATTTGCGAACGCCTTCTTCGCATTCGGCGCGCCGGCGGTTGTATTCGCCGGAGGCAAGTTCGTGCTTCACCATCGTGTTGCAAATTACGAGCCGGAGTCCTGCAGGCAACTGGGCCAACTGAAACTCCAGGGATCGGCAATCGAGCAATAAGGCAAAAGAGGCTTTCCCGTGGCACGCAATGAACTGGTCCATGATGCCGCAGCGGGCGCCGACAAACTCGTTTTCGGCCTTTTGGCACAGCTTCGCCAACTCCGTGCGATCGATGGAGACTCCGCCTTGATGCAAAAGAGCGAAGCCAACGGCGACTTCAATGGCCGCCGAAGAACTCAGACCGGCGCCGAGAGGCACGTCACCGCTAATCAAGAGATTAGCGCCGCGCAGGCGATTTCCTGCTCCCTGCAACGCCCAGGCAACACCCAAGGGATAGCTGGCCCAGTGGTTTTTTCCGGCTGGAGAGATGGAATCGAGGTTCGCCTCAACAGTCTCATTGACATTTTCCGAATGGATGACCAGTTTTCTGTCAGCCCGCGCGGCGGCAGCAACCCAACAGTAAAATTCAATCGCCGCCGGGAGAACAAAACCGTCGTTGTAGTCGGTATGCTCTCCGATGAGATTTACGCGGCCGGGCGCGCGATAAATGGCGGCTGATGTTCTGAAACGCGCGCGAAAGTTTTCCAGAAGCTGAATCGGATCTTTCAACGGTCGATATTATTTCAGATTTCCTTTGCGTGACGCCGAAGAATTTGCGTTCGCGGAAGCCGAAAAATCAGCCACACCGATGCGAATGACGGTGTCGCGCGTCGTGACGTTTTCGGGCTTTTCGGTCCAGATGCCGTAGACGCGGCCGTTCATGGCAGCGAGGCCGTTGTAATCGCCAATGAAGCCACCTTTGGCGTTGAAGGCTTGATCCGTCCAAGAATAGTTCTGAAAAGATTGACCGCCATCGGTCGAGCGGGCGAGGACGACGGTCTGTGCGCGATTCCGCGGGTCGCCGCGGCGGTCGTAGAAAATGACGTTCACTGAACCATCGGCGGGATCAACGGCCAACCATTGAAAAAAGTGCTCCGCGCCATTGTGAATGGCATCAGTATTCACCTTCAGCGCCGGAGACCACGTCGCTCCAAAATCCTTGGATGAGGAGCAGAAGACGTCGACTTCGCCGTTGCGGTAGTCGGCCCAGGCGACGTATAGACGCCCTCCTTTTGGGCCGCCGCGGGGGTCGATAGAGACTTGCGGAAAGCCATTGGCGCGCGCGACAGCATCAACACTGAACATGATAGGCGCGGTGTCAAGGATGTTTCGCGTTGGTGCAAATGTAACTCCGCCGTCGGAGGAAGTGGTAAGAACGAGATGATTGCCGTCGCCCCAGACGGCGTACAGCATGCCATCCGGGCCGACCGCTCCGTCAAAACCTTCGACGGCGCCGTTGTCGTCGCGCGGCAGGCCGCGCATGGTGTCAATTTCAATGGGCTTCGACCAGGTCTTGCCATGGTCGGTGGAACGGACCAGCAAAATTTGTGAGTCCGCGATGTTCCAGCGCGTCCAGCCAATATAGAGATTACCCGCGAACGGGCCATGACTGTTGTCTGCAACGAGAATCGGTTTGTCTTCCCAGGGAACATCCTTTCCGTCGGGCGTCTTGTCGGGCTGCTCGCTGGCAGGGATGTCCTTGGCCTCCCAGGTTTTGCCGCCATCGAGCGAGCGGCGAATGTAAATCCCGTTGCGCCCGCCGTTGTGGCCCCAATAGCTGTAGGTCCCCAGCTTGTCGAAGGCGATATAGCAGATGAAGGCGTGACCTTGATTGTCAAAGGTTGTTGAAACATCACCGGAGACGCGATAGTTCGCGGACTCGACGCCGGTAGCAATTTGCCAGGTGCGGCCTGCATCGAAGGAGTAGGCAGCGTGCGCGTTGTCTTGATAAACGGCGACTACTTGTTGTGGATTGTTGGGATTGACGGCGATGCCGGGTTCGGTGAAATAGCCGGGCTGAGGAGTCAAGGTGATGACGTTGGAGTTGGGAGCTTTGGGAGGAAGTTGGGCGAAAGCGTTTTGGGTCGTAACACAAAATGTAGCTATAGCAACAATCAAAAGAAGTTTCGCGCGCCCGGCGGGAAACCGGGCAACGAACAACTCATTCAAGCTTTCGTTCTCTAGGTTCACAGGCTTACCTCACGCATCGGTTGAGATCCTTCGGCCGACAAAAAAAGCGGCCTCAGGGTGACAAGCTTAAACGTCTTGCGGCTAACCGAGATTCTGCCGCCTAAAAGGCTTTGCCGGGCAACATTTTTTCATCTTGTCCAAATGACCGTTGACGCATCAGCGCGCACGCGGAGGGGCTTCCCGGTCTTCGTGGATTGCAAAGTCCGCCGGAGGCGCAGCGCCGAGAAGGAACTGAACAAAATAGTCCCAACGACGGCGGATCAAATACGGATTGCCGCCTTCGCCGTGATACATGTTGGGCACGATGAGCTGGTCGAAGTTTTTGTTGGCCTTGATGAGCGCGTCGGTGAGACGCATAGTCTCGACGACGTGAACGTTGTCGTCAATGTCGCCATGCTCGATAAGCAAGTGGCCTTTCAAGCGGCCGGCCATGGTGACGTTGGACTGCTCGGCGTAGTCCGGCCCAACCGGATAGCCCTGGTAGAGTTCGTTCCACCAGGCTTTGTCGAGGCGCGCATCGTGGTCACCGGAAATGGAGACGCATACTTTGTAGAAATCAGGAAAAGATAGAATGGCGTGGGTCGAGCCGTATCCGCCAGCAGACGTGCCATAAATGCCGACGCGGTCGGCATCCATGTACGGAAACTTCGCGGCCATCTGCTTGATCATCTCGACGTGATCCTCAAACGCGCCGCCGAGGTTGTGGTACGAGAATTCGTGGAACGCGCGCGAGCGTCCGGTGGTGCCGCGGCCGTCCACCATCACAGTGATGAAGCCTAGCTCCGCAATTTGTTGCTGGCCATTGCGCAATGCGGCGCCGAAGGTCTTAGGAACAAAAAAGCCCTGCGGGCCCGTGTAAACCTGCTCGACAATCGGATACTTCTTTGACGAATCGAAGTTCGACGGCTTCCAGATGAGGCCGTATAGATCCGTGGTTCCATCCTTCGCCTTGCCGTGAAAGGGCTCGGGGGCTCTCCAGCCAGCTTTGGTGAGTTCGCTGGTGTTGGTTTGTTCGAGGACGCGAACCTGCGAGCCATCTTTGGTGCGGCGCAAGGCGGAGACCGCCGGCAGGTCTGGGCGAGAGAAATTGTCGACGAAGAAAGAATGATCGGGAGAAAGGTTGACCGTGTGCGTGGCGTTTTCCGGCGTGAGCATCGTGAGGCCTTTGCCATCGAGGCTGACGACATAGAGATGCGTCTGATACGGGTCTTCGTCCTTCTCGCGGCCGTTCGCGAGGAAGTAAACGCGGCGCGCTTTTTCGTCAACGTCCACGATTTGGCGCACGACCCACGGCCCTTGCGTTAGTTGCGAGCGCAATTCGCCGGTCTTGAGACTCGAAAGATAAAGATGATTCCAGCCATCGCGCTCGGAGGTCCAGACGACGTCGCCGGTTTCGTGCAAAATGCGGAAATGTGTTTCGCCGGGATCGACGTAACGCTCGCCTTTTTCGCGAATTACAACTCTTTGCTCGCCGGTGGCGGCGTCCACTTCGCGTAGTTCAATGGATTTCTCGCCGCGCGCAGAGGCATCGTAAGAAAACGATTTGCCGTCTTCGTACCAATCAAAGCCGGGTCCGCCCTGAAATTGCATTTCGATGGGCGAGGTTTTCACTTCAATGCGCTTGCCGCCTTGGAGATCGAAAATAATAGGCTCCGCTTTGGGAAGGACTTCGCCGGGCAGCGGATAAACGACGGTGTATTCCTTGGGACGAAGTTGATTGGGCGGAACGAATTGCAAATAACTAAAACGTCCGGCGTTGCGCGTGTCCATGCGATACGTCACGAGTTTTGAGGAATCCGGCGACCAAAAAACGGCGGGGCGCTCGCGAACGTCCTCCGTTCCTTGCGCCACCATGGGCCTTAGCGAGGGGATGGGCGTGGCGTAGTCGTAGGAGCGTTCACCGTCGCGGGTTAGGCGGAGGACTTCGCCGGTCGAAACGTAACGCACGTACAGGTCGTGGTCCTTGACGTAGGCGACCCACTCTTTGTTGGGCGAGGCTTCTTCGTATTGGCCGGCGACCAGCTCCGGCCCTCGTTTGCATTCGTAATTGTCGAGAGTACACGACCACGGTGCGCCTTCGATCTGAAAGGAGACGGATTTCGCGTCGTCGGAGAAATCAATGGAGTCGAAGGGAAGGTCGGTAGCAGAAATTTCGCGCTTCAGCGCCTTCGAGAGCGAGGCGGCAAGTTTCGCATGGTCAAATGCCGGGCCCGAAGTGTTCTGGTCAGCGTCGACAAGCAGAAATTCCGTGGCTTTTGTTCCCTGCTTGCGATACCAGAAGCGATCTTTTTTCGCAATCCAATGGGGAGCGACTTCCGCGACATAAATACGATGCCGTAGATTTCCGGCGAGAAATTGCTCGGCGCGCTGATAATCCTCGCGCGTGCCCTGGGCCGCGGCTGGGCCCAAGGGAAAAATCAGCAAAGCCAGCACGAGAAGTTCTAGACGCGCCAAAATCTTCATGAAAGTTTCTCCTATTGAGAAAGATTCGGGATCCCGGAAATCTGCTTAGCCGCCGCTTTCGTCTTCCTCATCGTCGTTTTGTGGAGGACGGACGAAGGCGATCGGAGTGAGTCCTTTGTCGAGCAAGGAACGGTTAAAAGCAGGAAGTTCTTTCTCGATGAGGTTTTGATAGCCG
Source organism: Candidatus Acidiferrum sp. (assembly GCA_035280045.1). Lineage (GTDB taxonomy): Bacteria > Acidobacteriota > Terriglobia > Acidiferrales > UBA7541 > Acidiferrum. Next base: position 15,699 of record DATEGP010000122.1, read on the forward strand.
CTCTGCGCGTCGGCGAGATCCTTCTCGATGGTTTCAAGGATGGCGGCCGCCGTGTCGGTGGGAGGATTGTCCACGCCCCCCGCGACATCGCCCGCGCCGGTACCCACTTCGCCGTTCAGCCAAATGAGGTGAAGGTAGACGGTTTCGGGTATGGAATAGTATTTGTCGTCACTGAGGGCGTCGGCACGCGAAATGAACTTGTACTCGACGTCCCGCATTTTCTGATCCATGGCTTCGACGGCCTTGAGCAATTCGGGATTGGGATTAGCTTCGCCCTTTTCTTCCCTCGCCGCCGGAGCACCTTCCGCGCCCTCTCGACTCTGGTACAGGGGCGAAGGCGCGGCCTTGTGTCCCCCGAGCATGCCGGCAATAACGTCCAGTTGCTTGCGCATCCATTCCAATTTATTGGTGGCTTCGGAAGTTTTCGTGATGTCGTCGCGAATGCGCAGCTGCAGTTTGAACGCGGCAGACAAATCCTGGTCGCTCGCGTGAACGTTTGGGTTTTTCACGATGGTGAGAGGTTGCGTGAAAGCTTGGCCGTCAACGGTTAAGCGAACAGTGTATTTGCCGGGCAAGGCCAGGGGGCCGACTTCGGCTTCGCGAATGCCCCAGTGCAAAACCTGGCGCGAATCACTGCCGCGGAAGCGGCGCTCTTCCCAGATGTGCGGGTTCTCCGGAGGTGTCGTGCGAAGCGACACGAGCTTCGGCGGATCGTAGAGAAAATTCCATTCGGCGCGATTCATGCCAGCGCGGCCGGGAGCGTCGAGCTTGCGAATGACAGCATTGTTCGAATCGAGGATTTCGATTTTTGCCGGAGCTTTAGGCGCAGCCTTCAGCCAATACGTGATGGCCGCGCCGCCGTTCGGAAAAATCCGAAACGTTTCGCGCGGGGCAAAAAGGCGCACTGGGGCATCATCAGCCTTCTGCGCCATTTGTTCGAGCGGTGTGATGTCGTCGAGGACGTAAATCCCGCGACCGTACGTGGAAACAACAAGATCGTGAAACTGTTTTTGGACGACGGCCCAGGTGGCAGGAGCGTGCGGCAGGCCCGCGGTGAAGGCGGTCCAGTGCGCGCCATCATCGAGCGAATAAAAGAGGCCGTTTCCGGTGCCAGCAAAGAGCAACCCTTTCTGGTTGGGATCTTCCGCGATTGTCTTCACGTAACCCAGCGAATGCTTTGGCAAACCTTCCGAGATTTTCGTCCAGGTCTTGCCAAAATCCGTGGTCTTGAAAATGAATGGATCGCGATTGTCCATCAAGTGGTAGTCCACCGACACGTAAGCTGTGCCTGCATCGAAATGCGAAGGCTCGATGCGCGTGATTGTGCCCCAAGGCGGCAAATCCTTGATGTTTTTCGTGACGTTGGTCCAGTTGGCTCCGCCATCTTTTGTATACCAGATGAGGCCATCGTTGGTGCCGGCCCAGATGAGGCTTTGCTGAATCTCGGAAGGCGCAATAGCGAAGACAACTTCGCCATAAAACTGGCCGAGATTGTCGCCCACAATTCCACCGGAGGAGCCCAGGTACTTCGGGTCCTGCGTGGAAAGATCCGGGCTGATGACTGACCAACTTTGCCCGCCATTGCTTGTTTTGAAAATGACCTGGCAGCCATAGTAAACGGTGTTGTGATCGAAAGGATCGATCGCCAGCGGCGGCGTCCAGTGGCAGCGGTATTTCAGATCGCTCGGCGGCGAATCGAGTGAGTGAATCCACGGACTCACCGAGCGGGCGCGTTTGGTCTTCGCGTCCCAACGCGTCACTTCGTTTCCGTAGCAACTTGCCCACACGACATTGGAATCCGTCGGATCCGGCAACGTGAAACCGGACTCGCATCCCCCCATCCGGCGCTCCCAACCCGTGTCGACCGCGCGCCCGTATTCGAGCGGTGGCGCGATGCTCGGACCGCGCATGTTTGGGCCGTCCTGCATGTTGGTGTAAACGTAGTATGGAACCTGATTGTCGACCGCAACGTGGTACATCTGGCCGATGGGAAGTTGTATGCGTTGGAAGCCGCGGCCATGAACTGTGGTGATGTTTAGGCCCCCGTCGTCCGTGATGACAAAGCGATCGGGATTCCGCGGATCAATCCAGATGTCATGATTGTCGCCGCCCCAGGGAACTTCTTTGAAAAGTTCTCCACCGTCGAGCGATTCGAGAAAACTGCTGTTCGCGACGTAGACTTCGTTGTCGTTTCCGGTGGAGACAGCGATTCGAATGTAGTAGCCAGCGCGCCCGATAAGCTGGCGTTGATAATTGATGGCTTGCCAGTTTTCGCCGGCGTTGTCGGAGCGCCACAGCGTGCCTTGATCCTTGGTTTGAATTAAAGCGAAATAGCGATTCGGATTCGTTGGCGCGATGGCGACGTCAATTTTGCCGACCGGCGATTTGGGTAGCCCGTGGCCTTCGAGCTTCGTCCACTTGGCGCCGCCATCTTTTGAAATGTAAACGGCGCTGCCGGGACCGCCGCTGAGTTCGCCGTACGTGTGCATTTCCACTTGCCACATTCCCGCAAGAAGAATGCGCGGATTGTGCGTGTCCATGGCGATGCCGGAACATCCGGTGTTGGCGTCTGCAAAGAGCACGCGCTCCCAATGCTGCCCGCGGTCGGTGGTGCGATACACCCCTCGTTCCTGTTGCGGGCCGGTCGTGCGGCCCAACGCGCACACGAAGGCGATATCGGGATTCGTTGGATGAACCAGGATCCTGCCGATTCGGCCGGTATCGTCGAGGCCGGAGTGGGTCCAGTCCTTGCCCGAGTCCGTCGAGACGTAGACGCCGTCACCCATCACGTCGCTGTCACGAATGGCCCAAGCCTCGCCTGTGCCTACGTAGATGACGCTTGGGTCCGAAGGCGCTACAGCAATCGCGCCAATCGCGGCAACGGGCTGCTTATCGAAGATAGGCTCCCAGCGATTGCCACCATCGGTCGTTTTCCACACTCCTCCGGAAGCGGCGCCCGCATAGTACGTGCTCGGATCGCCAGGCACGCCTGCAATGGAAGCCACACGGTTGCCAGCGCGGGGCCCAACAAAGCGAAAACGGAAGGTCTCTTCGTTCGCGCGCGGACCCGGTGGGCGTTGTGCGTAGATAAAGGAACCACCAACAGCGAGAGCCCCGAGCAGAAGTCCCGCATTGACTGACAAGCTACGGATGGACGTAACGCGCATTCGCATTATCCCCTTTCGCGGGCAAAGAAGACTTGGGCCGGTGGCATGCTACGCATTTACGCCTTAGATGGAAAGTCCGGAGATTGCGTTTCGCTCTGTGCTCTGCCGAGGTGGATCACCGGAAATACCAAATTCATGGCGTCAACGTCACAGTGGCAACCGACATTCGCGGCAAGTCCAACCGCACAGTCCCGCCTTCGATTTTCACTGGATGCGCCTTCGGAACGACACGATCCGGCGCGTCGAAGCTGTTGCAAGCGTTCCAGTCGGCGTCGTGGAGAAGAACTGCGGTGGCGTTTTTTGCGCTTATGCCCTTGAGCGCGCACTGAATTTCCAAATCCTGATCGGGAAATGGATTGACGAGGCTTAGAACAACGCCGCCCTCCTTAGTGGAAGCCGAGACCGATAAGTCCGCCGAAGGTTTTTCTTTGTCAGATGACACCGCGTCGGTTTCGACTCTCACAGCCGTCTTGCCGCGATGCCCTTTGAACAACGCGAAAGCATGATAGGTTGTAGTGCGAATGCATTGCTTCCCTTCCGGGCCATCCGTCAGCAAAAGGGACTGCAACACGTTCACGATCTGTGCGATGTTGCACATGAAGAGCTTGTCGGCCTGCCGATTGAAAATATTCAGACCCAGCCCCGCCGCCACGGCGCTCCGCATCGTGCTCTGTTGCCACAATTTGCCGTATTTCTTTTCGTCTTCGGCGGCGATGCGGTCCCAGACTCCCCATTCATCCAAAACCAGCGCGATTCTCTTCCCATCGCGATAGCTGTCGAACAGCTCGCGCTGCTGAACGATGGCATCCTCGACTCGCGCAAAAATGGCCAGCTGCTTCTTCACATGCTCCGCGCTGAAGTGCAGCGGATGATCTTCTCCTCCCTCGTAATAGTGCATGGAAACGCCTTCAGGCGTTCCGTATTCGAGCGTATCCATGAATTTGCGGGACCACCGCGTATCGTTGCCGTTCGGCCCGCTGGCAATCAGGAACGGTTCCGTGTCGCCATACTTCCGCAAGTAAACGGAAAACCGCCGGTAGTGGTCGGCATAGACTTCCGGGCGCATCCAACCCCCGCATCCCCAGGCTTCGTTGCCCACGCCCCAGTAGCGCACGCGAAACGGTTCCGTCGCGCCGTTCTTGATGCGCTCCTCGGCCAGCGTGCTTCCCGACGGCATATTGCAGTACTCGACCCAGTCGCGCATTTCCAGCGGCGTGCCGCTTCCAACGTTGCCTGCAAGATACGGCTCCGCACCAATCAGCCGGCACAGGCCGATGAACTCGTGTGTGCCAAAGCTTCCGTCCTCGACGTAGCCGCCCCAATGAATGTTGACGCGCTTCGGCCGGTTCTCGGCAGGCCCAATACCATCGCGCCAGTGATAATCATCCGCATAACAGCCGCCGGGCCAGCGCAGAACCGGAATGCCTAGCTCTTTCAAATATTCGACGGCCTGCTGCCGATAACCATTGATATTTGGAATGGGCGAATTCTTTCCAACCCAAAGTCCGCCATAGACGCACGAACCGAGATGCTCTGCAAAATGCCCGTGAAATTCCGGCCGCACCGTTCCGATTTCCTCGTCCGCACGCACGGTCACCTTGCGAGTGGCGCCGGAAGCTGCGCCTACGAACCGCGGAATCATCGAGCACAGAGACACAGTGGCAGTGTTCCCGACAAATCTCCTGCGGGAAATCTTCGAGAGCATCGCTTCTCCTTGTTGTGAGTTATTCAGCTTGAAGTGCTTGCTAGCCTTCTATCAACACCCGTGCGTGTCCGCCCTGTGAAAGTGCACGTCCCAGTC
>DATEGP010000123.1:0-48912 GCA_035280045.1 Candidatus Acidiferrum sp.
CATCGTCTTTGCTGCCCCTGCTGTGTTGGTCAGCGAGAAGTTCACCGTCGTCAGACCACTGGCTGCGGCCGTCACGGTGTAGGGCCCACCCGCTGTCGCGTTCGCCGTAAACGGTGCCGACGCCACGCCTGACGCGTTCGTCGCTACTGTGATCGCTGCCGTACTGTTGCTGAAGGTCCCTGAAGCTCCCGAACCCGGCGCCGTGAACGTCACGTTCACACCGCTCACTGGGTTGCTCCCGGCGTCTTTCACCGTCACGGCCAGTGGATTTGCAAACGCGGTGCTGATTGTCGCCGATTGTGGCGTCGTTCCGGCATTTGCCGTCATTGTCGCCGGCGCACCAGCCGTAACGTTGAAGTTGACCGAGTTGGACACGCCGCCGCCTGGAGCGGCGTTTGTCACTGTTACCGGGAATGAGCCTACACTCGCAATCAATGCCGATGAGATGGCACCAGTCAACTGAGTTGAGCTGTTGAATGTAGTTGTGACCGACGTGCCATTGAACTTGACGGCCGATCCGGAGATGTAGCCCGTGCCGGTCACTGTGAGGTTGAAGGTTGCGCCACCGACCGTTGCGGACGTCGGAGCGATGGTGGTAATCGTCGGAACAACGTTATTCACGTTAAAGAGCAGCGCGCCATTCGACCCGCCGCCAGGCGCAGGGTTGCTCACATTGACCGCGAAGCTACCGGCAGTAGCTATGTCCGGAGCGGTCACTGCCATCGTGACTTGGGTGGAACTGTTGAAGGTAACTGTTCGGGCGTTGCCGTTGAACGTGCCGGTAGCACCGCTGACAAAGTTCGAGCCGGTGATGATCAAGTTGAAGGCAACTCCGCCGACCGTGGTGCTGCTAGGCGAGAGCGATGTCAGTGTGGCCGCGGGATTATTAACCTGGAAATTCAAGGGCGCGGAGGCTCCGCCGCCTGGACCGGGATTGCTAATGATGACCGGGAAAGATCCCGCGGTTGCGATGTCGGCTGCAGTGACCGCCATCGTAACTTGCGTAGCCGAAACGAACGTGACGGTCCTGGCGTTGCCATTGAACGTGCCTGTGGCGCCGCTGACAAAGTTCGTGCCGTTCACCGTAAGCGCAAAAGCTGCGCCACCCGCGGCTGCATTGGCAGGCGAGAACGACGTGAGCGTTGGCACGGGATTGCCGACGCTGGCGGTGAAGTTCAAATGGAAGCTGGTCGTGCCGCCGTCGCCGAGAACGGAGGAAATCATGAAGAAATAGTGCGTGCCGGAAGTCGCAGCAAAAGACACTTGCGACTGTGCAATTCCCGCCGATGCGTTGTCGTTGCATGCAATCTGCGTGAAACTGCCGGGCGAACCGGTCACGACAGTGAGAATTGTGTCGTACGGACTTGTCAGCGTGTCTGTGCTGATCGTGCCATTGCTCGACGGAGTGTACGAGAACCAAACACTGTTTGCCATGCCGCCGCTCGCAGCCCCTGCTGGAGCGCAAGAGGGCGTTGGATCGGTAGCGCCCGTGTTAGGGGTAGCAAGTATGGTGTTCTCGGTTGTTGAGAAGGGCGCAGAGGCAATGTTGGTAGGGCTCGCAAAGGGATCGTTCGCCGGAGCGGCGCTGGCAAAATCCAGGCTAAACGTCAGCGTGCCGCCAGGTCCGGTGGTATTCGCGTCGGTGACCATCAGGAAATAGGTTGTACCGCTGCTGACGGAAAACCCAATAGAAGATTGGGGCTTAGCCCCAGAAATATTGCCGCTAGCGCAGGCGCTTGCCACCGCCACCAGGCTTCCGGGTGTCCCCGTCCAAGCCGAAAGAATCGTGGTGTAGCTGCTGAATCGCGTGTCCGCAACTACCCTGCCACTAGCAGGAGCGACAAACTTGAACCAAACGCTCCTTGCCTTACTGCTCGGAGCACAGGGCGTCGGGTCGGCAATCCCACCAGTATCCGTTGTCGCTTGCGTCGTGTCTTGCGTAACCCGGAAAGGCGTAGTACTCGCATTCACCGCAAAGTTGATGTTGTCGTTGGTCGCTGTCGGGGCCTGGGCGATAAAGAGCGTCTTCGGCTCTGATGTTGTTCCACCCGGATTTGGGGTGGTGACCGAAATCGGCAGAGTCCCCGCTGCAGCAATGTCCGAAGCCGGTATGGATGCCAACAACTGGTTCGCGTTCACGAATGTGGTGAGCCGGGGGTTCGTGCCGTTCGGGCCGACATTCACGACCGCGCTTGGAGCAAATCCTCCGCCGTTCACCGTCAGCGTAAACGCCGGGCCGCCGGTGGCAACGATCGATGGCGAGATGGAAGTGATTTCGATGCCTATGCCAATCAGGTTTGGCGTGCTGGTGGTAATGGCAACGGAAGCGGTGACATTCAGCTGGGCGGTTTCGTTGCCCGCCGGTAGCGATGGCGTAAATGCGAGACTCACGTCACAAGATGCGCCGGAAGCCAATGGAAAGGGTACAGCCGCTGGACAAGCGGCATTGCCGTCGCCATTCGCAACGAAGGGAACGATATTGAAATCGGCCAGATTCGTTCCACTGACCGTAAATGCAGACGTGACGCTAATCGAGGAGCCACTGAAATTGGCAAGAGTGGCGTTCATCGTTGTGCTGGTCGTACCTACCGCCACCGCTCCAAAGTTTACGGGCGCGAGCAGCACGGTTGCAGGTAAAGGAGTGCCTTTGATGGGAGCGGTTTGTGGGCTCCCGGCAGCAGTATCTGTGACGTTTAGGGTAGCGTTGCTGACGGCATTGCCCGGCGGCGTGGCGGCGGTGTAGGTGATTCCGAAATTGCAAGTGCCATTGGCGGCGAGTGTAATCGTTCCCGTTCCCGTCTGACCAGAAGTCGGAAAATTACAGGTCGTACCAGAGGTGGGAGCGGCAAAAGAGAAGTTCGCAGCGTTCGTCCCGGTAATACTCTGTGCGGTGATATTCACTGACGAAGCACTCGTGTTGATGACCGCCACGTTCATGACCGGAAAAGAAGTTGTGCCGAGGAATGTCGTGAGTGCGATTGGGTTTGGACTGAAGACGATTGTCCCTGCGTTGACAGTAAAGTTGAATGGAAATGCTGGAGTTGGGCCGCCGCCGGGCACTGGATTGGTGATGGTGCCGGAAACAGGCATTGCTGTAATGAGAAGCGAGGCCGGAACCTGCACGTCGAAGACGGTCCCATTCGAACTCGCCGTACCCCCCAGAGTGAAATTACCGAACGTGGTCAGCGTTACTGTCGTGCTGTTCACAAAGTTTGATCCCGTAAAATGCATCGTGTAGGGAGTCCCCGCGGTGGTCGTGGGGTTCGTTAGAGTCGGCGTGCCCAGGATAGGATTCATCACCGTAAAGGGCGCGCCACTGGCGCCAAGCACGAAGTTCGGATCAACCCCTGCGGTGTCCATCAGATTAATCGGGAACACTCCGCCCGTCTGAAAGAACGTGCTCGCCAGCGTCACATTCAACTGTGTGGTGCTTACGAAAGTTGGTGTGCCTACGGAAACGCCGTTCAAAAAAACTGCCGTGTTCGCGCTGAAGTTAAACCCGTTGATCGTCACGGCAGTGGCCGGGTCACCGACAAAGGCCGTGGCTGGTGTCACCGAAGTAATGGACGCCAACGGCCCCGGGCTAACGTCCGTGAGTTGAATCTGCCACATACTGCGCCCGTGCGTGGCAGCGTGAAGGATGCGCGAAGGACGCCGCATCGCCAACCCGAGCACCGGGGAATTGGGCAAACCATCGCCAATAACCGTCCAATTGGCACACAACGTTGCTGAGGGATTAGTGCAGGAGAACACGCCCACGTCGGTGGCTATGTACAACGCATCAAATGTCGGACTACCCTGGTGAAACACGATGAGATCGTTTACCGGGATGTCCGGCAGGTCGCCGCTGATATTGGTCCAGGTCGGCGCCCCGGATGTCGCGTTGGTGGTTACGAATACGTGCCCCGGCGTTGCACCGCATCCCGAGCAAGCTCCAAATCCCGACAAAGTTGCAAACACGATGTTCCCCGTTGAATCGCTGCGCTCCGTGCGGACCGCAGTGATGTGGCGGTTGGGCAATTGCCCGTTGTCGATTTCGGTCCAAGTCGAGAGCGCGCCAGCGGTTGCGTTCAGTGACTCCCAAACTTTGCCGTTACTCGTTCCTGCAACGACAATGCTCGAGCTCTGGTGCGCCACGTCAAAGGTTGTGATGTTGCCCACACCCGCGCCAAGATCTGCGCTGATAGGCGTCCAGGTGGCCGCACCGTCATTTGTTTGATAAACGCGGAAAGTTCCGAAGTAGAGTGTATTGGGATTGTTTTCATCAATCGTCAGCGGCGGAATGAACTGCATCCGGTCGCCATGGGTAATGCCCGTGTCTGCGCCGCTAAAGGTCGGGTTTGGAAGCAACGCGCCATTGAACACGGACTTGTTGACAATGTGTTGCGCTCCTCTATCGCAAGTCGTGTAAACCGTCGTGGGAACCGCTGGATCAATGGCCGTGGAACCACCGTCTCCGCAGGTAAAAGCGTTGGTCCAACCGAGCGCTCCGGTAAAAATCTCTGTGTCATTGTCCTGGGTCCCGCCAAGCCCGAAGTTTTCGTCGCTGATCCCGGCCGAAGGACCTGGATAGAACTGGGTAATGGCAAGTCCCCCATTCAAGTCGGTCCACGTTGGCGATACTGTGGAAGCCGGAGTGGGCGTGGTTGTGCTCCAGATTCCACCGTCGTCACCCACATAAAGAGTTCCGCCGTTGGGCGCAAAAACGACCGCATGGGTGTCCACGTGCACATGCGTCGTCGTCGAGCCATTCGCGAAATTACCGGGAGAAGGGCTGCCAAGCGTACCCGAAGGGGTCCACGTGGTGCCGCCGTCCTGAGATTCGAACAGAGACGTAAAGTTGTCTGGCCCCGGTCCACCTCCAAGCACAACAACGCTCGCGTTGGTGGGTTGCACTCCGATGGCCATGTCATAAAAACACTGGGAGGCACAGAAGCCGCCGGTCACCGACGGTCCAGTCACCGCGGACCACGTCGTTCCTCCATTTGTGGTCTTGAAAAGCCCCAGTAACTTGGCGGAAGTCGTGGATGAGTCCGCAATCGCCGCGTACAGCGTCGCCGTTGCGCCTGTAGTGTTTGCCGCATATCCCAGGGTGATTCGCCCAACATTGACGGTCGGCAAAACGCTCGTCTGCAGCGTCCATGTCACGCCCAAGTCCGTCGATTTCCAGATGCCGTTGCTTGAGGCTCCGGAGAAAACGTCTCCCAACGCCGCCCATGCGATAGGAGGGTTCGCCCCTACACCACTGGACTCAAAAACGACTCCGGTTCCCGCGGAACCCTTCCCTCCCGTCGTTGGCAAAGCCCATGTCTGTCCACCGTCCGTTGACCGGTAGATACCCCCGCGAGGGTCGTTGCCATCGAAAAAGTACGCCGCAGCAAGAACAATACTGGAGTTCCCCGGCTGAACCGCAATGGCGCCAATCTTGGCTCCACCAAACGTTGGTGACAGCGCTCCCGCAAACGGACCTCCGGATTGCGTCCAGGTACTCCCGCCATTGGTGGATTTCAAAACCCCCGCTCCGTAGAAAGCATCACCATTGAAGTTGTCTTCGCCGGTGCCGACATAAATCGTGCTGCACGGAGCCGGCGAACAACTATTCGGATCAATGGCAATCGATCCCACAGCCAGTGAAGGTTGCGAATCCGTGAGCGGCGTCCACGTCGTCCCCCCATCCGTGGTCTTCCACACGCCACCTGCGGCTCCGCCAATGTAGACGGTGCTTGGAGTGCTCGGATCGACCGCGATGGCCGTCACGCGGCCCGATGCCGTTGGGTACCCTGTGTTGGTTCCTGTAAACGGTTCATTGACGGGCTGTGGACCCATTAAGTGCCAGAGCGCGTCGCCGGGAAACGAAATGATGCCGTTTGCACCAGTTTGTGGTCCCCCGGCCAGCTGCTGCTGCGCCTTCATGGCATCGCGCTGTTCAATGGCTCTCTGCAAAGCTCCTTCGGGAATATGCTTGTTCGGATAGGCGCGCTGATCGAAGAACCAGCTGCCCCGCTCCCGGCTTACATCTGAATCCTCTTTCACGCCGTCCTTCGCGTCTGGAGCCGACACAGGTGGGGCCAGCACAATCTGTCCTGGAGGCGCTGCGACGGCTGCGCGTTGCTCGACTTCCAGCGTTGGAGACGGAGTTTCTGAACCCTTTGTTTTTCGCGCAGATTGGACCGCTACACTTGAGGAATGGCGCTTTTCAGGTTTTGGCGCCCTCTCTACCGAAATAATGCTCTTGGCAGTCTTTTCCCCGGTGTTTCTCGCAGATACTGTGCCGCTTATAGGAGATTCTGTCTTCCGCGCCGCCGAATCCCTCTTCTTGCCTGCATGCCTCGCCAGCGAAATCCCCGCCGCCAGCGCCACACATAGCAAACCGCCAGCAACCCACCTGACCTGCGCCTTCCGCCCGCTTCCGCCGGCATCCCTGCCACTGCGAATGCCACGATATATCGTGGCAACGACTTCTCTCCACGACGGCAGCTGGGGCTTCCGTGAGGGGTTGCGCATGGCTCTAGGCCTCCCAAGAATGCGGCGTTCACATTTCACCGGCTGCTCGCGCGCACCCGGCTGTGCTTCTAATGACTAATGCGGATTTCAGTCAGAAATAGGCTCGTTCTTCACGCAACGGCGTCTTTTCTCATGCGGGGGAGGCGGCCAGTCCGCGAGCAAATTCAAGGTGAGGGGGTTGCTACAACAAGCACACCAGCCCTTCGAGGACACCTTGACCGCACACAAAAGCCGCTTCTTGCGAGGTGAGAGGAACACCGCTCGCTCTGGGAGCACGAGCTTCTTCCTTGTAACGCAACTGCTGTGGGGCAGCGTGCGGCATCGTGCTCCCGAAGCCTCTTTCTGTCAAGCCTTTTCCGCTTGCTGACCGCCCTCATGCGTCAGCTTCAACCTCCTCTGGCTTTGTTGCCACAATCGGCACGCAAACCCCCAATTCACATTCCAGAAATGTTCCTTTAACTTGCTCAGCCCAAAACTGGGGCCGTGACAACAGCTCCCCTACTGGAGCATGCCTGCGAGAATCCCCTCGCCACCACTACCCTCTTCCGCGTGGGGCTAGCGGAGAGCCTCGAGGACTTGGTCGCTTGCCAGCGTTTGCGCTATCTGGTCTTCAATTGCGAGCTGGGGGAAGGCCTCGACATTTCCGCACGAACCGGCCTCGACCGCGACCAATTCGATTTCATTTGCGACCACCTGATGGTCACCGACGCGAGCACCGGCATCCTCCTCGGAACTTACCGCATGCAAACCGGCTACCGCGCCAAAGGAAATCTCGGCTATTACGGCGAAGAGCTCTTCGACTTCGGGCCATTCGAAAGTATTCGTTCTGAAACTCTCGAACTCGGCAGGGCTTGCGTTCGCGAAGGGTCTCGTCACACTCCGGTTTTGAACATGCTTTGGAAAGGTATTGCGAAATATGCAGTCACTTGCAGCGCCCGCTACTTAATTGGCTGCAGCTCTGTTACTTCTCAGGACGAAAGCGAAGGAGTGGCTCTCTATGAGGCACTTCGTGAAAAGTATCTCGTCGAGCCGAATTTGCGAACGAATCCACAGCCCGGTCACGAATGTCGTTCAAACGGCGCGCCCTTCCATCTGCCTCAGCCCCCGCGCCTCTTCCGCGCTTACCTCGATATTTCCGCGCGTTTGTGCGGACCACCCGCCATCGACCGCGAGTTCAAGACCATCGATTTCCTAACCCTCTTCGATCTTCATCGAATTCCCGATCGCGTTCGCACTCGCTTCTTTTAGCTTGGCGCTTCCAAATCAAAAATTAAGCAATCGCCGGCTGGCGCTTCCACACGTTCGTCGCCTGCTCAAACGCATACCCCATCTGCAGTACGCCCCAATCGTCGTTGTGACGCCCCACAATCTGAATCCCAATCGGCAGCCCCGTCTCCGAAAACGCGCAAGGCACGCTTATCGCCGGATTCCCCACCGTCGAAATGTAATAAGCCGATTTCATCCACGCGATGTAGTTTTCCATTTTCACACCGGCAATTTCCGTCGGGTAATGCGTCTTCACATCAAACGGCAAGACTTGGTTCACAGGCAACACAAAAAACTCATATTTCTCCATAAATGCCCGCATACGCTGGTAAAGCTCAGTGCGTTTTGCCTCCAGGCGCGAAAGTTGTGGCCCCGTGAGCTTCCGGCCTTCCTCTACGTGCCAGTGCACATACTCATTTAATTTGTCCGCATTCTTTTCCAAAATGTCGCCGAATCCGGCTTCCACCGACCAGTGCCGCCAATTCACGAAGCATTCGTTCGCGTCTCGAAAATCCGGCTCCGCCTCTTCAACAATGCAGCCCAGCGATTCGAACACTTTCCGCTGCGCCTTCACCGCGTCGCGGACCGCCGGCTCCCACGGCAGCCCCAAGTCCTTGAATATCGCTGCGCGCACGCCCTTGAAATCGCGCCTGCCCAGAGGCTTCGCAAACTGCTCGCCCGTTTGATCAATCGAAATGGGCGAACGCCGATCAAATCCCGCCAGCACGCTCAAGAAGAATGCGCAGTCCGTTACATTGCGCGCCACCGGCCCATCCACACTCAGGGTGAACCATCCAAGTTCCGTCGGCGGATTCGGCGCGCGCCCCGGCGAAGGCCGCAGCCCCACCACATTGCAAAAATTCGGCGGATTCCTCAGCGACCCGCCCATATCGCTCCCGTCCGCGAGTGGCACCATTCCACACGCAAGCGCGACCGCGCCTCCGCCGGTGCTGCCCCCGCAAGTCTTCGTCAAATCGTAAGGATTCAACGTCGGCCCAAACACCGGATTGAACGTCTGTGACCCTAGCCCCCACTCCGGCACGTTGGTCTTGCCGATGACGATCGCCCCCGCTTTCTTTTCGCGCTCCACAATCAGGCAATCAAAAGTCGGCACGTCATTGGCATGCAGCGGCGAACCATGCGTCGTCCGAATCCCTTTGGTGGCGTGCAGATCCTTCACGCCAATCGGAAGTCCGTGCAACGGCCCCATCAAATTCCCTTTCGCCACCGCCTCATCCGCAGCCAAGGCCTGCGCCATCAACTGCTCTTCCGGTACCAGCGTCACGATCGCATTCACTTTGGGATTCACACGCGCGATTTGCTTCAGGTGCGCCTCCATCACTTCGCGCGATGATATTTTCTGCCCGCGAATCATCGCCGCCAGGTCTCTGGCTTGCATGAAGCAGATTCCGTTTTCTGGAGTCGGAGCGGTCACATTCGCATCGTACTCCGAAACCTCTCTCGATTCGCTGCTCACCTTTTCCATACCCGAAGAAGCCAGCGGAGCAACCGTAGCCCCAACCGCAGCGCCAGCTCCCAGTTTCAAAGCATCGCGCCGCGTGATCTTTTCCTTCATCCCACACCTCGCCTGATGTCCAAATTAGAGTTCGCTTCGTAGTGGCGCGAATTGCGGCCCCAAAACTTGAGATGTTCCTTTAGGGCAATGACTCTTCGAGTCCTTGAATCGAGGACAGGTTATAACGCAGGTCTAAACGCTGAACAACTTTTCTTTCGCCAAAGTCAGCGCGCTCTCTACCTGCGACGCATTCGCAAGCTTCCCGCGCGCAAAATCGCGCGTTCCGCCGCCCTTACCGCCAAACTTCTCGAGCACCTGCCTAAGCAGCGCGTTCATATCTTTCCCCACCGAGGGATGCTGAGCAAAAAGCAAATCTCCCGCATCTGCCAATTCGAGTAGCGCGATTGTTTTTTCCTTTTTCGCGACAGCGGTTGCGAAGAACCCAAGATATTCCGACGGCACGTCTTCAAAAGCACGCGAAATAACGCGCAGTCCGTTTCCTGCATCCGTGACGGATTGCAACGCTAGCGCAGCCTCCGCGGCAGCCAATCGCTCCAGCAGCGTTCGGGTTTTCTTGAAATTCGCATCGCGTTCCGCCAGCGCGCGCGAAGCGGATCCAACCACCTCCTCCGGCGCGCAGCTCAGCTTCTCTGCCGCCTGCCGCAGCCTCTGAAAATCATTTCGCGACGCCATTTCTACCCGTCCGCCGCACACAAACTCCACGCGCCAGTCCTGCCGGATTTTCGTGCACCGCCGCGTCAGCACCATGCCAATCTGTCCCGTGCTCTTCACGTGGGTTCCGCCGCACGGCTGCAATTCCACGCCTTCAATCTCGACGGCCCGAAGAATTCCCTCGCGTTCCACTTCCTTTCGAACTCCCAACTGAGCCAACTGGTCCGCCGTTCCGTAGCGTATCGTTATCGCCCTGTCCTCAAAGATCACCTGGTTCGCCGCCCGCTCCGCTCCCTCCAGAATCTCTTCCGTCGGCTCCGGACCTCGCAAATCAATCGTGCAAACTTCCGCTCCCAAATGAAACGAAACCGTCGGCCGTCCAAATCGCTCCTGAAACATGGCCGAAAGCAAATGCTGCCCGGTGTGTTGTTGCATGTGATCGAAGCGCCGCGGCCAGTGGATACAGCATTCCACGTCCGGATCCGCTGGCCGGCGATCCACAACGTGAAGAATCTCCTCGCCTTCGTCGCGCACGTCCAGAACGTTCGCGTCGCCAATTTTCCCCAGATCATGAGGCTGTCCGCCAGAAGTGGGATAAAAAGCGGTGCGGTCCAGCAACAATCCCCACGCCGTTCCGGTAATCCCCGCCGCCAGGTCCGGTGGCAACACCTCGCAGTGCACGACTCGCGCGTTGAAGTCCTTCAGGAACGAATCTTCATAGTAAAGCCGGCGCGTGGCCACGGACACGACCTCCAAACTTTTCAAATATTAGGGAGTCTTTTGCGATTTACGAATTTCGATTTTCGAATTTCGACTTCAACTGTCGGCGCGACCCCACCATCCGCCGTCGTAGCGGCGACTTTACGTCGCCTTCTTCACGCTTGCAGCGCCCGTTCCCACGCCTCCGAGTATTTGTACCCCGTCCCCGTATTGAACAGCACCACCGTCTCATGCGGCTTGATCCAACCGGACGCTGCCAGAATCCGCGCACCAACCACCGTTGCTGCCCCCTCGGGCGCAGCGAAGATCCCTTCAAGTGACGCCAGTTCCCTGCCCGCGTCCAACATCTCTTTATCAGTAACCGCAATGGCCGTTCCGTTCGTCTGCCGCAACATCTGCAAAATCAACTGATCCCCCAACGGCCCCGGGACGCGCAATCCCGAAGCAATCGTCGCCGCATTCGGAAAAAACTGCGCCGTGCTCTGATGCGCTTCCCAAGCTTTTACAATCGGCGCGCATCCTTCCGCCTGCACCGCCACCATGCGCGGCCGTTCATGGCCTATCTTTCCCATTTCTTCCAATTCGTCAAAGGCTTTGCACATTCCAATCAACCCTACCCCGCCGCCCGTGGGATAAAAAATCACATTCGGCAGCTTTCCGCTGAATTGCTCCCACAGCTCGTAGCCCATTGTCTTCTTGCCTTCCACACGATAAGGCTCTTTCAGCGTCGAGACGTCGTACCATCCTTCGCGGTCCTTGTGCTCCGCCACATATTTCCCGCAATCTGAAATCAATCCATTCAGTTTCACCACTTTTGCGCCAAACGCCTGGCACTCCATCACATTCGCCGAAGGCGTATCCGCCGGCATCACAATCACCGCCGGAATCCCCGCCGCCGCCGCGTAAGCAGCCAGCGCTCCTCCCGCATTTCCCGCCGTCGGCGCTGCCAGTGCTTTCACTCCTAAACTCTTCGCGCGTGTCACGGCCGCCGTCATCCCTCGCGCCTTGAATGATCCTGTCGGGTTCAGCCCTTCGTCCTTTATATAAAGATTCTCCAGGCAGCTCGTCCCGCAAGCCATCGCCGCACCCAGCCTCTTCGCGTGAATCAGCGGCGTCATCCCTTCGCCCAGAGAAACCGGCGGATTGTTCGGCAACACTTCCTCGTAGCGCCACATCGTTCGCGGCCGGTCTTTCAGCGCTTGCAGTGTAAACGTCCCCGCGGCCTGTCTCAGGTCATACCGCGCCAGCAGCGGCTTCCCGCACGTGCACAAGTGCTGCTCCACCTCCGCGTCATACTTCTTCCCGCACGCGGAGCACTCCAGCTCAACCAGATTTGAACTACTCATCTACACGATTCTCGTTTGTGGACTCATAACTCTGCCAGTCTACCACGCACGCGCCGCTCTCTGGCCTCAGGCGGTTTCCCTAGGGATTTCCACCATCTTTCCGGTTTAGATCCGTTGCGAAGCCACAATTATTGTAGGCGGCCGTACTCGCCCTTCGCCTGTCTTAGAACAGGAATGTCAGGATCAGCGTCCTTCCATAGCTTGAGAAAATCCTCATAGGAAGATCTTGCCTTCGTTTTATCTCCAGAGAGCGCGTAAGCTCTCCCTAATTGCAAATGCGCCAGCGCGCCGATGGGATCGCTGACGACAATCCCGCGATGGTTCAGAATTTTCTGGAACTCTGCGGCGGCTTCCGCTCCTTTGTGCGCGGCCAGGAAGGCCTCCCCTTGGAAAAAAACGGGGTAGAGAGCGCCGAAGAATCCGAAGAAGCTGCTTCCGGGAGCGCCAAGTTCTTCGGGAATAGCTGTTTGCAGAGCCTCGACAGCACTCGAAGGCTTGTTCTGCTCGAGATCGACGACTGCCCGTAACGTTGGCAGATAACTGAATTGAACGCTAGTGCCTTCTGGGAATCTCTTTTCCAGATCGTTCGTTAATGCTTCAGTTCGCGACAGATCTCCTGACAATGCAAGCGCAATAGCCGCACCATACTCCACATCGCGTCCCTTCGAAAGTTCAAGAGCTGCCATGGCGCTCTGCCTTGCCGCCGCCAGGTTCCCAAACAAAGCTTCCCGAACAGCTGCCCCAGCTTCGTAAAGCCCAGCTCTTTCTCGTTGAGCCGCTTGCAGTGCTAGCGCGGTTGCCTGTCGGGACATTCTCATCGCTTCTCGGACGCGGCCGGAATACGTGTAGACAAACGCCTGGTGGTTGGCAATCCAATCTTCCGCCCCCGGCTTCCTTTGCGCCAGGCTTACTTGGCGCCCCATTTCTGCCTTGTCATCCCTCAAAAAGGCAATGTCGTAACGGAGGACAAAATAGTCCGGCATCTCCAGCTTGCGCTCGGAGGCTTTTCGAAGCGTGTTCTCGGCCTCCTCCAGGCGATCTAAATAAACATAGCTGTAGGCAAGAGTTAAATACCCAACCGCGAAGTCCGGATCGCGGTCAATCGCTTTCTGGGCCTCTTCGACACCTTTTTCGTATTTTCCAAAGGGCGGGTAGATGATTCCCGCCAAGAAATCGTTAGGAACCACCGCCCGCGGGTATGTTGCCGCCCATGCTTCGCAGGTTTGTTGCGCCCTCTCCATGTTCCCTGTGACCTGCATATCGTAGGAAGCGGTTATGAAGAGCTTCTCCGCATCACTGGCGCGATCGCGCAAATGAAAGGCGGTTTTGGTGCTCTCCGCAGAAAGTCCCGACTCTCCCATATCGTCATACACGCGGCCCACCCACGCATGTGCCATCGCGAAGTTGGGATCGAGTTCCGTGGCGCGCTTGAAAAGCGGCTCGGCGGCAGGCGCTCCTGTCGAAGCGACAATCTTTAGCGCGGTGCTGTAGGACTTCAGAGCATCTAGCGAGGACGTCGTGGCCTCCTCAAGAGGGACGTTATGCTTTTGGACCATGCCGAGTGATTCGCCAGCGCGCCCCCGGAACTTGCTTGCTATTTGGCTGAGGGTGTTGAGGACGTCTTCTTTCTTTGCCGCTTGCATTTGCTCCTGATCGACCAAGTCACCTGTTTGACATGCTCTTGCGCGCAACCCCAATACATACTGGCTTCCGAGGCTGGCAATCGAGCCTTCCAAAACGGCGGCGCTTCCCGTTCGCTCGCAGACTTCGCGGGCGATTTCCGGAGTGAGGCGTGCGCCGGCGGGCTGGCCCATCAGACGGAGCACATGCTGGATGCGCTCCTCGGAAATGAGGCTAAGGAAGGGCGATTGCTCCAGCTGCACAACCAGGCCTTGCCGGAGCGTCTCATCAAACACAGGATCGCCGGTGGTGTTCTTGAAGTCGGCAAGGACAATCGTGTCTTTGTCTGTGAGCTTGCGTGCGCGATGAAAATAGAAAAAGCTAGCCGCGATCGCGAGCAAAGCGCTAAACAAGGCTGCCGCCACGAGCCCCCAGATTCTTGCCGTCACAAGCTTGCTCTTTGCCGCCACGGTGGCGATCTGCGCTGCTGGCACTTCAATCTCGGATACCGGCGCGATGAAGCGATACCCAATGCGCGGGAGCGTTTCGACATACCTTGAATTCTCCGGCGTGTCAGCAAGGGCCGTCCGCAGTTTCTTGATCGCAGTGTTCAAGCCATGCTCGAAATCAACGAACGTGTCGGAAGACCATAGCCTCTCGTGCATCTCTTCGCGGGTGACTACCTCCCCGGGTTTCTCGAGCAGTATGGAAAGAATGGAAAAGGGCTGGCCCTGCAAGCGGATGCGTACCCCATGCTTCCGTAGTTCTCTGGCGGGAAGGCTCAGCTGAAAAACGCCAAAGCATAGGATACGACTGGGCGAATGCTGGTTTTTTTCCGCCACCGTCAGCGCCTCAGGTTGGGACCCACCGTTGAATGGAATCTATTTCTGCGTCTAAGTCCAATCCTATCCAAGACTTCGCTCGCTATCAACAATCCATCCCGCGTCCATTGAAACCGTTTAGCCCTGGAAGGCACATTAGCAAACCAGCAGCCCGGATTTTGCACGCGGCTCGCCACTTCCGAAGGAGGCAGCATGAAATCAACAAAATGGGCATCCCTTTCAGCCGTCGTTTCATTCGCCTTGCTTGCGGTACTCAGTGCATCACAGGCCACTCGGGCCCAACAAAACTGGAACGCCACCGTTGGCGCTCAAAACAAAGACATGAGCAGGCAGGTGGCTGCCTTTCTTCCCAACGAGATGTGGATCCATGCGGGTGACCAAATCACTTGGACCTTCGCCACCGGCGATATTCATACCGTGACGTTTCTCACCGTCGGCCAAATATACCCGGCGGACTTCACCACGGGATGCCCAGGATTCTCAACTAGCCCGGCAACCTTCGACGGCACGACTTGCGTCACAAGCCAAGCCACAAGTACCCCCTCGCCTACGCCGCCAATCTTCACCGTGATCTTTCCCACGCCCGGAAACTACGAGGTCATCTGTATGGTTCATCCGGAAATGTTTGGTGTGATTCACGTTTTAGGCGCCTCGGAAATTCTCCCGTACGACCAGGCTTTCTACGATGGCCAGGCCGGCGACGAGAGCCGCACTTTGCTTGGGGATCTGGATCACCCTCCCTTGCCCCAAGGTCACCATCACTCGACGAACGGTGCGCTGACCCCTACCGTCATTTCTCACACCAAGCCTGTGACTGCAGGCTACGGCGAGATTACAGCGACTCCCGGGGGCCAGGAAGCGCTTTCGGTTGTGCGTTTCATCGACGGCACGGTGCAAATCCATGCGGGTGACACCGTTGAGTGGACAAATTGGGATCCAATCATTGGCCACACCATTACGTTTGGGACCGAGCCAGCGGATTTATTCGATCCATCCTGCAGCCCTTCGTGCAGCGTCACGCTGGACTCGGACGGCGCGCTTCACGCCACCATCACGGGATCAGGCCAAAACCTGCATTCAGGATTTATCTTCGCGGCGCTCGAAGGTTATACCGGCCCCACACCCGTCCCTCTGGCACCTCTCTTCCCCCCGACGCGCTTTCGCGCCACCTTCACCGAACCCGGTGTCTATAACTACAAATGCTCGCTACACGACAATCTCGGCATGGTCGGCACAGTGGTCGTTCTCCCTTAGTCCACCGTCTCAAACATAAGACGCGGGATCATTCCAATTACCAACAGGATGAATCTCTGTGCATGGTTCAACGAGCGGAAGAATCCGGAGGAAAGATCATGAATGTCCACGAGGGGGCGTTCCCATGTCCACGATACCCATAGCGCTCAAGCAGAGTTCCTGGTTCCGCGCAAAGTATTTGCTCTTCGCTGCCATCGGCTTGATGCTGGCCTACGTTATCCCGCACGATGAAAGTTTCCTGGTCCATCCGAAGGACCCGCTTTGGCAGCACTACGAGCCCTTTAAGTGGTGGCTTCTGCCGCATGGAATTGCAGGAGCGTGCGCGCTTCTGCTGGGACCCATGCAGTTCTCCGATCGCCTTCGTCAGCGTTTCAGCCGGTTCCATCGCGTGGTCGGACGCATCTACGTTGCGGGAGTGTTCCTGGCGGCGCCCCTCGGCCTCTATATCCAATACTTTCAGGAACGCACGGGTGGGGCCCGGTCTTTCACCATGGCCGCTGCGGTGGACGCCGCGCTTTGGATGGTTACTACCGGCATTGCGCTGTTCTTCATTCTCAAAGGCAAAGTTCAGGAGCACCGGCAATGGATGACTCGCAGCTTCGCGGTCGCACTGGTCTTTCTTGAAGGACGAGTGATCGGCGGAGTGACCGGCTGGGAGAACTTGGGCGACCGTGCGAGCGAGACAATTGTGTGGGCCTGCCTTGCGTTCTCGATCCTTGCGGCGGATCTTGTGCTTCAGTGGCAGAAACTGGAACGTTCACGCCCGGTGTTGCACTCTGAGATCCCAACTGGGACGCTTTCTCTTACCGACGCGCCCCCCTAATCCGCCAAAAATTATCGCGGAACAATTCCCTAGCCTGACTCGTAAGAAAACGTGCCCGCCGCATGTCGCAGGTCGTACCGCGCCAGCAGACGGCCTTCAAAGTGTCGAACAGCATTGAAACTAGCGTGAAACGAAACCCCGTCTACCGTCACTATCTGTTTAGACGAAGTGCCAGATCTTCAACCGTGGAAAACACCACGAAAAGCCGAAGTCTAAATAACCCGGCCTCGCAAGGCGGCGCGATGCCCAACCTCGACCATGTTTCCGACAGCTCTGTCAAAACCAAATCCGACGACCTGCCGAAGCGTTTGCTGGCGCCAATCGGCCGGATGCTGAGCACTGACGATTCGGCGGCCACCGTAAATCGCTTATTTATATCGCAACATGTGCCAGACCTTCGACTCATCATCGCTTTTTCGCTCGTTGCCGTAATTCTCGTTTTCGGTTTCGGCGTCGTCCTCTCCATCGTAAATGTATCGGTCGCCAATCCTAGTTGGGGCGCCCTTCATGTCGGTTTTTCGGCTTTAGGCAGCTTTCTGACCTTTTTCACTCCCGTGCTTGGTGTTTTCGGAGCCGTTTTGGCATGGGCTTATCAAAAGGGCAGCGCGAGACTTGGCATCGTCGATCTATTCGCCTGCGAAATCGATACACTTTGCCGCGTCGCCACAGTCGTGGACGCCGTCCGCCGGCAGATCGAAACCTTCCAGCACGGTCAGCCCCCGCAGGACGCACCGGGCCATTTAAAATCGCCCGCTCGCCATTTCACCTCGGAAGAGAATTATTTCCCCGTCTTCGAGAACAACACGCGAGACCTTCAAGACCTGGAAGCGCGGGTCGTAATCAATATCACTGCATTTTATACGTACATGAAGGCAGTTCGTGATTCTGTGCGCGCCCTGATGGACATGCCCCCCCTTCCGGCCGAGCCCCAGCCGCGGCCGGATAATCCATCAACTTCTACTCCCTGGCAAGATGCCGCCCGGAATGTGGTTTACATGTTGTTCCTGGGACTGGAGAGTGCGCGTAAAGCTATGCACGACCTCGTCGAGTTCCAACCCGAGAGAGCGGAACGTAAAATTGTAATTCTGCTCAGCGAACTCGAAGCTTATCGCTTCCTCCGCGATCAATTTGTGGACGAACACGACATCCGATACCTCCGCCTTGCACTTCGTGATGATGCCTACAAGGATGTTGTGCCAAAGCTCTGTCAGGAAGTGGAAGACGGCATAAAGAAAGAGGAGAAAGAGGCCAGAGAGAAAAAGGCCAAAGCGAAAGACGGCAAACCATCTGAGCCTGCGCGCCCATCCGACGGCTCGCATAAAACTTCGCAGTGGGAACCTGCCGACAAATTGGTACCCGAACTGAAACGCCGGTACGAAGCGGCCACAACCCGCTCCTCGCAACCTCGCCGCAGCGCCGCCACAGCATAAGCACCGACCCGCCGGGCCATCCCCATCATTTTTTTCAAAAAATCTTCAATTTTCGTTGGACAAGACCGTTACTTTGTGGTATGCTGATGTCAGATTAAACAGGTTCGCCATCATGTGCCCCTTTTGCATCCCGGCCTTGCCGGGACCCCCCGCCCGCTCTTTTCTACCCCAGAGTCGCAAGCTGTCCTTGCCGTACGCTCTGATCCGCGAGAATCCGCGAAAATCCGCGGCCTACAATCTTCCGTATATTCTTCCAAGTTCCGTATGCTCTAAGTCTCTTGTTTTCACACTCTTCACAAAACTGCCGGGGTGTACCCAAACAATTCCCAAAATGGAACGCGCCGCGTCGCGTGTCTTCGCCTACTTTCCATTTTCACTTTTTCATTTTCCACGCCGCAACAGTGGGAAGGAGTGTCGGTATATTTCAGATCCGCGAGAATCCGCACAAATCCGCGGCTTCCTTCATCTCCTTTGTTTTCAAACGCTTGCACACTCTTTACTCACAATGGCACGCTGCAAACTCTTTCCTATCAATCGTTTGCGCACTCTTTCCCATTCAACGGGTGGGGCCCTCGGGTTCCTTCACACGAGTCAAAAAGCCACGAACCACGACGACGACTTCACCCCTTTCAACTTTCAACCTTCAACTGTTAACCTCTTCAGATCCCCGCTTCCCCACTTCCTACATTCATCTCCCAAACTTCCGACGCGCCAAAACGCTTTGCTGCCGCTAAAATAGACCAATGCCCGTGAAACTCATCGCGCTCGACATTGACGGCACCCTTTTGGACAGCCACTGGCAGGTTTCCGAAGCCAACCGCGCCGCGATTGCCGAAGCCGCCCGGCGCGGCATCGAAGTTGCGCTCGTAACAGGCCGCCGCTACGATTTCGCCATGCCCGTCGCCCGCCAGTTGGACGCCCCGCTGACCATGATCGTGAACAACGGCGCCCTCATTCGCTCCAATGACGGCCGTACCCACTTGCGCCACCTGCTTCCCTTGCGCATCGCCGACCAGGTCCTCCGCCTTACCAAGCCCTGGCGCGAAGGCGCCGCAGTCGTTTTCGACCGCCCCGCCCAAAATCAGGTGATGCTAGAGCGGCTCGATCCCGACGATTCGCTTCGCTACGCCTATTACTCGCGCAACAAACAATTCATCGGCATCGCCAATCCCTTAGAAACCTGCTTGACCGAAGACCCCATACAGGTGATGCTTTCCGGGAAGGTTGCGCCGATGCGCGAAGCGGAGCAAACCCTCCGCAACGCCGAATTTGCCCAGGAGTTCGCGTTGGCCGTGACCATGTACGAAGCTCGGGACTTCGCCATGATTGATGTTCTTAATCCAACATGCTCCAAGGGCGCTTCGCTGGCGGAATGGGCCGCGCTGCGCGGCCTCGCGCGCGAAGAAGTAATGGCCATCGGCGACAATCATAACGATCTCGAAATGTTGACCTTCGCAGGCATCCCCGTTGTAATGGGCAACAGCGTCCCCGAACTGAAAACCTATGGCTGGCACGAGACCCGCACCAACGACGAAAACGGCGTTGCCCATGCCATCGAGCAATTCGCCCTCCGCGAGGCCGCCCCATGCGCCTGACGCGCCTCACTCGACCTGCGAGTAGCACAGCCACTCCTGGCTGTGCTCGCGTGTCGGCTACTTGCAAAGACAAAACCACACAGGCAAGAGTGCCTGTGCTACCAAAACCCCCTCTGGTTGGGCGCTTTCGGCAAGCAATCAACGTCGCTGCCGTCTCCATCCTCCCCACTCTTCTGGCTTTGCTTATCCCTCCTTCCGCCCGCGCCGAATACATCGTGCTCCAAAACGGCCTGCGACTCCACGTCACTGGCTATCAACTCATGGGCGACAAATACCGGCTCGAACTGCAAGGCGGTTGGATGGATGTCAGCACTGCCGACGTAGTGAAGATTGAGCCGGAAGAAGTCTTCACACCGATTCTGCAGCCGCCGGCAGCCGTGCCAACTCAAGCCGCGAGTCAGCCCCCCTATCACGAACTCGTCCAGGCCGCTGCTTCGCGCTATGGCTTGGACGCTGAACTCATCACCAGTGTGATCGAAGTGGAATCCAACTTTAATCCGAGGGCCGTTTCCGTGAAGAACGCGCGCGGCCTGATGCAATTGCTCCCTGAGACTGCGGCGCGTCTGGGCGTGAAAGACATCTTTGATCCAAAAGAAAACATTGACGCGGGCACGCACTACTTGCACGACCTGCTGCAACTTTATAAAAACGATCTGACCCTCGCGCTCGCCGCTTACAACGCCGGCCCCGACAAGGTGCAGAAATACGGTGACGTTCCTCCCTACCGCGAGACGCAATCTTACGTAAAACAGGTCAAGCGCAAATACCAGAGGAACAAAACCGCTCCCGCATCAAAGACAACAACAACTGCGCCCGCTTCGACGGCCGCTCCACCTGCAACACCGGCCGCGCCCGGTCCGTCCCCAACCGCTCCTGCCGCTCCCACAGCCCCTTGAGTTCGCGACCGTTCCCGAATTGTAGGGACTCAGATTGGAATTTCTTGCGAACAGCTCGTCGTAACGGTAGGCTGCTGCCCTCGTAAGCCGCGACGATAAAAAACGCGAGGCCAAACTATGCAACTGCAATTTCTAAAATGATTCTCGGACCAGGCTCTACAGCCTGATGCGGCTGGCAGCGGGCTTCTTGTTTGCCTGCCATGGCGCGCAGAAACTGTTTGGAGCCCTGGGCAGCCCGCAGATGGTGCATGTGCCACTGATGTTGGCCGCTGGGATTATCGAATTCTTCGGCGGCTTACTGATTGCGCTGGGGGCATTTACAGCCATTGCCGCGTTTGTCGCCAGCGGTGAAATGGTCGCGGCCTATTTCTTGCAACATGCGCCGCACGGCTTTTGGCCGATCAAGAACCATGGCGAAATGGCCGTGCTGTTTTGCTTCGTCTTCCTCTACATCGCTTCCCACGGCGATGGCACCTGGAGCGTGCGCAGATTCTTGAAAGGCAGACCGCTGTAGCGGTCGTCAGCGGCGGCGCGCAGAAATTCGCTTCGGCGTCTGGTTTGGCGAAGTCGCTCTGGGCCGAAACGGCAATGAAACTCGACGGGCAGGAAGAAGACCCTTCCTACCCGCCAAGATAACTTCCTGACTGGATTCCGTTCGCGTTAGAAATGAATGGCTAAAGCAACCGAAACGCGGGTGCAATTGACGGTCTGGCCCGAGTCGCGAATGCCAACGTAATCTACCTGGGGACGCAAGGCAAGAAATGGGGCTAGCCCAATGTCCACGCCACCGCCAAAGCTGAAGGCCAGGTCAGTAACGGATGCCCCAGAAGCCGTGAGGCGGGCGCCTCCCACCATGCCTTGCGCGAAAGGATTGATCTTGGTGGGGTTCTTAAGCATCAGCCGCGGACCAAACAGGAACGTGTAAGTGTTGGTGCCCACCCCCGCTGGAGACGCGTGGTACACGCCAAAGTCACCGGCAATGCCGAACCAGTGTTTGTAGACTGCGACGGACCCGCTGACGCCGTTCTCATTAAGGCCATTGGAGTTGCTCAAACGGAAATAGGAATAGCCGATGGAAGCATCGGCAGATTGCGCGTGCGACGGAATAGCAAAGAGTACTAGGCCTAGGGCCAAGAGAGCGAGCTTCTTCATTTCGGTTCCTTCCTTTCGTGGGACTTACGAGAGTTGGGAATGCGAAGCCGCCGCAACCTACTCGGCAGGCTAAATAGGTTGTTTGCAGCGGCTTACCCTATTCTTCAGCATCTTGTGGAGAAAGGGCTGGAAACAACCCGTGCGGTTTCCAAGCAGGCAACACTGCTCGGCTCGGATCATTTTGGGGCAGAGTGATGGTCGTAGCTGATGACGCGGGTGATTTTCCAGGCGCCGTCTTTGTATTGCCAGAGGTGAATGAAGCTGGCTTCGCCTACACCTTCGGTGTCCTCATGCCCAGGATGATGGAAGCGGTGGACACCCATCTCGACGGCGCCATAACCCTTCATATAGTGGACCTGCAAGGTTCCGGGGACGAGTTCGCGAGTCGTTTTGCCGCAAATGTTTTTCTTCACGCTGTCTGTGAGCGCAACCTTGCCGAGCGTGACGCCGCCTTGATCGTGGTAGAACTCGACGTCGTCGGCGAAGAAAGAAGCAAACTTTTCGAGGTCGCAGCGATTATAGGAATCGAAGAGCGCGGCATCGAGCGTTGCGATGGCTTTGTCGAGCTCTGCCTGATTTTTGATGTTGTCGAGCGACGGCACGGATTGAGCGCAGCATCGCGGGAGGCAAATTGCTAACAGAGACAGAAGCAACAGAGTTCTTGGCGAAAAGAGCTTCTTCATCGTGCAGTCCTTATCTCTTGGATTGCTGGCGCGAAGGAAGATACGGAGTGCGGCAGGAGAATGTTCCCCAGAGTGAAAAAAAATCGCGATTCTCACAGGGAAACGAATCGGCCGGGAGAAAAAATGTTTTGGGGATCGAAGGCGGACTTGATGCGGCGCATCAGGGCGAAATCAGGTTGAGGCAGACCCCCGACAATAACGCTGCGCTTGAGAGCGATGGGGCACCAAGGAAGCGAGGCCGATGCGTTTTCGGATGCGCAGAAAGAAAAGACGCGTGAAGCGGACACAGTGAGCCGCTGGAGAGATGCTGGGTCGCCGGGATTAGGCAGCAACGCGAAGTAGAGAACTCCGCAGGCGCGGGCGAGGAATGCATGCTCAAGGGAAGACTCGTCGGCGAGTGCGCTCAATTGTTGGAGAATCGGAGGGAGACGGGTGGGGAGGGTCGAGATTTTGAAAATGGCAACGGAGGGCGAAGCTTCCAGAAGAAGCGGAATCGATTGGCTGATGTAGTGCCAGAGGTCCGCGCCTTCGGATTCGTTGAGAGTAACGAACTGCGCGGGCTTCGCCGGGGAAGCAGCGACGAGCTGAGCGAATTCGCGGGAAGCGCGCTCGCAAACTTCGGGAATGCCTTCGACGCTCACGCAAAGGTGCCAAGAATCGGCGGGGAACCTTCCTTGAAGAGGGGCGGGGGGAGGCTCGGGAGAATTCTTTTCGGCTTCCAGGAAAAGTCGCATGAGGTGAGGGCTGACGAGATCGATGGAGGCCGCGCGGACTGGGAACCGTTCAACGAGTGTGTTGAAAGCGAGAGCGTCTTCGTGGTTGGGAAAGGAGATGACGAAGCCGCGGCTCGCAGGCGCTGCGGGAAACGTGCGGAAGTTGAGGCTAGTGATGACGGCGAGAGTGCCGAGAGAGCCGATGAGAAGTTTGTGAAGGTCGTAGCCGGTGACATTTTTGACGACGCGGCCACCACTCTTGCAAAGGTGGCCGGTCCCATCTATAAATTCGGCACCGATGAGGAAATCGCGCGCACTGCCGTAAGAATGGCGGAGCGAGGAGTCGACGCCCGAAGCGATGATGCCGCCGATGGTGGATTCAAAGTAAAAAGGAACGGAGAGCGGGAGGAACTGTTTTTGTTTGTAGAGAGGAGCGGCGAGGTCGTTGAAATTGGCTCCGGCATCCACGCTGACCGTGAGATCGCCGGGATCGTAGTGGGCGATTTGGTGAAGCCCGGTCATGTCGAGGGCGACGTCGTAGCTGGAAGGCGGCATGCCGATTTCGAGTTTGGTGCGGTTGCCGCAGGGGATGAGGGCGAGTTTTTCGAGCGCGGCGAAACGTACGATTTCGGCGACTTGCTCAGCGGAAGTCGGCTTGGCAACTGCCGACGGAACTACTTCGTCGACAGCGTATTGCGAACAGACCGCCGGATCGGCAGTGACGTGAGATGCGCCGAGGGCGGATTCGAGGCGAACGGCGAATTCGGGCGCGGCGCTAGGCATGGAGTGGCAACTCTCGTCGAAAGTCGAAAGAGAAAAGACAACGCGGAGACGCAGAGAATCGCAGAGGCACGCAGAGAAGGTTCACGTGACGCTCGTACGCGACCCGGATTGAGGGCGGACGCGGATTTCGCCACAGCCTTTGCTCAGCGGGAAGATTTTGCCGGGATTGAGCGAACAATTGGGATTGAACGCGTCGTGGACGCGGCGCATGAGATCGAAATCCGCATCGGAAAAGAGAAGCGGCATCAACTCCGATTTTTCCATGCCAATACCGTGCTCGCCGGTGAGCGCGCCACCAACTTCGACGCAGTAGCGGATGATTTCGGCGGAAGCTTGCATGGCGCGCTCGAATTGACCTTTATCGCGCGGATCGTACAGAACGATGGGGTGAAGGTTGCCGTCGCCCGCGTGGAAGATGTTGCAAATGTCGAAGCCGTGGAGCGCGCCGATTTCACGGATGCGGCGAAGGGCTTGCGGAAGCTTCGTGCGAGGAATAACGCCGTCGAGAACATAGTTGCTGGCGGCGAGGCGGCCGAGTGCGCCAAAGGCGTTCTTGCGTCCTTTCCAGAGGAGTTCGCGCTCGGCATTGTCGCGGGCGAGGCGGACTTCTCGGGCGTGATGCGCGGCGCAGACTTCCGTGATGGCGACAGCTTGAGCGGCGACGGCTTCCGAGAGGCCTTCGACTTCGAGAAGAAGAACCGCGGCGCTGTCGCGCGGAAAGCCGGCGTGGACGAAGTCTTCGACGACGCGGAGCGTCCAGCCATCGAGCATTTCGCAGGCAGCCGGAGTGATAGCGCGGGCGGTGACATCAACCACGGTTTCCGCGGCGTCGTCCACCGAATCGAAAATGGCGAGAAGGGTTTTGACAGCTTCGGGCTTGCGGGAAAGTTTCACTGTAATTTCGGTGACGAGCGCCAGCGTGCCTTCGGAGCCGACGAAAAGGCCGGTGAGGTCGTAGCCAGGAGCGTCGCCTTGCGCGCTGCCAACGCGAACGATTTCGCCGTCGGGGAGAACGAGTTCGAGGGCGGTGACGTGATTGGTGGTGACGCCGTAGGCGAGTGTGTGGGGGCCGCCAGCGTTTTCGGCGACATTGCCGCCAATGGTGCAGGATTTTTGGCTGGAAGGATCGGGCGCGAAGTAGAGGCCGTGG
Source organism: Candidatus Acidiferrum sp. (assembly GCA_035280045.1). Classification (GTDB taxonomy): domain Bacteria; phylum Acidobacteriota; class Terriglobia; order Acidiferrales; family UBA7541; genus Acidiferrum. Next base: position 24,966 of record DATEGP010000123.1, read on the forward strand.
GGCTCGGCGGCGAGCGTGAGATCGTAATTGACGACCCCAGGCTGCACGACAGCGCGCTGATTCTCCGGGTCGATGGAAAGAATGCGGTTCATACGCGAGAATACGAGCATCAGTCCGCCGGTGCGGGCGAGCGCACCACCGGACAGGCCAGTGCCGGAGCCGCGGCCTACGATAGGGACGTTATGTTTGGCGGCGAGTTTGACGATTTGCGAGACCTCTTGCGTGGAGGTCGGGAAAACGACTACTTCGGGGCGGCCTTTTTCGACGGAGCCATCGTATTCGTAGAGGAGGACCTCTTCCGGCTGAAACAGAACGGAAGAAGAGCCGAGAAGCTTTTCGAGATCGCGAAGGAGACCAGCGTGCATAATGGGCGCGTTTAAGGCGCACCTCGCACTATAGTGAGGATTCGCGAGGAGGCGCAACCATAAGTTGCAAGTTGCATGGAGGGTGAGCGGGTATGTTAGTGTGAATGCCCCAGACAGCGACGAGGAGAAATGGCCAAAGCGAAGGTCTTAGCGACACACCGGTTGTTTGCACCCGCGAGAAAAATCCTGCAGGACAATTGCGAAGTGGTGTATTGGGAAAAGCCGGAGCGTCCACCGCGCGAGGAGGTGCTGCGGAGTGTGAAGGACAAAGAAGCGATGGTCTGCCTGCTGACGGAAAAAGTGAACGACGAATTGCTGCAAGCAGCGCCGAACTTGAAGATTGCGGCGAATGTCGCCGTGGGATTTGACAATATTGACGTGGCGGCTTGCACGAAGCGAGGAGTAGTAGCGACAAATACTCCCGGCGTGCTGGATGAGACGACGGCGGACTTTGCGTGGACGCTGCTGATGGCGGTGGGGCGGCGGCTGCTTGAAGGTGATGCGCTGGCGCGCTCGGGAAACTGGAAGGGATGGGATTTAGATCAGCTCGTCGGGGCCGACGTTTGGGGCAAGACGCTCGGGATTGTCGGATTCGGGCGCATCGGCAAGGCGATGGCACGGCGGGCGAGCGGCTTTCAGATGAAAGTGATTTACACGGACGCGGTGCGCGCAACGCCGAACGTCGAAAAAGGGCTGGGCGCAGAATATCGAGACATGAATGCGCTGCTGGCTGAGGCGGACTTCATCAGCCTGCATACGCCTCTGCTTCCGGAGACGCGGGGGCTATTTAATGCGGAAAAATTCGGGCGGATGAAACGTACAGCGTTTTTGATAAATACCTCGCGCGGGCCAGTGGTGAATGAAGGCGACCTGGTCGAGGCGTTGGAAAGCGGACAAATTGCCGGCGCAGCGATCGATGTGTTTGAAAGAGAGCCGGCGATTCATCCGGGACTGCGGCGCGAGAACGTCGTGCTGGCGCCGCACCTCGCGTCGGCTTCGCTCGAAACACGTACGAAAATGGCGGTCATGGCCGCAGAGAACGTAGTCGCACTTTTGCAAGGGCGGCGGCCGGCGAACATTTTGAATCCAGAGGTACTGAAAGGCTAGACGAAAGTTCAGGCCAACCTTCCATGGCGGAATTGAAACAACTCGCCCGCCAAATTTTCCACGAGACCCTGGCCGCAATAAATATCCCTGCGACCATGCAGAGGAAGCTGCGGCGACAGGCGACGCGAATCGTGTGCGGCGAAAAGACGCTGGACCTGAAGGATTTCGGAAAAATTCGCGTTGTGGCGATGGGCAAAGCGGCTCACGCCATGGTGGATGGGCTGGTCCATTCGCTTGCGCCGTTTGTGGGTTTTGAAGGAGTGGTGTCGTCTCCTTCTCTTCCGAAGAAAGCGGTGCCGGGCCTCAAGTATTTTGCCGCGGGGCATCCCGTGCCGAATGAAGAGAGCTGGAGAGCGGCAGAGGCGATTTTGGCGCTGCTGAAAAAGTGCGATGACAAAACGCTCGTGTTTTTTCTATTGTCGGGCGGCGGGTCAGCACTGGTGGAACTGCCGTTGGATCCGAAGGAAACGCTGGAGGACGTGCGCCAAGTACATCAGGCGCTGGTGACTTGCGGCGCGAACATTGATGAAATCAATGCGGTGCGGAAACATTTGTCGGCGGTGAAGGGCGGGCGGCTTGCGGTGGCGGCCGGGGAGGCGACCAAGATCACGCTGGCGGTCAGCGATGTGCCTGCGGGGAAAGAGTCGGCGCTGGCATCCGGGCCGACACTGCCGGATCCAACAACGATCGAAGACGCCGCGCGCGTTATCAAAATGTATTCGCTGCGAGAGAAACTGCCGGCGAGCGTGCAACGATGGATTGACGATGGAAAAATGGCGGAGACGCCAAAGGCCAGCGATCCGGCGTTCCGGAAATCGCACTTTTCGCTGACGCTGGGGATGGATGATCTGCTTCATCCGGCTCACCATGCCGCGGAGGCTTTGGGCTTTGTGACGTGCTGCGACAATTCGACCGATGATTGGCCGGTTGAAAAGGCAGCAGAGGCGTTACTGGGACAGCTCGAGGAGTTGCGTGAGATTCATCGCGGGCATCGCGTGGCGATGATCGCGGATGGAGAAGTGAGTTCGCCGGTGACGGGAGATGGTATTGGGGGAAGGAATTCCGCGTTTGTTTTGTGTTGTGCGGAAAGAATAGCCGGAAAGAAGATCGCCGTGCTAAGCGCGGGAACAGACGGTGTCGATGGCAATAGCTCCGGAGCGGGAGCCGTAGCGGACGGAGAAACGCTGCGGCGTGCGAAGGAGGCGGGGCTTGATCTGCGAGATTCCTTCCAGCGGAGCGACGCTTTCAATTTTTTCTCAAAAATGGGAGATGCTATTTTGACGGGGCCGACCGGAAATAATCTGCGGGACCTACGGATCCTGTTGGCCGACCGATAAGTCCTTTCGACGCAAAAAAACTAAACCCAGAGCCAAAGAGATCGCAGAGAAATGCTGTCTTCATTGCTATGAAGCTCTCAGGGCTTGGGCGGCGGCAGGCGCGTTTCGAATGATTTGAGACGCTCGTTCATTTCTTGAACGAGATGCTCCAGTTTGTCCAGTCGTTGAAGCACGGCTGCGGAGTCACCAGCTTTTTCCGAAGCCGTTTCGTCCCCCGCCAGGCCTCCCTCCGCGCCCACAGCACCTGCCTTGGCGGCGGGTTTCTGCAGGCGCGCGATTTGTTCCTTGATCATGGGGACCATCTCGATGCTGAGGTCATCGCTCTTGAGCAGCGCCTCGAGGGCGGGAACAGCGGTGGCGTCACCGCGCCCGCCGAGGGCAAAAATCGAGGCCATGCGAACCGGGAAATGAGGCTCACTCAGATAACCGGCAATTTGCTTCGTGATGTCTTTGTTGCTTTTTTCCAGGCTTGCCAAACTGCGAATCGCGGCGGTGCGCGAGTCAATGGGCTTGCCGGGAGCAGACCATTGCTGGAGAAGCGGAACCGCTTTGTCTTCGCCGAGCGGGCCAAGGGCGCGAAGGGCGGCGTTGCGAAGGTAGCCGTCGGGGGAGTCACCGGAAACGGCAGTTTCCAGAGTCGCGAGGGCGCCGGGAGACTTCAGGCGCCCGAGATCCTGTAATGCGGCGGCGCGGGAGCGATACGAGTTGTCGTCTTTGGCGATGGCCGTGAGCTTGGCGGCAATGGCGGGGTCATCCTTGAAATTGCCGAGCGCGGACACAATGTGGTTACGCAGCCAGGGTTCGTTCGCGGAATTCAGAGCCTCAAGAAGTTGCTTTGAAGCGGCACCACCACCGATACGGCCGAGCGCTTCCGCTGCAGTGGCGCGAAGACCCCAGAATTTGTCGTTATGCAAAGCAGCGCCAAGGGCGCTGACCACTTCCTCATCACCTTTGATCTTTCCAAGGGCAACTGCGGCATCCGCGCGGTCGGCAAACTCGGACGCGTTTTTCAGCTGATACAGCCACTCCTTTTTCTCTTTGTGAAATTCGGCGGATTTCAGGATTTGCCCGCCCTTATCAAAAAGCACCATGAGCGGCGCGGAGTCGGCGGGAAAAGTAAAGACCTGCTCGGCTTTCGAAACCGTGATGTCGTAAAGCTTCGGACCCGAGGACGTAGTGATTTCGACGGCAACCGGAACGTGGAAGAGGCCGACGCGGCCTTCGACCTTCTGCGTTTGCTTGGCCGTCAAAGCGACTTGATGTTTGTCGCTGTCATAGGAATAGCTGAGGTCGAACTTCGGCGCGCCCGCCCCGTAAAGCCACTGACTAAAAAACTGGTCCACGTTGGTGTGGGAAGACTCTTCCATGGCCTTGGCAAGGTCCGCGGTGACGACGTTTTTGCCGCGATTGACTTCGAGGTAGTGCTTAAGCCCGCGATAGAAGGCATCCTCGCCAAGTTGGTGACGAAGCATGTACAACACCAGTCCGCCTTTGGTGTAGGCATTGCCGTCAAACTCGCTGGAATCCGCGAAGTCGTGACGCACGATAGGCTTATTGAAGAGCTTGCTGTCTTCAAACCAATAGCGCATTTCTTCCCAGCGGCGGTAGTCCTCCTGATCCTTCCCGTAGTGCGCTTCCGTCCATACAGTTTCCATGAAAGTGGCGAAGCCTTCGTTGAGCCAGATATCACCCCAGTCTTTGCAAGTAACGAGATCGCCAAACCATTGGTGGCCCAGTTCGTGGGAGATGAGGTCGTCTTCATCGGTGTAGAGTTCGGCGGCGATTTTTGCGTGATTCAAAGAGCTGCTGGTGTTCGTAGTGGCGCTGGAATTTTCCATGCCGCCGGCCACGAAATCATCCACCATGACCTGCGCGTATTTTTCCCAGGGATAGTCCAGGCCCAGCTTTTTGCTGAAGAGGTCGATCATCGCTGGCGTGCGGCTGTAGTTCACGGAGAGACGATCGCCGCGGCCTTTCGGAGCGTAGTAGGTAACGGGAATGGCGCGCCAGGAGTCCTTCACTTCATCGAACTCGCCTGCAACCACGGTGATGAGGTAAGTCGAGCTGGGAACGGACTCGCGCCATGTCCACGTCTTCAAGCCTTTGCCTGCGTCGGCAACGCTGATGAGCTTGCCGTTGGACACAGTGATCCAGGAAGCTGGAACGGTGAGGATCGTTTCCGTAGTGAGGCGATCGTTGGGATAGTCGTAGGTGGGAAGGTAGTAGCGCGTGTCTTCGGATTCGCCCTGGGTCCAAATTTGCTTGGGGCGATCGGGATAATCCTTGTCGGGAAGGATGAAGTACATACCCTTGGTGGGCTTGCCTTCGTAGCGAATGGCAACATCGAACTTGTCGCCTGCCTTGGCCGCCTCAGGAAGAGGCACGATGAGTTTGTCAGCCGTCGTTTCGAATTTTGCCGGAGATTTATTGACCGTGACGCTTTGGATGGAGAGGCCGACTGAGTCAAACCAGATTTTGGACGTCCCGTCGCGAAGGACGGAAAGCGAGTGCGTAACGTCGCCAATCACTTTTTTCTGCTCGACGTCAAAGCGCAAAGCGATGCGGGAGTGCTGCAAGTCGTAGTCGCGCGCTCGGGCGTATGGCTCATCGGCGCAGAGTTGCGAAGCGCCACTCAAAATCAGCAACGCCGCGCACAGCGATAAAGCCAGTGCTTTGCGGCAAGAGGCACTTCCCGGCAATGGACAGATCATTCGTTTGGCTCCTGAAGTCTTCGTGTCAAATCGCAAGTTCGAAACGGCGGTCGGGCGGCCATTGAGTTAGAGCAGGCTCCTGACGAGGCCTCCATCCACAGCGACGGAGGCGCCTGTAACGTAGCTGGCGCGCTCCGAAGCAAGAAAAGCCACAACCGCGGCAAATTCCTGCGGCGTGCCGAGGCGTCGCGCGGGGATTTCGCGCTCCCAGCCGGCAAACACTTCATCCGCTTTGGCGCCCGTACGAGCGGAAATAGCGGAAGCCAAGCCATCCAAGCGCGCCGTGCGCGTGTAGCCCGGGCAAACGTTGTTCACCGTAATGCCGTCGGCGGCGTATTCATTGGCGAGCGTGCGAGCCAAACCGGTGACGGCGGCGCGCACGGAGTTGGAAAGCAACAGCCCATCCACAGGCTGCTTGACAGCCGACGAGGTGATAGTAATCAGACGCCCCCATTTGTTTTTCTGCATGCGCGGCAAAGTTTCCCTGGCGAAAAAGACGGTGCTCATCAGGAGCAGGTCGACGGCGGAGCGCCAATCTTCCGGCTTGGTGTTCTTAAAGGAGTTAGACGGAGGGCCGCCCGAATTGGTAACACAAATATCGAGCTGCCCGAAGCGCGCTTCAACAGCGGCCACGAAGGAAGCAACCGCCCCAGAATCAGTGACATCGAGAGCTTGATGGAGCACTTCGCGGCCGGTCACTTTTTGGATTTGCGCGGCGGTTTCAGCAAGCGCAGCGGCAGTGCGGGCACAAATGGCCACGTGAGCGCCTTCGCGAGCCAACTCCTCGGCGACGGCACGTCCCAAGCCTTTACTCGCTGCCGCGACTATGGCTACGCGGCCACTGAGCCCCAGATCCATTTCACCTCACGTTCAAAGCCGCAATCCTCTCGCAAATGATGGGAACGCGTCAACGCCGGGCGGGCCGGCGCATTGCCCACTTTTGGCGGCTGCGAGTTGAAGAATTTCTATTTGCGTGACGCCCGGCGCGGCACTAAGATGCTGGCAATTCCCCCATTGCTGAGGGCTGGCCTCTGCCTCGAGGGGTCACGGGAGGCATCGTATGCAACGCGTCAAGTGGTTGACCGCAGCCGTAATTCTGCTGGGCGCATGGAATATCTCGATAGCGCAGCAGATTGGAAAGAACGTGCCAATTCAGGCGGGTTCGGACGTGGATCACGCATTAAACGAAATTAACGCGACCGCCGATCCAGGGCAAAAGCTGGCACTGATTCAGAAGTTTGCAGAAGGCGCGGGAAAAGATGGCGACTATCCACTCGTGGCGGATGGTCTCTTTGTGGACTATTACCTTGGGCAAAAAAATTACGACAAGGTTTTCGAGTACGGCGACAAGGTCTTTGCTCTAGACTCAGACAATTTTCAAAACGCGATCAGCATGGTGCGTGCCGCATCGGAAAAGGGAGACGTGGATAAACTCTCTTCTTACGGGGAGAAAGCCGGCGGCATAGTGCAACGGTTCAAAGCTGCGCCCGCGCCGGACGGCACCCCGGCCGCCGCTTGGGATGAACAAAAGGCGCGCGCACTCGAAGCAAACAAGGAAAGCTACGTTTATGTCCAGCAACTGGTGTTCAGCGGCCTGTACCAGGCAAAAGAGCCTGCGAAACGAGCGGCAATGCTGGTGAAATTCGCGCAGGCGTTTCCGGATTCCACGTACGCGAACCAGGCGCTCGGCGTAGCCGCAACGGACTATCAGGGGGCGCATAACACGCCAAAAATGCTGGAGCTAGCCAACGGCGTGCTTGCGAAAGACCCGAACGACATCGGTATGCTGCTCTTGCTCTCCGATTTCTACTGCGAAAAGGCCGACCAGGTTGACAAGGCTGGAGCGTATGCAAAGAAGGCGATTTCCCTGCTGGATGCTGCGCAAAAGCCGGAGGGTGTAACGGACGAACAGTGGACACAGCAAAAAGCACTTCGGAAAGGCCTGGCGCTGAGTTCGCTCGGACAGGTCAACATCGAAAAGAAGGACAACGCCCAGGCTGTGGAGAATCTGAAAGCGGCGGCACCCCTGGTCAAGGCGAATGACGAGAGCTATGGGCACAACCAGTACCGCTTGGGATTTGCACTGCTGAATTTGAAGAGAACTGCGGAGGCAAAAGAAGCCTTCACGCAAGCGGCTTCCGTAAACAGTTCGTACAAAGGGGCGGCACAGGAAAAATTGAAGGGCCTTGCCGGTGCGGGGGCAGCCAGGAAGAAACCGGCGTAGCCGGTTGAGGAATCGAACAGAGCGCCTCGCGCATCTAAAAATTACCTGAGAGATCGAACAACGTTTTAACAAAGCAAGAGGAGAGTGCGATGCCTGAGATTGCAACGTTTGGAGCCGGATGCTTCTGGGGAGTGGAGGCGGCGTTTCAGCACGTGCCGGGAGTGATTGACACGGCTGTAGGCTACGCCGGCGGCCACACCGAGAATCCCACGTACCAGGATGTCTGTACCGACGAAACGGGACACGCCGAGGTCGTGCAAGTGACCTTTGATCCGGCCAAGTTGAGCTACGACCAATTGCTGAACGTGTTTTGGCAGGCGCATGACCCGACGCAGATGAATCGCCAGGGGCCGGACTTCGGAACGCAGTACCGTACTGCGATTTTCTTTCATTCGCCGGAGCAGGAAGCTATCGCGAAGAAGTCGCGTGCGGCGCTGGAAGCGAGCGGCAAATTGCGCCGGCCCATTGCAACGGAGATTACGCCCGCCGGCAAGTTTTACCGTGCCGAAGAGTATCATCAGAAATATTTGCAAAAACGCGGCGCCGCCTCCTGCCATTTCTGAAACGTGCAGTGATTCTCCGCGCGATCAAGCGACTTTTCGTAGTTTGGTGACCCTACCCACCTCGACCCATTCGACGACGAAGATGTTTCCCTCGTGATCGAAGCAAGCGCCGTGCGGACACAGGAAGCGGCCGGGGATGAAGGTGTCGCGTGCCTGTTGGCGAGCCTTGTACCAATCTTCTTGCGTCGAATAATCGCCGTTGCCCAAAGTGGCGGCCACTTTGTTGTCTTTGTCCAAAATCACTACTTTGCTCCACAGGTCGGGGATGACCACCTCACCGTGGCGCTCGTTGAAATGGCAAGGCATCTTTGTCGTGCCCAGAATGAAATCGATGTGCTTTCCGTCCAAGGTAAATCGCTGCAATCGTGTATTTGAGCGATCGGCAACTACGAGCACAGGTGGTTCGACGCGGGTGTCCACCCAGAGGCCGTGAGGGCAATCGAGCTGCCCGGCTTCTTTTCCCAAGCCGCCAAAGGTGCGAATGAACTGTGCTTTCGCATTGTACTGATTGATGTAGCTGGAGCCATAGCCGTCTCCAACATAGATGTCCCCATTGGGCGCGATGGCCACGTTGGTCGGTCTGTAGCTCGGCGCCATGCCGTTCTTCGGTTGATAGGCTGATGATTCGGCAGGATAGCCGACAGTGAAAACCTCTTCGCCCTTGAGCGTGCGTTTTGTGACTATGCCGTGCTCAAAATCGCAGAGATAGAGAAACTCCTCGCTTCCCTCTTTGCGAATGGACAGGCCGTGCGCGCCGCTCTTGAACTGGCGGCCCCAGGAGCGCACGAACTTTCCGTCGTGGTCAAAAACCACAATCGTGTCCGGAGATTCACTGGTGGAATGGACCGTGTGATGAATGTAGATGTGGCCTTGCGAGTCTTCGCAGACACCATGCGTGTTTCCGTATCGAATATTGGCAGGCAGCGTGCCCCAATCATGGAGCGCTTCGTACTGGTGTTCGCCTTCGCCAAGAATCGGCGCCCGATTACCGGATTTATCGGTCGCACCGAGAATGAGCGGCGCCACCCCGGCGGCGCCGGCTGTAGCTAGGAAGTTGCGTCGGTTGACTTTCATCGAGTCTAACTCCTGTTGAGAAGAGAATGCGTGAAAAAAAAACCGCTCCCACTTATTTTTGTGCCGCTGCCGTTACAGGTTTCTCCGTGACGAGCTGCGGATCGGCAAATTGCAGCCAGAAGCCCATCATTTCTTCATCGCTGGGTTCTCCCCAACGAATCGGCTTCGTCGGGTCGGGATTCAGCGGATTGTTCTTCGAGTTGTCAAAATAGGCCACGGTCACTAGCTTGGTGCCCTTCGGAAGCAAGAATTGTCTCTTCAAGAAATAAGTTTCCTGCCAGCGGAAATCGTAATGCGGGATGTTCATCAGCACTTCTTCATGGCCATCGGGATAGACCGCTTTGGTGGTCATGCTTTTGCCACGGAAGTGCATGTGCCCCGTATATGCCACCGCCGTGACGTCTTTTGGAAGCGTGAAGCAGGACGTAACGAGATGACTGTCGTCGCCCGGAGGAATCAGAAACATGTTGTTCCAGATTTCGTACTGCGCGATTTCGTGTTTCACCGGTTCTTTGGCAAACACCAGTCCGATGCTCGTGTGGTCTTTGACATCGATCCCGTGATGATTGCTGTAGTGAATCTGAAACTGCAGGTACGAACCGGCAGGAATCCGCAGCGCGTATCCCGGAGGCCGCACCTCGGGCATATGGCCCGGAAGATAAATCGCCGGCACGATATTCAAATATCCCGAAGATTCGCCGGGAATCGCGCCGCCGTCGGGAGCGGCGCAACCGTCATCAAGGATTGGCGCGAGTGGTCGGAGATGTAAAACCTTCCCGGTGCGGTAGTGATAGTCATCGGCGCCAGCGTTCTCTTTGACCGGCCCCGTGTGGTGCTTGAGATATTCGTCCTTGCTGATCACGGAAACCGTGGCGTGATGCACCACGCGGCGGTCGCCTGGAAGGACTTCGCCAGCCTGAATCCACTTGTCCTCGGTGAAATTCGTGGGGACGTAGATGTACTCGTAATCGTCCATCGCTGTTTTGGGAACGACAAATTCGGGGATGGTGAAAACGATGTCCGGCTTCATGTGCCAGCCCTGCTGCAGGACCGGAGCGGGAGGAAGGTCCTCGGGATCACCTTTTTTCGTTCCGCCGTTCACCCACGCAACGATAGTGGCGATGTCCGCGTCGCTAAGCCGCGCATCGTTCATGAAATCGCCCACTTTGGGATCCGCATGCCAGGGAGGCATCTTGCGCTGCTCGACGTCTTGGCGAATCATGCGCGCAAACGGGAGAACTTCGTCGTAGGTCATAAGCGACATGGGCGCGACATCGTTCGGACGATGGCACATCACGCAATTCTTGAACAGGATTGGCGCGACGTCCTTGGTGTAGGTGACTTCTCTTACGGGCGGAGGAGTTTTGCTCCCCGCCTCCAGCAACAAGCTGGACAGTCCAACGAAGAGAAGAATTCCAATCGTTTTAGGCAAACGCATAAGACCTCTTGTCATAGCACGCCATCTGTCGCTATGAGGCAGCCCCGCCAGATAGCTCGACGCACGACATTTTACACCTAAGGGAAAGGCAAAGCAGAAAGCAGAAGCTGGAAAGACCCCCACAGAGGGCAGGAAGAAGGCCGCGGATCTTCGCGGATGCTCGCGCATCAGACTATCGTCGCCGGATAGTCAATCTTCCGCTGATCGCGCCTTTGTCACGAAGTTTCTAAGTTGTTTGTCTTGTGTGCGATAGAAAGACCGAAAAAATCGTAATCCCCACCCTCGCAAGGACCGCGGAAATGGGGCGCCCGGCCCGCCCAAGATTTTTTTATGGATCGTTGGTCGGTTGCGCTGCTGAGGGCCTGTCACCAGCCATTCGCCGCTCTCGTCATTTTGGCAATGGGGCAGGTGTTCCGTCCGACCATTTGCCGACGGGAATAATAAACAGGCTGAATGGTTCTGGGGGGCCCTTCTGTCCAAGTATGACTGGAGAGTTGGCCACGTCTGCGCCCCAATCCGCGCGGTCTAGGGGGACGTAAAACATCAGGTGCGCCAAGTTGGCGCCGTTATCCCCGAGACACGCTCCCTTCGACATCATGTAGGACATCGCGCCGGGTTCCAGGGCTGGCAGTTCGTTCTTGGCGTACGCTTCCTTCGTCCATTCCATGATTTGAGCTTTGGATTTCCCCGCCAATACAACCTCCGTCCTTTTGTAAGTAATAGGCAGGATCGAGCGCGCAGCCGGAGGGTTGAAACAAAGAGGCCCGCGAATTTTTGGATTCCAGAACGCCGAGCTGTCAATGGCACCGCTAGCCTGCAACGGCGACATCCATGCGCGTTCTACGGCGCACACAAAACCGTTCTTCCCTTCGATGGCGGTCTCATAGCCATGCCGTCCCAGGACAAGAATCTTGGCGTCGCGGGATATAGATTCCGGTGCTGCGCTTCGCGCCAGGGCGATCTCAGCATCGCGGTCCATAAGGTATTGCTCGAGTGGCGCCATGGTGGAAGGCGACGACTTGCTGTCTCGCGCTTGCATCTTCGATGGCCCTACAAAAGCAACAGCGAATGCGAAGCTTAGGCAACCAACCGTGGTGATTCGTTTTCGGCTCATCGCTTCCTCCAGAACTCAACACGTTCTCTACTTTAGCGTCGTCGGCTTGTTTTGCCGACAATAAAGCCTCACTCGTACGGGAAATTGGGCCCAGTCAACATAATTTGATTTTCGACAACATGGGTTTCGGCGCTGCCCCAGTAACTTCAATGAGCGCTTGTTGCATGATGGATCCACAGGCCCATGATTCCTGCACCTAGAAGCATTCCCGCGAGAATCAGGCCGATGATGCAAATAACGATCCGGATGGGGAATTTAGAGGCGGCGATGACCTGAGAGGCTGCTTCTGTCCCCTCCTCGGGTGTTTCCTCTTCGAAGGACTGCGCATTCTGCGACCCGTTGGAAACCTCCGGCCGCACCAGGAGGCAGTAGCCTTTCTTGGGAATCGTTTCGATATACACAGGATCGTCTGAAGAATCTCCGAGCGCCCCCCGCAGTTTGTTGACGGTGGTGTTTACGTTGGCGTCGTAATTGACGTGCGTGTCGTCCGGCCACAGGCGCATGCGCAAGTCTTCGCGGGTTATGATTTCGCCGGGCCTTTCCAGCAAGGCGAGTAGTGCCTGATAGACTTTGCCTTGCAACTTGATACGCGTCCCGTCCCGGCTTAATTCCTGTCTTTGTTGATCGATGCGGAATGGCCCAAAGGAAATATACCGCCCTGAAGAAAGGGGCCCTCGTTCAGGGCCGGAGTCTCCGTGCGGTTCTCCCCTCGGAATAATTGGGTTGCGGCAGACAGCTTTGTTGTTGCTCGCGCTGTTACTCGAGTCTGCGGACAGCCACGCGAGGCGAACTCGTGCAAATAAACTTGATGCATCCACGAATCGGATCCTTCCCTAATACGATTTCGATTGGGTATCGTCCTCCATTCGCCCATGGGCCGATTTTGGCCAGCTTACCTCCTGAAAAGTCTTGGCCAAATCTGCGCGCAGATCCCCTCGAGCCCTCGAAAGGCTTCCCCGGGGAAAAAGCCTTCAAGGAGAGATTCCGGTAGCCGAGATTGCATTCCCGGAACCGTCCTTTAGCGCTGCGAAGGGTGCACGTTGCATACCGCGGCAACAATTAATTGTTGTCCTTATTTTCTAATGATTTACGTGAAGTCGGTTTCGGTGATTTATGAGTTCTCGTAGTTACTTTGATTTACCTCGTACCACATTCTTCGCGGGCTGCCTCTCCCGCGCGGCATTTCGTCACGCTAATTCGTTGAGACAAACCAAATGGAAGTCCCCCAGTGCCAACTCCAAGATTTTGTAGCCTCGTTTCCCAGTATTGCGGTGTCAAACGCCCGCTCTCTGTCAAGCAAACGGTTATTTCTCAGGTGGGCGGTGCTTATGCGCGCGTTCCGCTTATAATCGCCAAGTTTGGGACGAACGAGCATGAAAGTGCCATCAAATCCGCGGCGGAATGTGGGTTGTTCACCTCCGATTTGAGTGCACTCGTCCCTGTACGTTGTTGAATCAGACCTCTCGTATATACCCGAGTAACAATTCCGGATAAGATTCACTTCATCATGCCGGGTCGGCGAAGACTCTCACCCATTGCGATTGCCTATCTCTGGTCGTTTTCGGTGTGGCTGGGGTTTGCACCGGTGCTGGCGCTTCAGGACAAGCTCCGTGTAATGGAGCGGGGCCTGCACACGCCCTACTGGGATCTGCTGCTTGCGGAGTGCGCCTGGTTTTTGACGGCAACCCTTCTGACCCCACCCATTTTCTGGATCGTTCTACGGTATCCGGTCTCGAAGAAAGCTGGACTCGAACGCGTCGTTGCGTACGTTCTTGGAGCGGCTTCCTACGTGATTGTGTCGACATGCCTCCGTTGGTTATTGTTGCCCGACTGGGACGCGGAGACACAACAATTCACCGCTCGCACACTTCACGGCTTGCTCAGTAATGCTCATTTTTTCGCGTTCCACATGTGGGATTATTTCGTAACTGTCGTTGCCGCACATGCTTATGGGTATTTCACGCGGGTTCGCGACCAGGAGCTTGAGCGTGCCGAGCTTCAGCAAGCCCTCGCCGCAAGCGAACTCCAGGCGCTGAAGAGCCAGCTGCACCCCCATTTTCTCTTTAATACGCTGCAGGGGATCTCGACTTTGACGGATACGGACAATCGGCGGGCCAAGGCGATGGTGCTGAAGCTCTCCAATCTGCTCCGTACGGCCCTCCGGCATGACAGCGTCGATCTGGTCACGCTCGAAGAAGAGTTAAAGTTTGTCGAAGACTATCTCGGGCTCGAGAAGATACGTTTGGAGGATCGGCTTGAACTGCGTTGGAATATACAGCCCGAGACTCGCGGGATGCTTGTACCGCAACTCATCATGCAGCCTTTGGTGGAGAACGCAATCGTTCACGGGGTTGCCTGCCGTCGCGAAGGGGGCTGGATCGAAATCTCCTCGCATCGGGAGCAGAACATTTTGGAAGTTCGCATTCGCAATTGCGTCGGGGCAAAGCAGCAAGAAGGAATTGGTCTCGGCCTACGGAATACCAGAGCGCGATTGAAGCACCTTTACTCGGACGAGGCGAGTTTCTCCTTCGACGTGGATGGTGGCGGCACAGCCGTCGCGACCCTTGGCTTGCCCGCAATCTCTTCTCTAAGCCCGGCAGAGAAGACGCCGGTATTACACACTCAAATGGCGGATGGGCGGAATTGATGCGCGTGTTGATAGTAGACGACGAACCACTTTCACGGAGCGCACTGGCCAATGCACTTCGCGCGAGGAATGACATCGAAGGCTGTGATTCGGCCAAGGATGCTATCGAAGCATTCGAAATGCTGGAAAAGAAACCTTATGACGTTGTCCTGCTTGATATTCAGATGCCCGAATTGTCAGGTATCGAGCTTGCCGAGCGCCTGAACAGACGGGGCACGACAATCCCCTCGATTGTGTTTGTGACGGCGCATCACGAGCACGCCGTCGCAGCGTTTGAAAAGCACGCCGTGGACTATGTTCTGAAGCCTTTTTCAACCAGCCGGATCAACGAGGCCCTGGACGTGGCGATCCGCAGAACAGAAGGCGAGCGCGTCTCGCGATTGATAAAAGTCTTGCCCCAACTAGAGGCGCTGATATCGAAGTCGGCAAAAATCGCCATTAAGACCAAGGGAAGAATACTATTCATCGACCCCAAAGACGTGCTGATCGTCGAGGCACAAGGCAACTACGTTCTGCTGCAGCGACAGTCGGGGTCGTATCTCCTACGCGAGTCCATCTCGGCGATCGCGGAAAAACTCAAGCCGTACGGATTCATCAGGATTCATCGCTCGGTGCTTGTGAATAGCTCCTTCGTTGAAGAGATTGAGCCCTGGAGCACTGGAGAATACGTGCTTCGAATCAAGGGAGGCAAGGAGTACACCGTTTCCCGCACTTACAAGAACAACTTGAAGTCTCTTGCGCGCTTCTGGGTTGGTACCGAAAGCTTTGCCGGAGAGTAGCAGCGTGCGCGCTGAGACGTGCTGAGAGCATGGATGCATGCGCGATCTTAGCCTCGCTACGTTGGCACGGCAGGAACGCGAACGTCATCGAGCGACCTTGCGTGCTCTGCGATCAGCACCTCGAAGGAGTTCACCTTTCCGAATCCCAGTGAAGAATAACTGCGTTGAAACGCTTCACTACTGGGCTTAGCGACAGCTCTTGGCGTTGGACTTGACCCTTATTGGCCTTAAGAATTTGCGGTCAGTAGTTGGAGAAAAAAGTTGGTGGAGCCTATCAAGATTGCCGGGACACTACAGGGCAACGGGGACGGGATTCCTCCGGCAAGGGGTTGTGTTTTGTAACATATCCGTCAATATCTTCTGGTCGCCCCCAATTGAGTCAGAAGCGATTCGTCAACTACAGTCTGGTACGGTCGTTGATATTATGGGCTCGAAAAGCGATGATATCGCCGCTTGAGTGGTGATCGCAACGATTTCCGTGGCGGGATTCAAGGGGCCCAACCCCAGTGGATATTCACTCCATAAGAAGCGACGAAGATCTTGCATGATAAAGCCAGGCTTTAAGAATGGAAATGGTTCCGGTCGCCGCCGATTCTGGCTGGCGATGTTGGGATTTGTTATGGCGCTCGCGCTGGTGCCCTTTTCCTACAAAGTGGAACGCCGCCTGGAGACTGCCGCACACATCAAGGGCGGAGAATCGGAAAAAGTTGACAAGGAACTGGCGCAGCGGTTTCAGTCGCCGTACGCACACCGCCTGGTTCTGGTGATCAGCGGTATTCCCCATCCGGATTCAGCAGAAAGCGCGGACGCTCTGGGCTTCTTGACCGGCTCATTGCGCAGTGTGCCGGGCGTGTCGGGCGCCATCTCGAGTGTGGATTGGCCCGATCCTCTGTTTACTGGGGACAATGGCGGGGCGTTGATCATTGTCGGGTTGGATCCGCATGACAAAAATGTCGAGGCGATGGTCCCGACACTGAGGGCAAAAGCAGACTGGATGGAGGGCCAGCTTAGGCCGCAATATCCCAACATCAATCTGGAGATTACGGGTGAAACGCCGCTGACTTGGGATCTTCGCAAGGTCAGTGCTGATGACGTCAGGCATGCCGAGGAACGGGCGATGCCGGTGACTCTCTTCCTGTTGTTGCTGGCTTTCGGCAGTCTTGTGGCCGCGCTATTGCCGCTGGGAATCGGCGTACTCTCCATCTCCATGGCGATGGGTGCGGTGGCGCTGCTCGGGCATTATCTGCACCTTTCGATTCTGGTGCAGAATCTGGCGACAATGCTTGGCCTCGGCCTGGGCATTGACTATGCTTTGCTGATGGTGAGCCGGTTTCGCGAAGCATTGGTCGTGGGATGTGATCCCGGCTGCGCCGCCGATATTGCTGCCGGGCAAGCGGGGCGGACGCTGCTCATCTCGGCCACGACAGTGGCAATCGGATTTTCAGCACTGCTGATTGTGCCCATCAGCGAACTGCGCTCCATCGGGATAGCCGGCCTGCTGGTAACCGTGCTGAGCGTCATCCTGTGTACATTCATTCTGCCCTGGGTGCTTGGTTTGCTCGGGCATCGCATCAATGCCGCCCGAGTGCGAATTCCAGGGACACGAGTCAAAACGCTGGAAAGCCTGCGCGCGGCGAATGCGCGGTGGGTACGGTGGGGCAGCATCGTAACGCGGCGCCCCTGGATCGCTCTGCTTGCCGCGGGGATTCCGCTGCTGATGCTTGCATTCCAGGCGCGGAAAATCTCTCCCGGAATTCCTGACCGCGACTCGCTTCCAGCCGCAGCCGAGTCGGTGCGGGCACTGCACACGCTTCAACGCATGGGGCGATCGGGTATTGTGCAGTCCCTCCGGGTGATCCTGGAGTTGCCGCCACAGTCCCCGCCACTCTCGCCGGCTGGCTGGCTTGCCGTCAGTCGCCTGACGACACGCTTCCAGAGCGATCCCAGGGCGGAAGAGGTTTTTTCGCTTCCAACCCTTACGGGAATGTCGGACACCGCGGATGCTGTCAACGATGTGCCCGAGGCGATGCGCCAGAGTTTTCTTCGCACGGACGGCCAAGCTACGTTGATTGAGTTGCTTCCCACCACCACTCTTTCGCCCAACGAACAGATACGATGGGTACGCGAGGTGCGTTCTTCCGATGTCGCAGCGATAACCGGCGTGCCCGGAGCGGTGCTGCGCGTCGGCGGCATTCCCGCAATCGACACAGATTATGACTCGGTAGTAGCAAAGTGGATGCCGAGGGTGGCTCGTTGCGTGGTGTTGGGGAGCTTGCTGGCGCTGCTGATCGGGTTACGTTCGTTATTTGCGGCGGTCAAAGCAATTCTGCTGAATCTGCTTTCCGTCGGAGCTTCCTTCGGGGCGTTGGTTGTCGTTTTTCAGGAAGGCCACGGTAGCAAGCTGTTTGGGCTCGGCGGACCGACCGGCTCGGTATACCCGATTGTGCCGATTCTTTCGTTTGCCATCGTCTTCGGATTGAGCATGGACTATGAAGTGTTTCTGGTGGCGCGAGTCCTCGAAGAACGGCGTCGCGGCCTTTGCGAAAGATCAGCGGTGATCGAGGGTCTTGCGCGGACGGCCGGGCTCATCACGAGCGCCGCGGCAATTATGATTGCCGTCTTCACCGCATTCACGCTGGGCGGCTTTCTGGTCGTTCAGATGCTGGGCTTTACGCTCGCGGTGGCGGTGTTCATTGATGCTACCGTGGTGCGCATGGTGGTCGGGCCGGCACTGTTGAAACTGGCCGGCGACTGGAATTGGTGGCCCCTTGGCCTCTATGGGGCGCCTGCAAAGTTTGAAAATACCGGTGCCGTGACGGCGAACGCTGTGGATGGTCCCGAGTCTGCAGAGGGCGCCTCCGAACAGCGTAACTAAGACTCGTTGCGCGAAGGGGCGATTCGATTATTTCCCTTTCTCTTCTTGAGTGTTGAACTGGCTGATGTCAAAGTCCTTGCGTCCAAGATGTGCCTTTCCTGAGCCCGCTTCGACTACAAGAATCGAGGAGCCGGGCTTGCCTTGCTGCTTGACCTCCACCTGGCTCGCGGACCAATCGCCGCCGACCTGGCGCAGTCCATAGTAAATGAACTCCTTCTGCGGTTCGGTCCCGTGAAACGTCTTAACGACATGCACAGGAAACAAAATGCGGCGGTCAATCCATGATGTTACCGAATCATAGTGAGTCCGGTCCTGAGAGCCCGGCTTGCTCTTCAGGACAAAGCAATCGCGCGCTCCGTATTTCTCCGGCGCCAGGAGTTCCTGATTCTTCCAGAAGAACTGGTTCTCTACCATGTCCTCATAAGAGAAGTCTGTTCCCACGAGTGGGTCGTTCCAATGTTCGAAAGGCAACACGCTGGCGGTCTTCTCGCCTGGATGTGCGGTCTGGATGGTCAGCTGACCGCTTGCGCTCATATGCAAAAGAAGGCTGGTCTTCTGTGAGCCAGGCCCCGAGATCTCGCAGAGCAGAAGCAGACCATCGGGAAACCAGTGAGCCTTGGCGACGAACTTGTAGTTCGTGTGCTTGCCATCGCCTTCCACGCGTGTGAGCCGCCCGGTCATGCGGTAATCCAGTTTCTCAATACGCTGGCGCGAACTGGTCAGCGCCGTGTCCTGGTCAGGATTCGCCGCGATGGCCCGCGATGGATGCATCAGTAAGAACAGCACGATCAAAGCGATGGACGATTGAATCGTCGCAAAGGCCCAATTCGGCCAGCGGGCCTGTAGATACCTGTCCGACTTGCGGCTGTGAGACAGCATTACCACGCGGCGTAGGAAGGTCATATCTATGTATGTATACAGCCAGAGTCAACGTTTACAAGGGGAATTAATATGGCGGAGAGGGTGGGATTCGAACCCACGGTAGGGGTTAACCTACACACGCTTTCCAAGCGTGCGCCTTAAACCGCTCGGCCACCTCTCCCGCGATGGAAGCAACTGTTCCAATTTAGCAGAAACAGAGGATGCGCGCATGGTTAGAAGGCGCGGCTTGGGCAGAATTGCAAGGCTCTGCTAAACTGCTGGGAACGGTTCCGGGATCGTCTAATCGGTAGGACATCAGCCTTTGGAGCTGAGTATCCTGGTTCGAGTCCAGGTCCCGGAACCAAACTGTCTTGCTTAGCTCCCTGCTCTGCCAAAAGCCCTTTTCAAAACTACATCTCGCGGTAGTTCAACAGTAAAACGCCAATCAATGTGATGCAAACGGGCCACAGGCGGGCCATCCAAGCATGCGAGTGGTCTTCTGCAGGGAGGCGGAGCTCGAGCCAGCGCGACCACCCCGCCATCACGGCAAGGATCGCCAAGGGGATGTGACTCAGCTCGGCTAACACTTCTTCCTTGATATTTCCGAGGCTGTGGGAGTGCGTGAGCAGCAGGGCCCCGGCAACCGCCACGAGCATCGGAAATACCAGATGGACATTCGAAGATGCCACACGGCCGGTTTGCACACGCCATTCAAATATCGCGAGCGCGATGACAAGCCCCGCAAAGATGCGGTGCAGCAAGACCTCCGGATCGGCGAAAGTCACCCAAAAACCGTTAGGGCCGAGCGGCCAGACCTCGGGATCGCTCCTTAAGAAAAGAAAAACGGAAAGCCCCAGAAAAAGCAGCGGCCAGTTGCGTGCCCAGGAGATTTTTCCCGCTTGTGCGAGCAGAGCCAGCAAACCAACGGATAGAACAATAATCCCCGCCCAGTGATGGTTGTACTCCGACCAAGCTTTTTCAGCGGGAGTGTTCGGGCGAGTGCCGGACTGGCCGGGGACAAAGGACTCTGTTGTGAGGGAACCTGATTCGAAGGCAAGCTTTTGCGCAGCGTAGACATCCTCAGGCAAATCCTTCATGGCGGGGCTCGAGAAGCGCGGAGGGCGCGGAGTCATGCGCGCGAAAACCTCGGAAGCATGAACGCGATCCTGGAGGAGATCGACGGCTGGAGGAAGCGACGTCAGGGAAGCGGCCACGAGAATCACGGTGATGCCGATGCCGATTTCTGCTTCGGCGAAGCGCTTGAGGCTGGCGAGAATGGAGCTGGTTTCGCCTTGTCGGACAAGTTGAAAATTGAGCGCGCCAAGAAACAAAAGAAGTCCGAGAAGGATCGCTTTTGTGGCAACCATCGCACCGTAAGAAGTGCCATAGATGGCCTTCAGCGAGCCGACGTACGCGAAACTCAGGATCACACCGGCGGCGGCCAGAACTATAACACTGACGACGGCGAGTTGTGAGAATCGGGCGCTAAGCTTTCGCGACAATTCCGCGGACGATGTGCGACGGATGGCAATAAGCAAATAGGGCAAACCGCCAAGCCAGGCCGCGGTAGCAAGCTGATGCAGGGCCGTAACAAGAACGAGAGGAAGCCGGTATTCCAGACGAGCCATCGCGTGGCTGGTCAGAACCGACGAAGCAATGATCGCAGCCGCGGGAAGGAGCAATTCGCGGGCGGAGCCGCGGGGCGAACGCGCTGAGAGAACGAGAATCGTCAGCGACGCGACAATGCCGAGGATTCCCGCAAGAACAAAATTAGCGCCGACTACTTCGGCGAGGCTGATTTGGGCAGACTTCATCAAGATCAGGGAGTTGGTTACAAGGTAAGAGATTTGGACAGCGAGCAGAGCCAGAGCAAAGCGGCGAAGCCAGCTCTCGCAGGAAGCTTTTATTCTTTCGGAATCGTCCCCAAAGTTGCGAAAGGCGAAAACCAAAAAAATGACTCCGCCGACGGTTAATGACTGAAAGGTGAGGTTGGCGCCGCGAAGCAGCACCGAGAGAAAGCCAAAGATTTGTAGCAGGCGAGCCACAGGGAGGGGTCAGGGTTTGACGGTGAAAGGAATTTCGCCGCGCGTTATATGTCCGTCGGAAGCAAGGGCTTGCCAGCGAAGGCGGTAAGTGCCGGGCCGCAACCCCTTTGCCTCGGCCGAAAGCGTATCGGGCCCGATTTGCCCATTGATTTCGAGCGTCTGCTGGGTGCCATCGGGACCAAGGAGAATCAGGCGCGAACGAGCGGCATCGATGCGAACATTGAAACGCAATTTCAAAGGAACATCTGGACCAGAGACTGAGCTTTTCAATGCCGGGGTGGATTCGAGAAGAACGGCGTGCGCCAGCGAGGAAGAAGCGCTCAACAACGATAAGGCCAAAGCGAGAAACAAAAATGCAACTCGAGCACAATGACCTGGGGACATGATGATCCTTTCGCCGACGGCAACGAAGCTACGCACAAAATTCCAAGATACTAGACCTGGAGATTATACCGAAGTAGCGAGGAGGAGTGTCGCGATGCGCCGTCTTAGCTGTGTGACAGCTCTTGCACGGCACGGTAAGCCTGATCAATGGCTTCATTCGTGTAAGCGTTGGCGCCCGCGTCCGAATTCGCGATGGTAATTCTGCCAAAAGGTTTGCGGCCGATGACCCAGGGCTTCTCTTCTTCATGCCAATCCGGATCGAACAAACTATTTGGCGTAAACGCATAGCCGTGCGCCCAGCGGTTCACGGTAATGCCTTCAACGTCCTTTGCGGGATCGAAGCCGGCACCGCCCAGCATGCGAGCGAGTTGGTCGCGAATCTTCTGCTCGAATTGCGAAAAGGGCGTTTGCAGCAGTTCATAGCGGCCCGCGCGATTCTGGTCGCGTTGCGAAAGGCCCGGCTTGCAGGGGGTGCGCAGCATGAACAGCACTATGGGCTCTTCAGGATTGCTCGGGAAGTGGTATTGCCCCAGGCTGACGGGAAAGTCCAAGGTGGTGTAGGTGTGATACCCGCCGGGGGCCACGATGTGATGGACATTCAATTTCGCAAATGCGGTCCAGTTTCGTAAAGCCACGTGTGTGTAAATGAGTGGCGCTTTCACCAAATAGGCGAGAGCTTCCTTTTGCTTGTCAGGCAAGTCGGGGCAAATGTAAGGAATCATGACGTTGTAGCAAGCCAGAACGCAGTTTTGCCCGGTAACCGTGTGCGCCTTTCCGCCGCGGAGATAACTCACTTCGACTTCTTGCGGCTTTCCCGCGGCATTCGCGTGCTGGACATGGACGACAGTGCTGTTGAGCCGGATTCTGACCGAAGCGTTGGCTTCGTCGAGTTTGCCGTAGTCCGCTCTTGCCGTGACTACGTCTTCCATCGTCGTGCCGGGAAGGGCTTCCGGGATCAGCGAACGGACCAGCAATCGCGCCACGGAAGCATTGCCATCCGGAAAGTGAAAAATGTAAGGCTCTTCTTTTTCCGGCGCAGGAAGGCCAAGGTCCTGGAAGCCCGCATACGTGAACGATCCATAATCGTCCCCGGATTCGTAGCAATCCATTGCCGAAACGGCCTCGATGCCGACACACCAGAGATCGTGGGGGAAAGGTTGGAAAAACGGGAGCGCTTCTTTTGTCAGGCCGCAGTATTTCGTCAAAAACTCGGCGTAACTGGTTTTCTTCAGCTTGGCGACTTTTTCGGCAGCCGACAAACCGGCAAGGTAATCCTTTTTCTCGGTATAGATGCGGGCGATGTCCTTGCGCGCAGCTTCTGATAGCGGTGCTTTGGCAAGAAATTCTGGCCACGGAGTTGAATTCATGCCCGTCACGAGCCTGTCTTCGCCAAAAGTCTCTTTGTCAAAGAAGGCCGCCGTGCCCATCCTTGAATACAGCTTCTGGTCGTAGGCTTTGTAAAACTTGCCGGTCTGGATGCCGAGTTCTTCGAGCAGGCTTTTTGCGACTTTGCTGTATTTCCCCGGGCTCTCGATGGATTGGGTCCCGCCGTAACTCAGCAGCAAGCGGCCGCTCGCTCGAAATTCATTGCGCTTAGCATGGCCGCCAAAATCGTCGTGATTGTCGAGAATCAGAATCCGCGCGGTCTTTCCTGCCTTTTTGCGAAAGAAATAAGCCGCGGCGAGTCCGCTGATGCCGCCGCCCACGACTACTAGGTCATAGCGCTCGCCGGTATCTTCGGCCTTGCCAAAGGAATCAGGCGCTTCGCCGTCACGCAGGCGATGCGCGAAGGTATAGGTCCCGTCGTGATTCCCCCGCATGCCCATCAGCGCAGGAGGGTAATAGCCAGGCGCTTTTTCCGGAGCGAAATCGTCGAGGACACCAGCAGCGAACAAATCTTCCGGACGCACGGCGGTGCCCAGAAGCGAGCCGCCAACCCCGATCGCCACACCGTTTAGAAAGTCACGGCGCGTAATCTCGCGGTCCATTCCCAGGTTCTTGTCTTTTACCGCTTCGTCGCTCATTCCTGGCCCTGCACTGATTTGTGGTGATTGATTATAGCCTGCATCTGCTGAACTTTGCAGATTTCAAGCAGGGTTCATGAAACAGAGCGATAGCTAAGGCGTGAGATGAAAAATACCCGCTGCTTAGGCGTCTTTAAAGAGCTCGGGAAGCCTCATCGATAAGTGGCTACCACTTCGCCGTTTTCGATGCGCAGATCCGCAATTTGTGGAGGAAGCTTCAGCTTTTCTCGATTCTCCGGCGACTCCCTTAAACGGCGGACCGCCGACTCCAGGGCCGACTGAGGAATGGGAAACGAGCCGATCTGGCCGCTGACGGGCTCGAAATTCAAATAGCCGTCCTGCGCGGCGAGCCGGCCTTCCAACTGAAGGCTCATGTCTTTGCCGTGCACGTCGAAAACG
>DATEGP010000124.1:0-29769 GCA_035280045.1 Candidatus Acidiferrum sp.
CCTAAACGCTCCGCCCTACGGGCTCCGCAGGGTTACGCTGCGGGCCAGGCCAGCAACTCACAAAGTCATCAAGACCAAAAACAAAAAAGGGGACACTTCTAACGAGGTAAGAATGGGGACATTTCTAAAGAGCTTTGACAATTGCTGGCAAATCTCGCCCCGTTGGCAGCCGCGTTTATTCAAATTGCTTTCGGAATTGTGCGAACTGCTGTTTCAAGTCTGCAATCTCATTCTTAAGCGCTGTGATTTCTTCTTCCAGTTTTCTTATTCTGTCACCATCGAGCGCCTGTTCCTCATGAGCAGCGTGCACTTTGGGCTCTGGCTCCGCCTGCACCACGTCACCAGACAAAAGATGCACGTAGCGAGTCTCTTTCGTTCCTGGTTGCCTTGGGAGAGGCTTCGCGAGCGGCAGCTCGCGCTTCATCAAATGCTGCAGACTCGATTGCACGGCGGCCAAATCGTCGAAGGAATGCATGCGCTCGGAGCGGCTTCGCAATTCCCCTGGTGTTTGCGGCCCGCGTAGCAACAGCAGGCACAGGATGGCGGTCTCGTGCCGATAGAAATTGAAGGCTTCTTGCAACCGATGTTCGTACTTGGTCACACGGCTGTCGGCCGGGCTCACCGACCGCACCAGCGACTGCCCTTCCAGGGAGTGCAACGCCTGGCGCACCGCAGCCTCGTCAAGGTTCATCACGGGGTCCCGATTGGATTTCTGGTTGCACGCGTTGACCAGCGCGTTCAGCGAGAGGGGATAGTATTCCGGCGTGGTGGCCTCCTTCTCCACCAGGCAGCCCAGTACCCGGCATTCCACTTCATTTAGAACGATGTTCACAGTCAAAAATCATACAACAGGTTCGGGAGGTGCATTGTGGTCTGTGGAGGGGTCTTTGGAGCGTGTTTTTTGGGGCTGATTGACTAGAGGCTTGCACAAGCCGCACGCCCGGCATCTAAGGTTTGTAATCTTGACAGCTCGAGTTCCAAATTGGGAATGCTTGAGAGAGCTACTCTCTTTTCTTCCCCTTCTCCGAGGGCTAACTCTTGATCTGTCATAGCATTCGATAAATATTCGCCATTGGCCATGATCTTGCCAACATTGCGATATGAACCATTCTCATAAAAGCGGTGGTAAGACTCTTTCTCGGAACAATTTTAGGAACAGCAGGAAGTTGCGCTCGGCGCTCATTGCGCTGCTTGTGTTCGTGGGAGTCATGCCCACACTAGTCGCTGCACCTCAAGCTCCCTCTGAAAACTCAAGGCAAGCCGAAAAATCGGACTCTTCAAAAGCTGCGCATAAGGACACGGGAGAGAAAGCCGGGCAAGGGGAACTGTCTGAAGAAAACAAGCTCGGATTGCAAACGATAAGAAACATCGTGCGCGACCAGCGCCAAATCTGGACCAGTCCAGCGCACCTTCGGCTGGGCCACGCGGACTGGCTTGTGCCTTATGCGGGGTTTACGGCCGGGCTCCTGGTTACCGATCGTGACGCCAGCCTGCACTTGTCCAATTCTCCAAGCACACTGAAGCATTATCGGGATTTTTCAAACTATGGCCTTGCTGGAATGGGTGGGGCCGTCGGAGGCCTCTACCTCTGGGGCAAAGCCACCAACGACCCTCACAAAGAAGAGACAGGGATTCTGGGGGCCGAGGCTGCCGCTAACGCTCTTATCGTGACGGAAATCCTAAAGTACTCGTTCGGTCGCGAGCGGCCTACTGTAGATGCTTCCCACGGCAAATTCTGGCAAGGTGGCGACTCGTTTCCGTCCGGGCACGCCGCTGTTTCCTGGGCAGCCGCCAGCCTCATCTCGCACGAATATCCTGGCCTCTTCACGAAGATCTTCGCGTACGGCGCCGCCTCCGCGATTTCCATCTCCAGGGTGGAAGGCAAGCGTCACTTCCCTTCGGACGCTTTAGTGGGCAGTGGCATCGGCTGGTTTGCCGGATGGCAGGCGTTTCGCGCTCACCATAACCGCGAACTTGGCGGTGGCACTTTGGAAGACTTGTCGGACTCGCCACAAATCGCCACCAACCGCACTCCTAGCGCCATGGGCTCACCCTACGTGCCGCTTGATAGCTGGATCTATCCTCTGCTCGACCGGCTCGCGGCCCTCGGCTTCTTTGACGACGCCATTCTTGGGATGAAACCTTGGACGCGCCTGGAATGCGCGCGCCTAGTCAACGAAGCGGGCGACCGCTTGCGTGACGCGGGCCCCGAACCGGAAGCAGCGCGGCTTTACGATTCTCTTCGTCCGGAGTTCTCTTCTGAGCTTTCGCTCCTCGGGGGAGGAAGCAACAATTCCTCTAGTCTTGAGTCCATTTACGCCCGTGCCATGCAAATCTCCGGCCCGCCGCTTACCGATGGTTTTCACTTTGGCCAAACTTTGGTCAACGACTTCGGCCGCCCCTTCGAGCGCGGCTTCAACAGCGTGGACGGGTTCTCAGGCTGGGCCACGGCCGGCCGCTGGGTCGTCTACGTTCGCGGTGAGTATCAGCACTCGCCCGCCGCTCCCGCGATTTCGCCTCAAGTCGCCTCGGCCATCGCAACGATGGACCTCAATCCAGTTTTTCCTCCCAGCCCTATCTCATCTCGCGAGCAGGCGCGCCTTCTCGATACCTACATTGGCCTGAATGTCGCCAACTGGCAGGTTTCTTACGGGCAGGAGAGCGCATGGTGGTCTCCCAACGAATCCGGCCCACTGCTTTTCAGCGACAATGCTTTCCCCGTCCGGATGTTTCACATCAATCGCGTTTCACCGTTTCACTTGCCGGGGCTCTTCAAATTTCTTGGGCCGATGCGGTGGGATGCGTTCTTTGGCACGCTGCAGGGGCACCAGACATCGCCGGGACCGTACTTTCACGGCGAAAAAATCAGCTTCAAGCCTACGCGTAATCTGGAGTTCGGATTCAGCCGCACCGTGGTTCTGGGAGGTGCCGGGCTGCCCATCACCCTCGACCGTTTGATCCGCAGCTACTTCAGCGTCACCAGTTCGAACAACGAAGCGCCCGCTACTGATCCCGGCAAACGCACCGGCGGCTTCGATTTCAGCTATCGCGTTCCGCTGTTGCGCAACTGGCTTACGATTTACTCGGACTCTCTCGCCGACGACGATCCTTCTCCCCTCGCTGCGCCACGCCGCGCGGGAATCAATCCCGGGATATATATTTCGCATTTTCCGAAGCTTCCGAAACTCGATCTGCGAGTGGAAGCTCCGCTGACGGATGTTGTGGCTATAAAAAGCCCGGGACAGTTCATCTATTGGGACCACTTTTATCACGACCTTTACACAAATCGCGATTTCCTGATGGGCAATTGGGTTGGCCGGGACGGAGCTGGGATTCAAGCGACGAGCCGTTATTGGCTGACCGGACGCAATGCGATTCAGCTTGGCTACCGCCACGCGAAAGTAGACGCCTTGTTTGTTCCCGGTGGCGGCACCATCAACGATGCCTCGGCTCGGCTTGACTTTTGGATTTTGCGCGACTGGAGCACATCAGCGTTTGTGCAATATGAGCAGTGGACATTCCCTTTGCTCGCTTCAGGGCTGCAGAAAAACGTAGCGACTTCGGTGCAGTTCAACTACTGGCCGCATCTTCGCACGCGCTAATTGAGTCAGAATGAGGAAAATACTGCTCCAACAAAGAGGGTTTCACAATCCTTGTGCTTTCTCACCCTGAACTGGGCCTTTCAGTTCCAACTCGATGGAAACGGAGTGGTCAACCTTCAGCAACCAAGTGCTGGGATTCTTCAGCCCCCAATCGATGAACGGCACGCTGAACTTCGCGCTGGCCGTCCACTGATCACCTGAAACATTTGCTTCGACTGGAACTGTCAGTTCGTGTTCGCCGCCGTGCAGCACAAAAATCCCGTGGATTTGCACAGTCGAGTCGCCTTGCGGCTGGAGTTTTCCGGCGATGCTGTCCGGCCGGAAAACAATTTCGCTGAACCGCGCGCTTTCCAACACTTCTTTTTGCATTTTCTTGTCGCGGCCGTCATTGCCGCTCTGTCCGCTGGCGGCGTCCACAACAATTTCTCCGCTCGCTTTTCCCGTCGCCGCATCAACCTGCAAACTGCCGCGCCTCAAAGCAAAAGTCCCATGAACCGTGTGCAGCGAACTGCCGAGAATCCAATGCACGCTGCTTTGCGCAGGATCGACTGCGAAGACCAGTCGGCTCGCGCCGGACTGCGGTGCAGCTTGCTGAGGCAGCGCAATCGGGACCGGCAATACCGATAGGAGCGCAGCGCACAAATAGTGGACCGGTTTCAAACGGGTTTGAAACACTCTCACAATTCACCTTTCCAGTGCTTGCAATGAACTCTACGCCGTAATGAGCCGCCACCCCAAACGTGCACCTGTTTCCGCAAGAAACGCGGGTGAAGTCTCTCCTACATGGGCCGACAACAACCGTGAAAACAGATCCGGATCTTTGGCCAATCCTCGCAGAACGCGCCTTCTCACCGGCGGACAACGGTCGAGCAGCAAGAGCATCCGTGACATGAGATACGGCCGCCCCGCCAGCCGCCGGTGAGCCGACTGATATTTCTCAAGGTTTCCCGCTTCCAACGCATCGGCCAGCGTCAGCGCCTGTCGAAAGCTCAATCCCAAACCTTCGCCGGTAATTGCGTCCACGCTTCCGGAAGCGTCTCCCACGAGTGCTATGTTTTCGCGATAAACGCGGTCGAGCCTGCAAGTTGAAGTTACGGCGCCGCGCTGCACGCTGGTCAACTCCGCACTCCTTAGACTGTCCGTGAGCCCGGGAAATTCCCTGAGCGCCAGGTCAAAATTCATCGCAGGATTTCGGGAGATCAGCACGACGCATGTTTCTTGGTCGGCAAGCGGCGTTACGTATGCCTGGATTCTTCTACCCCAGTAAACCTCCACGCAGTCCGTCAGTAACTTTGCGCGATAATGCCGTCTCTGCGCAAACCGGAGTTCCCTGCTCACGCCCGAATCCAGAGTGCTCCAACGCCGCACGCGCGAATGGATACCGTCCGCGCCGACAATCCACCTGGCCTGAATCGCCCTGCCTTCCACAATCACCCCGTTTTTCGAGATACTCGTAACCGGCGTATTCCACAATAGCTCCACACCGCGTTTTTCCGCGTGAGCAGCCATTTTCTGGTGCAGAACGGTTCGCCGCACACCGATTCCACCGACGCTCGGAAAAACTGCCGTCGCTGAGATCTCTCCGTCCACGAAGCGAATGCGCCGGAAGCTCTCTCCGTCTTCGGCCTCCATGCAAACTCCAAGCTCGCGGAGCGCCGCGACTGTACCCGGCAGAAGCCCCTCGCCACAAGCTTTGTCAATCGGCGGCCTTGCGCCATCGGCAACGGTTGCTGCAAACCCTTTATTTCGGACGGCGATGGCGGCGGCTAACCCGGCCGGTCCCCCGCCTATGATCAGCACTTCCGTCGAACGTCCCACAGAGTCTCCGTGTTTGCGGCGGATTTCTTTGACCCAAAGAATCTAACCGAATTAGATGTCGGAACGCACGCAAGAGAGGCCACCGCATTATCGTGGAGTTGTCTCCCTTTTGTCTTCGGTCCGCCAAATCGGTTGTCAGGCCCTATAATCTCTGTTTAT
The DNA here is from genome assembly GCA_035280045.1 of Candidatus Acidiferrum sp. GTDB lineage: Bacteria > Acidobacteriota > Terriglobia > Acidiferrales > UBA7541 > Acidiferrum. The sequence goes on from DATEGP010000124.1 coordinate 5,580, forward strand.
CTGATTGAGCATAACTATTAATTTGACTGATTGACTCCAGGCACCGCATCCTGATACTCTTCATGGCGATATGACGAGCATCGCCATCACGCGTCGTGGCCACACCGTTTTTCAGGGCGGCCGAGTACGTGTCGTAATTGTAGGAATCGGCTTTGTCCTCGCAGGAGGACGGACCAGCGGATGATGGCGGCGTAAGCCAAGGCGAACCACAAGAATTCGGCCATCATCCGACCCGGATGATGGCTTTTAGTTTTTTATGGCTTGCTTCGGAATTGTTTTCCGTCCCGCAAGCGGAGGAAGTCTCAAGTGAGCGATCCACTACCGAAACCTCGAAGCCACGCCCTGATTGATGGAGCGAGCCGCGCTGGAGCACGCGCCATGTTGCGCGCCTGCGGCCTGAAAGATGACGATTTCCAGAAGCCGCTAATCGGCGTAGCCAACACCTGGATTGAAATCGGCCCCTGCAACTATCACCTGCGCGAACTGGCTAAACACGTCAAGGACGGCATTCGCGTGGCGGGCGGCACTCCTCTAGAATTCAACACGGTTTCCATTTCGGACGGCATCACCATGGGCACCGAAGGGATGCGTGCCTCGCTGGTCAGCCGCGAAGTCATCACTGATTCGATTGAGCTGGTCACGCGCGGCAATATGTTTGACGCGCTCGTGGTTCTCGTCGGCTGCGACAAAACGATTCCTGCGGGAATCATGTCCCTGGCTCGCTTGAATATTCCCGGCCTGGTCTTGTATGGCGGCTCCATCGCGCCGGGAAAGTTCGAAGGCCACGCGGTCACGATCCAGGACGTTTACGAAGCAATTGGCGCGCACGCGCGTGGCAGCATGAGTGACGCGCAACTCCAGTCGCTCGAGACTTCGGCCTGTCCCGGACCTGGCGCCTGCGGAGGACAATTCACTGCAAACACCATGGCCTTGGTTTGCGAGTTTCTGGGAATCGCACCGATGGGGCTTTCAAGCGTACCTGCCACCGATTCTGCAAAAGCGGCAGCTGGCAAGCGTGCTGGCGAACTGGTGATGGACCTCCTTCGCAAGAACGTGACGCCATCGAAGGTCATCACGAAATCCGCAATCGAAAACGCTATTGCCGGCGTCGCCGCTACGGGTGGCTCGACCAATTCCGTTTTGCATTTGCTGGCCATTGCTAACGAAGCGAAGATTCCTCTTTCCATTGATGATTTTGACCGCATCAGCTCGCGCGTTCCGATTCTTGCCGATCTAAAACCCGGCGGAAGGTTTGTTGCGACTGATCTCTACGCAGCCGGCGGTACAGCGCTCGTTGCAAAGCGCATGGTGGAAGGTGGTTTCCTCCACGGCGAGTGCCTTACCGTTACGGGCCGCACTCTCGCCGAAGAGGCCAACGCGGCGAAAGAGACCCCATCGCAGGAGGTTGTCCGCAACCTTAACGCGCCGCTTAAGCCCACGGGCGGTCTCGTCATCCTAAAAGGAAACCTTGCGCCAGAAGGCTGCGTCATCAAAGTCGCAGGAAGCAAATTGCAAAATTTCAGCGGCCCTGCGCGCGTGTTCGACAACGAGGAAGCGGCGTTTGCTGCCGTCGAAAAAGGAGCGATTAAAGCCGGCGACGTGGTCGTGATTCGCTACGAAGGCCCGAAGGGCGGTCCAGGCATGCGCGAAATGTTGCAAGTGACCGCTGCGCTGGTTGGCGAAGGCCTCGGAGATTCCGTGGCGCTTTTGACCGACGGAAGATTCTCCGGCGCCACTCACGGTCTAATGGCAGGTCACGTTGCTCCGGAAGCAGTGAATGGCGGCCCGATTGCCGCGGTAGCCGACGGAGATATCATCACTTTCGACATTCCCAAGCGTCAGTTGAACGTCGGACTCACCGCGGCGGAAATCCAGAAGCGCATGGCTTCGTGGAAGGCGCCCGCTCCAAGATTTGTGAATGGCGTGATGGCCAAGTACGCGCTGCTCGTTTCTTCTTCTTCTCTTGGCGCGGTCACGAGTTTGCCTGCAACTTTTGCGGCATCCGCTCAGTCTGCCTTGAATGCGAGGACCCCATGAAGCTTACCGGTGCGGAAATACTTTGCGAGACGCTTACGCGCCTCGGCGTGCGCGAGATTTTTGGCTATCCCGGCGGCGCGATTCTCCCTGTTTATGATGCGCTCGGCAAATCGAAATTGCATCACGTCCTGGTGCGGCACGAGCAAGGCGCAACCCACATGGCCGATGGCTATGCGCGCGCAAGCGGTGGCGTTGGCGTAGCGATGGCCACTTCCGGCCCAGGCGCAACCAACATGGTTACCGGTATTGCCACCGCCATGATGGATTCCTCACCCGTGGTGTGCATCACCGGGCAAGTGAGCAGCAAAGTTATCGGCTCCGACGCATTTCAGGAAATTGACATCACCGGCATCACCATGCCGATCACGAAGCACAACGTCGTCGTCACACAGGCTGGCGATATTGCGCGCACGCTACGCGAAGCGTTTGTCATTGCCAAGAGCGGGCGACCGGGACCTGTGCTAGTGGACGTCACCAAAGACGCGCAGCAGGCGACTACGGAATTTGATTGGGACGCTTGCACACCCAAACTTCCGCCAAAGCGCATGCGCAACAATCATGACCAGGCTGAATTTGATCGCGCTATTGAATTGCTCAACACCGCCAAGCGGCCCGTGATTCTGGCTGGCCGCGGGATCATGCTTTCGAATGCGATGCAAGCGTTTGAGAAATTTGTCCGAGAGGGAAATTACCCCGTGGCGATGACGCTGCTCGGCATAGGGTGCTTTCCTGCCAAAGATCCGCTCAACCTGGGCATGATGGGCATGCACGGCGAAGCTTGGGTGAACCACGCGATTCAAGAAGCCGATTTGCTCATTGCCGTGGGGATGCGCTTCGATGACCGCGTGACTGGTGATTTGCGGACTTACGCGAAGAACGCTCGCAAGATTCACATTGAAATTGACCGTTCGGAAATCAACAAAAACGTGAAAGTCGATGCGGCTTTAGTTGGCGACGCGCGGGAAGTGCTGGAAAGTCTTACACCACACATTGAAGGACGGGATCACAGCGATTGGATTCGTCACATCGATGAATTGAAAGGCGATTCCGCGGTGCGCGACATCCAAAGCCTGCCCGATACGGGCCATCTCTACGCCGCGCACGTCATCAATGACCTGTGGAAAGAAACTCATGGCGAGGCCATCGTAGTTACCGACGTGGGCCAGCACCAGATGTGGGAAGCGCAGTATTACCACCATGACCGGCCGCGCACGCTGATTACTTCCGGCGGGCTCGGCACGATGGGCTTCGCGCTACCCGCGGGTATCGGCGCCAAGTTCGCGAGGCCGGATTCCGAAGTTTGGGTGGTCGTCGGCGACGGCGGATTCCAGATGACGATGAGTGAGCTTGCCACAATCGTACAAGAAAAAATCAACGTGAAGATTGCCATCATTAACAACGGTTATCTCGGCATGGTGCGGCAGTGGCAGGAATTCTTCTACGACAAACGCTATGTGGCCACGCCATTGGTCGCGCCGGACTTCGCCGCGCTGGCCAACGCATTCGGCATCGGCGCCGAGCGGGTCACCACGCGAACGGAATCCGTTTCCGCCATTCGCGCGGCGAGGGAAGCGAAGGAAACCGTGTTGCTCGATTTTCGCGTCGAGCAAGAGGACTCTGTGTACCCAATGGTCCCAGCGGGCGCGTCGCTGCACGACATGATTCGCCGGCCGCATAACCCGCTGGTGGAAACGGCTTCGGACGCGTAAGGAAGGACAGAAATCATGCAGACACTCGTTGCGTATGTGGAAAATAAACCCGGCGTCCTGAATCGCGTTTCCTCGCTGGCGCGGCGGCTCGCCATTAACATTGATTCACTCACCGTCGGACCGACGGAAAACGAAGAGATTGCGCGCATGACCATCGTCGCGCACACGGATGAACGGGGCGCGCACCGCCTTGAAGCCAGCCTGGAAAAGCTAGTTGACGTGCTGCTGGCGGAGAATATTTCTGGTCGGGCTCTGCTCGAACGTGATCTGGCATTGATCAAAGTCGCTGCCGATCAACAGAACCGCCCGCACTTGATGGAATTGATCAAGGTTTTTCGCGCGCGCGTGGTGGACGTGGCTCCGGAATCTCTGATTATCGAAGTTTCCGGCACAGTGGACAAAATTGACGGCCTGCTCGAAGTGTTGCGCCCGTTTGGCGTGCTGGAGATGGCGCGCACTGGGCGGATTTCCATGACGCGCGGCAACGATTTGCTGCGTCCGCCGCTGCTGGACATCGAGAGCTCGGCCAGCGAACCCGAAGTTTCCAAGGTGAAGTAATTGCAGTCGTTGGCCGCGGGAGAAAGTTTCAGCATCTTGACGCAAGTGCGAGCGTCTCAAAACAATCCCGCACACTTTCGTTACACACTCGGCCGTGCGCGGCCCGATGACAACCAAATGAGAGGACACCATGGCTAATCTCTACTACGACGACTCCGCAGATCTTGCTCTTATCCAGGCGAAAAAGGTGGCCATCATCGGCTACGGCTCGCAGGGACATGCACATTCACTCAACTTGCGCGACAGCGGTGTGCAAGTCCGAGTAGGCCTTCCGGAAACCAGCGCCTCACGCGCCAGGGCACAGAAGGAAGGGCTCACCGTTAACACGCCGTCGGAAGCAGCGGCTTGGGCGGACGTTATCATGATTCTCGCGCCGGACACGAAGCAGCCGAAACTTTATCGTGACGCGATTGAGCCGAACCTCAAACCGGGCAAGACGCTCATGTTTGCACACGGCTTCAACATCCGGTTCGGCGCGATCAAACCACCTAAGAACGTGGATGTTTCGATGATCGCACCCAAAGCGCCCGGGCATCGCGTACGTGAAGTTTTCACCGAAGGCGGTGGCACACCGGCACTGCTCGCCGTGGAGCAAGATGCCAGCGGAAGAGCCAAAGCTCTGGCGCTCTCGTATGCGAAGGGGCTGGGCTGCACACGCGCGGGCGTTTTAGAAACGACGTTCACCGAAGAAACGGAAACAGATCTTTTCGGCGAGCAGGCCGTTCTGTGCGGTGGCGTAAGCGAGTTGATTAAGGCAGGCTTCGAGACGCTCGTTGCGGCTGGCTATCAGCCGGAAGTCGCATACTTCGAGTGCATGCACGAACTAAAACTAATCGTGGACTTGATTTATCGTGGCGGGCTCAGTTACATGCGCTACTCAGTCAGCGATACCGCCGAACAGGGAGACTACGCCTCCGGGCCACGTGTTGTGACAAAACAAACGCGCGAGGAAATGAAGAAGATTCTTGCCGAAATTCGCGACGGCAGTTTCGCCAAGAAATGGATTGAGGAAAATGAACAAGGCTGCCCCAACTTTTTGGCCACCCGTCAGAAAGAGCAGCAGCAGCTCCTCGAGCAACTCGGCCCCAAGCTGCGATCGATGATGCCCTTCCTGCAGCCGGTGGTCGCCCCAGGACTGGAAATTAAGGCCGCCGCAACCAAGAAATAATCATTCAGCGATTCATCGCCGAGAGGCCTGCTTCGACGGAGCAACCGGTTGACACAGCGAGTGATTTAAGCAATCCTCTCGCCTGATGAAACGCAAGAATGGTCCGTCCCCATCGACTTCGACGCATTTGGGCGAGCGCATCGAGCAACTTAGCGTCAAGCGGCAGGAAATTATCCGCCCGATTCTCGAGCATCCGCGGGAATACGTGCTGCTCAGCGTACGCGCCATGGCGAAGCGCCTGCGCACCGACCCTGCCACCATCGTTCGAATCGTGCGCGGATTAGGCTTTGGGAGTTACCGCGAATTCCAGCGGCACCTGCATGAACTTTCCTTGGCTTTCGCCACTTCTCTCGACACCATGCAGTCTGGCGGGCGCGACCCCAGCGTGCCCGCGCACGTGGTCGAGTCGCTGGAACAAGACCTGAAAAACCTTCAGGGGCTCAAAAACAGTCTCGACGCTCAACGCCTCGTCGCGCTTGCCAAACGCTTTCATGAGGCGCGGCGCATCGTCGTGCTCGCCGCAGACTTGGCGGCGCAGCTTGCCGGTTACCTCGAATATCAAATCAGCTTGCTAGGCCTGCCAATTTTTGCAGCCACTTCGGCCGGCAGAATGCTGCACCTTGTACGCTCAGTCACCAAGCAGGATCTGGTGATCGCCATCAGTTTCCGACGTGGGCTGCGACAAACGGTGGAAGCAGCGGAGCAGGCGCACGCGAATGGCGCGTATTGCGTGGGCATTGCGGACACGTATCTTTCCCCGCTGGCGCGCGAGTGCAACGAGATTTTCATCGCTTCGGTAGAGACGACTTCCTTTGGCGCGTCTTATGTTGCGCCGATTGCGCTGCTCAATTCCCTGCTCGCCGCCGTGGGACAATATCACCACGCTCAAACCCTTGCCATCGTCAAGGAAATCGCAGAAGAACAACGCAAAGGATTCCGCTGGTACAATCCGTGAGGGGTATGCGCGGTCTCTCGCTCAAGGAAGAAGTACGCAACAAAACGATAATCTGAAATAAGCAGAAAGGGGCCTGGGGGTAAGAATCGCAGTGCGTCTATCGCTGAAGAGAATATCTGTGCTCGGGGTCGTAGTTCTCGCCTCTTGCGCGGCCATCGCGCAATTGCCGAATTCCATCAAGTCCGGCCCCAAACCTGCCGATATTCCGAAACAATGGAAGCCGTGGATCGGTGAGTACGGCGGTGCGCCGTCTTCGCCCCCGACCGAGCTTGTAAGGGTGGTCTCAGAGCACGATGGCTACATTGAAATCCTGGAGCGAACCACAACCTCAAGCGGAGTGCGCTACGAGAAGGGGGAAAAATTTGGCATTCATGAGTCTTCGCCTGATGCTCGGGGCTTCCGGACTGGCCAGCATGGCGAGCGAGAGCTGCTTTTGGGCGACGTGGTCGTGGGAAAAATCACGCCGGATTTCGGCGGGCAAACACAGATTGTGATTAAGCCCGTCAAGTCGGCGGCCGAACTACGGCCCGATGCACTTGCGGCAACTCCGCCGAAGGAAGCCGGAACTTTTCGAAAGCCGGACCTTGTGGAGTTGGCGCCTCTCGATACAAGCATTCATCTGGACATTCGATATGCGACGGCCAACGATTTTCTTGGTACGCCTGTTTATTCACAAGCGCGCGCATTTCTTCAGCGCCCCGCGGCGGAAGCGCTTCTGCGCGTGCAACAAAAACTCAAGCCACTGGGGTACGGCTTGCTCATTTACGACGCCTACCGCCCCTGGTATGTGACGAAAATCTTTTGGGACGCTACGCCGCCGGAAGGAAAAATCTTTGTCGCGGATCCCGGGCAAGGCTCGCGTCACAATCGTGGCTGCGCTGTAGACCTCACGCTTTACGATTTGGCCACGGGGAAACCCATAGAGATGCCGGGAACGTATGATGAAATGTCGCCGCGCTCTTTTCCCGACTATCCCGGAGGCACTTCGCTCCAGCGGTGGCACCGCGATTTGCTGCGGCGGGCCATGGAGTCAGAAGGCTTCACGGTCTATGAGGCGGAGTGGTGGCACTTCGATTACAAGAATTGGAAGGAATATCCGATCCTGAATGTTCCTTTTGAAAAGCTGGGGCTGAATGCCGCGGCTGGCGCGACGCATTAGAGGTGCTGGCAGAATTTGAGGAGGATTTTCCTTTGAACAAGAAAGCAAGCCGTGCGCTTATCACTTCTGCGCTGTCTCTTCTTCTCTTCTCTGCATTTCTGGCTGGCTCCGCTCGCGCCCAATCCGACAACTCGCTCGCTCAACGCATTCAGAAGGTCGTCAGCCGCCCGGAATTCGCGCACGCCAACTTCGGCATTGAGTTCTACTCCCTCGATACCGGCAAAGTGGTCTATGCGCTGAACGGCGACAAACTTTTTGTTCCCGCTTCCACGACAAAGACGCTTACGGAGGGCACGGTTCTCGCCAAACTCGGCGCGGATTATCGTTTCCATACGCGCGTTTACCGAACAGGCGAAATTGACAAGCACGGCACGCTCAAGGGCGACTTGATCCTTGTCGCCAGCGGTGATCCCAACCTTTCCAACCGCATTCAGCCGGACGGCACGCTTGCATTCGTAGATGAAGATCACTCGTATGGCGGGCCGGCGCTGCCGGGGGATCCTCTGGGCGTCATCAGGCAGCTTGCCAAGGACGTCGCCTTCAAAGGCATTCACAAGATTGAGGGACGCGTGTTGATTGACGCGAGCCTTTTTCCAGACGGCCCGCGTGAAGGCGGGACCAACGTGGTCATGTCATCCATCATGGTCAACGATAACGTGCTCGATCTCCTCGGAACGCCAGGCGCGAAGGAGGGCGATCCCATCGGGCTCACAATTTCACCGCAGACCTCGTACATCAAGATTGTCAATCTTTTGAAGACCTCTCCTGCTGGGGCCAAGCCTGCGTTTGACGGGCCGGATTTTTCGACGAACGCAGATGGTTCGGTTACTGTGACCTTGAACGGGAGTTTGCCGGTTGGTTTCAAGCCCCAGCCTGCGACGATTGCAGTGCCGTCGCCGACAAAGTTTGCCGAAACAGTCTTTCGGGAAGCGCTCGGGGCCGCCGGTGTTGAAGTCAAGCCCCCGCGCGGTCCAGCGCCATCCGATTTTTATCCTTTTACACATTTCTACACCGCTGACAATCAAGTCGCCGAGCACGTTTCTCCTCCGCTCTCCGAAGAAATAAAAGTCACACTGAAAGTCAGCCAGAACCTGCACGCCGGAATGGGCCCATATCTTCTGGGCGCGCTAGTGGCAAAAGACACAAAGAATCCGCTCGACGCGGGATTTCATGTCGAGCAAGAATTCCTGCAATCCGCAAAGCTGGATCTTTCCGGCAGCGGGCAGGGCGACGGCGCGGGCGGTGACTGGGCTGATCTTTTCACCCCCGACTTCATGGTGCATTACCTGGCGTATTGGACCACGCGGCCGGATTACCAAGTTTTCTTCAAAGCGCTTCCGGTGCTCGGCAAAGACGGAACCCTCGCAAAGATTCAAGTGGACTCACCAGGCGCGGGACACGTGTTCGCAAAGACTGGCACCTTCGGCTCCGAAGACAAGCTCAACAGCAAGTTGATGCTGAACGGCAAAGGCCTCGTAGGCTACGTCATCACCAAAGACAATAAGAGGCTGGCGTTTGCGGCCTACGTCAATCACGTCACTCTTCCTCCGGACATAGAAGCGGCCCAGACCATCGCGGGCCAGGCGCTGGGCGAGATTGCGGCGGCGGCATATGACGCCAATCTGGATGGTGGGGCTGGCACCAGCAGCACCGCTGGATACGATCTGCTCATCCGCAACGGCAACATTATTGATGGCGCGGGGAACCCGTGGTTCGCCGGAGATGTTGCCGTCAGCGGCGACCGTATCGCTGCGGTAGGCGATTTGCATGACGCACACGCCAAGCGCGAAATTGATGCGCAAGGCCGCGTCGTCGCGCCGGGATTCATTGATATGCTGGGACAGTCAGAAGTCTCTCTGCTGCTTGACAATCGATCGCTAAGCAAACTCTCTCAGGGAATCACAACGGAAATTACGGGCGAAGGCGGCTCCATCGCACCGCAAAATGAGAAGACCATTGCCCCGATGAAGCCCTTTCTGGATCACTACAAACTTACCATTGATTGGACCACGCTCGACGGCTACTTCGGGCGTCTGGAAAAGCAAGGCACGCCGCTCAATATCGGCACTTACGTCGGCTCGGCGCAAATTCGCGAAGCGGTGATTGGCGACGATGATCGTGCCCCCACCTCTGCTGAGCTCGAACAGATGAAAGCGCTCGTCGAACAAGCCATGAAAGACGGCGCGCTCGGTGTCTCCAGCGCGCTAATCTATCCGCCCAATATTTATGCAAAAACCGACGAGCTTATCGCGCTCGCGCAAGTCGCTTCCAGGTACGGCGGCATGTACGCCACGCACATGCGCAGCGAGGGCGCTTCGGAAATGCAGGCGCTAGCCGAAGCCATTCGAATCGGCCGCGAGGCACATCTCCCCGTTGAAGTTTTTCACCTAAAAGTAAGCGGCAAGCCGCGGTGGGGCAGCATGAAAGCAGTCGTTGCCAACATTCAACAAGCGCGCGATTCCGGCCTCGACATTGCAGCCGACATGTATCCTTACCCGGCGGGCGCAACGGCGCTCGCGTCCGCGCTTCCTCCCTGGGTTGCGGATGGCGGGGTCCAGAAATTACTGGAACGCTTGAAAGATCCCGCTGCTCGCGCGCGCATCAAGAAAGAACTTGCTGGTGATCATTCTGATTGGGAGAATCTTTTCTACGATTGCGGCGGGGGCACTGGAGTTCTAATCGCCTCCGTGGAAAAACCGGACTTAAAGCAGTTCGAAGGAAAGACCGTAGATGACGTTGCCAAAGCCTGGAAGAAGACCTCAGAAGACACTCTGATGGACTTCGTTCTCGCCGATTCTGCGCAAACTGGCGCAATTTACTTTATGGCCAGCGAGGAGGATTTGCGGACCGGCTTGATCCAGCCTTGGACGAGTATCGGCTTAGATGCAAATGAAATGTCGCTCGACGGCCCCACATACGAGGCCCATACGCATCCCCGAGCCATGGGCTCGATGCCGCGTTTCCTTGGGCACTACGTTCGCGACGCACGCCTCTTGCCTCTCGAAACCGCCATCCGCAAAATCACTTCTCTTCCCGCGCAACGCGAACATCTCGAAGGACGCGGCCTTCTGAGGCCTGGCTACTTTGCGGACATTACCATCTTCGATCCCACGACGATCATCGACCATGCGACGTTTGTTAAGCCAGACCAGTTGTCGGAGGGTATTGATTTCACGATCGTGAACGGACAGGTTGAATACGATCACGGCAAACTTATCGGGGCGGCAGCGGGCAAAGTCCTACGCGGGCGCGGGTGGCACGCGCCAGCTAATTGAATTTCATTCCTTCGGACTTTCGCAGGACTGAATCACTTAGGCGAGTCGAAGTCTGCTGCGGCAGAATCCAACGCCGCGTCCACATCTTTACTTTCGCGAAGGATCACGATGCGCGCTTCCGCTCCGCCGTCGGGCTTTTCCTTCAATTCTTCGAACAAAACGAAGTTGACGTTGATATCCATCGCGGCTCAGCTCAGCGCAGTCTTCCCGAGCTCCACCACGCGGCGCTCGTACGTCATTTCCACGAATCCGTGCTTCCCGTAATAACGCAGAACAATCTTGTGCCCGGGTTCAATCTTGGCGCGCGTTTTGATAAGCGAATCGGAAAGCTCCACCCACTGGCCGTTCACAAGGTAGCTGCCTTCCCAGCCGCGTAACTCAAATTTCCCGTCAGTCTTCAAAATCAGCGGCGCGGCGTTGCACGCGATCACTTTGCCCTTCACCTTCGCTTGAACGCACTGGTATCGGCCGGAAACATCCGGGCCTTGCGCGTGGCTTGCTAGAGTCAGAGAAAGCAAGAACACAGCGAGAGGCAGAAAACGCAGCAAGCTTCGAGCGACTCGAACGGATCCCATAGGAATCTCCACGTCCAGGTCGCTTCGCTGCGGCGGCGAACCCTGACCTAAAGTACAGGTGCAATTCCCCCACCAAGGAGCCAGAAGATAAATCATTTGTTATCAATAGCTTATATCTTCTAGCGGAGCACAGAAACCAAGCTGGATGGTACGTCTCTTCCCCTCCGAGGTCCTTGAAGGGAACACTTTTGCACAGGCGTCGGAGGGCCGTGCCCCACGCCTTCTACGGCAATTCAGCCACAGCTTGGCCGTCTTTTCGCGGGTCTGAGGCGCCGTAATTCACGCCTGCGGCGAAATCGCGCATCACCGCTTGTCCGCCGCCAACGTAGCTGGAAAACGTACCCTTCAATTCGATCTTGTGCCCTTTCGCCGCCAGTTCGTCACGCACCTTCTGCGGAAACCGGTTTTCCATCCCCACGTCGCAGCCGCTGAAAGAATGCTTGCTGAACCGCGGCGCCTCCATTGCCACCTGAATGTTCATCTTGAAATCAGCTAGATTCGCTATGAACTGCGCGTGCGCCTGCGATTGATTCCAACCGCCCATGATTCCAAATGCCACGCGCGTATCGCCCTTCCGCGCGAACGCGGGAATAATCGTGTGCAGCGGCCGCTTCCTTCCAGCCAGGGCGTTGGGCGACGCAGCGTCGAGCGAGAAAAGCCCACCGCGATCGTGTAACGCAAAGCCGGTTCCGGACGCCACGATGCCCGAGCCAAAAGACTCGTAATTGCTCTGAATCAACGACACCATGTTTCCGTCGCGGTCCACGACGCTCAAATAGGTGGTGTCATTCCCAGCCGGGATTTCTCCGGCCGTAGCCTGGCAGTTCGCATGCTCCGCATCGATTTGTTTCGCTCTCTGTGCGGCCCACTCTTTCGACAGCAGGGTAGGCACAGGCAATTTCTGCTTTCGCGGATCGCCGATGTATTTCACCAAATCCGCGTAAGCCAGTTTCTTCGCTTCGATCATGGCATGGAGCGCATTCGTCGAAGCAAAGCCCCAGTCCTTCTGCCCCAGAGGAAATGTCTCCATAATATTCAACATTTCCAGCGCCGCGAGACCCTGCACGTTCGGCGGCAACTCATAAACGGTCCAGTCACGATACGATGTCGAGATCGGCTCGACAAACTCGCTCGAAAATTCCGCGAGATCGGCGGCCGCCATGGGACCCTCGTGCCGCTTCATCGACTCCAGAATCTTTGACGCAATTTCTCCCTTGTAAAACGCGACCCGGCCATGCCGCGCAATCTGGTCGAGCGACCATGCCAGGTCCGGGTTGTGAAACACTTCGCCAACTCTCGGAGCGTGATCGTTTGGCAAGTACGTCTTCGTGGCCGCGTCGTCCGTGCGCAGATAATCGACTGACTCCGCCCAATACGCCGATGTCCATTCGGGCACGGGGAAACCGTCCTGCGCCGTCCGAATCGCAGCTTCCAGATCTTCCGCCAATTTCTTGCGTCCGAATTTGTCCGCAAGCTTTTGCCATCCATCCACAGCACCAGGTACGGTAATGGCGTTCACGCCTTGCTGCGGCATGCTGCGAATCCCTTGCTTCTGCAGATATTCTATGGTGAGTCCCTTAGGAGCCCAGCCACTCGCGTTTAGTCCATAAAGCTTATTGGCCTTGGCGTCGTACACGATCGCGAACAAGTCCCCGCCGATGCCGTTCATCATGGGCTCGACCACGCCCATCATGGCGTTCGTGGCGATCGCCGCGTCCACAGCGTTTCCGCCATGCTCGAGGACTCGAACGCCTGCCTGAGCCGCTAACGGCGATTCCGCCGCCACAATCCCATTGCGCGAAATCACCATCGAGCGTGACTGGCTGCGATCCTGCGCAAGACTATTTCCAATGAACAGGGCGTAAGCGCAAAAAAGAAAGATCCATCCGCGGAAAATTCTCACAAAGTTGTCCTTCCCCTTCTCTGTTGAAAACGCTGACGAGCGTCCCTCACGGAGCATTGTTGATGATGTTCGGAATGTTCTTCTCCCGCAGCATAGCATTGAAGGCCGTTACGTCCTTAGTGACAAGCTGTTGATACTCCTGCTGGAACTGGTCGCCTTGCTTCTTGAGCTCCCCTGCCACGGCCACTTGCTGCGTGGTCGGCGCAAAATCGGAGGTCTCAGTTTCGTCGGCAAGATAGGTGATCTTGCCTGCCAACATCGAAGGCCAGCGAACATCGTCCTGGCCTCTTCCCGTCGCCTTGAGTTGCAGGACTTTGCCTTCCACCGCGATCAATTTCTCCATCAAATCACCCGCGGCCCTGCGAATGGCTTTTCCCGTTTCGTCTGGTCCGAGTTGTTTGTCTAATGCTTCCAGTTGCGCTCGAATGGACTCGATTTGATTGACGCTAGCGGCCAGAGTGTTCATTTCATCCCGCAAACCAGAGACGAATTGCGTTTGCGTCTGAATGTCGTTTTCTGTTCCGCCGGAATGCGGATCCTTCAGCACGTTGACCTTTTGCGTAAGTTTCTGTTCGCCCGCCGTCAGCGTCACGGTGTAAGTTCCCGGAGGCACAAGCAGCTCAATGCGCCCGGCTCCAGGTGCCGCGCGCCAACCTTCTGGTCCCGGCTTTATGTCGGGAGCATACAGGGGACTTGTCCTCAACCTCATTTGCCTGCTGGACTCGGACCGGAGGTTCCACCAAACGCGGTTGATGCCCGGCTTGACCTCACACGAAGGGCCGCCGCCTTCACCTTCCTCGCCGCCTCCGCCAGGGCCTCCCGGACCTGCGGGCCTACGCGCACGTTCCTCATTTGCGGCGCGGCACTCGATTTCGCGCACCGTTTTCTCGCTGGCATCGCTGATGGTCAATTTAACGCGCTCTTTTTCGCCTAGTTTCGACTTCAAATAAAAATTGATCGGCGCACCGTAAGGCGGGTTGTGGCCTGCCGTTGGGTCATACGAAACGGCTGCCGGCTGCGCAACCGATCTGAAGCGGTAGACGTCGCGCGGAGCAAACAAATGCGCGTTTGACGCCAGGATTTCCGGAGTCACTTGCTCCAGCGCGGTGATGTCATCCAGGATCCAAAAGCCGCGGCCGTACGTTGCGAGTGCCAGGTCATGAAAGCGTTCTTGCACCGCGATCCAATACACAGGCGCATGAGGCAACCCACTCTGTAGCGGCTGCCAGTTCTTGCCATCGTCGAACGAAATGTAAAGGCCATTTTCCGTTCCCAGATAGAGCTGTCCCTTGCGCACAGGGTCTTCGCGAATGCAATGCGCGTAGCTCAGCATACTGTGCGGAATGCCGTTCGTGATCTGCGTCCAAGTCTTCCCGTAATCCGCGGTCTTGTACGCGAACGGATCGCGGTTGTTCATCTGATGGAAATCCACGCTGATGTACGCGGTCCCCGCGTCGTAGCGCGAAGCTTCGATGTTGCTCACCGTTCCCCACTCCGGCAGATTGGGAATGTTTTTTGTGACGTTCGTCCAGTTCTTTCCGCCGTCGCGGGTAACTTGCACATATCCATCGTTGGTTCCGGCCCAAATCACGCCCGCTTCTTTGGGTGATTCGGCAATCGCGAACACCGTCCCCGCATATTCCACTCCAATGTTGTCCGGCGTAAGCCCTCCGGAGATTCCCATGCGGCTTTTATCGTCCCGCGTCAAGTCCGGGCTGATGATTTGCCAGCTATTTCCGCTGTCGGTGGTGACGTGCACAAACTGGCTGCCTACGTATACCCTGTTGTGGTCGTGCGGAGAAATCGTCACCGGAAATTCCCAGTTGAACCGGTATTTCACTTCGCCGGCCGTGGCTCCAACCGTAGACACCGGCCACACTTCCACTTCCCGCGCTTGACGATTTTTCTCATCAAAACGCGCAACAGAGCCGCCAACGCTTCCCGAGCCCGTTCCCGTCGACCAAATGATGTTGTTGTCCATCGGGTCCGGCGTCGCGAAGCCGCTTTCGCTTCCCGACACAGGGTGCCACACACTGCGTGAAATCTGCGCTCCCCCGGAGCCGCCAAATTGCAAGCTGTTGCTCGGCCCGCGGTACGATGGCCCATCCTGCTTGTTCCCGTAAACAAAATAGGGAATCTGATCATCAACGGTCACGTGATAAATCTGCGCGATGGGCAATTGAATGTGGTCCCAGCTATGCCCGCGATTCACCGAAATGCTCACGCCGCCGTCATTCACCACCGCCATGCGATTGCCGTTGGTGGGATCGATCCACATCTCATGATTGTCGCCGCCCGGAGAAGAAGGCATGGCCGTCAAAGTGTGGCCCCCATCGAGCGTCCTCGAAAAGGCGGACGTGAAGAAATAAACCTCATTCTCGTTGTCCGGAGAAACCTCTTCGCGAGTGTAATAGTGCGTGCGCCCGCGAATCTGCCGATCCGAATTGACCAGTTGCCAGTTCTCGCCGCCGTCATCCGAACGCCACAATTGCCCGCTTTGCCCGGGCTTGCCGTCCATGGGCACGCCGTCGCCCGTTTCAATCAGCGCGTACACACGATTCGAATCCTTTGGCGCAACGCGGACTGCGATCCTGCCTACAGGCGAGTGCGGAAGGCCATGTCCTTCCAGCCTCTTCCAAGTCACTCCACCATCCGTGGACTTGAACAATCCGCTGCCGGGCCCACCGCTGGTCCGCCCGTAGGTATGAATCACGAGTTGCCACATTCCTGCAAACAAAATTCGCGAATTGTTGGGATCCATCGCCATGTCTGAGCAACCGGAGTTCTCGTCGACAAACAGAACTTTTTCCCAATACTTCCCGCCATCGGTCGTGCGAAACACGCCGCGCTCCGGCTGCGGGCCGTAGGCGTGCCCTAACGCGCATGCCAGCACGATGTCCGGGTTGTGCGGGTCAATCACCACGTTCCCAATGCGCCCGGTCTTCTCCAGGCCCATCAGCTTCCAGGTCTTTCCTGCGTCCATGGACTTATAAATCCCGCTGCCAACAGAAATATGGCTTCGAATAAACGATTCGCCCGTTCCCGCCCACACGATGTTCGGGTCGCTAGCGGCGACGGCCAACGATCCAATCGAAGACACGGGTTCATCGTCGAAAATCGGATCCCAGTGGATGCCGCCATCGGTGGATTTGAAAACCCCACCGGACGCCGCCCCAACGTAATATACGTCGGGATTCCCGGGGATACTTGCTACAGCCGTCGCGCGATTCCCGACCGGCCCGATGTACCGGAATTTCATTTCGTTGTACAGTTCGGAGCTGATCTGCGATTGTTGCGCGCGCACTAATCCGGCAACGCAGAAGGCTACAAGCAGTCCTACCAAATAAGCCAAGCACACTCGCTTCTTCATCGCGAACCTCACTCGCTCAAATTTTTGCCTGGAATTGCGCGGATGATACTTGCTGCTTCACGCGAGGTCAATAGCGACAACCACGCCGATTCGTGCGCGTGCGGCAGTTAAATCCCACTAGCCTTCGCGAACTCTAATTTGACCGCCGTTGGCCGTTCCCGTGTTGCCAGCCAGTGTACCTATATGCACACAAATCCCCACGCTACCGAAAAGGTGATACTCTCTACTCGCAGCACCCCTTCCGCTTGGGAGTATTTCCCGGATCACCCTGCGTGTCCGGGCACGAGCGTGTTCAAATGAAGAAAAAGCGGTTGGGGGAAGTCCTTCGCGAACGCGGCCATCTCTCCACAGCCGATCTCAATCAAATACTCCTCGATCAGCGCGGAAAACGCATCCATCTCGGCGAGCTGTTGTTGCAGAACAACAAGGTTGCCAAGATCGACCTTATTTCTGCGCTGGCCGAAATCTCTGACATTCCCTATCTCGATTGCACCCGAGTTCAGGTCGATCCCGAAGCTTTGAAACTAATCCCACAGGCGATGGCCCGGCATTGCAATGCTCTTCCGATTGCGATCAAGGAATCCAGCCTCATCGTTGCCATGGCCGAGCCGCAGAACCTGCAGTTCCTCGACGAGCTTCGTTTCAAATCGGGGAAGAAAATTGTTCCACGCCTGGGATTTCGCAGCGAAATCGCACTCGCCATCGACCGCCACTACGGTCTGGTTCCGACGGAAACGGGGGGGGCACTGGCCCCACTTGCTTCCTCTCTCGAAGATCAGGGGATGGAGTTTATCTCCTTCAGCGACCAACAACGCAACATCGACGCCATGAAGGAGATGGAAGCGGAGCTGCTTCAGAAATCGAAAGCCACTCCCGCGGTCCAAATCGTGGCCTCGATGATCCGCGCCGCCGCCGCGAAAAAAGCCAGCGACATCCATATCGAGCCGCAATCGACGGAGACCTCCATCCGCCTCCGAATTGATGGCATTCTCCGTGAGCATCAGCGTGTGCCAAGAGCGCTACAAAATCCCGTAGTGTCTCGCGTCAAAATCCTTTCTGACATGAACATCGCCGAGCGCCGCGTGCCACAGGACGGCCGGTTCCTGGTCAAGATTCTGGGACGGCGCCTCGATCTGCGCGTTTCCACCCTTCCCACGCAATACGGCGAAAAGGTAGTCTTGCGCCTGCTGGAAACCGAAGCATCTGCACAGGATTTCTCCGGGTTGGGTTTTCCAGAGGGAATGGCCAGCCGCCTGAGGCAAATCCTTTCTTTGCCGCAAGGCACGCTTCTGGTTACCGGTCCAACCGGCTCCGGAAAAAGCACAACCCTCTACTCTTCACTGAACTTCGTTCGCAAGTCGTCCATCAACATCATCACCGTGGAAGACCCGGTGGAATATGTGATTCCCGGATTGAATCAGGTGCAGGTCAACAGCAAAGCCGGGCTGACTTTCGCTTCCTGCCTGCGTTCCATTCTCCGCCAGGATCCCAACGTAATTATGATTGGCGAGATTCGCGACAAGGAAACCGCGGAAATCTCGCTCAAAGCCGCGCAAACCGGCCACTTGGTTCTTTCCACGTTACACACCAACGACAGCGTTTCCGCTGTTGCTCGTCTTCTCGACCTGGGCGTTCCCGGCTTCCAGATTGCCGCGTCGATAACCGGCATCATCGCGCAGCGCCTCATCCGGCGCCTGTGTACCTGCAGCAAACCCAGCCCGGTGACGCCCGAGTTCACCGCGCAACTCTTGCAATTTGGCATTACTTCTCCTCCTCACGAGCGCTGGACGCCTGTTGGCTGCGATGAGTGTGATTTGACCGGCTACAAAGGGCGCATTGGAATTTACGAGTTGCTTTATCTCGACGATTCTATTCGTTCGGCTGTTCGCGATGCCGGCAAAAGCGACTCCATCCGCGCGCTCGCTCGCGCCAACGGCATGCGCCTCATGCACGAATACGCTTTGGAGCACGTGCTGGAAGGTCTCACGACACTGGAAGAAGTCCTTCGCGTGGTCCCCATGGAACAAGTCGCTTCGCTCAATTGCGCTTCCTGCTTACGCGAACTTTCTCCTACCTTCGTTTTCTGTCCCTATTGCGGAGAGAAAAGAACGGGCCCGGAGTCTCCGTTGTCTCCGCAATCCGCCGTGGAACTGGGGGTCAGTCAATGAAATCCAATAATCATCAACCGAAGTGGGACCGGGTAAGGCTCAGCCCGCGCATCCATACGGTAAAGGAAATCTCCGTTCACTATGAAGGCCGCACCGAAGAGGTCGCCATTCGACCCCCCGACGTGAGCACTCACGGAATGTTCTTCAATACGCCCACGAGGTTTCCCGAAGGTACGGTGCTCAATCTGCGCTTCCGTCTCGCGCTCACCGGCGCGGAAATTCGCACGCGCTGCGAAGTGCGCTATTGTCTGCCCGGTGTGGGTGTCGGTGTGGAGTTCGTGGACATTGCGCCGGAGTCCGTCCGAAAAATCGAGCGCGAAGTCGAGTTGTGCAAACTCCCGCGCATCCGCAGAAAAACCGTCAAGGCGGTGAGCCATAAGCGCTCAGGGAAAGCATTACGTTCTCGTTGAAGGATCCTTTCACTTTTTCGCTGCGGGGACGATCCGCTTCAGTTCGCCTATCCAGCTCACTTCTTTGGAGCTGGCGCACTCTCTTCGATCATCAGGAAAGGTTGTCCGTCCGGCACCAAGTCATAATTCCCAGACGCCAAATTGTCATTTCTTTGACAATCTTGCGTCCCAGTTCACCACCAGGGTGATCGCGGCGTTTGGTTGTCCCGTTTCGTAGGGGATTAAAAACCGCTGGCCATCTGCGGATACATCGAACCTTCCGAACACGCCATATGCTCTTGTTCCGAACAGCGTTCGCGTCGCCCCAACCGTAAAACTCGATCCGTTCACGTTTACTTCGGACCCCATCAATTTGTTATCGAGTGAGATATAGAAAATCTCTTTCCCGTCTCGCCGCCACCGTGGTCCGCACCCGCCCGACGGCGAAACTTGCCACTTCCCTCCAGCTCGGGGAAATGGAACCACATACACGCGATACTCGCCCGATTCATTCGAGCAATACGCCACCCATTTCCCGTCCGGCGAGAAACTCGCTTCTCGCTCAGAGAATTGCGACTCGTGCAGTAAATAGGGCTTGCGCTGCCCGTCCAGAGGCAGCATCCATACTGCCCAGCCTCCCGGCGATCCCTGGATATACGTCAGAGTCTTGCCGTCGGGCGACCAATCCGTTGAGAAATGGATTCGCTCATTCCCTTCCAGCAAGAGTTCTTCCGCCCCAGAACCGTCGGAAGGTTTCATATAGAGACCGTATTTGTCGCCGCGATAGGAAGTGAAAATAACGTGGCGGCCGTCTGGCGACCACACCGGATACAGATTCCCTTGTTCTGAGCCCGACCCGAATGTCAGCGGCGTCTTCACGCCGCTCTTCAAGTCGTAATTCCACACGTCGTAGCCAGAGGAATCGAGATAATACGCGACCTTCTTTCCGTCTGGAGCGATTTTAACGCCGGCGTATGCATCTACTCCGGGAACCTCGCCGGCTTGTTTTCCATTCCGGTCAAACCATAGCAACTGCCGGTCCGCTTCGGTCCCTTCCACATACGCCAGCAAGCCATTGTCGGACGCGGAAAACACTCCCTTCGCCACGCTTCGTCCCTCCTCGACACGGTCTGCGACCGGGACAGCGTCGCCATTCAGTTGCATTTGCCGGGTGTCAAAAGGCTGTGCCATCAACGTCGACTGCCGCATGAACAGTACTTGCCCCGAGGCGTAGATCGCATTCGTGTGCGAATGAAGCAAAAACTTGCCTTCCTTCGAGTCCAACGAACCTACCATGATGCTGTTTCTAAGGCTCTCCCTGGGAGTAAACACGGTCCCCTCGAAGTAGAGAAAATGCCGGCCATCCGGCAGAAAGTATGGCCAGCGTTGGGTCGTCGCGATCTTGGATGGATTCAGAGCTGTCACTGGGGAGACTGGTCCGCCCGATGCTGAAACTCGGGACAGCGGCGCGTTCACCGAAGGCGTGAAGACAATGTCTCCTCCCTTTCCCCAGCTTCCTCCGCGCCCATCCGAAGCTTCGCAAATAACAAACACTGGGCCGCCAGTCGCTTCAATCTTCTTAAGCTTTCCAGCAGCAAAGAAGGCAATGAACCGGTTGTCCGGCGACCAGAACGGATAGTTTGCTCCGTCTGTCCCAGCCAAGGCTTGTGCCTGCGTGGAGTCAATCGTACGCACCCACAGTGCCGCCTTCCCGTCAGGTATCGTTGCCACATATGTAATCAGGCGCCCATCCGGTGAGAGCGCGAATCCCGCCGCCGTACCCGAGTAAATGAAACTCGAGTTGGGCATCGGCTTGATATAAGCGCGCGCGACGATTGGCTCGGCCGGCGTTCGGCGCACATAAGAGACTCCAAAGAAAATCGCAGCTGCCACGGCTACCACCAGTGCTCCCACGATTGCTAATTCGCGTTTAGTTGTGACTCGTCCCGCATGCCCTTGCGTGACCGCAGAGCCGCCCGACTCCGCAATCCACTTCAACTCCAGCGCGACGTCGCGCGCCGTTTGCCAACGTTCCTCGGGATCTTTCGCAAGGCAACGTCGAATCGCATGGTCCAGCGTAGCCGGAGTCATTGGTTTGACGGCGCTGATCGGGGCTGGCTCTTTTTCCAAAATCGCTGAAGCTATGCTAAGTTGCGATTTGCCCTCAAACGCCCGCGTGCCTGTCAGCATTTCGTACAGCACCGCGCCCAGCGAAAAGATATCGCTCCGCCCGTCTAGATCCTTCCCTTCCACTTGTTCCGGCGACATGTACTGAAACGTCCCAACGACTAAGCCTTCCTCCGTCATTGGCGTCGTGGGCCGCACTGCCGTCAGCGTTGCTCCACTCACCAGTGGCGCAGCCGGCTTCGCCAACCCAAAATCCAGCAGTTTGGCTCCCGTTGCCGTCAACATGATGTTTCCGGGCTTCAAGTCTCGATGCACAATCCCCGCACGATGAGCCTTGTCCAGCGCGTCGGCGATCTGCGCGCCAAACTTGAGCACTTGCTCAAGAGGCAGCGCGCCCTTTTCCAACCTCTTCGCCAGTGTTTCTCCCTCCACGCACTCCATCACCAGAAAGTCCACTCCGTTCTGCGCACCAATATCGTGCAAAGTGCAAATGTTCGGGTGATTCAGACTGGAGATCGTCTTGGCTTCTCGCTCGAATCTTTGTTTGCGAACGGGATCTTTGGAAAGCTGCTCGGGAAGAATCTTGATTGCGACCGCGCGATCTAGTCGCGTGTCCCGCGCGCGATACACTTCTCCCATCCCGCCCGTGCCCAGCGGCGAGACAATCTCATACGGCCCAAGTTTTGCCCCTGAAACGAGCGGCATAGTTGCCGGGGATTATAATTCAGCCATCGCTCAAACTGCGAGCGTCATCAGCCATTCTGAACGATCGCCGCTCCGCGAATCGAAAACCAGCCGCCTCGAGCGTTTGGCATTTCCGCGCGAACGCCCTAGAATTCAAGTGACAGCCGCCGTGTCCCGGAAATCGCTTTGTCAGCGGCTCGTCGCCTTTATGGAGGCTCCGCAGTTGCCGGAACATCACGCCGCTGCCTCGCAATCGAAAACGATCGCTCCGCGCGATCCGCACCTCGATTTGCAGATTGACGCGCTCGTCGCAGGACGTCATTCCGATCCCTTCGCCCTTCTCGGCCTACACGCGGTCGACGGCGGCTGGATAGTGCACTTTTTCATCCCTTGGGCCGCTGAAGCGCGCGTCTCTTTGCACCCAGGTTCGTCAGAAAACGCGCAGCCTGCGTCTGACCGTGCCGTCGAAGCAGTGAAGCTCCGCAACGAAGGCTTTTTTGAAGCGGTCTTGCCCCTACAACAGGCCCACGGCCTCGCGCCATCCAGTTACAAAATCCACTGTCGCACCCACTACGGCGAGTCTTTCGAGATTTACGACCCTTATTCTTTTCCCTCCGTCCTCACTGAGTTTGACCTCTACCTCATGGGCGAGGGCCGCCATTATGACACCTACCAAAAACTCGGCGCCCATCTAATGACTCTCGAAGGCGTTCGCGGCGTTCACTTCGCCGTCTGGGCTCCCAGCGCCAAACGCGTCAGCGTCGTCGGCGACTTCAATCGCTGGGACGGCCGCGTCAATCCCATGCGCTCACGCAGCTCTTCTGGAATCTGGGAAATCTTCATCCCCGAACTGTCGGAAGGCGCCATCTACAAATTCGAAATCATCGGCCCTGAAGGAAACATGCTTCCGCTCAAAGCCGATCCCTACGCTTTCCGCTCAGAGCTGCGTCCCAACACCGGCTCCATCGTCGCCAATCTCGAAACCTATGGCTGGAGTGACGCAGACTGGCTGTCACAGCGTTCTAGCATAAACTGGTTTCAGTCTCCTGTTTCCATTTACGAAGTCCATCTCGGCTCCTGGCGCCGCGTTCCCGAAGCTCACAACCGCTGGCTGACCTACCGCGAACTCGGCGATCAGCTCATTCCTTATGTGAGGGAACTCGGATACACACATATCGAGTTGCTTCCCGTCATGGAGCATCCTTACGACGGCTCCTGGGGCTACCAAACCCTTGGCTATTTCGCTGCCACCAGCCGCTACGGCTCGCCCCAGGAATTCATGGAGTTCGTCGACCGCTGCCATCAGGCCGGCATCGGCGTCATTCTCGATTGGACGCCCGCGCATTTTCCGCGCGATGCCCACGGCCTCTCGCAATTCGATGGCAGCTATCTCTACGAGCACGCCGACCCACGCCAGGGCGCGCATCCTGATTGGGGCACGCTCGTCTACAACTACGGCCGTAACGAAGTCCAAAACTATTTAATCTCCAACGCGCTCTTCTGGCTCGACAAGTACCATATCGATGGCCTGCGTGTGGACGCTGTCGCTTCCATGCTCTATTTGGATTATTCACGCAAAGAAGGTGAATGGATTCCCAATCAATTCGGCGGCCGCGAAAATCTCCACGCCATCGAGTTTCTCAAGCGCATGAACGAAGTCGCCCACGGAAAATTCCCCGGCATCGTCACCATTGCCGAAGAATCCACCGCCTGGCCAGCCGTCTCGCGCCCGACGTATCTTGGCGGCCTGGGCTTCAGCTTCAAATGGAACATGGGCTGGATGAACGACACCCTGAAATATTTTTCTCAAGATCCTGTCCACCGAAAATACGAACATAACAAAATCACTTTCTCCATGCTCTACGCCTTCACCGAAAACTTCGTCCTTCCCTTCTCCCACGACGAAGTCGTTCACGGCAAGAACTCACTGCTTCACAAGATGTCCGGCGACCTGTGGCAGCAATTCGCCAACCTGCGCCTGCTCTACGGCTATCATTACGCGCACCCCGGCAAGAAACTCCTCTTCATGGGCCAGGAATTCGCCCAGCGCCGGGAATGGAGCGAAGCGCGCAGCCTTGACTGGCATCTATTGCAGTGGGATTCACATCGTGGC
>DATEGP010000125.1:0-67440 GCA_035280045.1 Candidatus Acidiferrum sp.
GGGAAGGAGATGTTGTTGAAGGGAGTGGAAGTGGCACCGCCGTACGCGCCGGTTTGCGCGGAGAAGGGAATCGTGACGCTGGCGATTGATAGCTGGTGCTTTGGCGAACGGAAGCACGAGAAGGTGGGGCGAACGGGAGAAGAGAACGCGTTCAAGGAGATGTTGTGGAAGGGGCGCGTGCTTTACGGAATGATGATGCTGGACGAGTTCCGCGCGTTCGATTATTTGGCACACCGGCCGGAAGTGGATGCGGGGCGGCTGGGAGTTTTGGGAATGTCCATGGGCTCGACGAAGGCGTGGTGGCTGGCGGCGCTGGAGCCGAGGGTGAAAGTCTGCATGGATGTGTGCTGCCTGACGGATTTTGAAGAGCTGATCAAGGCGGATGGGTTGAGCGGGCACGGAATCTACTATTACGTGCCGTCGTTGCTGAAACATTTCCAGACCGCAGAGATTAATGAATTGATTGTGCCGCGGGCGCATTTGAGTGTGAATGGGCGGCTGGACGAGTTGACTCCGCCGAAGGGCGTGGAGAAGATTCGGGATTACTTGATGCCGTTGTACAGGAAGTATGGGAAGGAAGCGGATTGCCATATTGAACTGTTCGAGTGCAAACACGTGGAGTTGCCAGAGATGCGGAAGTTGATTTTGGAATGGATGGATAGGTATTTGGTTCAGGCAAAGGCCTGAGAAGCGGAAAGCAGAGCCCGTGAAGACGTGCCGTGTGCCGCACCTACGGCGCTGAGATCTTGTGCCACGCGCACCCAGCGCTGACGCGCTGGGCTAAATTGTGGCGCGCCTCCGGCGCTCCAAATCGAGCAATAGCTGCGAAACTGCGGTCCTGCAAATACTTGCAAAGACGGCAATAATTTTCCGATTCCAACCGGTTGGTAAATGGCAGGCCCACCCTTCCGACGTGACCAATCCGATTGGGAGTCGTCTTAGTGGATAAGCCAGCCTAACCGGGTTGGGAACAAAGTACGAAAAAGTACGTATTCACGACTGAAGGTAACGGGATGCCCTGGACGGTAAGGCCTGCAGGAGAGCCGCGATAAATCGTGAGCGGAGGCGTTTTTCATGAGATTCAGCCAGTGGATAGGAACGGCGATTGGGGACTTTCGATACGCCCTGAGAACGCTGCGGCGAAGCCCGGGGTTTGTGGCGGTGGCGGTGATGACGCTGGCGCTGGGGATTGGGGCGAATACGGCGATTTTTTCGCTGCTGGATCAGATTTTGTTGCGGCTGCTTCCGGTGAAAAACCCGCAAGAATTGGTGCTGCTGACGATGCGGGGGCACCATTACGGCAGCAACTGGGGCGGAAACGCGATTTCGCATCCGATGTTCCGAGATTTTCAGGCGCACAACGAAGTGTTTTCGGGAATGTTTTGCCGCTTTCCGAACTCGGCAGCGCTGACGTTTGGCGGGCAATCGGAGCGCGTCCATACGGAACTCGTTTCGGGGACCTATTTCAGCATCCTTGCAGTGAAGGCAATTTTGGGGAGGACGTTCACGCCGGAGGACGATCGGGTGCCCCTGGGGCATCCGCTGGTGATGCTGACTTATGACTACTGGAGGCAGCGGTTCGGGGGCGATCCGGAAATTATAGGAAAGAACCTGATTGTGAACGGCCACAACATGACGGTGGTCGGTGTGGTGCAGCAGGGATTTGACGGCGTGGAACTCGGATACACGACGCAGATTTTCATTCCGATCATGATGCAGGAATGGATCAATGTGGGAAATACGAAGATGCTGACCGAGCGGCGCAACCGCTGGGTGAACGCGTTCGGGCGGTTGAAGCCGGGCGTGTCGATTACGCAGGCGAAGGCGTCGTTGCAGCCGTTCATGCACTCGATGCTCGAGAACGAAGTGAAGGAGGCGGCGTTTGCACATGCTTCGACTTACGACCGCGAGCAGTTTTTGAAATGCTGGATGGATGTTCTGCCGGGGTCGCAGGGGCGGTCGTATACGAGGCGGGAATTGTCGACGCCGCTGTGGGTGCTGATGGCGACGACGGGCATGGTGCTGCTGATTGCGTGCGCGAACCTGGCGAATTTGCTGCTGGCGCGGGCTACCGGAAGGCAGAAAGAGATTGCGGTGCGGCTGGCGATTGGCGCGAGCCGCGGACGGATTGTTTCGCAGCTTTTGACGGAGACGCTTTCACTTTCGATGGCCGGCGGACTGGTGGGGCTGGCGCTGGCTTTTTGGGCAGATAAGGCGTTGATGAGGATTTATTTGCCGTCGGACTCCGCCAACTTGAATATTTCCACGGCGCCGGATTTTCGGATTCTGGTTTTCACGATAGGCCTGACGGTTTTGACGGGAGTCTTGTTTGGGCTGGTGCCCGCATTGCAGACCACGCGGCCGGATGTGGGGCGCGTGCTGAAGGACGAGGCGGGAGCGGTAGTGGGAGGCGGGCACACGGGATTGAGGAAGACGCTGGTGGTAGCGCAAGTGGGGCTTTCGCTTTTGTTGCTGATTGGGGCGGGATTGTTTTTGCGCAGCCTGAAAAACCTGAGCAATCTTGGGCCGGGATTTCCGGTGGACCGTCTGGTGGGCTTCCAGATTGATCCCGCGCTTGGCGGCTACACACCCGAGAGAGAAAAGATCTACCTGGACCAGTTGACGAACACGCTGAGCTCGATTCCGGGAGTGAAGTCTGTCGGTTTGGCAAGCATGCGGATTCTGGAAGACAACGAGTGGGACAGCAGCATGACAGTGGAAGGGTATTCACCGGCGAAGCCGGAGGACCGGGCGGAGCCTTACATGAACCAGATCGGTCCGGGATATTTTGCGACGCTGGGCGTGCCGATTGTGGCGGGACGCGACTTCCGGATGACGGATAACCACGAGGTGAAAAAGGGGCCCGAGGAGGATGACTGGACGCCGACCACGGTGATGATTAACGAGAAGTTTGCGAAGAAATTTTTTCCGGGAAGAAATCCGATTGGCATGCACATTGGGTTTGGAAGCGATCCGGGAACGCGGACGGACATGGAAGTGATTGGCGTGGTGAAGGACATCAAGTACACCAACTTGCGGGATGAAATTCCGGAGCAGGCGTACATTCCGTATATGGGAAGCCATTTTCAGGGAGGGATGACGGTATACCTGAGGACGGAAGTGGATCCAAGTTTGCTGATGCCGACGGTGCGGCAGAAAGTGCGCGAGCTGGACCCGAATCTTCCGATTTATAGTTCGCGGACGACGGAGACGCAGATCAGCAATTCGCTGACGACGGAGCGGATGATTGCGAGCTTGTCGACGGTGTTTGGTTTTCTGGCGACGTTGCTGGCGGTGATTGGGCTGTATGGCGTGATGTCGTACACGGTGGCGCAGCGAACGCGGGAGATTGGGATTCGCATGGCGCTGGGCGCGGAGCAGGGAAGCGTGGTGTGGATGGTGATGCGCGAAGTGCTGCGGCTGATTGGGATCGGTGTGTTGGCGGGGATACCGGCGGCGCTAGCGCTCACGCAGGTAGTAAAGAGCCAGCTTTTTGGATTGACGGGGCATGATCCGCGGACGTTGGCGATTGCGACCGTGGCGTTGACGATTGTGGCTTGCGCGGCGGGATATATTCCGGCGCTGCGAGCGAGCCGGCTGGATCCGATGAAGGCGCTGCGGTATGAGTGAAAGAGAGTTGAAGAGTTTAAGGTTGAAGAGTTAAAAGGAAAACTGCAGAAAAAGATTGAACGCAGAGGACTGCAGAGGCACAGAGGACACAAAGAAGAGAAAGCAGAAAGCAGAAAGCAGAAAGCAGAAAGCAGAAAGCAGAAAGAAACCCTGAAAGTTGCGAGCACACAAAAGCGAAATTCGAAATTAGAAACTCGAAACTCGGGGGAACCTCTTCAGAACAATGCTGAGGACTTCTTGACTCTTTCGATTGCAGGTGTGAATTCCTGAAAACTTGGGAGACGGGGCGGTGTCTAATTGAAGGAGAGGTGCCCTCATGGACCGCCAGTTTGCTCCCGCGTGGTCGCCCAGTAAGGCAGCGGCGCAGAGAGAGGCAAAGAGAAGGCCGGTCTTCTATAAGAATCTGAACCTTTGGCCGTTTGTGGGAGTTGTGGTTGCTTTGCTTTTCACTTTCTTGGCTAACGTGCCCCCGTTTGTTCACTCCGTCTTACCGCATTTGCCGACGAGTATCTATGCGACTGTTCAGCCAAGGGCGGAAGCTGAAGATGCAATGAAGGTCTTGATAAGCCGCGATGGGAGGGTGTTCTTTGGAGAAATGCAGGTTAACTCTGAAGAACTTCCGGGTTTCATAGATGATGCTTTGCAGAACGGAGCGGAAAAGAAGGTTTATCTTGCGGTGGATTCACGATCTAAGTTTGCGGATACGGCGGCGGTAGTGGATCAGATCGGCAAAGCGGGTATCCGCGATATTTGCTTTCTAACCGAAAAGGCAAACCCGCGATAACAACGGAGAGAAAGACGGCGCAGAAAAGCGAAGGGCGCAGCGGTCCCTTCGACTTTGTCTCAGGGTAATGCTGCGCCGCCCATTAAATCGAAACTGACGGAAAAGCGGCAGCAGGCTGCCGCACTCTACAAAAACCGAAGCCGACGAACCGCACCCGAAGTTAATCGGCGGCGGATTGGTTGGCGGCTTTGGTCGGGTCGATTTCGATGCGACCCTTGAAATAAGCGCCGTCTTCGATGCTGATGCGCGCGGAAGAAATGTCGCCGGTGATGGCGCCGTCCTTCTTGATGTCCACACGGCCGCGCGCGTGAACGTTGCCCGTGATTTTGCCGTAGGCAATGATGTCGCCGGCGTGAATTTCGGAATTGAGCTGGGCGGCAGAGCCGACCGTGAGTTCATGACCCTGGAGACGGATGGGGCCGTTGACGATGCCGTCGATCTGCAAGTCTTCGGTGCCGGTGACTTCGCCCTTGATCTGGATGCTGGCGCCGAGGCGCGCACCACCGCGGGCCGGAGAGCCACCAAGTTTGCTGGAAGAAGCTGGTTGATTAAACGGAACGACTGGAGCTGGAGCTTGCGAAGGCGAAACCGCGGGCGGCTCCGCTACGCCTCCTTGTTGCTTGGACCACATTTATAAGGACCTCCCTTTATCGGAATCCTGAAATAAAATTTGCTCCGGGTGGGAGGGAGCAGTGTGGAGTCCATGTTGTGCCGCGTGGCGCGATGCGGCAACAGAGAAACGGAGAGGACTTGCGCAGTTGGAAACTGGACGAAGGGACAGGTGGGGAAAGCAGAGGCTGCCTGGATGGGAGCAGGAATGTGGCGATTCACGCGACCTGACGAAATAGAGCGAGCGGTGTATGATACGGCCAGGTTCCCCGCCAGCGAGTGGAGTTGGCCATGCATTGTCGCGTCACCAGGTGTCTTTTAACAGCCGTTTTTTTCAGCGCCGCGATCTTCTCCAGCAGCGTTTTTGCGCAGCGGCCGGCGCCGGGTGGGGCAAGCCGAGGCCCGGGAGGCCCTGGCAGTGCGACGCCTCTTGAGGGCGGCGATCCGACGATTGAGATAGACATTTACGTAAAGGGAGCGGATGGCGGCCCTATCGAACAGACAGCCATGGTCACGCTGGTAGCCCCCACGGGGCAGGTCGCAGGCCAAGGAACAACGCTGGGCGGAAGTATCACATTCAGCGGGATTGCCGCAAGCCAGTACACCATCCAGGTCGTTGCGGCCGGTTATGAGAATACGGTCAAGGATTTTGACGGCTACAACGCGGGAACATCCAGAGTCGTGATTGATATGCGGCCCTCGTCGAACGGCGGCGTGGGCGCGGGCTCTCCACAAATTCTTCTTGCGCCGAAAGCACAGAAAGAGCTGGCGAAAGCCGTGGAGGCGTTGCGCGCGAACAAACCAGGGGACGCGCGGAGCCATCTGGAAGCGGCGCATCGCATGGCGCCAAATCATCCGGCGGTGAATTATCTCTATGGTGTGTACTTCCTGCAGATGAAAGACCAGGAAAAGGCGAAGTCGTATTGGACGAAGGCGCTGGAATTCAACCCGAAACACGTGTCCGCGCTAATTTCGATGAGCGAGGCGCTGCTCCGGGAACAAAAAATTCCCGATGCAGAATCGTACGTGAAAAGAGCGGTGGAGGCCGATCCCAATTCGTGGCGTGCGCATGCCATTCTTGCGGATGTTTTGTTGAAAGAAAAACTGCCAAGCGAGTGCGTGAAGGAGGCGGATCGCGCGGTGGAGCTTGGCAAAGGACAGGCCACGATGGTGCAGCCGTTGCTGGCGCGGGCGCTTATGGAAAGCGGGAACAAGGAGCGCGCCGGAAAAGTTTTACAAGAGTACGTGCAGGCCCATCCCGACGACGCGGGAGCACATAAGCTGCTTGAGAGGTCGCAGTCCGCGCGGGAGCAGACGCCAACCGAGAAGGAGGAATTGACCGCGGGGAAAAAGGCGTCGGGAGAGACAGAATCGATGGTCGCGCCGCCGCTTTCGCCCAATCTGTCGCGTGTGGGAGTAGAAGGAGGCAATTCGAGCGCAGAAGAAGGGCCCTCTCCTTTCGAGCCCAAGGCGCAGGAGTCCTTGGATAAGGCGCTTAAGCTACTCGGCCCTAACATGACGACGGTGGACGCGGATCTGGCGAAGAGGCACTTGGAGACCGCTTACAAGATTGCGCCGACGAGCGCAGACGTGAACTACCTTTTTGGCGCTTATTCGTGGCTGATGAATGATCGGGCGAAGGCTATCGCTGATTGGAAAAAAGCAATTGGGCTTTACCCGAAGCACTATCGGGCTTTGCTTTCTCTGAGCCAGGCGCTGGTGGACCAGAACAAGCCCGATGAAGCCCTGCCTTTCCTCGAACGCAGCCTGCAGATCGAACCGCTTTCGTGGCGCGCCTACACGCTTTCTGCACACGTGAAGTTGCGTCAGGGAGACGCAGACGAGGCGGCCAGGGATGCTGAACGCGCGATGGAACTGGGACACGAAGAAGCGGCGGTCGCGCAAAGATACTTTGCCGCGGCTTTGGCAAAACGCGGAGAAAAAGAAAGAGCGGTCAGCGTTCTTCAGAGCTACATCAAAAAGCACCGCGATGACAAGGAAGCGAAGGAACAGCTCGAGAAACTGCGAGTGCATAACCGGAACAGTACACAGGACGCGGCGGAGGCATCGAGCCAAGTGATTTTGCAATCGGCGGCCATCGCCGAGGTCACGCCCCTGCCTCTTCCGATGGCTTGGTTGCCACCGGACGTGGACGAGAGAGTTCCGCCCGTGGAGCCGGGCGCCGCGTGCGCATTAGACACGGTGGTTGAAAAGGCGGGGAAGCGCGTCGAGGAATTTGTCAAGAATGTGGATCGCTTCACGGCGACGGAATACCTGGATCATGAATCCGTCAATAGATGGGGTTTTGTGAATTCCGAAGAGACGCGCAAGTTCGATTATGTGGTTAGCATCGAGCAATACAGGCCGGGGTACTTCAGCGTGACGGAATACCGGGGTACGCGCTACACACATGACCAATTTCCGGGTGGCATAGAGACGCACGGGCTGCCGGCGCTATCGCTGATTTTTCATCCCAACAACGCTGGTAATTTTGCGATGAGCTGCGAAGGCCTGTCGCGGTGGAATGGAAAGCCGGCGTGGCAGGTCCATTTCCGACAGAGGCCGGACAAGCCGAATACCATGCGCGCGTACAAATTCGCGGAGAATGGCCCTTCCTACCCCGTGGCGCTGCGCGGGCGCGCTTGGATTACGGCGGACAGCTATCAAATCGTACGGATGGAAACGGACCTGGTGGCAAAGCTGCCGGAAATCAAGCTTCTGGCCGACCATACGCTAGTAGATTACGGCCCGGTGCGCTTCAAGAACCGGAACGTCGAAATGTGGCTGCCACAAGTTGCGGAAGTGTATTTCGATTGGAAAGGGCAGCGCGTGCACCGGAGGCACAGCTTCGACAATTACCTGCTCTTTTCGGTGGATGAAAAGCAGAAGATCGCCGAGCCCAAAGAGGAAACGCAGAACCAGCCCCAAAACTGACAGTTCGTGGGAGTGAGAGCGGCGGAGTCTCTTCGTCGCTGCATCCAGTAAAACATAGACGTTGAGACCTGCCCTGCTTGCAGCAGGCAAGCTGCGGCAGGCAGGCTTCGAGCCGCAAAAGACGCGACCCTCAGGATGACCCGCGCTTAAGAATCTGCGAAGGAATCGGCGGCCGGGTGGGCGCCATTTTAGGTTGCGGAACAACCCACATGCCTGTGTATTCAGGCGAGGTCGAGAACGCGGTTAAGGAATCCCACCACGTATTTCCACGCGAAGTAGTAGACGATGAGCGCGAGCGGAGCGGCCACCGGAAAGATATGCGTGGCGAAACTGGGGATCGAAAACTTCAGAAGAGCGGAAGCCAAGGCACCCAGCGGCGCGAGGAGAATCGGCAGCAGCGCACCGTGTAGGCCGAGAGATAGCGGCACGCGGCGCCGCCAGGCGATGAAGAGAACGTTCCAGAGGCCCCAGAGGTTAGGCACTACCGCCATGGGAAAAACAATGAAGCGCTCCACGGGGACGGGAAAATTATAGACGTAGCGAAAGACGGTGTAGGCGGTCATGAGGAAGAGGAGGACAAACGTGGGCAGGGCGATGCCCGCCAGATAGGCCCGAAGATATGGGTGTTTATTCATAAAAGCCTCCTGCTCACAAGTGATAGAGCAAAGCCGGAATTGCATTAGGGAAAAGCAAAAGGGCAGCGGCGACGGCTGCGGCGAGGGCCCAGTCAAACCAGGGGATGCGAAGCGGCTTGGGTTGGGCGTCGAGGCGGCGGAGCATCTGCGGCCAGAGGTCGCGCTGAAGCTCGGCGTTTTGCAGCGGAGGGAACTCGCGCTGGAGGGGCGTGCGAAGTTCCTTTTCGTGTTCGTTCATCTTGTTAGTCATTTCTTTTTCATCCTGTTATTCGTCGATTCGTGCTTCCGAAGCGAAAAGCAGATCCCTCAGCCTCAGGCCACAGAGGACTGCGTCCTGAGGGCCGGGATGACAGTTGCGTGCCGAAATGCGAGAGGGAATTGCGGTTATTGTCCATGGCTGCGTCTGGTTTCTCTGTCGTTCATTAGGCTGGCGGTTCATCGTGTAGGAACCTCCCCACCAAACGAGATCAGCTTTTTGCGCAGCAGGCGGACGGCGCGAAAAACGCGGACCTTAACGAGCGCTTCGGAAATGCCGGCGGCTTCGGCGATTTCGCTGTAAGGCTCGTCTTCGATGAGCGCTAACGTGGCGACAAGACGATATTTCGCAGGGAGACCGAGAAACGCGCGCCGGAGGCGCCCGCGAAGTTCGCTTCGCGCGGCAGGATCGCTGCGCGGCGCGGCCGGGTAATCGTCAGAAAGCTCGGTTTCCTTGCGTGCGTGCCGGAGATGATCCAAGGCCGCGTTGGTGGCGATACGGCGGGCCCAGGCGCGAAAGTTTCCAGCGGCAGGGTCGAATCTCTGGTGGGCCCGGTAAATGCGCCAAAACGTCTCCACAGTTAAATCCTCGGCGGCGCCGGTGTCGCGAACGATCCGGACGGTCCAGCGGTAGACCTCGTTCTGGTGCTGGCGAAAGAGGGTTTCGAAGGCTTCCAGGTCGCCCGCCGCGAATCGTTCGAGCAGCTCCATGCACCACTCTCTACTTGTAATTACTAGGAATGCCAGCGCGCGGTTACAAGTTTATGGGCAACGGGAGGTCGCGCAAAGCTACGGATCGGCGATTCGGACGCGGCGAGGGCCGAAGCCGATCAACCTGGCAGGCACGTTCCGCAGAATGGGAATCCGAGGCAATAAACGTACGAACCAGGGGACACGAGGCGGACCCTCGGAAAGAAGGACCTTTGCAATCAGATTATTCTGCATGGCGGTCTGAAAGCGCTGGATGACGCGCACAGGCCACTCGCGCTGGCGTTGCACCTCGGCCAGATCGGACTCTGTAACACGCCCCGCTTTTAAAGGACCGACGAGAAGATTCGCCGCAACCACGGCATCCTGCACAGCATAATTGATCCCCACGCCGCCCACAGGGGACATGACGTGCGCAGCGTCTCCAATGAGCAAGAGCCCCGGCTTGTACCAGCGAGGGCAGAGGCTGGATTCGACCGAAAGAAGAGAGAGCTGCTGCCAGTCGGTGAGGGATTCTGCATGCCGGGCCAGACGAGGCTCGACTTCAACGATGGTCTGGCGAATCGCAGCAATGCCCTGCGAATGCAGCTCCTGGTAATGGCCCTTGGGAAAGACCAGGCCCGTTTGCCAGTAATCCGCGCGGTCGAGCATGATGAGGATGCGGCCACGGCCAATGCTCCCTAGCAGTCCGCCAGGGGCCTCAAGATCCTCGGGCAGCTTTGGCAAACGGAACCAGAGCACGTCCATGGGAGGCGAAGTCTTGACCGGCTCGATGCCCGCAAGCTGGCGCAAACGCGAAAAACGCCCGTCCGCGGCCACCGTGAGAGGGGCGCGCAGCTCGTGCCAGGCGTCATCGGGTCCGAGGTACTTCACGCCCCGGACCGCGCCATTCTCTAGCACAAGCTCGCGAACGTTGGCGCGCATCACGAGGCGGAAGGAAGGGAATTTGGCGGCTTCCCGGGTGATGAAGTCGAGAAACCGCGCTTGCGGGACCGTCAAGATATAGGGAAAGCGGGTCTTGAGACACTTCAGGTCAAACGGCTGGAAAGGGCCATCGGCGAACTGGATCGTGGGGCCGGAGATTTTGCTGTGGGGCATGTCGTGGAGAGGAGCGGCCAGGCCGATTTGGTCGAGGATTTCGAGAGTCGAAGGATGGATGGTGTCGCCACGGAATTCGCGGTCGAAGTCCTTGTGCATTTCCAAAAGAGTGACCGGCACGCCGCGACGCGCCAGAAGCAGCGAGAGGATTACGCCGGCAGGGCCGCCGCCGACCACGCAGCAGGACGTCTGTTCAGTGCTGACGATGTTGGCGGACGATGTAGGGGGCTGCGGGGAACCGCTTGCGCTCATCAGGGTGGCCTGCCTTTCAGGCGAGGATAACGAGGCCGGGTAGGAGCCTAGGGTCGCGTAGCAATAGACATTATCGCAAGCGGACGGTCCAGCGAACAAATAAGAACACCCGCTGCCGGTAAACGCGCACGACGCGTTCAGGCTGTGCTTAAAGTTGGCTCTAAACCCGCACCCGTAAGACCGACGGGTGCGGCACCCGGCGAACCAAGGATCCAGAGGGTTCAAGCCGATCCGTTGACTTTCAGATAGGCGGTCAGACCTTGGTCAGACGTCACAGCCGGATTTGCTGGTGGCGACGAGCTTGAGTTCCTGACCTGCGACGAACAAGGAGTACTGGCGGTCACAGCCTCCATAGTGATTTTCCGAGTCGGGTTTCCACTTTACCAGGACGTATTCCGATGTGCCGATTTTGAAGGAAGTGAACGCCAGGACTTCGAAGAGTCCTTCGTCATTCACGCTCAATTGCAATTGCTTTCCATCGCGCTCGAGCAAATAGATATCCTGTTTCGCCGCTTTTCTGGCGGTGAATTTCGCCGCGTTCAAACGAGTGAAGGAAAGATTGGTGCTCGAAAAGATGACGAAGACATGGTCGCCTGCTGCTGGAGGATCGATTTTTGCGACGACCTGACCGAAAAAAACGTCGGGAACGATTGCCGATTTGTTTTGGCTGAGCTGATAGCGCATGGTGCCTTCGAGGCGGACGGGTTGTAAGGGCTGGATGCCGTTCAGGGAG
The DNA here is from genome assembly GCA_035280045.1 of Candidatus Acidiferrum sp. Classification (GTDB taxonomy): domain Bacteria; phylum Acidobacteriota; class Terriglobia; order Acidiferrales; family UBA7541; genus Acidiferrum. The sequence goes on from DATEGP010000125.1 coordinate 11,639, forward strand.
AAAGCATAATAGGAGCCTTGCCGGATGGCTGGCTCAAGCGGAGCCGCAAACTGGATTTCTGAGGAAGCGCCCGTTTCGTCGAGAGGATGCTCGAGCAGATGCTTCTTCAACCTGGCAATTTGTTCAGGCGTGGGATGGCTGAAGCTGAAGTCTTTGAGGTGCCGCTGAGCGAGTTGTTGCCAGTCGAGAGATTGAAACGGATCGAAGCGGACCTCGCCAGGGGATTGGCCGGGGAAAGCGCTCTGAAATTGCGGATCATTTAGTGGTTGACTAGGTGCTTGTAGGAACAGGCTTGCCGCAAAGAGCCAAGATAGTCCAAAACGAAACATAGGGACAGGCTCCTTTCAAAATTTGACAGAAGCTCGCAACGATAATGTAACCGAACGAAGGAACGCCCGGGCGGATGATTTGCCCGGGCGTTTCCTTTCAAGGTGACGGAACTCGGTCTTAGTAGATGTCGTATTGCTCCCAGTGGAGGGTGGCGTCGGACTGAATGATGACGTGTTTGTGCGAGTTTTGCTCGAGTTCGTCGATGAGCATGGACTCGCGGGTCTTGAGCGCTTTGGCGATTTCCGGATGCACCCGCAACGTGAGGCTTGGGCTTTCGGGATCCGCCGCGGCCATCTTGCGTGCTTCGGCCTGGATTTCATAGCAGAGCGTTGGCGTGGACTTCACCATGCCGGAGCCGGTGCAATAAGGGCAAGGCTGGCAGAGCACGCGCTCGAGCGCCTGCTTGGTGCGCTTGCGGGTAATGCAAACGAGGCCGAATTCGTTGAAGGAAAGCGCTTTCGAAGGAGCTTTATCCTGCTCCAGTGCCTGCTGTAACGCGGACAAAACTCTTTCGCGGTTGCGGCGCTCTTCCATGTCAATGAAATCCACGACGATGATGCCGCCGAGATCGCGCAGGCGAATCTGGCGGACGATTTCTTTCACGGCTTCGAGGTTGGTTTTGACGATGGTGTCTTCGAGGCGCGTGGAGCCTTTGCCGACGAACTTGCCGGTGTTGACGTCAATGGCCACGAGCGCTTCGGTGTGGTTGATGACGATGTAGCCGCCGGATTTGAGCCACACTTTGGCGCGAAGAGCCTTATCGAGTTCGTGCTGGATGCCGAACTCTTCGAAGATCGGTGTTTCTTTCGTGTAGAGCTTCACTTTGCTGACGAGCTTGGGCTGGAAGCGGTTCACGAAATCGACGACTTTGCCGTATTCCTCTTCGTTATCGATCCAGATGGCGGTGAAATCGTCGCTGACGTAATCGCGAAGCATGCGCTCGACGAGGTCGAGGTCGCGATGGAGCAGAGATGGGGCCTTGCGCTCCTCGCTGCGCTGCTTGATTTCGAGCCAGGTCTTGCCAAGGAAGTCGATGTCGGCGCGGATTTCGTCGTCGGTGGCTCCGCCGGCCGCCGTTCGAACGATGAAACCGCCGGGATAATTGGCGCTTGCTTCGCTTACCAGACGGCGCAACCGCGAACGATTTTCCGCGGAGATGATTTTGCGCGACACGCCGGTGTGATGAACGGTGGGCATGTACACCAGGAAGCGTCCGGGCAGCGCGACGTGACTGGTAATGCGCGCGCCCTTTTTGCCGAGCGGCTCCTTGGCGATCTGGATGACGATTTCCTCGCCGGGCTTCAGCATTTCAGAAATGAGCTGGGGACGGCGAGGCGCGGAGTGACCGTGGTCATGACGGCGTCCACCGGGGCCGCGGCGTTCGAATCTGCCGCGCCCACGGTCGCCTCCACGGCGATCCGGGCGTCCGCCGCGATCTCCACCGCGGTCGCGTCCCCGGAACGGCCGCTGGAAGCGCGAGCGCGGGTTCCCGCCAATGCGCGCGGAATCCCGTGGATAATCTTCGCGAGGACCCGAAGGCCCGCGGTCGGCGCGGGGCGAACGAGTTTCGCCGGGAAGCAAGAACTCGGATTCTTCGGAGGCTGGAGCCGCGGCGATGGGTTCACCGATGGAAGCCGCTATGACTTCTGCGTCGGAGCGAACCTCTTCGGCTTCGAGAGGTTCTTCGGAGGGCTGCGGTTCGGGCGCGCGCTCTTCCTCTTCAGACTCTGCATGATCGACTTCGGCCTCGGTTTCAACCTCGGCTTCGAGTATTTCTTCCTGAAGTTCAGCTTGCTCGCCCAGGGAGACGATATGTTCGGCGCTTTCGTGAGCGACGTCTGCCGCGAATTCGGCGCGATCAGCGGCGCGATGCGCTTCGACCTCAGCGACATCCTCCGGGCTAAGGCCCGAAGCGGTTTCCGCGTGAACTCCTTCCGGAGTTTCGGCTTCTTCCGCGACCTCGGTTTCCTCTTCTGTGTCGTCTTCTTCCTCGAAGACAGCGCCTCCGACGACCGCGTCAGCTTCCGCGCCCGCGGCAACTTCTTCGTGCTTGGCTTCCGCGAGGTCGGCGGCCAATGCTGCGACTTGATCGTCGTCTAAGTCGGCGCCATTGCTCGTCGGCTCAGATTCCTGCGCAGCGGGAGAAGACGCGGAATCGGTTTCCGCAGGAGATGTTTCAGAAGCGGCTTCGGGGCCAGCTTCGGTTGCACCTTCCGCAAGGAGCCAGCTCGGCAGGCCACCTGAACGGCGACGAGGAGCACCTGCGGAGCCGGAGGTGGCAACAGGGAGGCTGTTTCCCGGGCGCGGAGCGGTCTCTTCGCCGACGGCGGAATCGTTGCGCGATTCTTGCTCGAGAGTGGGGGCCGCTGCCGACGGAGTGGCTATGGGCTTTTCGCGATACTTTGCGAGCGACTCGCCGGGAAGAAGGATCTCCTCGGAGGCATCAACAGGGGACGGGCCCGAACTGCGCGGACCTTCCTGGCGGCGATTGTCATAGCGTTGCTGGCCGCGATCGCGATTGTCGTAACCGCCGCGAAACTCGCCGCCCTGCGGCGAAGCATATTTTGATGGCGGAAGATTGCGCCCGCCGGGACCGCCTTGCTGGCGGCCGCCGCGATGACGTCCCCCGCCGCCGCGCCGGCCCCAACGCCCGCCGCGCCCGCGATCTCCCCCACGGCCGTAATGCTGGCCCTGGCGTTCATTGCCACGATCACTGCCACGATCACTGCCGCGATCATGGCCACGATCATTCCCGGGGCGCCGCGAGTAATTCTGAGTAGGGTTGAAACGGGGCGAGAAGTTCTGCGGCGCAGAGGCGTTGGACTCGGGCTGGCGTTCTTCTCCTGATTCCGCATGCGAACTGTCGGCCGCCGCGAGTTGTTCGCCGGCGGGTTGTCCTTCAGCCTGTGCACCTTCCTCGCTTGCGTGCGAAGAAGCTTCTTCCGACGAGGCTGCTTCTTGGTTGCCTGAAGACCGAGAATGAAACTCTTCGGAGCGCGACTCCCCGGGCCGATCCTCGCGCCGGTCTTCGTGACGGCTTGAGGTGCGGGCCAGGGATTCGCCCGGAAGCAGCTCTACCGTTGAACCGTTGCCCGCGGAAACAGCGGGCGATGGCTCAGGCGCGGGGGCACGCTGCGAGTGATGCTCGTGGGGCTCGTAGTCCTCGAGGTTTTCAAAAACGTCGCTGACGTAGAGAAATGCGTCGCCATCCAGGCCGATGTCCACGAAAGCAGACTGCATGCCGGGGAGGACGCGTGTAACTTTTCCTTTGTAGATGCTGCCGACGAGAGCGAATTCTTTTTCCCGCTCGATGTAAATTTCGACTAGCTGACCTTCTTCCAAAATCGCGACCCGCCGCTCGTGGGAGGACGCGGAAATAACCAATTCTTTTGACATGAAAACTCCTTGAAGGCGGCCCCGGTATAACCAGGGTCCACCGCAGGACGCATCGCCGCAAGCTCCTGCCCTTCGCGGGCCCAGAAAAGCGGAACCGTTCCCGGCTTGGCCAGGAAGGGCGCTGGGCGCACCGATAGGGAGATGGCTTGGTGTTCGAAGCCAGAGGGAAAAGATGGCCTCAATCTGTCGAGGTTAATCCGTTGCCGAAAACTGGCTGGGCGAACGGCGGACGATGCTGTCCTCACTCTGAAAATCCTTTTATGCGTGACCCCGACCTTGCCGGAGCCAACAAATCCTTTACTTCCTGAACTTCCGAAAACTTGCTTACTTCTAATTGCTTCTTCCGCTGCACTCCAACGAAGTGGGAATGCCACACGGAACTGGCAGCTAGTTCAGTTGACGAAGCGGCGTAGCCGAACGTTCATCACCAGACCAATCGCCAGAAAAACAAACAGCGTGGCGGAGCCTCCGTAGCTCATCAACGGCAACGGAATGCCGGTGACGGGCATCGCGCCTATCACCATCGCCACATTTACCAACACATGGAAACCGAGCGCTGCTGCAACGCCCATTACGAGAAACATTCCCGCGCGATCTTTCGCGCGTTGAGCATTCTGCACTAAACGAAGCAGAAGCGCCATATACAACCCGAGAGCCAGCAGCACGCCTTTGAATCCCTGCTCTTCCGCCCAGGCCGACATGATGAAATCCGAATAGCGGACCGGGATGTAGCCCAGTTGATTCTGCGTGCCGTTGCCGAATCCTTTGCCCCAGAAACCGCCGGAGCCCACGGCAATCTTGGACTGCAAAAGCTGATAGCCGGAACCTTTGGCGTCTTCTTCCGGGTGCAGGAAAGAAGTGATTCTCTCGCGCTGATACGGCTTGAGGATGCGCCTGCTGACGGGGGGATAAAAAACCGCCCCGATGAGGAGAATCCCCGCTAGAGAAAAGACCGCTGCGTGTTGCCACTTCAAGCCCGCCAAAAATGCGCCAACTGCCACCATGGGCATCAGCACCAGGGCCGTACCCAGATCGGGCTGCTTGAGAATCAGGACAAGCGGAACCCCCACTAACAATCCTGCCTTGATAAGGTCCCGCAAATCAAGCTCATCGGAACGCACTTCCGCAAAGAAGCGCGCTAACACGATGATTATAACCAATTTGACCAATTCTGACACCTGAATCAATTCGCCCACGGCGGGCAGTTGGATCCAACGCTTGGCGCCAAAATGGGTGTGACCTATGAGGAGGACCGCCACCAGAGCGGCCAAGCTCAGGAGATAGAGGACGTAGGCCTGGTCAAGAATCAGGTGATAGTCCAAACGCGAAAGAGCGAACATCAAAATGAAGCCGATGGCGAGCCAGCGCACCTGCTTCCAGTGCATACCCGCCAGCGCACTGCCGTGGGTAGCGGAATAGATTTCAATCACGCCGAGGGCACAGATGGTGGCGAGGATGGCGAGAAGCCACCAGTCGTAATCGCGTGTTCCGGGTGCGTCTTTCATAAAGGAAGTTGCAAGTTCAAAGTTAAAAGTTTAATGCCAAATACGGTTGTTGCTTGCAAGACTTGATTTGAGATGCGACGCGTTGTGTAACGGGAGGGCATAATCTGTTCAACGCTCTCGTTCCGCTACGGGCCGGGTGGTTATAGCTGCGTTCGGGTCTTCATTCTGGAGGGCCGCGCGGGGCGCAGTCACCTTCGTGGAAATGGGTTTGGCTTGAGGCGCAGGCGGCTTGGTTTCGGCGGTGTACTGCCCCTGCGTCTTCTTGTTCTTCTTGTCGTAGTAGGCCTTGATGACGTCGCGAACGACGGGACCCGCCGCCTCGCCACCGTGCTTTCCGCTTTCCTGCACGAGGACGGAGACTACGATTTCTGGATTGCGGCGCGGAGCGTAGCCTACGAACCACGCATTGTCTTCAAACTTTTTCTCTTTTTTAACGAGCGCCATCTTGTCATAACCGATGACTTGGGCAGTGCCGGATTTGCCACTGAGCTCGATGCCGGCGAGCTTGAGTTGACCGCCAGTGCCATGAGGCTCGTTGACGACGCCATACATGGCATCAGTAATCTCTTCGACGGTGTTCTCGGAGATGGGGACGCGTTCCGCTTTTACGTTGGGAGCATCTTTTAGCATGTGCGGCTGCATGAAGACGCCGCCGGAAGCGATGCCACCAATCATGCGCGCGAGCTGCAAGGGGGTGGTGGTGACAGCACCTTGACCGGTAGCGACGGAGATGACTTCGCCCTGATACCACTTGCGGTGAAGGACGCGCTCGACCCACGCCGGGGAGGGCATCAGGCCCCCTTCCTCGCTGGGAAGATCAATCCCGGTCTTGTGTCCGAGGCCAAAGTGGTTGGCGTAATAATCGAGACGGTCAATTCCAAGGCGCAAGCCGACATTGTAAAAGAACACGTCGCAGGACTGCAGAATGGCTTCATGCAGGTTCGTTACGCCATGGGTCTTTGGCCCCTTCTTGGCGTAATAGACCCAGCAGTGGTACTGCCGGCCAAAGAAACTCGCATAACCTGGACAAAACGTCGTAAAGCTCTGTGGGGGGACATGGTCTTCCAGCATGGCCGTGGCGGTCACAATTTTGAAAACGGATCCGGGGGCGAGCTGGGCTTGAATGGCGCGATTCAGCAAAGGCTTCTGCCGATCTTCGTTCAATTGTTTCCAACGTTCCGTGGAAACGCGTATTGCAAAATCGTTCGGGTCCAGCGTCGGATGACTGGCCATGGCCAAAACTTCGCCGTTACGCGGATCGAGGGCAACGACAGCGCCAGGCCGGTCGCCGAGAGACTGCTCCGCGACTTGCTGTAAGTCGTAGTCAATGCTGAGCCGAATCTGCTTACCAGGGATTGCTTCCTGAAGGGGAAGTTGTCCGACTTCCTTGCCAATGCTATTCACTATAAAGCGGCTCTTGCCGTCAGTGCCTTGCAGGACATCGTTGTATTGCTGCTCGAGACCGAATTTGCCGGCAAAGTCTCCGGGGCGCAGCTTGCCATTGCTCGATTCGATTTGCTGTTCGCTGACTTCACCCACGTAACCCGCCGCGTGCGAGAGGAAGCCTCCTGGGAGGTAGCGCCGGCGCTGAACAGGAATCATTTCGAGGACCGGGATGTCCGTTTTGTGCGACTCGATAAAGGCGACGTCCGCGGGCGAGGCGTCCGACTTGATGATGATGGGCTGGAATTTGGCAAGACTCTTCGTGCTGTTTAGTTGGTCCTTCAGATCAGCCATCGGGATGCCGAGGCCATCGGAGATCACCGCGAGGTGCTTTTCGACCTGGGTCATGTCGTCGCGCAAGAGAAGTACGCTGAAGGAGGGCCGGTTGTCCACAAGCACACGGCCATCGCGGTCGAGCATGCGGCCACGCGGGGCGATGATGGGAATTTCGCGGACGCGGTTGCGTTCAGCGAGAGTGGCGTACTTATCCGAATCAATGACCTGAAGTTTCCAGAATCCCAGCAGCAATACGCCGATCATGCCCACGATGACGTAAGAGGCCATCGCGAGACGCGCCTGCGGCAAACGATTGTCGTTCCGAAACCAGTAAGACACGAAAACCCCGCGCGCGAGGAGTCCCCTCAGGACTGCATGTATTCGTCCGGAACGCCGGACGCACTCGCGTCACGAAAAATCTGCAGCGTGGGTTTCGAGTCGGCCCCGCTTGAACAGGGTCAGCTCAAATTGTCCGTCGAAAATTTCCTCGGATCTGGGCAACGAAAAAATCTTCGGGAGACTCCCGCAAATAACGCCGGACTGGAGCTGCAAAAAAAGCAGCAGAGTCAAATCCAACGTACCACTTGCTTAGGGGTGCCGCAAGCCGTCCGCGAGGACAGGTTCCAGACTTGCACTCAAGAGGTTAGAAGAATGCGGTTTAGACCGGGTTGCTCCCGCGGCGGGCACACGTTATTGTAGAAAATTCTCTTATGCCGCCGAAGGTCACCATAGGAAGCCCGATGCGACTGGCACTGATCGGCATGTCCGGTTCCGGGAAGACGTTCTGGACAAAGAAGTTAGCGGAAAAGGGCGTACCGGCCGTGCATTGCGACGACAAGATCGAGCAACGGCTGGCTCCGCGGCTTTGCCCTGGCGGCTATTCGGGAATTAACGGAGTGGCTGCGTGGATGGGCTGGCCGGACAGCGCGACTTATGCGGAACGCGAATCGGAATATCTGGCGGAAGAGATTCACACCCTTGACGAAGTTTTGAATGAACTCGAAGCCCAGCCCGAGAAATCTTTGGTGCTGGACACCACCGGAAGCGTGATTTATGCCGGGAATCATTTGTTGATGCGGTTGCGGCGGCAAATGACGATTGTGTATTTGGCGGCGACGGAGCAGGAGCGGCAACTGCTGATTGAAAGGTATTTGAGTGATCCAAAGCCTGTATTGTGGCGCGGCGCGTTTCAAGCGAAGAGTGGCGAGAAGCCGAGAGAAACTGTGGCGCGTTGCTATCCGGCGTTGATTGAGGCCCGCCGCAGGAGTTATGAAGCGCTGGCGCATTGCATGGTGAGCGTCGCCGAATTGCGGGCGCCTCTGGATGCGGAGCAGTTCCTGGAAAGAGTGCGAAAGCAAACGAAATGAGATATCGGAGCACCTCACGCCAGGCGCCGCTGACCTCCTTGCGAGGCGCGGTGCTGCGCGGTTTGGCGCCGGATGGCGGGCTCTACATGCCCGTGGAAATTGCACGGCACTCGCCGGAAGAGCTGGAAGAATTTCGCAGACTGCCGTTCACCGAAGTGTGCTTTCGTGTGGTGAAACCGTTCGCCACGCCGGACGTGCCCGAAGAAGTGCTGTGGCAAATCGTGAGCGAGGCGATCAGTTTTCCCGTAAAGCTGGTCTCGCTTTCGCCGGGGCTGCATATCCTGGAGCTCTTTCACGGACCGACGCTGGCGTTCAAGGATTTTGGCGCGCGATTCATGGCGCGGCTGATGGGTTATTTCGTGCGCGGGGAATCGCGGCCGCTCACAGTGCTGGTGGCGACTTCGGGAGATACGGGCAGCGCGGTGGCGCACGGGTTTCTGGGCGTGCCGGGGATTCGCGTGGTGATTTTGTATCCTTCGAAACGCATCAGCGAGGCGCAGGAAAAACAGTTCACGACCCTGGGCCAAAACATTACAGCACTGGAAGTGGCCGGCACGTTTGACGATTGCCAGCGGCTGGTGAAGCAGGCGTTTTCGGATGCGGAGTTGAACAGAACGGCATTTCTTACGTCGGCGAATTCCATCAACATCGGGCGCTTGCTGCCGCAAATGTTTTATCACGTCGCGGCGTACCGGCAGTTGCCGGTGGCGTCTGTGCCGCTGATCGTGTCCGTGCCCAGCGGAAACTTTGGGAACTTGACGGCGGGACTTTTTGCCAAGCGCATCGGATTGCCGGTGGCGAGATTTATTGCCAGCACAAATATCAATGACGCAGTGCCGCAGTATTTGCGGAGCGGACAGTTTTGCCCGCGGGCGGCGACGGCTACATTTTCGAACGCCATGGACGTGGGCAATCCCAATAATTTTCCGCGGCTGCTGGATTTGTGCCGGGGGCGGCTCGAACACGTGCAAAAGGAAATCTGGGGCCACGCGGCGACGGACGAAGAAACGCTGTGCGAAATGAAAAAGGTTCACGAACGGTTCGGGTATCTCGCAGACCCACACACCGCCGTCGGAGTTTTTTGCTGGGAAGCGTACAAAATGGAGCACGCGGAGCCTGCCCAAGGATTGGTGTTGGCCACGGCGCATCCGGCAAAATTTGCAGACGTGGTGACAAGAGCGATTGGCAACGCTCCGCCGCTACCGGAGCGGCTAGCAGGTTATTTGAATCGTGACAAGCTGTCGCTGCCGATGTCGAGCAAGTACGACGACTTCAAGCAATACCTAATAACCCACTAACTCCGTTCAAGAAGATCGGCGGAGGCGGTCGAGGAGAGCGAAGAGAAAGACGGCAATGAGGCCGTTGAGAAGCGCGGCGCCAAAAAGATGCAGGGTGAACCAAGGTTCCGGCTGCGCAAGCAGGATGCGGCGCGTCAGGGCGACTACCGCCTGGTGGACGATGAAGAAGCCTGCCGTGAGTGCAAAGCGCGCGGCGGGATGCTCGGTGTCCAGACGAGCGCCGATGGAAGACGCAAGATACCCGATGATGGTTTTTGCGATTCCGTACAGCCCCAGAGGAACCGTGGGCGTGAGACTGTCTTGCATTAGACCGATGACTGTTCCCAGGAGAAGTCCCGTCGAGGGATTCCGTCGGCTCAGCCCGAAATAAATTGTCACCAGCAAAGGTAAATCGAGCAGCGAGGCGCGCGTAAAGTGCGGTGGGAACCACGCCTGAATGACCAGAGCGAAGAGCGCGCTTAGGAGAATCGCACCGGAACGAAACTTGTGCACCTCAATGTGGGACTCGCCAATACGAAGATCAAATGCGCCGTTCATGGGTTGGCCACTTGGGGAGGCGCAGAATTCGCGGCGGCCGGCGCTGGAGTTTGAGCTGCGGCGGAGTCGTTTTGTTTCAGCGGGTGAAGCGTCAGAAGGACCAATACTTCTTCCAGCTTTTCGAGGTTCGCGGCGGGCTTGATGCGAATTTGCTTGAAAGGATTGCCGGGCTTCACTTCGGTGATGGTTCCGACCGGCAAATCACGCGGGAAAATGTGATCCATGCCGCTGGTGACCACGCGCGCGCCCACGCTCACGTCGTCGTCGTTCGGAACGTACTTCATGGTGACGAGAGCTTCGCCCAGGCCGTCTACCGGGTATTGAATTCGTGAGTCGGCGATCATGGCCCCGACGCCGCTCTTTTCGTCTGTAAGGAGAAGGACCTGAGCGGTGTTGGAATAAGCTTCAATCACTTTTCCCACGACGCCGTCGGGCGTGATGACTCCCATATTTTTTCGGATGCCGTCATGTTCGCCGCGGTCGAGTTGAATGAAATAGCTCGATGTGCTGGGACCTCCCGCGATGACGCGCGCCGCGACCATGGGCACGTCCGCCTGTGATTGCCGGAAATGAAGCAGAGCGGCAAGGCGGTCGGCTTCCGCGGCTTTTCCTTCGAGTTGGGCGATGCGCAGTTTCAGCGCGTCATTTTCGCGGCGCAGGTCGTCGTTGTCCTTCTTCGTGCCTCGCAACGCGAAGTAGTTGCGCCAGGTGTCTCGAAACGAGCCGAATACGTAGGAACCTGCCCGTTCAAAGGGGGAAACCGCTCCAACGGTCCAGGTACGAATCAGGCGGCCCTGCGAATCGCGTTTGATTTGCACGGCGAGAAGGAGCACTTGGAGGAGGATGACTCCCGCGAGCAGAACCAGCGACTTGTGACGAGAGGGGATGGCAGCCATAAAAGTTGACAGTTAACAGTTCACGGTTGAAAGTTCAAAACCACGATGCGCCTAGGCGGGCGGTGCTGGGAAGAGAAACTCCGCTATAGGCTCCCCTAAGGAATCTGTTCTCCTGACGACTGTACACTCACTACTGAAAACTCTTTAGTCGATGCAGACCATGCGCAGCAACTTGAAGTCGCTGAGCATTTTTCCCGTGCCGAGCACCACCGAAGCCAGCGGGTCATCGGCGATGGAAACAGGCAGCCCGGTCTCTTCGCGGATGCGCTTGTCGAGATTCTTCAGCAGCGCGCCGCCGCCGGTCAGCACGATGCCGCGATCGCTGATGTCCGCCGAAAGCTCGGGAGGAGTACGCTCGAGCGCCACGCGCACGGCATTCAAAATGGTAGCCACGCATTCGCTGAGCGCTTCGCGGATTTCGCTATCATCGATCGTTACCGTGCGGGGCACGCCCTCAATCAGGTTGCGTCCCTTCACTTCCATGGTGAGCGGTTTTTCGAGCGGATAGGCTGAACCAATCTCCATCTTAATTTGTTCCGCGGTGCGCTCGCCGACGAGCAGGTTGTACTTGCGCTTCAAGTACTGCATGACGGCTTCATCCATCTCATTGCCCGCCACGCGTACTGAACGCGAATACACAATGCCGCTCATGGAAATGACCGCGATGTCCGTGGTGCCACCGCCGATGTCCACCACCATGTTGCCGGAAGGCTCTTCAATCGGGAGACCTGCGCCAATCGCCGCGGCCATGGCCTGCTCCACCAGATAAACTTCGCTGGCGCGCGCGCGGTACGCGGAGTCCTGCACGGCGCGCTTTTCCACCGGCGTGATTTCGCTGGGCACGCCGATAACGATTCGCGGATGCACCAGCACGCGGCGGTTGTGCGCCTTCTGAATGAAATACGTGAGCATTTTTTCGGTGACTTTGAAGTCGGCGATAACGCCGTCTTTCATCGGCTTGATGGCGACAACGTTTCCCGGAGTGCGGCCCAGCATTTCCTTGGCTTCGCGCCCAACCGCAACCACTTCGCCGCTGGACTTGTTGATGGCCACGATGGAAGGCTCATTCACCACGATGCCTTTGCCGTGCGAGAACACCAGAGTGTTCGCGGTGCCCAGATCGATGGCGAGGTCGGAAGAAAACAGACTGAACACCGACCTCATGTTGTAACCGTTCTTATTCATTCCCTACATCCCCCCGCGGAGAAAACTCTCCGCCCTCCGGCAGGCAAAAGCGCTGAGGCTGCGCGATCAGCCCTCAAGCTATTGTCTCCGGGCACCCCGACCCGCGCCAAGCGCAAATGGTCTGTCGTTCGGAATTTTACTTCGGAACGAAGATCGACTTCGACTGGGTACTTGTCCCACCGCGGCGGTTCTGCCCAATCACTGTAATAGTATGCTGTCCCGGCTCAAGCGCTTCCGTGAAATGACGGAAAGTGCCGTCGGGAGCAATATTGGGAACCGGCTGTCCATTTATGATCAGTGCCGCGCCCGGCTCCGTTTTCCCGATGATTTCCACGACGCGTCCAACGATCCTGGTGTCGGTGATCTCCAGCACCATACCCTGGGACTTGCCTTGAGCCACCAGGGAGAACGTGAAAATCTCGCTTACTTCGCTGGATTGTTTCTTGGCGTCCGTCGCCGTTACTTCCCAGAAGTAATCCCCCGCATCCAGCCCGGCGATATCCATGCTTGTCCGGGTGATGCCTGGCTTGTCGAACACAGTCCTTGTAAACAATTTTGTCGGACTGACCCTTAGAGTATAGGAAACCGCGTCCGGTACCGGCTTCCACTCAAAGTGTACTGTAGCACTCCTGGGGTTTTCCGCGATGATGGGTGCCAGGTTCAGTGGTTCGGCAAGTTCTGGCGGTGCGAGCACCATAGACCTTTGAATCGTTCCTGAGCTTGGAATCGTAGCCTTCTCATATTGCCCAAGATCGATTCTTTCCTGGCCCCGCTGCACTTGAGCGCTGCCGCTCGCAACAACGACCTCACTTTCCTTCTTCTCTGGGTCGAACTTTACAGCCGCGCGGCTGTTGGAATGCACCTGCGTGGTCGTGTCTTCCGACTTTACCGCGGCCTTGGAGTCTGGGGACCTCAACATTGGCGTAGCTAAATCAACCTGTCCGGTTTGGATGCTGACGCTGACGCTGGTGGGACGGTTGTTATCGGTGGCGTTTTCCTCCACGGTAATCAGTGTATCGGGCTTGATGGTGTAAGACGTGCCGTCAGCGAAGGAAATCCGCGCGTCGCTGTCGGAGCCGGTACGCACCAAGTCACCCTTGTCCAAGGAAGTGCTGAGGGTTGCGTCCACCCATTGCACGGAGCTGACTTTCTTCACCTGGACGTGGCCGTCAAGGTTTACGAATTTCGCGTGCTTTTGATCAGCGCTGACCGGATCGGCCTCGGGACTGCCAACGCTCTTGTCGAGTTTATCGATGACCGCGGTATACAGACCCGGTTTCATGATGTAGATTCCACCGAAAATAAGCGCCAAGCCAAGCATGACGGACAAAATCACCGTCTTATAAGTGACAGTGGTCCAGTACACTTCAACGTGCGGAACTCTTTGGTGCCGGGTCTGTCTTGGGTCGATGGGTGAATGTATGCTCACGGATTTAGAATCTCTCGAACCTCAAATTTTGAATGTAGCACGGCGCGGCTGCGGCTCTTGAAACGGCGAGTCCGCCCGTAGTCAAACAGCAAATAGCACGTACGAATCCGGTGGGCTGGACGTTCGGGTCATTTCCCCTGCACTCAAGGACAGGTCTGCACCAGGCAGAGCTTCAGTTCCTCGGTCTGACAAAAAAGCGCTGCTTATCCATAGAGGCGGGCACGGCGACATCGAAAAAACCGACCATCATCTCGTCATAGGTTTGTTCTCCCCAGCGCACTTCCGCGTTGGGATTCGGATTGTGAGGGTTCTTCGTCGAATTGTCGTACCACGCCACGGCCTGCAATTCCGTTCCGGCTTTCAGAAAACGCGGGTGAGCCAGGCGATAGCTCATCTGCCAGTGAAAGTGGTAATTCACGCGAAGGAGCGGCTCGATTTCGTAAGGCGGCTTGCCATCCGAGCCATGGTTCTTATTTTCGTGAATGATGTTGTATTCGAAGCGCTTTCCCCGCAGATGCATGTGCGGCATGAAGCCGAGCAAGGTGGCGTCGTTCGGCAGAGCCCCGCGAGCCTCCACCCGAAAATCAGGGTCGCCCGGAGGAATCACAAAATGGTCATTCGTGAGTTGCAGCGTGAGCACGCGCTCAGGGGGCGGCTGTTTTGAAAAAATAAGTCCGGCCGCGGTTTGATCGGAAGCGGCATGTCCGCTCGTGGTGTAATGCATTTGAAAGACCAGGTCAGAGCCGGCAGGAATGAATTTCGCCATGTCTGCGGGCCATTCGTCCGGCGAACTGCCGGGCGCGTAAACGAGCAGGATGTCGCTGTCCGTCCAATGCGCGCCGCGGCGGTCGTCGGGATCCGTTAAGGCTGAGGCGGTGAATGGAATCCCCACGGGCGCGTGACGAAGCCAATGCGAATCCGGCGGGCGAATGTACACCACCGCGTGATGAACGTTCGAACGCAATCGGGGAAGAACCTCTGCCATTTGCACCCACCGATCCTCGGCGAAATGCGTGGGCACAATTTCATAGGTGTATTCGACGTCGCCACTAGCCGGCAGCGCCACGGCCTTGGTCATGGACAAAACGACATCCGGATTCGGAATGCTCCAACTCTCGGCCCACTGACGAGCCGGGGGCGCATTTTTCTTATCGCCTGCGAGAGCACCCAATCGCGACCAATCCGCGAGCCTCGCGACTTCCTCAGCACTGAGGGATGGATTATTCTCAAATTTCCCGACCGCAGGATCAGCAAACCACGGCGGCATCGATTTCGCTTCCACCGACTGCCAAATCGCCGCGGCGAATGGACGCGTTTGCTCGTAGGTTTCGAACGGCATCGGCGCAATCGATCCCGCGCGGTGGCAACTCTGGCAGTGCCGTTGAAGGATCGGAAGAACATCGCGATAGAAAGTGGGAGGCCGGGGGGCTGCTTTTGCTTGTTGATGAGGATCCCCAAACGAGTGCGGCAACGCAGCGAGCGCGAAAACGGCACCCATCAGGACGGCTGGTTTCAGACGAAGACGCATCACCGGTCGCTGGACGCCCGGCGCAAACATTCCGCAGCCGCGGCGTTCCCAGTCTACTATTCCAGTGATTCCACCGGCAGCTTCGAGGTTCTCTGAGAATCATCGAGCAGAAGATTAGCTCTCAGGCAGGCCCCTGCCAGGAACACCTGCTACCCGGCCTTAAACCCAACTGGCTCTGACCGATTGCATTTGAGACCCACGCCGCTATCTCTTATAATCTTAAGTTTGTCTAAGGACTTGGGGGAATCATCGGATGGCTGGAAGCGCAAACGACAAAAGCAAGCTGGGATACCGCATCCTTCTCGGAGCGGTGGTTCTCGTTTTGGGCGGCAGCATGCTGCTCTACCTTGTTCCTCAGGGGCCGGCCACCGGCGGTGGTGGGCTTTCCTCAGACACCCTAGCTAAGATTGGCGACCAGACTGTCACCACTCAGGACGTCCAGCAGCAGCTTAGCCAAATCGAGCGCAGCAACCAGGTGCCTGCGCAATTGAGAAGTTTCTATGCGCAGCAGATTCTGCAGCAACTCGTTCGTCAAAAAGAGCTTGAGTATGAGGCCACACAGCTGGGAATCACGGTTTCCGATCAGGAGCGCGCCGACCGCATAAAAATGTATCTGCCGATGGCTTTCAATAACGGCACTTTCATTGGAATTGACCAGTACACGCAACTCGTCCAGCAGCGCTTTCAGCTTCCAGTGGCTACATTCGAGGAGCTGATCCGCCAGGGCCTGCTTGAGGAAAAATTCAGGAAACTAGTCACCGATGGAATCAGCGTAGGGCCCGAGGAACTCAAGGATGAATACCGCTTCAAGAACGAAAAAGTGAAGCTCGATTACGCGCTCATCAAGCCGGAAGACCTGGAAGCAAAAATCACGCCCACAGACGCGGAGATCAAGGCGGAGTACGAGAAAAACAAGTCCAAATATCAGGTGCCGGAACGGCGCTCCGTGCGCTACGCGCTTCTGGACGTCAACCAGCTTCGTCATGGCCTCCAAATTTCCGACGCCGATCTCAAGAAGCAATATGACGCCAATATTCAACAGTATGAAGTGCCCGAAGAGGTTCACGCCCAGCACATTCTCTTCAAAACCGTCGGGCAAACGGACGCCCTGGTCGAGGAGACAAGGAAAAAGGCCGAGGATGTCTTAAAGCAGGCCAAAAAGGGCGCAAAGTTCGACGAGCTGGCGAAGAAGTATTCTGAGGACCCTGGCTCGAAGGACAAAGGCGGGGACCTCGGCTGGATTCGCCATGGGCAAACCGTTCCCGAATTTGACAAGGCCGCGTTTGCGCTCGCTCCCGGGCAGATTTCCGACTTGGTGAGGACCCAATACGGCTTTCACATCATCAAGGTTCTCGAGAAGCATACGGCCCACACCAAGTCGTTCGATGAGGTTAAGGATTCCATTCGCACGCCGCTTCTCCTGACCGAAGCGGACAAGCAGGCCAGCGATACCGCGGACCAGTTATCCAAAGCGATCCGTCAGTCGAGCAAAGGTTCCTTGGATGACTTGGCCAAGCAATACCACCTCACCCTGGGCCAGACCCGCCCTGTCAGCGCCTCCGACCAGATTATCGAGCTTGGCAGCTCCCCGGACGTCAAAGATGAGATCTTTCGTTTGCGTCCCGGCGACGTAAGTCTGCCCATCCGCAGCGATCGCGGCTATGTGGTTCTCTCCGTCAAGGATAAGTTCGACGCACACCCCGGCAGCCTCGAAGAGGTGCGCGACCGCGTAATTACCGACCTCAAGAAAGAGCAGTCCGTCCAGCAGGCGAAGAGCAAGGCCGACGAATTGGAGAAGCGCGTCAAAGCGGGCGAGAAGCTCGACGCTGCCGCCAAAGCTCTGGGGTTGGACCCAAAAACCAGCGATTCCATCTCACGGGATGGCACGATTCCGGGCGTGGGCAGCGGAAAGCTGCTCGGCGCCGCCTTCAATTTGAAGCAAGGCGACGCGGGTGCACCACTCAGCCTGGGACAAAACTGGCTGGTTTACCGCGTTGCCGAGAAAGTCGAAGCCGACCCAGCCAACTTTGAAGCCCAGAAGAAGCAGTTGACCGAAGAATTGCTGCAATCCAAGCGCGATGTGGCTTTTCAAGCCTTCCAAACCGCTCTGTCCGACCGGCTTCTGAAGGAAGGCAAGCTGAAAATGAGTCCCGAAAAGCTGAAGAGTTTTGGCAGCTTCACGTAGTCTAACTAACACAAAACAAACGCTTTATTTGATTCTTGACACCCTCTTGCCTTTCTCCACACACCTCGCTACCCTATTTTGTGTATCCAAGCGAGTTCGGCTTTAACATTAGTTGTCTCATACCAAGGCTTTCTCGACACATTGGAATTTCTGAACGGCTTTCAGGGTAAATCCAGCCCTGACTCCTGAGATCGGTGAACCTCGATGCCTACTCGAATGACTTCTTCCCGCAATGAATATCGCTGCAGTATGGAACGCAATCAAACGGGCAAGTATTGCGTCCGGCTCCGCGTCCATTACCCGCGCCATGCCTGGACGCTGAACGTCTACTTCCTGGCTGCCTCTTTCGATCGCGCCATGAAGAAGCTCGAGGAGTCTTTGGACTTCCTGCAAAGGCAGGAAGACAAGCTGTGGTTCTGGGGCGTCGAGCGCGCTGAAGACATGGGCTTTTCCGCCGAGTTTCTGCGGCAAGCCGGCATGCGCCTGGACCGCCGGAACGATTTTCCCAAGCGCGCCACCAGCGTCACCCTGGCCCCCGAAAGGGAAGTCCCCGCCTCCGTCCTTGGCCCCATGCGCCGCGGCCTTGCCGAATCCGTGGAGTTCGTTCGCGCCGCCGCCGCCGGCGACTAGGTTGTTCGGCGGGCTCGCCGCTACAGTTTCGCGGCTTGCATTGAACTCACTGACATGCAGTCGGAGACGCACGTTAAGGAACAACCAGCAACCTCAGCTTGTTCGGGTGTCGAGTGGATTCAGGAAAGCTTCTAGCGGCTGGAACACGCGTCCGGCTCAGGTGTGCACACGGGCGCAAGCTTCCTGGCCACGGGCAAAATCGTAACGCGTTACCGGACGCTGGCATGGGCGTCGTGTTTACCGAGATTCAGCCCAACCATCAGTTCACTCTAGAGAATTGGATTGCTCAGTTAAGGGACTCGCAGCGGCGGTCAGAGAACGGCCAGGTGCGTTTCTGGCTGTCAGTCATCCATCCTTATGAGGCGAATAGGGAGCCAAGAACCCGAAGGTGTGCAGCTCGAAGCGGTCGTTACTTGCCAGCTTTGGTCGCTCCTGGCGACTGCGCTTCGCGGATCAGGATTGGGAAGCGTGGGAACGCGAAAGTTCCTGAAACGTCATCGATGATGTTTACCTGGCACAGGTACAGGCCGGGCTTCAGGGCTTGCAGCGGCACATCCATTTGTAGGACTACCGCTTTGCGCTCGGGGGCGGCGACTTCGTTCGTCACCAACGGCTTGGATTCGTAGACCTTCACGCCGCCTCGCAGGAACTCGATGCTGGTCAGAACGCGGACGCTGTCCTTGGCCGGCTTGGGAGCTTCGGGTTTAGCGGCCGCAGCGGGCTGGCCACTTGCGCCGGTAGGTGCGGCGGCTGCGGCAAGAGCAGCAGGCGGGGGATTCTTGCCCTTCGCGGCTTCGTAGACCTCGTACTGCAAGTAGAGGTGCTGGTCGGCCGTGAAAACGTGCGTGATGTTCGGAACGGTCTCCATCTGGTCGCGCACCAGAGGATTCGGAGCGCCCTTCTTGCTGGCGGCGGGTGTGCGCAAGCTGCTGAGCACCACGGAACTCATTTTCAGCGGCGCCTTGCGCAAATCGGGAACCTGCACGTCCATCTCGAACGCGCCCATCTTCCCTGTTTGGTTCTCGCGCACCACGAACTTCAGGTGATAGCTGCCCGGAGCGAGCACAAAGCCGGTGTTGTACTGCACATTTTTGCGGCGCACTTGCTGCGTGCTGTCCACGGCCAGCTTCACCGTGTCCCGCAAGTGGCCGACGGGGAATTTGTTGCTCTCGAGCACCTGTCCAATGATGTCGATGGTGGCGTTGTCTTTGTCTTTTTCGGTGACAAACGGAATTTGCGACCCGGGGATGACCAAAGAAACGGCAAGGTAATAGTGCGAATCGTCCTGGCGGAAATACGCCGCGCCGGCGTAGAGCGGCACGTCTACTTGCGAAAGCTGCGCGGCGAGTTCGTCTTCGAGTTGCTGCTCGCGGTCGGCTTTGTTCAAGTGCTCGAAGTCGCGGTCGGTGTAATAGCCCGAGCGGTATTCGAGTTTTAAATCGGCACGGTTGACCTGGACTTTCAGGTGACGGTACCGGCCGTCCTTGACGTAGTTGTTGCTGACGAAGCCCAGGAGGTAATACGCAGAAGTGTCCTTCTGAACCTGCGAAAAGACGCCGCTGAAATCGTTGGAATCGAAGAAAGCTTTTCCGCCGGTGTCGGACGAAAGTGTGGCCAGCGTTTCCTGCGACGAGGCGTTGTTGTTCAAATCGCTGAGAACGGATGCCCCGGAATATGCGGATTGGCCGTGCAAGCTGGCTGCTTGTGCTTCGCCGCCCGGCGGAAACGCCTGAAGCCCGCGAACGTCCATCGAATAGATGGACACGTTGGCCTTTACCGCCGCGGCCGTGGCTGCGCGCAACGCCGACTGATTGTCCATGCCGGATTGGCTGATGCCGTTGCTGAAATAAATGAGGCTTTTCTTTTGCGAGAGTTTTCCCAGCGATCGCATCAACGACTGCAGCGCCAGAAGCTTGCGGTCGGCGCTAAATGTGTTGTAGTCCGTGTCGTCCGCGGCAAACGAGCCGCCGGTCTCCGCGGCTCCTTCCGCGCTTCCAGTCGCGCCGTTGTCAAATCCCTGGCCTTCACCGGTGGTGTACGAGGAAAGCGCCGCCATGATTTTGGTCTTGTCGTCGGTGAAGTCCAAATCCACGCGCATGTTCGTAGCCAGCGAGACGAGCGCCACCAAATCTGCCGGTTGCATTTTCGTGGAGATGAAATTCTTCGCGGCGTCTACTGCGCGATCGATTTGCTCCGGATCCATGGCCGAAAAATCAAAAAAGAAAAGCATCAAGCGGCGGTCGCGAGCGTCCAGAGACGGCGCCGCTTTTTTCCCGGCGCGCAGGAGAGTCCCTTCGCCCGCCGCACCCGAAACGGTGGCTTCGGCGGCTCCCGCGGTCAACGGCTGGTCTACATTTTCGAAATCAAACGTGGAAATTTCCTGCTTCTTCCCGTCTTCGAGCAGCGTGAAATCTTCTTTTTTCAAATCGCGGACAAGATTTCCTTTTTTGTCGCGCGCCACCACATTGACAAGAACCAGTTCGGTGGCTACGCGAATGCGCGCCTCGTTTGCTTGAGGCGGTGGAGGCGGCTGCGGAGCTTGCTGAGCCGAAAGGGGAATCGCGGGCTCCGATAGCAGCCCCACCATAAGCAGTGCGGCGAAATTTCGTTTGGTGTCTCGCATAGTCATCGCTCTTCAGAACCGGAAGCGTGCCGTCATCGTTACGCGCCGCATACTGCCGGTTCCCGTAACTTCGCCGAAGGCGAAAGAATTCACCACCGTATTGATAGAGGTGAAATGAACATTGTTGAACACGTTGTTTGCTGAAAATCGCAGGTCCAAAGCACGGGATTCCTTGATCGTTATCGTTTTGTTCAGGGACATATTCAGCGTGACTTGCCCCGGCCCTTCAATGATATTCCGTCCGGCATCGCCAAACGGGCTGCCGCTCGGGTTACATTTGCTGGGGTCGCAAAACGCGGCGGTATTGAACCACTCGAGCGCGGTTGGATTGCTCAACGAGATCGACTGGTCAGCCACAACGTTTGCGCGCAGCGATCCACTTACGCCGCGGCTGATGTCCAGGCCGCCTCCCAACACTCGCGGGGTGAAGTAGAGTCCCGAACCAACCGTGAAGTCGCCGCTCCATTGCCATGCGCCGAAAATGTGGCCTAAAGCGTCCTTGGGAGAAAAGTAGCGGTTTTCCCCAATCGGCAAGTCGTAAATCCAATTCCCGGTAAATTTGTGGCGCTGATCGAAGCTGGAAAGTCCGCGGTCGGCGGAAATGTCGAACGGATTTTGAGCCACGACGGTGCCGCCTCCGCCAATCGAGGAGGCGTCATCAATTGATTTCGAATACACATATTGACCACTAAGCCCGATTCCCTTGGCCATCCGCTTGCGAAAGCGCACTGACGCGGCATGCAAAATGGAATTGCCTTCGGAAGACTCGTAGGTGAAAGGCTGTACGGCGGTCTGGCTCCCTGTCGCGAGGGGGGTGAGCGCGCGTTCGATATCCAGCCGCGTGCCCTTTGCTCCGTTGTATCCCGTGTTCAATATCACGCCGCCGGGCAGCTCGCGCTGAATGTCCAGGTTCCAGATTTGGACATAGCCCAGGCGGTAATTGGGGTTGACAGCGAAGTTGTTCGTCACTGTTCCCGAGGCCGTGGGGAATCCATTGGCCAGCGTGAGCGCGCTGCCCGCGGTTAGCGCATTAACGTCGGTCGAGTTCGTGGACGTGTTCGCGAACGGCGGCTGAAACGCGAAGTTCTGGATCATCACGCCGTACTGCGCGAGGTTGTAGTTGATGCCGTATCCCGCGCGCACCACGGTTTTCTTTTGCGGCTTCCACGCAATGCCGACGCGCGGCGCCCAATCGTTGCGGTCAGGCCGAATCAGCGAATTGGGGAAAATGCCGTTGTAGGAACCTGTCCCGCCCGGCAAAACAGGCACCGCCGCCGTGAACCCAGGCGCCACATCCAGATTCGCAATGCGATTGTTCGCTTCCGTGTAAGGACTGTTGTACTCATAGCGCAAACCCACATTGAAGGAAAGACTGGATCGGAACCTCCAGTCATCTTGCACGAAGAAATCATACGAATTTGCACGGAAGTTGTATGCGTTCGTTCCGAATTGCAGCGAGGTTTGTTGCGGAAAGCCCAATAGAAAATCCGTGAGGTCGTAGCCCGTGTCCGCGTTCTGACATGGATTAGGGCCTTTACAAGGCACATTGCTGCCCAGCGGCGTACTGCCAACAGGCGTGTACTGCCCGGTCGCGTATCCTGTAAAAACAAAGCTGCCTTCGCCGTTTCTGGCCGAATGAAAACTTTGCAGGATGCGGCGGTAATCGCCGCCAAACCGGAAGTTGTGTTTCGCGTGATTCCACGAAATGGTGTCGGAGAGCGTGTAAGTCTGGTCCAATTCGCGCCGCGGCGTCGGGTCGCTCAGTCCGCCAAACGAAGTAAAGCTGATTCCCGGAAGGCCCCAGTTAAACGGATCCGTCGAAACTCCGTTGATCCCAGCGAGCGAGTCCACATTCGTCGTGCCGGAATAAAGATTCGTGGTCGCTACGTGGTTGTGGTTGTAGTTCACGCGGAGGTTGTTGGTCGCGCGGCCTTTGCCGTAAACCCACCCGGCGCTGGCGTTCAATCCTTGCGTGCTGTTGCCGCCGGCCTCAGACGGGAACGGATTCACGGTGTTGTTCGAACTGCGCGCCCAGTTCAGCCCGAAATTGAGATTGTTCATCGCGCGCCGGCGCCCTCCGCCGCGTTCGCCACCTCCACCGGTAGTGAAAAAGGGCCCACCGCCGCCCGGTCCGCCCGTCGCGTTGAAATTGTGAACCAGCCGGAACATCACCATGTCCGAAATGCTGTTTGCCGAAGTCACGTAATGGAAATTCTGCCCGAACGCATTTGTGGCCATATTCGGCAGCGGGATGTAGTTCAGCAAAGTCTGCGCCGATGTTGAGATCGAGGCAGGGTCCAACACATTCGGGCTGCCGTTGAATTGATATTGCTGCCCGGCCGGATTGAAGATTTGCACCGGGCTTTTATCCTGGTAAGCCGATTGACTGAAATCCCCATTGCGTTCGAGTTGCGTCGGCACAATGGAAAACGCGTCGTAAGGATTGCTCCCTCGCGAGCCGTTCCATCCGCCAAAGAAAAACCACTTGTTGCCGCCGTGAAAAATCTTCGGAATGTTCAGCGGTCCGCCGGCATTGAAGCCGAAGCGCGCCTGATTGTAATCCGCTTTTGCGGAGGGAATTCCCGTCAGGGAATAGGGACGCGCATCGAGTCCTGAATAGTCGTCCGTGTAATAAAACACGCCGTGCGGCTGATTGATGTTGAAGCCTTTGGGCATCCGGCCCATCATTATGATTCCGGGACCGCCGCCGAATCCGCCGCCCACGCCCCCAAACGCGCCGCCGCCTTCGCGCTGCATGCGGTCGCGAAATTCCTGGATGCGCTGCTGCAGCTCTTCTTCATTGCCCATGCCGAAATCCTGCGTGCGTCCTTGCGCGCCGCTCACGCTGACCGATTCCGTGGGGCCTTCGGTTCCCGCTCCATTCAACGGCAAACCGCCCGTGTCGGCGTTGCTCTGCCCGCCGTTTCCAATCGCGCCGCCGTCGCCGTTCGCTCCGCCCAGCGAAGAGAGCGAATTTTCCATGGCCAGGCTTTGGAAGCCACGCCCCGCTGCCGCCAGCGCCGCCAGTGCGTTGTTGGACTGCTCCTGCTGGCGCGAAGCCAGCATCAATTCAGCGTCAACCTTCCCCGCGGGATTCTCCGGGTTCAACACTGCTTCCTGCGTGAAAGCGGCAAATCCCATGAACTCGATTCGCACGACGTATCTTCCGCGCGCCAGTCCAGAGAGACTGAATTTGCCTTCCGAATTTGTTGCCGCGACGTATTTCTTTCCCGTGAGCGTATTGGCCGCTGTCACGGTAACGCCCGGCAGCGGTGTCTTGCCGCTTTTTGCCGACCCGGTGATCTCGAACGCGACGGGAGCTGCAGCGGGCGGAGTCGTTGGAGCCTGAGGCACCTGAGCAGGCTGCGTTGCGTCCTGCTGCTGCACCGGCACGGGCGGCGGCGTTTCCTGCGCGTTCAACGGATTTGAGTCGAGCGCCAACAAGAGCGCGCCGAAACAAAAAATGAATATGCTGCGCCCGATAGATTTCAAGACAACTTTCAAATTCGAAGACTCCCCGATGAATCTTAATGCTGCGGAGGATCGGGTTTCTTGTCACCCTGCGGCTTCACCACTCCCGGAGTCATTCCCATTTCCTGCATCCGCTTCCACTGCTCGGCTCCGATAACCATCACCATCTTTGGCACAAAGGTGTTGTTCTGCACGCCGCCGCGCACGAACACGTGATCACCCACCTGGATATCCGCCATCGTTACGCTTTCGCGGCCCTTGCGCAGCGAAGTCTCTTCGTTCAACTCAAGCGTTTGCGTCACGTTGTCCGGCCGTAGCACCGTGATTTTCGGCGCATCTACGGATTTCACTTCGCCGAAAACAAAATCTTTCCCCAGCTCGCCGCCGCCCATCATCATTCCGCCGCCGGGGCCGCCCATGCCTTGTCCGCCAGGCCCACCACTCGTACGTCCACCAACTAACACCGCGGTCAAGTCCTGATCCCCGTTCCCTTCGGTGCGGATGAACACCATGTCTCCCACTTTAAAATCTGCGAGCTTCGCGTTCTGCCGGTCTTTGCGGTATTCGGTCTTGTTTGTGAGCTTTACCGTGACGCTGGCTCCATCGGGCCTCGTCAGCTCCAGAGAGGCATCCTTGATTGCGGTGATTTTTCCGCCGACCATGTGGCCGCGCCAGTCTTCCGGCCGCTGCCCCTGGCCTGCCCCCTGCGGAGGAGCGGCGTCTTGCGCCGGGGCAGGAGTAGCAGCCAGCAAAAGCCCCAAAATCCCTAAGCACACAGCCGCTCGGCCCCCAATCCGGCTATACCCTGTTTTTGTCAGCATACTTGCGTTCTCCTTGGCAGGCTTCCCCAATCTTCAGACGTACCCGCCGGGGCAAAAGTAACCGCGCTCCAAAGCCAGCGTTCAGAGGCAAATATCCCCAGTTTCTATTCCTGCTGAGCTGCGTCGAAGTTCCTGAAAACCGTGAAAACGCACTTGGCTTTATCGATTTTTCGCTACTTTTCGCGGAGGATCACTTCGCCCTGGCCTACGGGCTGATCGTTGAGCCACAGGCGGTACTTGTAGGTGGCGGCTTTGCTGCCGGGGCGCGCCGGGCCGCTGAGCAGGCGGATGCCGGAGGGCGCTTGAAATACGTTGGAGGAAAAAGGGCAGCGGTTCGCGTCGAACTCCACGCGCAAGTTTCCCGCATCGGAAATCCAAGAGACCTGGTCTCCGGGATCCAGCACCACCACTTGTGGAATCAGTCCTACGAGTACGGGGCGTTCCGCCATTTTATCCTTCCATCCGAATGCAACGTCCAGCCTGGTTTTTCCTCAAAGATTCGATAGTCAGAGTGACGATACCACATTCTGTCAGCACGTATCCTGCGGTCTCTGTGCGCCCGATTCGTACGAAAGCAAGAATCTCGATTTTTTACAACCCCACTGTCCTTCGGTACATCTCATTTTATGCGACCCTGTACCTCGTCGCGCTTGACCCTGTTCCAAGCGCACCCGTAGACTGAAGTTGTAGGTTTGAGGCGCGAAGTTCTGGCTGAATCTCAGCTTGCGAATGACGCGATTCAAAAGCGCCTTTATCGAAGCGGAGGATTCTGCCGGATGGCTTCTATCCCCAGGTATCTAACTATCCCGTTGCCGAACGGCTCGCGGATCTCGATTCTTCACTCCCTGCCGTTTTTCCTGGTCCACGTTGCCGCGCTGTTGATTTTCTTCATGCCCTTTCACTGGTATTACCTGGTGGCCACTTTGGCGGTTCTCCTCGTTCGCATGTTTTTCGTTACCGCCGGCTATCACCGCTATTTTTCGCATCGCTCGTTTAAGACCAGCCGCGCGTTTCAATTCATCATTGCTTTCATGGCCATGTCGTCTTCGCAAAAGGGCGTGCTCTGGTGGGCGGCGCATCACCGCCATCACCACCGCTATTCCGACCAGGAGCTGGATTTGCACTCGCCCACGCTCTTCGGCTTCTTCTGGTCGCACATCGGCTGGATTCTGTCCGACAAATACAACGACACGCGTATGGATTACATCGGCGACTTCGCAAAGTTTCCCGAGCTGCGCTGGCTGAACAAGTACCACATGATTCCACCGGTCGTCCTCGGCGCTGCGCTCTGGCTGATCGGCGGCTGGCCTTTGTTTGTCTGGGCGTTCTGCCTGGGCACCGTGCTTCTGTGGCACGACACTTTCACCATCAATTCGCTCTCGCACCTCTTCGGCTCGCGCCGCTATGAGACCAGCGACACCAGCCGCAATAACTGGCTGCTCGCCCTGCTCACCCTCGGCGAAGGCTGGCACAACAACCATCACCATTTCATGGCTTCCGCGCGCCAGGGCTTCTTCTGGTGGGAGATTGACATCACCTATTACACCCTGAAAGTCATGTCTTGGCTCGGCATCGTCTGGGACCTCCGCAAAGTCCCTGCTCACATCCTCGAAGCCCAACCCGCCGCCGCGTAGTACCTGTCGCTGCTGTCCCACCGGTTTGTCATTACGAGGCCGCACATCTTGCGGGCGAGGTACTCTGACCATCGAGCGGTTTATGCTCGATGATCTTGGCTGTATTCAACTTCGCGCTCCTTGATGTGATTGACGAGACGTAGTTCCGAACCTAACATTTCATCCGTATCCATCCCGCCATTGAACTAGGAGGTCCGCATGCTTCGCTGAGAGGCTGCCCTGTTACTTGACGGCGGCCAGGTCTGCGCGCGCGGCGGGCGTTTCGTTCGCTGCGGCGGTGGAGGAAAGATGGCCGGCTAGGAGGCGGCGGTACTTGCTGCGCTCTTCTAGGTTCATGTCCACAATTTCGAAGGACATGTCCTGCGCGCGGTAGTCGCGCATCATCGCGGTGGCTTGCATCTGGCGCAGGCCGACTTGCATGCGCAACTGGACGGAAGTTCCAGGAGCGAGGTGTCGGCTGATGGTTGCAAGGCCGCCGCTCAGGCTGGCGGTCTTAATCTCCAGCCAGCAATTATCTTTGAGGTTCAGGCTGATGGCGCGAACCGGCTTTTGCAGCCGGACGCGCTGGTGGCGCCGCTGGCGAACGAACCGCGACTGCGCGGGAACTTCGAGCGGCGCGAGCATCAGGTCTTCTTCGCTGATGCCGCTCTTGGGCAGGAACTCGCGCACCCATTCGGGGTCGAGTTTTTCGAGCGCCTGCATCGCGGCGACGCGCAACTCATGCGGATAGCCCCAGCTGAACATCTTTTTGGTTTCGACGATGCGCTTCAATGTGGTCAAAGTTTCCGGCGCATGTATTCGCCCGAGCGCTTCGATGGTTTTTACGCGGAGGAATTCCGAGCCTCCGACCGGCAAGTCGCCGTCGGCGATGGTCAGCAGTTTGCCGAGAGCCTCGCGATCGCCGGTAACGCCGATTTCGTCAATGACCAGGGGCATGACGAGCGGATCAACGTGATCCAGCAACTCCAGCAAGATGTGGCACCTTCTTGCAGCGCCGCTCGCCGAAACCTGGCGCACCACGCGATCCTGCGCCGCCGGAGAAAAATCCTTCATGCGAGCGGGCAGAAAGACCATCAACGATTGCGGGTCTAGCCGGCTCAACAGCCCGACCATCTCGGCGGCTTCCTTTACCGGCCCGCTGCGCACGGTGCTGCGCAAATATTGAATGGCTTCTTCGCCCAGGTCGCTCGCGAGATTCGCCACATGTTCCGATTCATCGCGCAAACTGCAACGATTGAAGCGGATCGACAGCTGTTCCATCGTAGTCTGCGGCAGCATTTTCAAAACTTTGGTCAGCCCCGCCGCGACTTGCCGCGCGCGCAGCGCTTCTTCCACAAATTCCGGCACGCGCTCCTCAATGCCCATCTTCGTCCGCAGGTTTCTGCCGACTCCGGGTCTCTGTGCTTCGACAGCGTTAGCCAGTTCGATCGCTTGCTCCATCGCAGGGAAAAATCGGCTTGTCGCTGCCTGCTGGCTGAGTCGGACGAAAGCTCCGCTGACGAGTCCCTGAATTTCGTCATCCTTCTCGACGCTGAGTCGCAGGCCCACATGTTTCAATGCGTCACTGAGCAGTTTTGGGGCGGCCTTGGCGTAAACTTCGGACAACTCGGCTAGCCCGACTGCGGTTTTCTTCCGGGCCTCTGGATCTTCGCTTTCGACGCACGCGGCATAATTTTTCAGGATGCTGATCGCTTCCGCAACGTTTCCTTTGCCAATCAGTTCTCGCACGTACGATTGCACGTTGTGCGGGGGAATGCACCAAGCTTCGCTGGAATGGAGGATTTGGTGCTTGCCTCGTTCGGGAATAGCGGCCCAAAACTGCTTGTCCAGAATTTCGCGGTGCGACTCGAAGAGCATTCCCCCTTCGGACATCTTGTCTTCGTGCGCGCCGAGGATCTTGCGCAAGTTATCGATTTCCTGGTGCATGCGGTCGAGCATCTGGCGCACCGCATTCACTTTTACTTCGCCGCGCTCGAAGCGCTCCAGCGCAAAGCGAATCGCCAGGTGCTCCGCGAGCTGCACGAGGACGGATTCGTCGGGCCGTGCATTCGGCGAACGCGCTGCCAATGTCGTCAGTGCCTGGCGCAGCAGGTCTTGCGCGCTGCCCGGCATCTGCGCCATTTGCTCTTGGAACGCGCCCAAGCCGCCGCCCGGGCCGTCGCCTGCTCCTGCGCCTCCCAAATTCGTCAACGCTCCGAGGATTTTCAGGATTTGGTCTTCACTCGGCGCTGCGGCCGCGTGGCCTTCTCCCTGAGATTGCCCGCCGCCTCCGCCTTTCAGTCCGAGGAAAACGCCATCTGCATCTCCGCCGACGCCGCATCCCGTCGTCGCCATCGCTGCTCCGGGCGCGCCCGCGTTCGGTGCATCGTTGGAACTTGGTCCGGCGCCAATCGTGCCTGCGCCTTTCGACCCTTGCGCCGCGGCAATCAATTCCAGCAGTTTTTTCGGATCGTTGAGCCACTCTTTCACGTGCTCTTGATCGTTTCCAAGCGAAGCCGCGGCCAATTGCGCCGCAATCGTGGATTGTTTCAAGCGGGAATCGGTCGCCACGAAGCAAACTTCATTGATGTGGATTCCGTGCATTCCCGCAAGAGCGCCTTTCAATTGTTGGGCGAGTTCCGAAGGCTTGATTTTCCCCGCGGGAAAGGCCAGCGCGAACCGCGCCAGCTCATCTTTGCTGATGTTATTGAAAAACTGGACGCTCGCCAGCCCCGCCGACGAGAGCAACTGGGCAAACTGCTTTTCCGCAGGCGCGCCTTCCAGCGGCACGCCGTCCAGCAAAAGCTGCGAACCTGTGGCGCCGAGCAAGAGTCCGCCCTCCGACCCCGGCGGAATGGCGGTGTGCAGTTCATCGAAGGCAATGTTCAGTTGTTCGACGGTGCGGGCGTGCTCGTAGCCGTATAGGCGGGCGTACTTCAGCAGGATGTTCAGGCTTCTGACGAAGGCGCGTCCCGCCGTTGTTTTTGGATCCGATATCATGTACCGCCGCGGGCTGTCCTGAATGGGCTCAATTCGCGCAATAGGACTCCCTCTCCAGTACCGTAGAGGGAGCCGCCGTTGGCGGCAATGGTACAGGGGGCCATCTGTGTCCCACAGGTCACGAAGCCCTTCGGACGGGCAGTTTTACTGCCCCCCCGAACGGGTATTTTCGAAGGGGGGACAGGTAGGGAAGGCCGAGCGATGTCGGTTCGGCGGAAGCACGCGCGAGCAGCCTCGGGCATGTTACAGGCCTAGTGGTTTGCGGAGCCTTGCGGCT
Organism: Candidatus Acidiferrum sp.; assembly: GCA_035280045.1. GTDB lineage: Bacteria > Acidobacteriota > Terriglobia > Acidiferrales > UBA7541 > Acidiferrum. The sequence continues at coordinate 41,449 of DATEGP010000125.1, forward strand.
TCTTGTTTGGTACACGTTGGAAGGCCACGGACAATGCATTCTTGGCTAGCGTAAGTTGCCCGTTTTCCCAGACATACACTTCGATCCTAAACCGTTGCCTCGATCTGCTGTTCGCCTTTCTGTCTTTCTCGTCAAATGCTTCTTTAAATGCTTTATTGTCCTCTTTGACAAACGTCGGCTGGAGACATCTGTCATATGAGAGGGCCAACGATGCCCCCGGCTTCAGCATGCTCGGATTAACCAAAACTCGTTTTACATATAGGCTCTTGGGATCAGTGAGGTCGTATGGATACTCAGCGTACTGCCAAGAGCCCAAGTGAAAACTTTCAGCATAAACTTCGACGTGGATCTCCTGCGGAGAGGTGTTGCGTATCGAGAAATCTACCAATGCGCACGACGGATACGACTCCTTTAACCGCTCGATGCTAACGAGGCCTTGCTGTGGCGAATCTTGGCTGCAAGAAGGAAGCGCCGCCAATATGACTGTTGTTAAGGCGAGCGTTATAAGTTTCATTTTGTGCTCCACCGGGCGGCTGCTTCCTGCGCTCAATAATTCAGTTTCAGCGAAAACTGAATCTGGCGCGACGGGCCTGCCGTTTTGCTGATGATCCCAAAGCCGCTGCCCTGGACGATGTTGGACGGCAGTCCAAAATTCACCTCGTTGAAGATGTTGAAGAACTCCGCGCGGAATTGCAGGTTCGCCAATTCGCCATTTCCGCGGCGGCCGAACGCCGTGTCCTTAATCAGGGCCATGTCGAATTGGCGGAACGCTGGCCCGCGGAACGTATCGCGCCCAAGCGTTCCGAAAACGCCCTGGTTGGGGCCCATTCCGCCAGGAACATTGATCGGAATCTGAAAAAAGGAGCTGTTCGCCAATCCCCGCCCGAAATAGTCTTCACGCACTGTACGGCTGGTTGAAAAATCAGGCATGGACACGAGATCGGGCCGGTCGCTTCCGTCCACGCCGACCCCGGTTTGCTGAACACCCGAATAGACGGAAAACGGAGAGCCCGAAGTCAGTGTAGTGATATTCAGAAACTGCCAGCCGCGCGTTAGGGTTTTGCTGAGCGGCTGGAAAAAGCGCACGCGCTCCAGCGGCAGTCTTTGAATCAGGCTTACCGCGAACACGTGCCTCACATCGAACGTCGAAGGCCCCCTGTCCTTTTCCGGATGGAACGGATCCTGCGGCAAAGTCTGCAAAACCACTCCGGGAGTTCCGGAAATGCCTCCGGGAACCGCGCTGGTGTCGTCAATACTTTTTGAAAAAGTGTAGCTCGCCTGAAAACTTAGGCCCAGGTGCGGCGTGTTCTGGCTCGCGCTCGCTTGCAGCGCGTGGTAGCTCGAATGCGCGCCGGTGGACATCACGCCCTCCGGCCCAAAACCGCCAGTGGCATGCCCTGCCGCATCGAACTGCGTGTAGGGCGCGAAGGCGGGCGAAGCCCCTCCGTATCCATTCGGTGAAAGCACGCTCGCCAGATGAACTCCCGTAGTCCCCACATACCCGGCGCTCACCTTCACGCTTCCCAAATCCTGGTCGAGGCCCAGCGTCTGCGTGGCGATATACCCGTTGCGAAGATGGGGATCGACACTGATGGTTGTGAAGAGTTGCACCTGATTGCCCGGGGTCCGCGCCGCCAAATCGTTTTGGAACCGCTGCACATCTATGCGTGTGTTCGCGGGGAGGTGGCTGCTGCTTCCGTTAGGAAAAAGCGGTTGTCCTTGGGTGGTATAGACCGGAGGAAGCGTGAGGGGCGCGACAGAATCCTGAAAGCTGAGCGGGAAACCGGGAAGCGCCGTGACAAACGGTTGAAACACGAATGGGAATGCCCCGGTTACGTAATTCTCGAGCCAGAGATTCGGAAGGATCGTGGTGATGGCGCCGGCCGCGTGGATGGTCGTGTGCTTGTTCAGGCCATATTCCAACGAGATCCGCGGCCCCCATCCATTCCAATCCATCGCGTAGGGCGGTTGCGGGTTGTAGAAATACGGTTGCATTGTCCCCGGAGAGAGGAAGCCGGCGAGCTTGCCGTCTGGCCCGATGGGAACGGCCAGCGAAGTGCGTTCGTGTTCTTCGTGGATGCGGCTATTCACTTCGTAGCGCAGGCCTAAGGTGACCGAGAATCGAGGGCTGACTTTCCAGGCGTCCTCAAAGTAGAAGTTGTAGGCTTCGCGGCGCACTCCCGCTTCGTCAAACTTCTTTCCTTTCGGCGTCAGGCTCCCGAGGGCCGTAATCGTGTAAGAAAAAGGCGTTGCCGTGAGCAATCCAGTCAGGGCATCCGGCAACGGCTGGCCCGGCTGGATGTCATGCTGCCCGCTGGCTGAAGGAATGAAAACAGGGGAGTACGCGGTTCCTCCTCCAAACGTATACTGGCCGTTGGGATTCGTGCCGAAAATCGTGGAATCGCGGTTGAAACGCAGTTCCGCTCCCCACTGCAAGGTGTGCGCACCGCGCGTGAGAACAATGTCCTCTCTGAACTGGTAGACGTTTCCGTACGAGCCGAAGATCGAGCCGTCGGCCGAATTAAATCCTTGGTAGAGGCCATCGGCAAAGGCGATGGCCGGCTGCGTCTGGTTGCTCGTTAGAAACAGCGGTGTACTGCGGATGTAGCCCAGCGTCGTTTGATAGCTGAACCGCGAACTGGCGTTGCGCGAGTATTTCACTGCCGCGCTGCGCTGATGATCGAGAAAATCCACTCCAAACGTGGGATCGATGGCCGTTTGATCCGGATTGGTGGTTGGCCCGCGGACCTGGTTGCGGCTTGCGCGCAGGAACAACGTGGACTTCTCCGAGAAACGGTGATCAATTCTCGCGGAGGCCTGATTCGTGTCGTTCACCACTTTGGAAGAGGTCGCGTAGGTGCGCACGCCGTAGGGTCCTGTGGGCTCGTTGGGCAGAGGATAGCGCGCGAGCAGGGCCGCGATGCTGCTGCTCACCGGCACGGTTAGAGTATCTCCAAGAGAAGTGGCAGTTTTGGGAAAGGTGGTGGTGTCAATCCCTTGCCTTTCCGCCGCGGTGGGAACGGGCATCACTTGCGTCGTTCCCAGCACCTGCCGGAAGCCCTGATACTCCACGAAGTAGTAGGTTTTTCCCCGACCATTGTAAATGCGTGGCAGCACCACCGGTCCGCCGATAGTCCCTCCGAATTCGTTGCGCGCGAAGGGCGGGATGCGCCGGGGATTAATCGCGCTCGCGTGATCAAAGAAATTCCTCGCGTCGAAGGCGGCATTGCGCACAAACTCGAACAGGCTTCCGTGCACAGCGTCGCTGCCGGACTTCGTAATCACGTTGGTGAAGCCCGCAGCGCCGTGGCCGATGTCCGCCGGCATCACGCCGGAACTGGATTGCACTTCCTGAATCGCATCCACGTTGAAATTCGAAAACGTAGCGCCGCCAAGTTCCGGATCGGTCGTGTCCGCGCCATCCATCGAAAAAACGGCCGCGGAGCCGCGCTGGCCGTTGACCGCAAACTGCTGGGTGAAATTTGCCGCGCCGTTGGTGTCCGTCATGGTTCCGGCGGCGAGCAAGAGCAGCTTGCTGAAGTCGCGCTCGTTCAGCGGCAGGCTCGACACCTCTCCAGTCGAAAGATGCTCGCCGCCGCTGGCCTGAGGCGCTGCCGCGTCTTTGGCTGCGCTAGGCGACGCACCGCCCGCCGCATCTTTCGTCGTTCCTTGAGCAGCAATGATTTGAAGTTCCTGCCCTTGGGCGGAGAGTTGAAGATTGGAGGGAAGGGTAGCGCCGTCCTTGATTTGTACAGTTTCGGCTGCCGTCCAGGTTTTTCCCTGAACGGTTGCCGTGAGCGTGTAACTCCCCGCGGAGACCGTTGCAAATGTAAATTGCCCCGTCGCGGCAGTTGTCGCGGAATACTCATGGCTGCCATCCGCAGCCTTCAGACGGATTTCCGCCTTGCCGATAGGACTTCCCGCCGCGTCGCGCAGGACTCCGCTCCAGGAGGAAGCCGCCGAGCAGTTGACCGAGAAAATCAGGAGCGCCACGAAAGAGAGAACGAAACCGCGAGCGATGGGCGCTGGCCTGGGGAACATTGCAAAAGATTATATCCGCTTTCCTTTTTTGACGAAGGAGTCGCCACGAGGTGAGCGCTTAGGCTGGAAATCAAGCCTTGGAAACCGCCACGCGGCCGCGGCGCCGGCTGCGATTCGTGACCTGCGCGATCATCGGCAAGCCACCCAACTCCAGCAACAACTTGCGCAGCCGATAACGCTCTTCCAAATCCATATCCACAAATTCGAACGCCATGGCCTGTGGCCGCGCACCGCGGACCATCGCTTGCGCCTTGATGTGCCGCACGCCATGTGAAAACTTAAGGCTTAAGAGCGACCCGGGAGCCAAATGACGCTCTCCCGCGCCAATTCCGCCGCCCAGATTCAATTCCGGGATGCTTAGCCTGAAGTTTTCCCGCAAATTCGTAGTCACCGCGATGAGGTTCCGCGAAAGCTTCAATCGCCCATACCGCCGTTGCCGGATCACCGACGCATTTTGCTCCGGATCGGTCGGTTCTAGAGTCATTTCGCGCCGGTCAATTCCGCTCGCGGCCACGGCATGCATTCCAACCGCCTTGTCCACATGAAGCAGCGCTTGCGCCGCGGCAATTCTCATTTCATTCGGATACACCCAGCGCCAAACTTGCTTCGTTTCCAAAATGTGCTGGAACAGCGGACTGGCCATGCTGGCGCGCAGCCGCCCAAGCGCCTCGATGGCCTTCACGCGCGTAAACCCGCTCGCTTCTTCATCCTGCAGCAGCCCAATGAGTTTCGGAATGCACTCGGCTTGTCCGCTCATTCCCATCTCATCAATGGCCAGCGGCCGAATCATGACGTCCAGCGAATCGTAAATCGCCGCCAGCAGCCTTGCTCTTTGCTCCGCAGGCGCCGCGGAAAGCTGCCGGATGGTTCTGTCATGCGACGATCGCGGCCACTGCGACAGCCGCAACGGCAATACTTTTTCCACAGACTGCGGCGAAAGCTGGCTCAGCAATCCAATCGTTTCCACCGCTTCGCCCGCGGGCGCCGTCTGCAGCGTTTCGACCAGTCGTTGCGTTGCATCCTCGCCTAAGTTGCTGATGATCGTGCACAACAGTTCGCAATCTTCGCGGAATCCGCAATGCCCGAAGCGGTTGGTCACATAATGAATCGTAGCCTTGGGCATCAAGCCCAAAATATCCATCATCCCGTCGGCGATTTGCCCGCTGCGCATCGCTTCTTCCACAAATTCCGGCAGCCGCTCTTCCGCTCCGATGCGCGGACGCAAGCTTTGCGTCGACCCGGGCCGCTGCGTCTCCACGCTTTCCAGCGAAGCCAGCGCCTGCTGCATCGCGGGATAGCATCGCTTCGACGCCGCTTCCTGGCTCAAGCGCACAAACGCCGCGCCGACCAGCGTCTGCAATTCCGGCTCGCGCTCGATGGCCAACTGATTGCCCGTCCTTCGAATCGCCTCCATCAACGCGCTGCCGTCGCCGCTCCCGTAAAGCTCGCCCAAATCCGAAAGCCCAATCGCTGTCGTGCGCCGCGCTTCGGGCGCTTCCAGTCCAACGCACGCCGCGTACTTCATCAAAATTTCATTCGCCGTCTTCAATTCGCCGCGCCGCAAGCATTCCTCGAGGAACGCGCGCACGTTTCGCGGCGGCACGCACCACGCCTCATCCGAAGTCAGCACTTCTTTTTTATTCTCTTCCGGCACCTGCTCCCAGAATTCCTGGTCCAGCAGTTCTGTGTACGACTGCACCGAAAGCCCCGCCTGCGCCATCATCTGTTCCTGCGTCGAAAGGATCTTGCGCAGCGCTTCAATTTCCGTGTTCATGCGGTCGAGCAATTGTTTCACTGCGTTCACGCGCAGCTCGCCGCGCTCGTAACTGTCCAGCGCGAAGCGAATCGCCACGTGCTCCGCCAGCTTCAGCAGCATCGGTTTGTCGGGCTTCGCGTCAGGAGCCTGCGCCGCCAGCCCCGCCAGCGCCTGCTGCAGCGTGTACTGCGCGCGCACCGGCATCGCGCTCAGCCGCGACTGGAACGTCGGCACGTCCATCCGCGAATCCGGATCCTTCCGCGCTTTCCCCAGCGACGCGAACAATCCCAGCATCGTCCGCACATCTTCTTCTTCAACCGCGAACCCGCCGCCTCCGCCCATTCCCGCCGGCCCATGTCCACCGCCAGAACCATGACCGCCGCCTTTTTCCCCGCGCAACATCGCCGAAGCGGTCATCCATTTTCCCGGCGTGCCCGTTCCGCCGGATCCCGTCCCTCCTCCAACTCCTCCCCCGCCCGAGCCGGAACCCGAGCCAGTGCCCGCTCCTCCACCCGAGCCACTCCCCCCTCCAAATCCTCCGCCTCCACCCGAACCCGAACCTCCACCTCCCGGACCACCTCCACCCGGACCGCTGCCGCCGCCTCCAGGTCCAGAGCCTCCGCCACCCGGGCCGCTGCCGCTACCCGTTCCCCAACCTCCGCCCCCTCCCGATCCAGACCCACTTCCTCCTCCGCCCGGACCAGACCCGCCGCCAGTTCCGCCTCCAGGTCCAGAGCCGCCATCACCCGGGCCGCTGCCGCCTCCCGGTCCTCCGCCTGAACCTGAACCTGAGCCGGACCCGCCACCCGAGCCGCTACCTGATCCGCCGCCGGCGCCGCTATCCCACAATCCTCCGCCCGAGCCGCCGGTGCCCGAACCCGGCCCGCCTCCGCTTCCACCCATTCCTCCGCCGCCCAGCCCGAATCCCGGCCCCGGTCCTCCCGGACCGTGCCCCGGCCCGCTCGCTCCTCCTCCTCCACCTCCACCGCCGCCGCGCGCGCTCTCCGCCGCCAGAATCATCTGCAACATTTTGTTGGGGTCTTCAAAGAATTCGCGGAACTTGTCGCCGCTCGCGCCCAGCGCCTTCGCCGTCAACTGCGCCGCCACTTTGATTCCCGCCACCGACGAATCTTCCGCCACGTAGCGAATCTCGTTCACCTTGATGCTGGTGTCGCCGCCCATCGCCGTTTTCAACTGCTCCGCCAGCGCCGAAGGCTTCGCGTTTCCGCTCGGAAACGCGCGCACAAATCGCGCAAACTGCGCTTGCGCTACGCTCGTCGAAAAGTGGATGCTCGCAATCCCCGAAGACGTCAGCAGTTGCGCGAAGCTTCGTTCTCCCGCCGAAGAGCCCATCGGCACGCCGTCCAGCAAGATCTGGTGCCCCGAAGCCCCCAGCAGCACGCCGCTCCCGCCGCTCGACTCCAGCGCCTGCTTCAGCTCTCTCCACGTCGTGTCAAACTGCGCCGTGGTCTTCGCGTGCCCAAACTCGTACAGCCGCGCGAATTTCAGCAGAATGTTCAAGCTGCGAACAAACGCCCTCGCCCCGCCTTGTGTCTCAGGACTCATTCCCCTCTTCGACCCTTACACCCTTAAACTTTTTTAACTCTTTAACTCTTAGACTCTTTCCGTCTTCTGCTTTCCTTCTTTTACTTTCTACTTTCTGCTTTCTGCTTTCTGCTTTCTGCCTTCTGCTTTTCCGCGGACCCTTCGCCTCACTCCGCGCTGTCATCCCGAGCGAAGCAGGCCGACTTTTTCCTCCGCGTTCGCTCCTGCAAACGCGTCGGCCTGCGCAGTCGAGGTACTCTGCGCCATCGAGCGGTTTATGCTCGATGAATCTCTCTTTCTTCTTTCTGCCTTCTGCCTTCTGCTTTTCCGCGGACCCTTCGACTCCCCGCGCTGTCATCCCGAGCGCAGTCGAGGGATCTCTCTTACTCTTTTCTGCCTTCTGCTTTCTGCTTTCTGCTTTCTGCTTTCTGCCTTCTGCCTTCTGCCTTTCCCTAGTCTAATCCCTAATTTATCCCCAATCCCCAATCCTTACTCCCGAATCCCTACGCCTGTATTCATCTCAATAACATTTTCCGTTGCCCCTTTGGAAACATTTCCCTCTTCGACGAAACCGGCCTTCCGCCCTGCCGTGGTACTTCAGTTTCTCTCACCTATGGTTGTAGAATGCGAGGAGCGCATTCAAATGAAATACCAAAAGGGCGATCACGTCAAAATAGAAGCCACCGACGAAAAGTCCGGCGACCGCGAATGGATGTGGCTGCTCGTCAGGTCCAGCGACGATCAGCGACAACTCGTTTTCGGTCAATTAGATTCAGAGCCCTGTCGTGGCAACCGACATGAGAGCGCCTACTGCATACGTTGAGATCTTCATCCCCGATCCTACTCATTAGAAGGCCTATGTTATGCTCTCCCGAGCCTTACTCTGAAACGAATGCCCATGCCACGCCGTGATTGGAATCGCGAAGAGCTGATTGTCGCGTTTAATCTCTATTGCAAAATTCCGTTCGGTCGAATCCACATTCGGAATCCACAAATCATAGAGTTGGCCGGAGCAATCGGTCGCACTCCTTCTGCAGTTTCTTGGAAACTTGCGAACTTTGCTCGACTCGATCCCGCGCTGCAGAAGCGCAACATAGCTGGCGGATCCCATGGAGCGCGCGCCGAGGTTGAAATCTGGAAGGAGTTCAGCAACAACTGGGAAGATCTCGCCTTTGAAAGCGAACGGTTACTCCAGCGGATGACAGGCCGCTCATCTCAACCCCTCGAGGAGGCGAAAGAGTTTCCTGAAGGGAAAAGCCGCGAAATGTTGGTTCGTGCCCGCGTGAATCAAAGCTTTTTCAGGGCTGCGGTATTGGCGGCCTACGGCGCATGTTGCTGTATCACTGGTTTAGCCATCCCCGAGCTGCTGACCGCAAGCCACATCGTCCCTTGGGCCGCAGATGTCAAGAACCGGACGAATCCACGTAACGGTTTATGCCTAAACGCCCTTCATGACCGTGCTTTCGACTGCGGCCTGCTTACAATCACCGCGGATCTGAAAGTTAAACTCTCTCCCAGATTGAAGAAAAACTCGGCCGACGTGGCATTCAAGACATTCCTTCATAGGTACGAAAATGTCCCGATCTCCACACCACGACATTTTGCGCCAAGTGTAGAATTCCTTAGATATCACAACGAGGGGGTTTTTCTCGCGTCTTAGAAGTTGATCGGAGCTAGCCGATGTCCAACGCCAAATTTATTTACCTCCACCGTGATGGCAGCAATTACAAGAAACCGGGGCAGGTAGTTTTCAGCAACCCGGACGAACTTAGCTGCGATTTCGTAACAGAGGTTTTGAGAAAAGCCTTCCTACAGGACGGTCTCTTTATTGCATACCAGATTCGTGTCCCTGACTCGTTTCTTTACGCTCACGGAGAAGCTAACACAGACGATCACTGCTACCACGAATTCGAAAGTGTAGAGTCGAGCTCTGATTCACCCAATGACCAGTACGGGCGATCAATGAGTCAGTTCCTGACGGAGGTCCAAGAACAAGCAGCGAGCGGCTGGATCGCCTTCGACCCCCACGAATTAATCCATTTTTCGACCTAACGGATTGACTCTTTAAAGCGCCGGAGGCGCGCCACATTTTAGCCCCGCCCGTAAGGGCGGGGTTGCAAAGAGAAAAACGTGAGCGCCGGAGGCGCGGCACAATCCGAGCCGGATCAGCCAGCAATTTCGGCTTTAACCAAAAACATATTTCGGGTCGTAGTCCACTCCGTGCTTTTTCAACAACGCCACAAACTCGGCCTCAAAATCCATTTTCTTATGATGTTCTTCCTGATTCCGTATGTACCGAACGACGACAGGAATTAAAGATGCCCTCACACTAAACGCGCCGTAACCTTGCTGCCAAGCGAACTTGTGCCCCTCTTCACCCGCCCACCGTGACGAATTCGCCTTGATCGTGGCCACCGCCCTCGACAATGTCAAAACCGGCGGTATCTGAATCAAGAGATGAACGTGATCTTCCATCCCACCTATGGAATGGACATAAATGTCGAGCTTTGTGCAAATGCCCCTAACGTAAGCCCACAATTGGGGCCGAAACTCACCATCCATGGCTTTGTATCGTTCTTTCGTGCGGAACACCACATGGACTACGTTTTGTGCGTAGGTATGAGACACGTGTGCCGCACCTCCGGTGCTCCGCGCCTTTATATATCACGCTCCCAACGCTTACCCGTTGGGCTAAACTATGCCGCGCCTCCGGCGCTCAAAAAATACCGCTTCCCCGGTTGGACGCCACTAAGGGCATGGATGCAAAGCCGGAGCCACGCGGTCGATACTCAACACCCTGAGAGTCAAATACCAGATTTACCGCTCAGACTTGCCCGGTAAGCCAGACATCGTACTCCCTCGACGCAAGAAGCTAATCTTCGTACATGGATGTTTCTGGCATATGCATAGGTGCCGGTACGGGCAGGTTAGGCCGGCGAAGAATTGGAGATTCTGGCGCGATAAGCGAGAGAAGAACCGAGAGAGAGATAAAAGAATCGACGTAAGCTAATGAGAATCGGGTGGAATGTTCTCATCCTTTGGGAGTGTTGGAGCAAAGAAAGGCTCCTCTCTGCGCTAACAGCATTCCTTGCCAAGTAATCACTTAGAGAGAGTTAATACCATTAGCCCCTGTCCTATCCCACACCAAACAAACGGTTTACTTTCTCCCCACAAATTCGCGAGTGTTGACTGTTTCTCACTCAACTTTCGTCCCGTTCACGCCGAGTTTCCAAGGGGCTATCTCACAGAATCCATTCATCTTAATTTTTTCATAAAATCTTCGATTTTCGCTGGACAAAAATGTTACTTTGTGCTAAGTTATCTTGCCAAATAAAACAGGTCCGCCACCGTGTCCCCACGCTTACACTTTCCAAACCTTCCGGCATCTCTCTGCCCTTCCAATTCTCAACAGCTGAACAATCCGATGAGGATAGTTCATCCCGAGCGCGGCGAGGGATCTCTCCGTCTCTCTACGAATTTTCAATCACTTACGAACTGCTCGCCGTTTTCACCCCATTGCCGCTTCCTTTGTTTTCAACAACTTACAACAGTGGCAATTTGCAACCCCTTTGTTTTCAAATCTTTACAACAGTGGGGTGGGGGTGTACCCCCCCGTCCGCACACACCTGACACTCAAGGAGGCCGCGGATGAACGCGGATTCACGCGGATTAAAACACCAGGAGCTGACCGACAAGATCATCGGCGTGTTCTACGAGGTTTACAACGAGCTAGGCCATGGATTCCTGGAAGCAGTTTACGAGCAGGCCATGACCATCGCCCTTTCCGAGGCGGGGCTCCGAGTCGACCGCCAATTCCCATTGAAGGTGACCTTTCGTGGTCAAGTGATTGGAGACTATCGAGCAGACCTCATTGTCGAGGGTGCAATCATCCTCGAGTTGAAGGCCGGTTCAGGAATCGATCCGGCGCACGAGGCCCAACTCTTGCATTATTTGCGAGCCACTGAGATAGAAGTCGGGCTACTCCTGAATTTTGGCCCCAAGCCCCAATTCAAGCGACTCGTCTTCGAGAATTCCAAGAAGCAGATCCGCGTAAATCCGCGGCTGGTGCCTCATGAAGTTGGTTTATTACTCGGTTTTGGTTCAACACTTGAGTTCAAGCGGTTTTGTCTTTGAGAATCCCTCAAGAAGCAGATCCGCGTTCATCCGCGAAAATCCGCGGCTGGTGTCTAAATGTTTGGCTTTTGTTTTGAACTGTCAACTGTGAATCGAAGATCCCGATCCTGTCGGGACTGTCGGCTGTCGACTTCCTTTTCTTCCGCGCAGCCAAAGCCACAGTGTAACCAGCGCGACGGACGCGCCAACGGTATCGAGCAGCGAGTCGTAAATGGAGGGACCCCGGCTCGGCACGAACACCTGGTGGAATTCGTCCGTCAGCGAATAGCACGCGGCGATGAGCAGCGCGATAAGTCCCCAACTCCACCGCCAGCCGGACGCGCGGCCCCGCACCGCGCGGTAGAGCAACACGAAATACACGAAGTATTCCGAAAAGTGCGCGCACTTCCGGATGAGGTGATGCATGTACTCGTACTGGCTTTGCGCCAGCCCCGGAATCAGCCAGCGCAGCACCGGCTCGAAGAACCATTTCGTGTGCTCGGAGGAAAAAGGGTCCGTGGACATGGTGAAAATCACGCCCGACCACACAATCGCCGGCCACCACGCCCACAGCCACCCCACCCAGCGCGGCGCCGGAGTCTTCGCGCGAATTTCGGACAGGCTTGGTGCGGGACGCGGATTGCGCCACGGTTGCGGGTTCACGGCCAGGATTCAACTCTTTCCAATTTTTTCTGCACGCTTTCCGTTTTCAGGTTAGCAGAGAAAAGGGAATTGCGACGCAAGAAAGCGGTAGTGGGTCAATTGCCGGAGCAGATTGCTTTTGGTAGCACAGGCACTCTTGCCTGTGTGGTTTATGTGGACAGCGAATATCGAGGCCTACAGCCAAGAGCGGGTGTGCCACCACAAACTAACCCACCACCAAGAAAGGAGTCCTACAAACACCAAGGAATGATTTTCCAGGAAGGTTTCGGCGCCGCAGCTGCTACTCCATACACGCTTACTCCATGCGATAGTTCGGCGCTTCCTTCGTGATGATCACGTCATGCACATGGCTCTCGCGCAGGCCCGCCGCGGTGACGCGAATGAACCGGCTCTTCTCCTTGAATTCCTTGAGCGTGCTCGCGCCGACGTAACCCATTCCGCTGCGCAGCCCGCCGACCAGTTGGTCGGTCAGCGCGCCCAGCGGTCCTTTATAAGGTACGCGGCCTTCCACCCCTTCCGGGACGGACTTGCCGCGCTCGCCGGTATCCTGCACCGTCGCATAACGGTCGGACCCCGCTTCCATCGCTCCGGTCGAGCCCATTCCGCGGTACGACTTGAACGTGCGGCCCTGATAAAGGATCGTTTCGCCCGGCGACTCTTCCGTCCCGGCGAAAAGGCTGCCAATCATCACGCAGGAGGCGCCCGCCGCGAGAGCTTTTGAAATGTCGCCGGAATACTTGATTCCGCCGTCGGCGATCAGCGGCACTTCGGTGCCATGCGCCGCGCGCGCGCATTCCATAACGGCCGTGAGCTGCGGAACGCCCGCGCCGGTCACCACGCGCGTGGTGCAAATCGAGCCAGGCCCGATGCCAACTTTCAGGCCATCGACGCCAAGCGAAATCAATTCTTTCGCGCCGTCGTACGTCGCCACGTTTCCGGCAATGAGTTGCGCGTCCGGCAAGCGCTGGCGAATGGCTTTAATCGCCTCCATCACGCGAAACGAATGCCCGTGCGCGGTGTCAATCGCGAGGACGTCCACTTTTGCTTTGGACAATTCCACGGCGCGCTCGAGAAAATCGCCCGTCGCGCCGACCGCTGCGCCGACGCGCAATCGTCCGTGCTCATCTTTTGCCGCGCGCGGATATTCCAGCTTTTTCTGGATGTCTTTGACGGTGATCAGACCTTTGAGATTGAAGTCCTGGTCCACGACCAGCAATTTTTCGATGCGGTGCTTTTGCAAAATTCGCTCAGCCTCGTCCAGTGTAGTGCCTACGGGCACAGTGACGAGATTCTCTTTGGTCATCACCGAACTAACGAGTTGCGAATGATTTTTCTCGAAGCGCAAATCGCGGTTGGTCAAAATTCCTGTCAGCCGCGACCCGCGCGTCACCGGAAGGCCGGAAATTTTGTACTTGTTCATGATTTCCAGCGCCTGCCGGATGGTGATGTCCGGCGAAATCGTCACCGGATCCACGATCATTCCGCTCTCCGAGCGCTTCACGCGATCCACTTCTTCGGCCTGCTTTTCCGCGGACATGCTGCGGTGCACGATGCCGATGCCGCCCTGCCGCGCAATGGCGATCGCCAGCCGCGATTCCGTAACGGTGTCCATCGCCGCGGACGCCAGCGGCACATTCAGTTTTACTTTGCGCGAAAAATTCGTGCTGGTATCCACTTCCGTTGGCAGCACCGTTGAACGGCCCGGCACCAGCAGCACGTCGTCAAAAGTAAGCGCGTCGGGAATTACACCTTCGTTCATTCCAACCTCGCGTTATCGTTCATTGCAACCTCACGTTACACTTCACTCGCTACATTTCAAAAGTTAGGCCGCCCCAAAAAAGTGGCCATAAAGCAACGCAGCCCAGCGGGTGCCCGCTGGGCCGATAAACCAACGCATTAGAATCAAAAAAATGCCTCACGGTGAATGCTCCATTCTAGGGCGCACGGCCACTGGGGTCAAGTTTGCGCCGCCCCTTCGCTCGTGTAACTTCGTTTACGCAAGTTCGGTCTGCTATTCTCGAATGCGAGCAATTTCATAGATGGAGATCATGATTCCGGAGTTCGAACCGCACGCGTTGCTGAAAAATGGGCATGCGATGACGATTGCGGCGGCGTTGGTGCCGCGGCGATTCGATATTCCGCAGGCGGAGGCGCGGCGTTTACAGGTGGAGCAGGATTCGTGGCTGCTCGGGCATTGCCATTGGCAGCCGGGAAAACGCAAAGACGCTCCTGTTCTTGTGCTGGTACACGGTCTCGAAGGTTCCAGCGATTCGAATTACATGCGCGGGATTGCGGAGAAGGCGTTTCATCGCGGATTTCACGTGGTGCGCTTGAATCAGCGCAATTGCGGCTGGACCGAAGCGCTGACGCCGACGCTGTACAACTCCGGCATGAGCGGTGACTATCGCGCTGTTTTCGAGGAACTATCGAACGGCGACGGTTTCGAACAAATCTTTTTCGCCGGGTACTCGATGGGAGGAAATCTCGTCACCAAAATGGCGGGAGAGTTCGCGAACGCAGTGCCCAAAGCGCTGCGCGGCGTCTGCGCCGTGTGTCCGGCTCTGGATCTCGGGGCTTGCGCCGACGCGCTCGAACGCACGGAAAATTATCTTTACCAGCGCCGCTTTGTCTCCGGGTTGATGGACCGCTACGCCCGCAAACAAAAAATGTTTCCAGAGCGCTATCCGCTCAACGGGCTCGGCCCGATTCGAACCGTGCGCCAATTCGACGACGTCATCACCGCGCCGCAATTCGGCTACCGCGACGCGCAGGATTACTACGAGCACGTTGGCGCCAAGAGGGTGGCCGCGCAAATTCGCGTTCCCTTTCTGATGATCACCGCGCAGAACGATCCGTTCGTTCCGTATGCGTCTTTCGTGGCCGCGAAAATCAGCGACAATTCCGCGCCATCGAGCGGTTCTTGCTCGATGAATTCAGGGATTCGTTTTGTTGCGCCGCAACACGGCGGGCACTGCGGCTTTATCTCAAAACATCCCGGCCACGAGCGCTTCTGGGCGGAGCAGCGCATCGTCGATTTTTGCCACGGACTTCGAGCGGACGATTAGCCGAGGGGCTTTTCGAGGGATGGCGCAAAGCCCGGCGTCAGAAGCTGAGCCGGACCATCTGCCATAATCACCATGTCGTCTTCGCAGCGCAAGCCGAACTCGCCGACGAGATAGATTCCCGGCTCATTGGAAAAGGTCATGCCCGGTTCGAGCACAGTTTTGCTTCCGCGGACAAGATAAGGATGCTCGTGCCCGTCGAGACCTATGCCATGGCCCAGGCGATGCGTGAAGGTTTTGTAGTCAGGCCCGAACCCGGCGTCCGTAACCATTTTGCGCGCGGCATCATCAACGGTACCAGAAAGGCGTCCCGCGCGCGCGGCATCCAGTGCTGCATTCTGGGACTTGCGGACAATTTCAAACACGCTTAACACTTTTTCCGAAGGTTTGCCCAAGACTCCAGTGCGCGTTACGTCGGATTGATAACCTTCCACCGCGCAGCCACCGTCAATCAGGATGACGTCGCCTTCTTTCAGTTTTTGTGGCTTGATGGTGCCGTGCGGGAGCGCCGCGGAAGCGCCCAGCAACACCAGCGCGCCTCCGTGCAGGTCCATCTTCGAAAATCCCCCTGCCACCAACTTGCCGATGTCCTCCTGCGACATTCCCTCTTTCACAGATGCAAAGACGGCGCGAAAAACGTCGAACGTGGCTTCGCAGGCCAGCCGCATCAACTCCAACTCGTGTTCCGACTTGCGCCCGCGGCAGGCAATGGTGAGAGGATCGGCGGAAATGCATTCGAGCCCGGGAGCTGCCGCGCGCAGATGATCGTAGAACGTAAACGGCGCGGTTTCTTCCACGCCGATTTTTCCCGTGCGAATCCCGCGCTCCGCCAGCGCCGCCGCGGCAATTTTCGTGGGGCTTTGGTCTTCCTGCCAGACGTGGACTTCCGCCGGAAATTGCAGCTTCTCGCGCATGCGCCCTTCTTCGAACCCGGGCACGACAATAATGGGTTCGCCCGTGCGCGGAAGCACCAGCGCCAGCAGCCGCTCGCTCATTCCCCAGCGAATGCCGGTGAAGTAATAGAGAGACGTTCCCGGCGCGACGAACAAGGCGTCGTACTTCGGGTCCAGGTCAGCCATTAATTTCTGCGCGTGCTGTAGCCTGCCGCGATATTCATCCGCGGTAATGGGATGAACACGCGAACCGAGCGGCTTGAGCGCGGAGAAAGCCTCTGGAAGGGAATCCGCTGAAGAGTTAGATATCGCTTTGCCCAGCGGGGCGAGCCCTGCCAGGGAGGTGATAGCGCCGCTTTGCAGAAATCTGCGGCGCGATGGTGAAGCTGGAGCACTGGAAGTTTGTTTGCGCATGGCGGAGGAAAGGTTTATCCGCGAAGCGTTCTGTTGTCAAGACATGCCAAAGACCGCAGTAGGTCCGTTTCCGGTTAGCCCGTAATTCGCCTCTAACCACACGTATTGTGGAGGATGGCATTGTCCGTCAACCGGCGAAGCCATCGTTCCGCCACTTATGCGTGCCGGCGCCTGCGGGCCGCGTAGGCTGCGACCTTCAGGCGATTCCCACATAGCTGCATGCTGCACCAGCGTCGTGTACCTTTCTTGCTGGTGTCATGGAAATGCAGCACACACTGATCGCATTTGCGCACGCGCTTGGGGTCCGCTTCGGTAAACAGCCTCACGGCGCTATATGCCAACGGCGCAAACAGGCCCTCCGGTTCTCGCAGCTCGAACCACAAGTCTGTCGTATAGGCGCTTGGGTGCGCGGTCAATCTTGTGCGCACGGGATGCGCAGCCATCATTGTATTTAGATTGGCTATAGTGGACAGACTAAGTGCTTCACCACGCTCCCAGGCGGAGATCTCCTTTCTGAGGCTCTCGCGCAACTCCCACATAGATTCTGTAGTCTTGTGTGCCTTGGTTGTTCCGCCCGATGTTCTCAGAAGATGGTTAAATTGTTGAGGATTCAGCACATCAGCCGCCTGGAACCAGCGCAACAGGGCAGCGAAGTCGGTAAGCAGCTCCACCGGTTTGCCCTCCAGCACCGGCCGCGTATTCAGGAAGTCCAATACAAGCTCATTTGCAACGAACAGAAAACCATCTTTGCAATCGGATTTGTGTTTTTGCGATCTCAAGCCAGACCCACAATGAGCCTTACACCGATAATATAACCTTTTATCGGTTAGCGCGTCAAATGGTTCGGGAGGCCGACCACGGTGCTTAAGAGCATCGCGACAGCGAGCTTCCAAAATTAGAAGGAGACGCAATGATCAGTTACAAGAACGCCGTCGTAGACGGCAGCAAGATTTTCTATCGGGAGGCGGGACCGTCAACGGCGGCAACGATTCTCCTGCTGCACGGCTTCCCAACCTCGTCGCACATGTTCCGCAATCTCATTCCGGCGCTGGCCGACAGCTACCACGTGGTAGCGCCCGACCTGCCGGGCTTCGGCTTCTCCGATGCGCTTGACAGCAAGCGATTCCGCTACACGTTCCAGAATCTGGCCAAAGTCATTGACGAATTCACTCAGACCCTCGGTCTTCAGCGGTTCGCCATTTACGTGTTCGACTACGGCGCTCCGGTAGGACTGCGTCTGGCGCTGGCTCATCCGGAGCGCATCGCCGCCATCATCTCGCAGAATGGGAACGCATATGAGGAAGGTCTGAGCGAAGGCTGGAACCCCATTCAGAAATACTGGAAAGAGCAAACGCAGCAGAACCGAGCCGCGCTGCGCGATTTCCTGAAACCCGAAACAACCAAATGGCAATACGTCCATGGCGTACCAGAGGAGTCGCTAGTGGCCCCCGAATCCTACACGCTTGATTCTGCGCTTCTGGCGCGCCCCGGTAACGATGAGATCCAGCTCGATTTGTTCCTGGATTACGCCAGCAACGTCGCTTTGTATCCAAAGTTCCAGGATTATTTCCGCAGCCAGCAGCCTCCCCTGCTTGCCGTTTGGGGCAAGAACGATCCGTTCTTTCTGCCTCGAGGCGCGGAAGCGTTCAAGCGCGACAACCCAAAGGCCGAGGTCCGCTTCTACGACACGGGCCACTTCGCACTGGAAACCCACCATGAAGAAATTGCTGGTGCCATTCGCGATTTCCTGGGCCGCAAGCTCGCCTCTAAGGCCAGCGCTGCATAGGTTGGTCCGATTTGTAGGCGGCACCGCAGCTTCGGGCGCGCGACCGAGCAAGCGCGCCCCGGCTAATGCCCGAGGTGACAAGGGGAACGTACAGAAAACTTGGAAAGGAAAAAGAACATCATGACCAATGCGAAGACAGAAAAGACAGATAAGACCGTGATTCTGGTGCACGCGGCGTGGGCGGATGGCTCGAGTTGGAACAAGGTGACTGAGGAATTACAGCGGAGGGGTTTCAACGTGGTGGCAGCACAGATCCCGTTAACCTCCTTCAGTGATGATGTGACAGTCTTGCGGAAAGTGCTTCTGAGGCAAGATGGTCCGGTCGTTTTGGCGGGGCACTCCTACGGCGGAGCAGCCATCACCGCAGCTGCCGCCGGCAATCCCAAGGTGAAGGCACTTGTTTACATCGCAGCGATTGTACCGGATGAAGGGGAAACAGTTGGCGACGTGTTCCATCGCGAGCCTCCCCACCCTAGCGCCCCGAAACTGCAGCCCGACGTTGATGGATTCCTTTGGGTCGATATGGAGGCCTTCCGTACGGTCATCGCCCCGGATGCTTCCTCGGCAGAAAGCGCTCTCATGGCAGCGACGCAGAAGCCGATTTCCCTCAAGTGCCTCGGGGAACCCATGACCAAGCCAGCTTGGAGAGAAAAACCGACTTGGTTTCTTATTGCGGAAAAAGACCGCATGGTATCCCCCGAAACGCAACGTTTCACGGTAGAGAGGATGAAGTCCAGGTTTGTTTCCTTGCCCGTGGATCATACACCGTTGGCTTCAAAGCCTGACGCGGTCGCCGAACTGATCAGTGCAGCGGCGAACAACTCCTAAGTTGAAGTTTTCTCGGGCCGTGCCCAGGATGTCCTTGGTGGTTGCGGCTTCATTCGGCGCCAGGAGCGAGCAAGAAACGGTGAGACTGCAGGCAAGGAGCACCGCGACAAGGAACGATCCCAACCTGGCTATTTTGAATTTCGGCATTGATCCTCCGCGTTCACGGCAAGAACCTTGTTGGGAGGGCTGGAAAATCCGGTTGGGTCAGGGCAAGTTTTATTGAAGAGTGAAGAATCTTGCATTCCGCGGAGACCCGGCCCAGATTTCCAGGTTTGGCGGGAAAGAAAACGAGGGAGCTTTGAAAAGCTCCCTCGCGGCCGGTTGTTGAAATGCGTGTCGCTACCAGGAGAGCCTAAGTCCCAGTTCCAGCGTACGGCTGCCACCATTGAAGATGAACTTATTGAGGAACTGGGGCGAGGTTACAAAAATGTAGCTTGTGTTCAAGGGGTTGGTATTGGTGTTCTGGTCGAGCGTGCCGTTGTTGGACGGCAAGCCAAGACTATAATTCTGGTGGTTAAAGGTATCGAAGGTCTGGAAGCGGAACTGCAATGCCGTGCGTTCAGTGAATTGCATGGTCTTGAACAGCGACATGTTCCAGATGTTGAATCCAGGAGTGCTCACCGTGTTCCTTCCGGCGTTTGTCAAAGCGCCAACACCCGCCTGCACGAAACGAGCTTTCGGGTTATTAGCGAGGTATCCCACGACTGCAGGCGCACCAGCACCCGGTGTCGGATCGGTGCAATTTGAGGTGCAGCCTGGCAGTGGATCGTCTGCATGATTGGGGTCGCAGGTCGCGTCGACGTACGTCGCGCCGCCGCCGGCCAAACCGTTGTTGCAAACTGGAGTAACCGTCGAGGCGGTCAAGCCGATGCCCGACGGGTTAATAATGGTCCGGTCGCCTGCGCCATCTCCGTTCGCGTTGGCGTCCAAATTGGATAGCGGAGTCACCGGCTGACCGGATTGCGCCAGATAGGTGCCGCTCCACTCCCAGTTGTGCGCCAGACCGCGGACGAACCGGTTTTCGGAATGAATGTTCGGGAAATCGTAGACCCAGGTGACGGCAAACTTCTGGGGCAAATCCAGAGCGGAGCGGCCGCGTTCCGCGGCAAAATCAAATCCGTCCTGCGCTCGCCTCGGGTTCACACGGCTGCTGAACAACTCGTTCGTGGAATTGTCGATGTTTTTGGAGAACGTGTAATTCGCCCGGAAATACAATCCTTTCGCGAACCGGTGCATGAAATCCACCGAACCGGCATGATAAATCCCTGTTCCAATTGGCGGATTGGTGGTGAGATTTCCGAAAAACCCCTCTGTCGCCAGCGGCTGAAATAGGCCGTTCCCCAAGAAGTCATCGAAATTCTTAAGCGTGCTGGTGGGAGCCGCCACGGTAGCGGGAACCTGTGACGCGGTCAAGTAAGTCGGAAGCGGAGCGATGCCCCCACCGGGAACGTTGGGATCAAACGCCGAAGCGGAGTTGAGCCGTTTCTGGACTGGCAACTCCAGGCTTCGCGTACCCACGTAACGCACTTCGATGCTGCTGTCTTTGAACAGTTCGTGCTGGACGCCGAGCGACCAAGTGATGACTTTCGGGTCCACCATGTCCAGGATTAACGCCTGCGTGGCTGCCCTCGCATCCACGGCGGTGGTGGGCGGCACGTTCACCTGCAGAAGGCCCCCTTCCGCAAGAAAGCCAGGGCCCGGCGTCATTCCGGTACCAGAAGTGCACCACGCCGGAGCACCCGCCTGCTTGCAGGTGAGCGTCGCGTTTTGCTCCGTCTGCAACTCCGGAGGCAGGCTGTTGACCGCAAAGTTGAGGGGAATGACGTCGTAAGCCATCTGCCCGCCTCCCCGGATGGACCATTTGCCGTGGCCCGTGGGATCCCAGGCAAAGCCAACGTGCGGGCCAAAGTTGTTCTTATCGGATTTTGGCTTGCGGAAGATCAGGCCTACTGCCGGATCATCCGCGATCGAGTTCAGCGCTTGCTTTCCCTCATCGCGGGGAACCCCGGACCATTCATAACGCAGTCCAAGATTCAACGTGAGCCGCGGCATCACTTTCCAGTCGTCCTGGACGAACCAGTAGACCGCGGGATTGTTCAACGCCGAAGTACCTGTTCCTGCGCCCCGTAGCGCTCCGTTGCTGCCATCGGGCACAAGGTCATTGATCAGCGTATTTAGCGATTTATAATCCCATTCGCCGCGCGCCCGGGGCAAAGAAGAGTTTTCCGTGATGTAGTTCCGTCCTTCAACTCCGACCTTAAACGTGTGCTTTCCTCGGATGTAGCTCACGTTCTCCACAGCCTGATAAACGTTCTGAACATACCCCTGCGGAGCGAGACTGAACGGTCCCAGATTGCTTCCAAATGGGTCGATTTCCACGTTAGGGAAATTCGCAAACTGGCTGGGGGTCAAAGAGTTTGGCCCGCTTAACCTCGAAAAGGACAGTCGAAAGTCGTTAATTACCCGGCTGCTAATCGTCCAGGCGTCTGTGAGAATGTACTTCCGTGCGTCATCCGTCTGCGTGCCGGTAAACTGGTTTTGCGGCTGAATAGGGTTCACCTGTGGCAGGCGTTGCCGGTCATAAAGAACGCGTGCGCGGAGCTGGTGCTTCCCGAGGTTCAAATCGCCGTTGATTGTAAAATCGTGTTCTCGGGCCCAGCTTGGGGCAACTCCGGCGAACGTGCCGACGGGAATGTTCTGTGTAGCGCCACCATTCAGGCTCACAGGCACTGTCCCCTTGTCGTTCACTGCAGCTATCGGGAATTCCTTCAAAACGGCCACGACCGCCGAGTCAGGGTTGAGTGCCATCAGCTGCGACATCCCCGCCGCCGTTGGCGTGATCACTGTCGCGCCCTGCGCACCCAGACCCTCGTTCTGGAATTCATAGGCTCCGTAAATGAAAAGCCTGTCCTTTCGAATCGGGCCACCCGCGCTTGCGCCAAAGCGATTGTAGTCAAAGCGATTTTTCACATCGGCGGGCGGAGTTGCTAGACCGGCGGCAGCGGCTATCTCCTGGTTTGTTGCTGCGTCGAAGTCCCGGTTGCGGTTGTAGCCCCATCCAGTACCATGCCAGTTATTTGTGCCGGACTTGGTAACGATGTTGAACTGTCCCCCGGCCGAGTGGCCGTACTCCGCGCTGAATTGATTGGTGATAAGGGTGAATTCCGCCACTGATTCCTGAATGACCGGCTGCGTGGGACCGTTCGTGTCCACTTTATTGTCATCCACACCGTCGATGGAGAAACCGTTGAAGCGCGGGCGTGTTCCGCCAATCGAACCGCCCGAACCGAGCACGCCGCCTTGTTGTGTCGTTGTTCCAGGAGCGTAAACAGCAAACTCTTTTACGTCGGCGCCGAGTGTATTTACGGGAAGGTCGTGGACCGCTTGCTCACCGAACGTCGCCCCAAGCTCCGAGGATTCGGTCTTCACCAATTCGGCGCCGGCCGTAACTTCCACGACCGCGGTGGCATCCCCGACTTCCAGCGTTGCGGTAACTTCAGCCACCTGGTTGGATTCCACCTGCACGCCCTTGTTAACTGCTTTTTTAAATCCGGACTTTTCCGCGGTTACGGTGTACGAACCAACGAGCAGATTTGGAAATACATACGTTCCGGCACTTGACGCCGTGGCGGTTGTTGAAACGCCCGTGGCGTCGTTCGTGACGGTAACCTTGGCATCGAGGATCCCTGCGCCGGTCGAATCAGAAACCGTAATGCGCAATGTTCCATCAAGCCTTTGCGCGTTCGCGAAACAAGGCATGATCAGCATTGCGACAACAAAAGCGAGAGCTGCAGCCCAAACGTGACTTGGCTTCTCGCGTCTCGCGGCAACCTGGCTCACTGCGGATCGGAAGCCGCCCATACTGAAAGTTCTTTCACAATTCATTTGCTGCCCTCCATTCCATGGAACAATCTCAACGTTCTTGAACAATCCTTGTACCTGTGGCTCAGCACGCGGAACCACCTCCGAACAAGTCCTTTCGGGACAGGCGGATTCCGCTTGAGCTTTGCGATGGGGTTGCAGGTCGCGCGCCATTGCGCTGCGCCGCTAAGGTTATGTTTTTTCTATAACTTGCGGGCCAAATTGGAAGAGACAAAATCTAAACTTCGATACTTCTGGAGGATTTATCTGATTTAGATTCAGGTATGCGGAGAGCGCGGCTCGAATCTTCGACCAAGACCGCGATTTAATGCCTCTTCTATTTTCGATTTTCTAATTTCTATTTCTGAGCACCGCAGCGGCGGAGTTCGTCGCTCATTTTTCCGGTCAGCATCAAAGCGACCATTTTTTGGTCGCCCCACCATGACCACAGAGGATGCTCAAACGTGGCCGGCCGGTTGTGCTCCACAAAGAAGTGGGAGATCCATGCCAGCGCATAGGGAACCACGAGGGCGAGTGCGATCCACCACCATCGTTGGAGCGCGATTGCAGCAACAAGAAGCGCCCAGCCGGTTAGCGTGCCAATGAGGTGAACTGCACGCGTGCCGGTTTGGCTGTGCGCGCGCAGGTACTCGGGCCAGAAGGTCGCGAAGGTTGGTTCAGTGGTCATGAGAGCGAAAATGTTCCAAACAGGCTCCAGAGAGATTCATCGAGCAAAGCCGCTCGATGGCGAAGGGTACTTCGACTCCGCATGCCGACGCTCCGCAAGAGCGGAGCGAAAGAAAAAGTCGGCCTGCTCCGCGCAGAATGACAACAAAAGCCAACGAGCATCAGCAAAAACCAAACCGCAAACGGCAAACAAAAATTTCTTTGGCCAAGCTTCACTACTCCGCGCGGATGGCCTCGATGTCTTTGCCTCTGACTCGAATATCGACGGCGAGTGGCGGGCGCAAGTCCAGTCCCTGCACGATCGCTCCTCGCACGATGGCGCCGGTTCCGGGGAGAGTCGCGGTCTTGGCTGGATCGAAAACCGAGTGGCTGCACGGATTGACGACCATTGGATGCTTTGCGTCAGCGAATCCGTAATCGGTGCGCAGGCGCTGCAGATCGGTGATGTACTCCAGGCGGCAGTTGCCATAGGGTGCGTTCACGGAAAACGCCCAGTAGGCGGTGGCTCGCGACGGGGAGCCGGACGGCAATCGCACGAGCACGGCGGGCATGTTTTCGCCCGTGAGGCTGTTGCGAGCGAAAAACTCCTTCGAGGACCAGGGTTTGGCCATTTCGTCGACGGTGGCGATGACGGGAGCATTGTCTGTGGCGTGCGGGACGAGAGTGCTTGGGTCGGGTGCGGGCGAAGGAACTTCAATTTGCGGCTGCTCGGCCGACTTGGTGTCTGGTTGGCGGGGGCGGAGCGCCCAGCGCGCTCCCAGGAAGACGACGGCCAGCACGACGATGAGTCCGATGACGAGTTTGAGAGAAGAACCGCTGTCGGCGGGGCGAGCGTCGGTCGTGGCGTTTGGGGACACGCCGGGGATTTGCGGCATCTCTGTTTTGAAACGCTCCGCGGGGGGCTTGGAGCGGTCCGATGGGGGCTGGTCGGGCATAAGAATTCACCGTTAGTCTTTATACTTGAAACAGGTGGCAGATTCAAAAAGCAAGAGGTACCAAGCTCGGAAATCGGAAAAGAGAAAATGGAAAATGAGAGGGAAGGTCCCTCCCCCCAGTTTCTTGTAAGTGCAGATTCTAAAGGACTTAGGCGAGTTGACAGTCGACAGTCTACAGTTGACAGTTTACAAGCCGAAGACTCTCCGCGCACGCCGACCGGGTCGGGGGACGCCGAGCACCCAGGGGAGTTAAAGTAATACTTGAGGTCCGAGAGCGTGTGCGCACCCCCACCCCGGCAGTTTTTGGAAGAGTGTGAAAAGAAAGAGGTTAGAGTATACGGAACTTGGAAGAATGTACGTAAAATTGTAGGGGTACGCGTGGAGAGATCCTTTGCTTCGCTCAGGACGACTATCCTTCGTCGGATAGTCGCTTGGAAGAATGTACGGAACCTTGTAGGCCGCGGATTTTCGCGGGCGGGCTGGACTCAGTGAGTGTGGAGGGAGGGTGCCCTTCGAGGCTCCCCTCGAAGCTCGGGGTAAACAGGGTAAAGCATGGGGGTCCCGGCAAGGCCGGGATGCAAAAGGCGCACACGGTGGCGGACCTGTCTGATTTGGCAAGAGCTACTGTATCATCAAGTAAATACCTTGTCCAGCGAAAATTGAAGAAATTTTAAGAATTTTAAGTCGCGTGGAATCTGGGAGTTAGTGGGCGGAAAAGCTAATCACCAAGATCCAGGCTTAGAAACCAAACCTGCGCCAGCTTCCATCATGCTGGCGCGTCGTAGCGGTAGCTCCACGCCTATTCATTTTCGTCTTCAAAAACGATTCGTGGTAAGTCGGGTGAATTCGAGTCTGCCAGTTGTTTTAGCGCATTCCGCGCAGCGTCTCGAAGTTGCGCATCAGATTCGTATTTGTGAGCCCAAGCCTGACTGCGAATTACCAGACCCTTTGCCACAGCAAACTGCTTTGCGAATACGTCCTGAACTGCATAAATGCAGTCAGCCATATCGAAACCGTGGTCGCGAAAGAACAGCAGAACCAATTCGATATCAGCCCCGGCTTGGATTAGTTTGCGGGCGTCCTCGACGGCCTCGGGGTTACGGATTCTTGGTCTCTTGTTTATAGTCATGAAGCTACCTCAACCGAATCGTGATGTCGCGAGGGGCGGGGTGGCCCGGGATGCGAATTGGAATTGGTTGACATGACATCGCGGGCGAGAATAGCACTGCGCCGGAACTTGAGGAAGTACGAGTGGACAGGCACGGAGGGGGTGCCCCAGGTTTGGTTTGTAACCTGGGTCTTGGGTTTGTTGGTTCCCCGAATTGTTGAAAAGATGAAAAGTCGAAGACCCAGGTTTTCAAAATCAAAACCTGGGGCACCCAACCCCTCTCCCAATTTTCAATCCGGG
>DATEGP010000126.1:0-47328 GCA_035280045.1 Candidatus Acidiferrum sp.
CCTAAACGCTCCGCCCTACGGGCTCCGCAGGGTTACGCTGCGGGCCAGGCCAGCAACTCACAAAGTCATCAAGACCAAAAACAAAAAAGGGGACACTTCTAACGAGGTAAGAATGGGGACATTTCTAAAGAGCTTTGACAAAAAGCGATACATCCCCTTGACTTGCTCCAGACTTCGTCTTAAGCTCCGCGGCAAATGGGGGTGACCGATGAGCAAGCGCGATTCTCGCATTTTCCTATTGATTTCAATCGTTTTAATAATCCTAACTGGTGCTGCAGTTTTGCGCGCCGACGTGACCGGATCCATTTTGGGCGTGGTCCACGACACTTCCCAGGCCGTAGTTGCCGGGGCGCGCATTGTGGCCACAAATGTCGAAACTAGTTTCAGTAAGGAAGCCACTTCGGACGCGGAGGGTTCCTACCGAATCTTGGCTCTACCGGCAGGTCATTACAAGCTTACAGTCACTGCCTCTGGATTCCGCACGTTCACGGAGACGGATATCGAAGTGAAAGTGAACGACCAATTGCGCTTCGACATCACGCTTAGCGTCGGTACAGTCACGGAACAGGTCCAAATCTCCGCTAACGCTATCCAGGTGCAGACCGAAAGCACACAACTGGGGGACGTAGTCGATTCCAAGAAAATGCTATCGCTTCCCTTGAATGGCCGTAGCTACCTCGATCTCCTCGGGCTTCAGGCCGGAGTCGTTCCTATCACTTCCGGTACGATGCAGCAGGACCGCCCCGTTTCCGGATACATCGAATCTCCCGGCAACCTTTCAGTGAATGGCCAGCGTGAAACCGCGAACGCGTTCCTAGTCAACGGTGGAGATGTGAGCGAAGGGCGCAATCTCGGTGCCGGATTGGTCCCGAACCTCGATTCCGTCGAAGAGTTTCGCCTAATCACCAACAGTTTTGATGCAGAGTACGGAAAATTCAGCGGCGCGGTCATGAACGCGATAACGAAGTCGGGCACGAATGGAATCCACGGAACCGCATTCGAATTTCTGCGCAACGACAAATTTGACGCCCACAGCTTCTTTGACCCCACCAAGGCGGAACTACGTCGCAATCAGTTTGGATACGCTGTCGGAGGGCCGATCTGGAAGAGCAAGCTCTTCTGGTTCAGCGACTATCAGGGCACACGCCAGGTGCAAGGTGCCAGCAGTGGTCTAGTTTCACTGCCGACGCAGGACCAACGGAATGGAATTTTCAACCCCGGCGACTTTGTTGACTCGGATGGCAACCCACTGCTGGTTCAGAGTGCTCCGTGCCCGGCAGGTGCGACCTGCGGATTAAACTGGGAGCAAGATCTCACTAGTCGCTTACAGCCAATAACCGGCCAGACGGTCGTTGCCGGGGAGCCGTACACTATTCCTGCGACCTTAGACGCGCAGGGCAATGTAATCAGCCCAGCCTGCAGCAGCACAGCGCAGTGCGTGTTTCCCGTGGATCCGGTAACCGGTCTTGTGAACATCCCTCAGGGTGCCTTCGACCTCCGAGCCACGAAACTGCTGCCCTATATTCCATTAGGAAATATCGATCCAACGACCGGCGATTTTTCCGATGCCAGCCAAAAGAAAACCGCCAACGACAACAAATACGGCCAGCGCATAGACTTTAATAATCAGAAGACCGGGAACTGGTCTTGGTATTACTACTATGATTCTGCGCTCGTTTTCGATCCTTATGCATCGGGCGCCAGCAGCGTGCCCGGATTTGCCAGCGAAACACCATCCCACACCCAGCAATTCGTCATGAGCAACACCAAGAACTTTGGTGCCACGGCTGTGAACGAGGCCCGGATCAGCTTCTTTAGAACCGCCACAACAACCGATAAGCCCAAGAGCAGCTTCGCAAAACTCTCCGACCTCGGTTTTGTTACCGGCGTAGGCACTCTGGGCATCAATCCGTCGGGGCCCGCGGGCTATCCGGAAACTGTACCGCCGGAGTATTTCAACAATTTCTCGATCGGTGTAAATACGCTGACGACCTTTCAACCCAATAACACCTGGCACGTTTCCGACGGATTTTCCAAAGCACTCGGCCGTCACACGCTGAAATTCGGTGGCGAGTACCGGTATCTCCAAATCAATGAGCGCAACACTTGTGCGCCCAACGGGGACTTTACTTTTGACGGGACTGAAACCGGTAATGACATCGCTGACTTTCTCCTAGGCGCATCCGCCGGCTACAACCAGTGCAGTCAGCAGTTTTTGGATTCGCGCACGCGTTATGGGGGCGCATACGTACAAGACACCTATAAGGTAAAGCCACACCTAACGCTCAATTTGGGTTTGCGCTGGGAAGTCAGCATGCCGTGGTTTGATACACAAGGCAAAATCGAGACCATCGTTCCCGGCTTACAGTCCACGCAATTCCCAACTGCGCCGCTAGGCTGGGTGGTCCCCGGAGATCCGGGCATCCCGAGCACGCTCGCTCCCACGCGCTACAACAACTTCTCCCCGCGCCTCGGCATTGCCTATTCTCCTGGTTTCAGCGACGGGACGCTCGGAAAGGTCTTTGGAGGTCCGGGCAAGTCCAGCATCCGCGCTTCGTATGGCATCTATTACACCTCGATCGAGGATTTGAACTTGTTCTACGAAGTGGGGGATGCCCCCTTTGGTTTATACTGGCAACCGGAAATTCCCGTGACCCTGGAATTGCCGTTTCAAACGCGCGTGGACGGAAGTTCACAGGGTGAACGCTTCCCATTTACCTTCCCCGTTCCCGGGAGTCCAGCGAATAAGACGATCGATTACTCGGTCTACCTGCCAATCTCTTTTTCTCCAGGCTACGATATCCACAATCGCATGCCCTATGCCGAACACTACAACCTTTCTTTCGAGCGACAGCTTGACAAATCGACCGTCTTGAAATTGGCCTATGTTGGAACGCAGGGCCACAAATTGATTTCGCAATACGACGCCAATCCGGGCAATCCGGCGCTTTGCTTGCAGCTCAACGCAATGGGCGCCACTCCTACTTGCGGGCCAAATGGTGAACAGACCACTTACACGCTGCCTAATGGAACCCAGGTCATCGGAACGCGCGACACACTTGGACCTAACTTCGGCCCAAACAACAGTTTTACTGCCAACATCGCCAACTCGAACTACAACGCGGGTGAAATCACCGTGGAGCGCAAGGCCGCCGACCTCACTTTCCTGGGCGCCTATACGTACTCTAAGGGCATCGATGATTCCTCTGGCTTTGGTCAGTGGGTGAACTTCGCGAATCACCGGTTGAGCCGGTCGCTCTCCGCTTACGATATGACTCACAACTTCGTGGTGAGTTACATCTGGTCACTTCCGTTTGACCGTGCTTTCAAAGGCGCGCCGAAGCGCCTGACCCAAGGGTGGGCCATCCATGGCATCACTCGTTTCTCGGGCGGCCTGCCCGTCGCAATCCGCCAAAGAGGAGACAGATCCCTCACCGGTAGCGGCAACACGGATGTACCCGACCGCGTGGGCAAAGTTGTGATTCAGGACCCGCGCAAACCCGACCCTACTGACCCCACGCGAACCAACGCATTCTTTTTGCCCGAGGCGTTTGGTTCAGGTCCGCTGGGCCAGTTCGGCAACTCCAATCGCCAATTCTTCCATGGCCCCGGCTTAAACAACACTGACTTTGGCTTTTCGAAGCGCACAGTCATCAAGGAAGCTATGGCCTTTGAGATTCGGGCCGAGTTCTTCAACATTTTCAATCACGCACAGTTCGACAATCCGAATGGCACGTTTCGCTGTTCCAGGGCTGAGGTTTCTTCGTGTGATCCACAGCAGTTCGGCCTGGTGACCAGCACCCGGATCCCAGGGCGCATTGGCCAAATCAGCGCGAAATTCCACTTTTAGCACGCTTGAGCGCCGCGGTTCATCGCTGAACCACGGCGCTCGCTTAACTCAACTCTTAGGTCGCAGCTAATGGTGTTTGTCCTGCTTTTGGGCCTTTTGTTTGCCGCGCCGACTTTCGCGCAGACCGCTGAGACTTATCGTCAGCGCGCGGTTGAATTCTCTCGCACCAAGTCCTGGAATGAAGCCATCGCGAGCTATCAGAAAGCGCTAGAGCTTGAACCTGAAGACGTGCTAACCCACTACAACCTGGCGCTCGCGCTGAAATATAAGGGCGACATCAGGCAAGCCGTGGAAGAGTTCGAGACCACTTTGCGCCTGAAACCTAAATGGACCGAAGCGCACTACGGACTGGGTTCCGCCTGGTTTGATTTGCACGAGTTTGCCGCTGCTCTCAAGGAGCTCCGCACAACCGTCGCGCTCGATCCAGCAAATGCTGGTGCTCGCCGTCTCTTGGCACGCATCTACTCGCAGCAGAATAACGCTTCGGCTGCGGAGGGCGAATTGCGCAGAGCGCTTCAGTCCAAACCCTCCGCAGAGCTACATTTCGAGCTGGGGCTAACGGAAGGCCAGTTGGGCCGTCCGCAGGAAGCTGCGGACGAGTTTCGCCGCGCCTTGCGCATGAACGCCCGCTTTGTTCAGGCGCACGTGGCGTTGGGAGCTACACTTCGCCGGCAGGGGGACCACGGCGGGGCCCTCGCCGAGTTCCGCAAAGCCGTCGAAATCGATCCCAAAGATCCTAATGCGCAATATAACCTTGGCAAGGAACTCAAAGCCGGGGGGAACACTGAGGAGGCCATCACCGCCTTCCAGCGGGCGATCGAACTGAAGCCTGATTTTGAGGAGGCGCACTATAGCCTGGGTATTGCTTTGCGCGAACAAGGCCAAAC
Organism: Candidatus Acidiferrum sp.; assembly: GCA_035280045.1. Taxonomy (GTDB): domain Bacteria; phylum Acidobacteriota; class Terriglobia; order Acidiferrales; family UBA7541; genus Acidiferrum. Next base: position 4,738 of record DATEGP010000126.1, read on the forward strand.
GGAAGCGGGAAAGAGAGAGGTAGAGGAACTGAAGGGATTACGCGAGTTCCGGGCGCGCCTGGCGCAGACAAAGCTGCTCATCATCGAAGGTGTGGAAGCGCTTAAGAAGCAGGAGCTCGATACAGCACAGGCCCGCTTTCAAAAATCAATCGAGCAAAGCCCTGAACTGCCGACCGGCTATTACTACTTGGGAGTCACTTTGGAGCGCAAAAGTGAATCTGCGCGTGCCATTGAGTTGTATCAGAAGGCGCTTGAGCTTAAGCCGGATTACGCGCAGGTCCATTCCAGCTTGGGACTGCTTTTGTGGCGGCAGGGAGACCACACACGAGCGCTTGAAGAGTTCCGTCAAGCGGTCATGTCCGATTCCGACTTGGCGGAGGCGCATTACAACTTTGGGCTTGCGCTCGCCCAATCAGAGCGGCTGGAGGAAGCCATCCGGGAATTGAAGGAAGCCGTCAGTCTTGATCCCAAGTACATCGATGCACGCGTCCAACTCGGCTTGGTGCTCAGCCAAAGTAACGATACGGCCGGCGCCACCAATGTTTTCAAGGAACTTGTGCGGCGCGAGCCGGCTTTTGCCGAAGGTCACAATAACCTTGGATTGGTGCTACTGCAAGCAGGGGATGTCAAACGGGCACAGGTAGAATTCCGCGAAGCGGTGCGGTTGAAACCGCTTTATGCGGAAGGCCACTACAATCTCGCCCTGGCGCTTCATCAGCAAGGAAAGGAGGCAGAGTCGCGCGCTGAGTTCGAGCAAGCTTTCGAAATTTCGCCGGAACTGAGAAACGCGCCTCGCCCTTAGCTATGTATTTTCCGAGACTGATGTTGTCGGCGGTTGTGGCTCTGGGAGTCGCTCTCGCGGGAAGTGTTTTTGAATTAGGATCGCCTGCGCCTGGCAGATTTATGCCGCAGTCGGCGCTACCAGCGGGAGCCGCGAACGTTTGCGAATTTTCTCCGCCAGGAGCTTCTTTTTCCGTTCCGTACGTCGCGCAGGCTCCAGCACTGAACATGGATCCTCATTCGGCGACATGGTCTCACGTTTCCTCCGCCTGGATCGAGAAGGACTGCACCCATCAGACCGGCTATCCGAAACTGAAGACCGAGGTACGTGGATTTTGGACCGACTCCGACTTGTATCTGCTGTTCATTTGCCCTTACTACGAGCTGAATCTTTGGTTGCCATCGGACGACAGCAAGGACCGCCTCAAACTGTGGGATCGCGATGTCGTCGAGGCCTTTCTCGGCGACAATTGGACCAATATCAAAGTGTATCGTGAGTTCGAGATCGCACCCACGGGGGATTGGGTCGACTTGGCGATTGACCTCGATCGTAAGGATGACTATGACGCCGCCGCCTGGAATTCCGGCTGGGAACGGCATGGGCGAATCGATGAAAAGAATCATGTCTGGTATGCCGCGGCGCGCGTGCCATTGCGTTCAGTCAGCGAAAGAAAAGTGGCGGCCGGGACAAAATGGCGCGTTAACCTGTACCGCATCGATGGGCTCGGCGCAGATCCGCAACGCCGCTTCCTGTGTTGGCAGCCGACTTGCGTCGTCAACCGCGATCCCAATCATGTGCCGGAGCATTTTGGCACTTTGACTTTCGTCCAGTGACAGGAAATGGAATGGAGGAGCCGCATGTCTCTTGCACACGAATCAAACCGCCGCGGATTCATGAAAATCGTGGCAGCCTCGCCGCTGCTGGCCCAGATTGCTGCTCAGCAGTTTTACGAAAAATCCGCGGCAGCAATCGGACTCGATCCTCGCGGGAATGTCTACAGCCGCTTGGGTGTCAAGACGGTGATCAATTGCCGGGGGACCTGGACGTATCTGAGCGGTTCGCTGCAATTTCCAGAAGCTCGCGAGGCCCAGGCCGAGGCTGGGAGATATTTTGTCAACATGGTTGAGCTACAGCAGGCCGTGGGCCGCAGGCTGGCTGAATTGACCGGAGCGGAATCTGGACTGATTACCTCCGGAGCCGCTGGCGCGATGGCTGCGGCCGCAGCGGCTTGCATGGCGGGAAGCGATCCCAAAACGATTTGGCAACTTCCAGACACCACGGGGTTGAAGCACGAAGTGATTATGGTCGGCGGGCGAAGCGCGTTTGACAGTGCCATCCGGCTCACCGGCGCGAAGCTAGTCCTCGTCGAGCAACCTGACGACATGGCCAACGCCATCAGCGCAGACACCGCGATGATTTACACCACGCATCTCGGAGACAAACTCACGCGCGAGGCTTCCATTGCAAAAGACCACAACGTTCCTCTCTTGCTTGATGATGCCGCGGGGATTCCTCCCATCGACAACATCCAGTTGTACGCAAAAATGAAACTCGACCTATACACATTTTCCGGCGGCAAGGGCCTGCGGGGACCGCAGTGCAGCGGAGTGCTCCTGGGCCGCAAGGACTTGATCGAAGCGGCTCTGCATAATTCCTGCCCATTTGAGGGGGCCGTGTGCCGCGCCATGAAAGTTGGGAAGGAAGAGGTCATCGGCTGTCTCACAGCCATCGAGACCTGGCTTAAGACAGATCCTAAGAAACTTTATGCCGAGTGGAATGCGCGCGCGGATCGGATCGCAAAACTTGTCGAGACCGTTTCTGGGGTGCGAACTGAAATCTATGTGCCCGACGACGGGAATCGCTATCCCACTTTACGGGTGTCGTGGGATCAGAAGGCCTGGGGATTCAGCATCACCGACTGCGTGCAGAAACTTCGTGAAGGGGACCCCGTAATCGAGGTGCTTGGCGTAGACAATCCCAGTATGGTTTCTGCCGTGCGCGAAGGTGTGGATAAGCCAAACCCAAATCCAAAGGAACTCAAAGAGCAGAATCATATCGAATTGGTTTCCATGACCATTCAACCCGGCGAAGAAATGATCGTCGGACAGCGTCTGCGAGCGATTCTGAGTGCAGCTCGCAAGGGAAATGCCGCATGAAACCGTCTTTGCTTCCGGTTGCCTGTTTTCTTTTCGCCGTAGCTTCCTTGCAGGTCGAGCCGCATCCAGTAGGGCACCAATCAGCTTCCCCATCTCGCGAGGCAATTGTGCCCCGAGCCATCGAGGCCGGAGGATACGTATACGTTTCCGGGCAAGGCCCCCGTCGTCCAGACGGAAGCACGCCGCCAAAATTTGCGGATCAGGTTCGTCAGGCGCTTGAGAACGTCCGGAGCGAAATCGGAAAACTGGGTCTGACGATGGATCACGTAGTTTACGTTCACGTGTACTTGGAAGATACAGAGCGCTTCGTTGAGGTAAACGAGGTCTTCGCTAATTATTTTCTTAAGGAACCTCCCGCGCGCGCTGTCTTGGGAGTGGCCCGCCTTCCGGAGCCCCCAGTTCAGATTACTGCCGTCGCTGTTTGCGATCTCAAGGAGAAAGAGCCCGTGCTCGAGCCCGGTTCTCCACCAAGCAAAGCGTTCTCTCCGGGAATGCTGACGCATGACCGGCTATTTGTTTCCACCATGTCTGGAAACGATCCCACAAACGGAAAAGTCCCACAGGACCCTGGGGCACAAGTGAATCTGGCACTGGACCGCATGAAAGCTGTGCTCCAAAACGCGGGTCTCACTATGGCCCACATGGTATTCGTGAACCCTTATCTCACTTCTGAAGTTCCCATGCGAATCATGAATCAGCAATACGCGCAGCGCTTCGAATTTGGGAATACCCCCGGTCGTGCCACCATCGAAGTTTCAAGCCTACCGCAAGGCGCCCATATCGCTTACACCGGCGTGGCCGTGCGCGATCTGAGCCAGCGGCGAGCGATACGCCCCAAGAATATGCCCCCAAGTCCAACGGCCAGCCCCTGTGTCTTCGCCGGCGACACTTTATATTGTTCAGCCAAGAGCGGCTTCATTCCCGGACCCAATGGCGGCGTGTACGCAGCAAGCACCACAGACCAAACTCGCCAGACGATGCGGAACCTCCTCGACAACCTCGAAGAGGCCGACATGAGCTACAGTCAGGTTGTCTCGACAACAATCTACTTGGACGACTTATCAGACAGCCCGGCCTTTGCGAAAGTGTATAAGAAGTTCTTTAGTGGCCCTCTTCCTGCGCAGACCACCGTGCAGCAAATCAAATCCACTGAACGAAAACCAGACGCGGAGGGACAGTATCCGGACTTGGAGCAGATGTCGCTAATCGCCGTGCGTGGACATCGGGATTCGGGCGCGCGGTCTCATCCGTAACTCGTCGAAGCCAAAGGAATTGTCCTGTCTTCCGTCCAAACGAACAAATCCACGATTCCTGGTCGAGAAGAACGACTTTTGCGCGCTACAGCTTCACACCCTTGCCTCACGGTTCCTCTTGTTGAACAGAGCTTGAATCTGAACCCCCACCGTTTTCGGATGAGACCTCAAGCGAGAACGTTTTCGTGTACAGGCCATGTACAAAAACTCTGCGGTTCATCCGTTTTTAGAGTTTTGAGCGTTTAGAACTTTCAATAAGTTGCGTGTTTTCAATAAGGCTAAGTAATCCGACTCCCCCCGCCTCCACCATTTTAAGGCATTTATAATCAATAGATTACAGTTGTCTTTGGCGCTTTCACGTTCCAAATAAGTTCCAATTGAAATCTAGTACTGGAGGCGGGGGGAAATGGAATCGCCTCCCAGTCGAGGGCGAGTCGCGCACAGTGGACCATCGCAAACCTCTGCCGACACTGGTCGCTTCACAATGACAGAATCCGCGAGGCGCACCGCTTCAACCTGTACTCAGAGCACAGTATTGGATTGCGCGCTGATGGTTAGACAAAAAATTAGGATAACACCGGTCGAAACTACTGCCCGACAATAAGCTAACGGAGAAACCTGCAACGGCTTCTAGCCCCTACTTCCACTTACCTTGCCCTTCCACGATTGTAATGTAACGATCGATGGGAAGATCACTGAAACGCTCTATCTTTCCCGATGGATTGGGCCACTGCACTTCCACCCAGTCTATTTTTGTACGCTGGCCCAGTCCGAGAACGATACGAGGGTCGTGCGAGGAGAGGTAGCTACCTCCGCCCACCTTCCAAAGATGGCGTTGAAGGTCCCCCGATCGATAAACCACTTTTGCTCCAATTGCGTCTATATTTGCTTTGCGGCCGATCAAACGCAAACCAAGCCAATGGTTCCGACGACCGGCGTAGTTGCGTACCAGTAAAGGCGGTCCATCATTCTGCGCCACCAAGACGTCAACCGCGCCGTCGTTATCGAAGTCCCCGAGGGCCATACCACGCCCCGCAAGATTCTTTGAAAATATCGATCCACTCTCACCGCTGACATTCGTAAGGCCAGAGGAGCTGTTTCGCAGCAAAAGCATGGGCTCACGATAAGTCACGTCTTGCATTCGCTTTTCCACCATCGTGTCGGGGTGCCCGTTGCAAAGTAGCAGGTCCAGGTTGCCGTCATTGTCATAGTCGAAAAATTTCAATCCCCATCCGCTAAGGTGGCTCGTCAACGCATCGATCCCCGCACGAATCGAAACATCCGTGAACGTCTCATCTTTGTTGTTGTGAAAGAGCGCGAACGACTCGTGATCCACATTTGCGACGAAAAGATCGAGCCAGCCATTCTGACCATAGTCCGCCGCATCGACCCCCATGCCTGAACGGGCGAGGCCAAACCCGTTGTATCCCACTCCGGCGAGCTCCCCAATCTCTTCAAACCGGCCCTTCCCGCGGTTGGCGAATAAGAAATTGGGAACCGTGTCGTTACCGACGAAGAGGTCCATCCATCCATCGTTATTGATGTCCGCGGCGACGACGCCCCAAGCCTTTGCCGGCAATCCGGCGATGCCGGATTCCTTGCTAACGTCGCTGAATGTGCCGTCACCATTGTTGTGAAAGAGCCAGCAAGGCATCGGCTTGTACCGAGTGGGCTTGCAGTACCAGCGGGTATTTGTTGGCCCATAACCGCAGAAAAGGTTCTTGGACTTGTCGAATTCCACGAAACGGCAGACGAACAGGTCAAGGCGTCCATCGTTGTCGTAATCGAACCACACTGCGCTTGTGCCCCAGCCTGGCGCGCCGACGCCGGCCTTCGAGGTAACGTCCGTGAAGGTGCCGTCCCCATTGTTATGGTAGAGGATGCTGTGAGGGTACTGAGTCACATAGAGGTCGGGCCGGCCGTCGCCGTCGTAATCACCGACCGCAACCCCCATGCCGTAAGCGCTCCCGGGCACACCAGCCTTCTGGGTTACGTCCGTGAATGTGCCGTCGCGATTGTTGTGATAGAGCGCGTTGCGGAGGGGAGCGGCGGGTTTATAGAAATCGCATGGCCCACTATTCACTAGGTATATGTCCATCCAACCGTCGTTGTCGTAGTCGAGGAATGCGCAGCCGGGGCCTACAGTCTCCGGCAGATACATTTCCGGCGATTGGCCGCTCACATGAACCCACGATATCCCACTGGCCGCCGAGGGAACCTCCTCAAACGCGGAGAAGGAATCCTTGCCTGCTGCGCCGATTGCAGCTGACTCAACACGACCAAGCGCGGGACTCACCCCGGACCACCCGAGAATCTGAAGCATGCGCCGCCGGGAGATCATCTGACTCGACCGCATTCGTTCTCCTGTTGATGTATGCAATGCTGCTGGTACGCTTGGAGTCACGGCTGGGGGGCGCTGGGGTTCTTTTCGGTGATCTGCCGTTGAATGGCCATCTCGCGGACAGCGTCCTCCTTGCGCCCTGTCCGCGCATAAGCCACGGAAAGCTGATAGTGGCCCGCAGCATCGGCCGGCACGATCTTCACGTAGCGTTCGAGAGGGGCGACGGCTTCCGGAAAGCGCTCCGCTGCATTGAGCGACATGCCGAGAGCGAGATATGCCTCGGCAAACCCGGCATCCAATCTCGCTGCTTCCGCGAAGTGCGAAATCGCTTTTTCCCATTCTCCGGCCCGCCGCGCAATCTCTCCCAGCCAGAAGGTTGCTGCCGCATTGCCCGGATCGATTTTTAGTTCCGCTTCAAATTCCTTCCGAGCCTCTTGCGTGTTCGCCGTAGACTCGGTTTTCGACAGCGCCACGCGTCCCAGCCGGAAATGAATGCCCGGCTGATTAGGATTCTGTTCGAGAATCTTTCGATATTCATTCCCCGCTGCATCCCAGTTCTGCTGCGACTCGAGGGATTCCGCCTCAAGCTCGAGGGCCTGGTAGGAAGTGGGGGCGACGGCGGCAATCTCTTGAGCCGCCCGCGTGGCAAGCTGCGAGAAGTAGTGCGTCATGATGTAGAGGACTTCCGGGTCTTTAGGAAAGTCGCGCTTGAGGATCCACAACGCATTAACGGTCGTTTGCTCTTGGTCGAGGCTCATGGCACAACGCGCGGTGGCCATCGCGGCCCGATACTCCACTTGCCTGTCCTTCAACTGGGAAAGCGACTTCTTCAATATTGGAAGGGCCTCCTGACAGCGCCCTTTGACCGTTAGGTCGAGCGCACGCTCAATGGGGGACGCGGCTTCTTGGGCGGGCTTTTCGCTTGTCTGGGCCGCGAGAGAACTGGAAGCAAGGATCACCGCAAGCGGGATCTGCAGCATCAGGCAAACAGTCTTGGCCATAGTGCGGAAGTTTCGCATTCAAAAGTATAGCCCACCTCGACGAAGTCTAATTAGCTCAAGGCACCCCAATATTGACTCGGTTCCGGACACACTATGGTGAAGCATTGCGCCCGATTCGAGGGGCAAGTAACTCGGCAGAATAAGAGAAGGCATTCACTGGTACCCGGGGTGTCGGGGTATCTTGCCCAGTGAATGCCTTCGCAGGTCAGCCAAAGCTGGCCTGTCAGGGGTTAAAATTCGAGATTGGCCCGGAACCCGATCTGGCGCTCACCTTGGCTCAACAATCCGTTCTGAAACGTTCGAATCACGCCAATATGCCCGAAGTTTGTGCTTCGGACGTTGGTGTTGGGGCTGCCCCAAACGGGGTGGTTCCACACATTTTCCATTTCCGACTGCAAAGAGAAACGCAGATTTTCGCGAATGCGAAACGACTTGGTAATCGCAAGGTCCTGAAAGAATTCGTGCGGGCCGTAGATATACGGATTGCCAGTGTTTACGCCGGGTGTTGTGTTGGCCGTAAGCAGAGACCTCTTCGTCGGATCAAATCCGAAAGCATAAGTATGCCCCGGAGCGGCAGTTACCCCGACTGAACTCTGCAGTTGGGAAACCGTGATGCCATTCAACACGACGCCTCCGTCGCCCAGCGCATCACCAAACGGTGTGCCGGAAGGACCATTGGTCGTGCGGAAACCGCCGATCAACTGGGAGGGCAGGCCCGTTTGATACGTGAGGATAGTTCCAATGTTCCAGCCTCCCACGATCTTGTCAACAACGCCGCCCTGGTTGGCAATAGTCTTACCCTTGCCAAATGGCAAGTCGTACGTGCCATTGGCATGGAAGACGTGCCGCACGTCAAACAGCGTTGGGCCGTAGCTTTGGCGCAGGTTACGCATGGTAAAGAGGCGGAATGCCCCTGTCCATGTATCTCCTGGTTGAACGCCCAAGGTATGGCTCCAAGTGTAATTCACATCGAATTGTGCGCCATGCCACTGCCTCTGACGCCAATCCACCTGAAGGGCGTGATAGTCGCCAAAGCCGGGATCTGTCAGATAACCCGTCGCCTTGCCTGCATTGTACGGGTTGGCCTGGAAGAAGTTAATCGGATAGCCGTTCCCTGGATTCACGCCGTTAAAGCCACAGGGTGAAAAATTGGCACTTCCGACCAGGTTACAGAGGTAGGTAGGAGACGCTGCCAAGTCGCTTGCGAAGTCCCCGGCACGCCCGTTCAGCAGGTAGCCAACAAAGGTCCCATCGCTGAAATTTGTCGGGTCCAAACCGCCTGGGTTCGTAAAGGCTGCGGTCAGAATCGGCAACGGGGACTGTCCGGCCAACCCGTTGTCCGCAAACGTATTTCCCTTTCCATTTGCCTGGTTAATGGCCAGGTTTTGCTGTGCCAGTTTGAATTCGGCCAGGAATCCGTTTTCGTAAATGTTCACTTCGTTCGGGTTCAATTTCACCCACTGGTGAACACTGCGGTTCCCTTGGTATCGGACTTCGATGACGTTGTTTTGACCGATTTCCCGCTGAATCCCAAGGTTCCAGGACTGGACATAGGGCTGGTGGATGTTGGGATTGATGCCGTTCACACCCGTCCAATAACCGAAAAAGGTTTCATTGGATTCGGGAATGACGTTCTGGTAGGTGGCAGGGCTCAACGTGTACGGGGCTGGTTGCGGGTCGCCCAAATTATAAGTACCGGCAGTATACCCTCCCGTCGCTGGAAGTGGTGCGCCGGGTTTGACCGGACTCAGATTGAAGGCTTGATAGAACGCATAGCCCGAGTTCGACGCCGAGTTCCAGAAGAATTGATAGGGTTCCGTAAAGCGGCGCAAAGCAAAGCCGGCGCGAACCACGGTTTTGCCCCCTTTGAACATCTTCCCCATCATCCCGTCACTATAGTTGGGGTTCCAAGCAATGCCGATGGAAGGCTGTGGGCTGACGTTCCAGGGTTTGTAAACATGTACTCTTCCTATGTAGGATGGGTTTAACCCCGCAGGATCGCTGGTCAGAACCCCAGGCTTGAAGATATTACCGACTCCCGAGGGTCCCCAGATCCCAACCGGGTCAGCACTGTGATAGGCGCCTGTGCGGTCATGGTCGTCACCCGTGAAATCCCAGCGAAGCCCCAAATTCACGGTGAGATCTGGCCTCACTCGCCAGGCATCCTGGCCAAATAGCCCCCAAGCCGATTGCAGTTCGTTGAGGTTGTAGCCACTCACCGTCGTGCTGTATTGTTTCGTTTTGAGATCATACGGGAAGCCCGCTCCGCCAGGACTCACACCGCTGATTCTGCCTTCAATGACTGAATAAAGGTCCTCAGCGTTTGAAATATCGGTCTGTGAAGCATTCGGGAAGTTGGTTGTAAAATAGTTACTAATCGTCGAGGAATCCGGATCGGCGCCGACCAAGCCAATCGCGTCAAAGGGGAACCCTGCGGGCGCATTGTCATAATGATCCTGCTCACGATAGTAGGAGAACCCAAAGTTCAGCAGGTGCTTGCCCTTCTGCCATGAAACATTATCCGCGCCATTGATAAGCGGATAAAAAGTGTTGATGGGTAGATTGAAGAATACTTGACCGGAAGTACCCACGGAACCTGGCCAATCGATTTCCGGTAGTTTGAGATATCCATTGCTCGCGTCGTAGCTGTACTTGGCTAGGTTGTAAAGGTATCCGCCACGGAACTGGTTAATAATGGTCGGCTTTATGGTCCAGTCAAAACCGAGAGCAGCAGTATAGTACTGATATTTATTCGAAGCGCCATAAGTTTGGAAAGCGGATCCTGGGAAAGGCGGCGCCGCAGCACCGGGTTGGTTCCATTTCGTCATATTCCACGATACGTACATCTTCAGGTTGTCCCTGATGTTGTAATCGCCTCGGATCGTCGGCAGCCAATAGGTCACCGGAGACTGCACTGCGAACGCGATGCTGTTGATATTCGGATCCCCCGTCGGTGTCACCGCCCCCCCGCTCAGGGAGCCATTGATATTGCTGAAGAGTGTAGCGGATACGGGATTCACCGCGGTGGAGGAGAGCCCGGCTATCTGTGAAAGTAGATTGACAGTGTGAGTTCCACTGCTATCGCTCCATGTGAAGTTGCCTGCCTGGGCCGCTTGCGTCGGAAAAGTCGTCCCCCCCGTTTCGTAAGAGCCCGGCTGCTTGGACATCGCGTAAGAACCGAAGACAAACAATTTGTTCTTGATGATCGGTCCACCAATGCTGCCGCCAAAGTCATTCAAGTGGTATTTGGGCTTCGCCGCGCCGGAGGCATCATTCACCCAGGAATTAGCGTTCAACGCGGAATTCCGATGGTCTTCGAAAAGGCGGCCGTGGAAAACGTTGCTTCCCCGGCGAGTCACGAAATTCACCTGGAAGTCCGACTGCCCAAACCCCGTGTTCGTGTTGAGTTGGTCGGTCTGGACGGTCATCTCCTGTATATCTTCGATGCGCGCCTCGACCAGAGGCTGAGAAGCTCCCGCGAACTTCATGCGGCTGGTGTTCGCAATGACTCCGTCAATATTGTTCCCCGTGGCGGCCAGCGGCATTCCATTCCAGGTCGTCTCGCCCCCATTACTGACGGCGCCTGGAACAATCCGCGACAATTGCGAGACGTCTCGGCCTACAACCGGCAAATCTTCGACCTGATTCAAATCAATTGTGCCCGTAATGGCGTTGGATGTTCTCTCCGCAATGGGCGCCTGCTCGCTCACTGTGACCTGAGTCGCTTGCGTTCCAACCGTGAGGGTGACAGTGACATCCGTGGTGCGCGTCGCTTGCACAGCCACGGCCTCAATCACCTGCTGTTGAAAGCCGGTCTTCTCCACTGTCAGCTTATACGTCCCGACCGTCAAGGCCACAAAAGTGTAGGTGCCGGAAGGCCCTGCCATGGCCGTCTCCGTGCGGCTGGAAGCGAGGTCCACCAGGGTTAACTTAGCGTCTGCAACAGCCGCGCCGCTTTGATCCAGAACTCTGACTGCGATGGTTCCCTGGCCGGTTATTTGCCCCCAACCCTCAGGAACACACAAACCGAATAGCGCGAAAGCGAGGACGAAAACGCTCTTGAAAAGATGATGAACCAAACTCCGAGTCATACTTCCTCCTAACTTGACTTGCTTCTGATGCTAGGAATTTTCGTTCGTTCTCCCAAAAAGGCTGACTTTCTGCAAGCGCTTACAAGCACGGCCACAAAAAACGCGGTCTTGCTTTTCTGTGGATTTTCCTGTGTGCCGTACCCTGTCCTCGACCTAAAAACTCCGCTTCCTTTCAGGCACCCCGGCATGGCCGAAAACGGAACCACCTGTTACAGCGGCCGCTATTGGTTTCGTATTCTGTATACGATATACATACCGCAATTGCGCGGAAACTACCACACACTAATTCTTGGTGTCAACTCATTTATCGAACGATTTTGGCACCCTTGCATTGACCGGTTGGGGGATCTTTTGCTGATGTGAGCCTCAACGGTGCCTGGCGCACAGCCTGCTGAGGTTGACGCCTCGGAGCAGTTTATCTGAAGCAGACTCAAAGTAATCTGGGAATCGACCGGTCCTCGCCTTCATTGATGCTAGGGAATGTTGTCTGCGTGCAGCGCTCATTGCTATGATTCAAGGATTGGAGAAGGATTTTGGCTGGACTGAATTGATCTCGACACGTCAGAACCACAGGCGGAATTCTCTTTCGCGCCGGCGTTTCATCAAGACAATGGGACAGGGATCGGCTTGTGGACTGCTGGCAAACATAGCGCCGTTCATTAATACCGCCGAAACTCGCTCAGGAAGCCAGGGGCCTCGCGACTTCGAGGAGATACCCGCCGCAACAAGTGGAATCACTTGGGTCCATACTGCAGGGCTTTCGCCCACAATGTACCTACCGGAAACCGACGGCGCAGGTTGCGCCTTTCTTGACTACGACAATGATGGATGGATGGACATTTATCTCGTGAACAGCGGCAAGTGCGATTTTTATGAGCCGCTTCGCCCCTTGCGAAATGCCTTGTACCACAACAACAGGGACGGAACATTTACTGACATTACCGAAACAGCCGGTGTGCCCGGAAACGCCTATGGGATGGGCGTGGCCGTGGGCGATTACGATGGTGATGGCTTCCCCGACATTTACGTCACTCAGTATGCGCAGGGCATTCTTTACCACAACAATGGCGACGGCACGTTCACGGACGTTACCGCCAAAGCGGGGGTCGCAACGCCGGGCTGGAGCACCAGCGCGGTCTGGTTCGACTATGACAACGACGGACGGCTCGATTTGTTTGTATTGCAGTTCGCGAAACTTGACAAGACGATTTGGTGCGGAAACAAACTGACCGGCGAGCGATGGTATTGCAGGCCATCCGTCTACAAACCGATGCCCTGCTGGCTCTTCCATAACAATGGCGACGGAACCTTTACGGATGCCAGCCGTGAGTCGGGCATTGCCCGATGGCCTGCCAAGGGATGGGGCGTGGTCGCCGCGGACATTAATAACGATGGCTGGATGGATCTGTTTATTGGCAACGACACGCTCCCCAACTTTCTCTTTGCGAACCGGGGAAAGGGCCGATTTGAGGAAATCGGGGCTCTTGCCGCTGTCGGATACAATCCCTTTGGCCTCGCACGCTCGGGTATGGGAGTGGACGCATGCGATTACGATGGAGACGGCTGGGTTGACCTGTTCGTGGCAAACATCGATCACGAAATGTTTTCTCTTTACCGCAACAACCACGATGAAACGTTCACTGATGTTGCGCCACGATTGGGAATTGCTTCTGACACGATGTTTCTCAGCGGTATGGGCCAGAAATTTTTCGACTACGACAATGACGGGAATCCAGACTTGCTGCTTTGCAATGGTCATCCCGAACTGAATGCCGACAAGATGATCCCCGGTGTAACTTTCGCGGAGCCCATGCTGCTCTTCCGCAACTCCGGGCATGGCTTCGTGAATGTCAGTAAGCAGAGCGGGCCTGTCTTCTCGAAGCACATCGCCGGGCGCGGCCTGGCCATCGGTGACTTCGATAACGATGGCTCGATAGACGTGCTGGCCTCTGTCAGCAACGGTGCTCCAATCTTGCTCAGGAACAACGCCGGCCGCCGCAACCACTGGCTCGGACTCCGCCTCATCGGTCGCAAGTGCAATATCGACGCGGTCGGCGCCAAGGTTAGCTATCGCGCCGGAGATCTGGAACGCCATCAATTTAAGGTCGCCGGCGGGAGCTACCTCTCTTATCATGACCCGCGCATGGTTCTCGGCCTGGGACAGAGGACTAAGATCGATTGGATAGAAGTGAAATGGCCGCAGCCCAGCGGTGCCGTGGAACGCTTCAAGGACCTGCCTATCGACCGGTACATCACCATCGTCGAAGGCGAAGGCAAGTGGAAGTAGCTGCTCTCCAGAAAACAGCTCAGTTCGATCCTCGGAATGCCTGCTGTTCCGGGTTTCCGAACCCTAGTGAGGTTGGAGTCCACCCTGAGTGCTGGCCCGGCCCGCGTTCCCCTTCTTTTCGGCCTCGAGTTGAAGCCCTCGCTGTCGCTCTGCCTCCTGCTTGTTGCCCGTCCGCGCATAGGCAATTGCCAGCTGGTAGTAGCCCGCCGGATCCTCAGGACTTAACTGGACATACTTCTTAAGAGATTCGATGGCCTCCGAATATCGGCCGGCGACATTGAGCGCTATCCCGAGACCGAGGTAGGGTTGCGACAAAGTTACGTCCAGTTTCGTCGCGCGGGAGAAGTGCTCGATGGCCTCCTCCGATTTTTGCTCTCTCCAGGCAAGGTCTCCGAGCATGTATTCCGCCGTCGGCGAGCCGGGATTGCTCTTGAGTTCCTCCTCAAGCTCCTTCCTCGCCTCTTCAGTTGAGTCTGGCCCCGGAGGTTTGGCAAGAATGATCAAGGCGAGCTGATAATGAATCCCCGGCTGATTCGGGTATTGTTCCAAGATTTTCCGATACTTCGCTGTGGCGTTTTCGTATTCGCCCTTTGCTTGATAAGCCTCTGCAACGATTTCTTGCGCTTCGGCCGAGTCCGGATTCCTGTCCTCTAACCGTCTGGCGGCCCGATTAGCCAGCTCCGCGTAATAGCGTGTTGTGATGTACAGCACGCGGGGATCATTGGGAAACTCGCGGTTCAGAAGCACAAGAGATTTGACGACGGTGTCCTCCTCATCCATGCTCATCCCGCATTGGGCACTAGCCATAGCAGCCCTATACCGGATCCCTTTGTCCGCGATCTCTGGAGCCGCTTTTTTCAGAATTGCCAGTGCTTCCAGGCAATGGCCCGTTGAAGCAAGATCGATTCCCCGTTCAACAGAACCTGTAGCAGAGCTGCCGGTCGAGGTCTTCCTCGATGATTGGGCTCCACACAATCCCGCAGAAAACGTCAAACTCAAGGCGGACAGGATCAAAGCAAGAGCAGGCACTCGTCTCAATCCGAAATGTAACCGGTTTTGTTGCATATCGGGTGATTATATTGCGAATGGAGTCCCCGCACTATGGCGTCCGGCCGAATCAGCCGAAACATCGGCACGGCATGCTCTGGCTAGGTTGCCGATTGATTGTTCGGAGAAGGGGCTTCATTTCGCTCACGCGTACTTTCGATAGGCTGCGTTTGGCGGGCAATCCCCGTGGATTCCCTTATCACCAGCTTGGGATCAATCAAAATCTCCCGGCCTGTCAACCGATCAGTCGTTTTCTGCTGGGCGAGAATCTCGAAGATGGTTCGGCCGATCTTCTCTCGCGGAATGTGGACCGTAGTCAACGCAGGCGAGCAAAACTCGGCAAGCTTTATGTCATCGAACCCGGTCACGGATATATCTTGCGGCACACGAATGCCTTCCTCGCGCAATTCGCGCATTACCCCCACTGCCATGATGTCGTTGACACAGATAACGGCTGTAGGAGCAAAACCAGTGGCAAGCAGTTCCCTTGCAGCCAAACGCCCTCCCTCCAAACCGTCCGATTCTCCAACGACTTGTGCCTGAACGTTTGGTGAAAAACGGCCCACGGTATCCATGAAGGTCTTCCTCCGTTCGCTGATTGGTCCAAGCGCGGAGTGATGCCCCAGAAATGCCATCCTTGTGTGTCCCAATGAATGGAGGTACCCAACGATGTTCTTCATCCCGCTCCTGTAGTCAACACGAACGTTGGTAATGTTCCGCTTCGGTGTGCCGACGTCGTAAAAGACAATCGGAATATTGCTATCCGTAAGTACCTTCATGAGATGTGAATCCATCTCTGAAACAATCGCGGCAAGCCCGGCCACTCGCCATCCCAGCAGCAATCGTACGCTCGACACCAATTGCTCCGGACGATAACCCGTATTGGCAACTACTACCTCGTATCCACGCGAGTGCGCCGCGGCCTCAAGGGCGTGGTAGATATCGAAAAAGAATGGATTGTCCATGTTGGATACGAGGATTCCCAACGTGCGGCTTTTTCCTCTCGCTAAAGATCGCGCATGGAGATTGGGGGAGTATCTGAGTTCCTCGGCCACCTTGAGTACTCGATCGCGAGTAGCGCTCTTCACAACCATCAGGTTATTGAGCACACGAGAAACTGTGGCTATCGACACGCCGGCCTTTTTTGCAACGGCATCCAGGTTGCTGCGGCCGGCATATTTAGCTTGCAAGTTACCCCCAAGGATTGATCGGAACTGATTCTAATGCCCGGCAATCACTGACTCAAGCTGAAGATACCGCCCGAGCATTAAAACTCTAGCGCATTCATCATGCGACGACCCCTCGTCTACGCAGCGATAGTTGAGTTTGGTTACTGCCAAGCGTCTCTATTTCAACAAATCCTGCCTGGAGGACATACCAACCACTAACGTAGCACGGATTATATCACGCGTTTCTTTCTAGCTTGGCTATTCTTTGTGAATTGATTGCGATTGTAAGCGGGCTGGTCAACTGGCAGTGTACGATTCCCCGCGTCGCAAATTAGTGACGCGAAATGTTAGTTCGTTTCGTTCGGAATTTGAAGGCCCATCTTGGATAGGGTCGAGCGTCGGATAGTGCCCCCAATGATGTTCACCTTCGATCCTCAGAAGCTGGGGAAAGTATAAGTATATTATGGGTAGATAGTTCTATAATAATTATAAAAGTAAGACCCCGTGTTTCAAATACGTTCCAGTTGGGCGCAATTTCACCGTTTCTTGCGTTTTGAGCATCTCTCGCAAAATCAATAAGTTTTGTGTTTTCAATGGGCTTGCATATTCCGACTCCACCAACTTGAGTTAAGCACTGCCACAGGCGATTCCCGCATACTTGAGATTTGAATGGCGTGGTAGATGTATTTTGTTCAAGCATAGAGCTTGAGAGAATCTACATGAGGAGTTCTGGGTCAAGTGTGAATTTGCAGTGTACGGCAAAGCCGGCTCCCAGCAAGGTAAATTCCACCCCATCTCGCCCGGGGCCAAGCAGTGGAGCGCCGTCCAGCGTGCGCGGAAAAAAGAAATGAACCGAAGAGGTGGCCCCAGTTCCAGTAAACTCGACTTCAAGCGGCCTGACGAGACCGCTGCGCGTCTTTAGTGTTGCAATCAAAACTGGTTTACCCGCCGGACTAACTGTGAACGGTTCGAAGCTTTTGCGGCCGGGTTGCTCGAGTTTGACCGTGATGACATACCGGTTTACGGGAAGCCGCGGCGTGGGCGTCTGAAACGCACCAGCCTCACGTTCGCCAAGTTCTTCGAGGCGGGCAAAGGCCTGGGCGATGGGAGCTGCTGACTCCCAACGCACTAAGAAGCCTGCCCAAGGTTTGATCAGCGGCGCGGCATCCATCTGACGGGAGGAATCGACCGGAGCCTCGATTCGCCCTTTCTGCATACACTTCCCGTTTGGGTCGATAGCATCCGGGTCACAGTGTCTGGTGCCGGTTGAAATGCTGTAAGCCGCTTCAGCCTCCTTCTCGTTGAACACCACGACTTCGAGTTTTGCCCACGGCGATCTTCGCACCAGCTTCAGAGCTTCCGCAGGGGACCACTGCGCAGGCGGCTTATGCCTCCAGAAATCATCCGCCCGGGCGATTGGCGATACGCCGACAAGCAACCCGATTAGCACCAAAAATGTTTGGTATTGCACTGCCAGCGACGCGCTACGGCGCCGCTGCACCGAATTGGCCCGAATTGATGGATGGGCCGCCATTTCCCTTGCAACTCTTCGCTGGCTCGCCGGGATAATAGAGCATTACTGTAGATTGGAAAACGTGGTTTTGCAATTGGGTGCGCTGCGAATCGAAGAATGCGCAGGCTGCCGATAATTCTCAATATGATAGGCTCGACCAACGATGAAAAGCATTCCGCTCATCCTATGCTGCTTCTTAGCGGCCGCTCCTGCCATCGGCGGGGGCGACGGCAGGCCGCAGGAAGCGCCCCGACGCGACGTCTTTCTCATTACGATCGACACGCTGAGGAGCGACCACGTTCATTGTTATGGATACGAGCGAATTCAAACTCCTTCGATCGACGAGATAGCAAAGCGGGGAGTTCGGTTTGCCCAGGCATTCACGCCAAGCCCCATTACGAATACCTCGCACACGAGCATTCTAACCGGGCTGCTTCCAAGTTCTCACGGAGTGAGCGACTTTGGCGTCCGGTTGACCGTTAATCATCCCACGCTGGCAGAGATATTGAGTAAGGAAGGCTACCAAACGGCGGCATTCATCGGATCTGTTATTTTGGACAGCAGGACTCTCGCGCCGGGGCTCGATCGTGGATTCGAGTTCTACGACAATTTTCCTGAGAAGACCGAGACGAAATCGCGTTGGGGGCGACTTGAGCGCAGAGGCATGGATGTTGTGCAAAGAGCGGAGAACTGGCTGAATGCCCGCGATGCGGCTCCTCATTTCGCCTGGGTGCACCTCTATGATCCACACGATCCATACGAGCCTCCGCCTCCTTATTCCGAAATCTACAAGAATCGGCTCTACGATGGAGAAATTGCGTATGCCGATTCGGCGTTAGGCCAGTTTGTTGCCTATCTGAAGAAGAAAAACTGGTATGAAGAAGCGATCATCATTGTAGTCGGAGACCACGGGGAAGGATTGGGCGAGCACGGGGAAGATACGCACGGGATTTTTCTCTACGATTCGACAACTCACGTTCCACTGATTCTGAAGCTGCCAAAGGAACTGCACGCAGGCAACGTGGTCGAGCAACAAGTGCGTACGACAGATATTTTGCCTACGATTCTGGATCTGCTCGGTATTCCTACGCCTCCAGGCCTGGACGGCACTTCTCTAAAGCCCACCTTCGATACCAAAGCGTCTTCCCAGACTGTTTTTGGCGAAACGGATTATCCCATTCGTTTTGGATGGGCTCCGCTGCGATCGGTTCGCAGCGAGGGCTTCAAGTTTATTGAGGCTCCGCGACCTGAGCTTTACGACTTGTCGTCCGATCCGGGAGAGCTTCGCAATGGTTACGTGCCGTGGGATCCTAGGACGCAGAAACTGCGCAAGATGCTTGCCGAGCTGGGTGCGAAATCTTCATCCAAGGGAAGACCTTCATCCGCGGCAGTAGCTCCCGGCACTTTGGATGAGCTGCGCGCCCTCGGTTATCTGGGTCCGGCGGATGCTCATTCTTCCACTGATGTTCCTGAACTTTCTCTATTGCCAGATCCGAAAGACAAGATCCAAGAGCAGAATCTGCTGCATGTTGCGATGATGGCATCGGAAGACGGGCGGACGGCTGAGGCAAGGACAGCACTAGAGAAGCTACTGCAATTGGATAATCGGTCTGAAATCGCTGTGCTGCAGCTAGCGCAACTGGAAATGGAATCTAAGAACTATACGGATGCCGCCCGATATTTACGACGATCGAGCGAATTGCGGCCTGATGATGCAGAGGTTGCATTTGAATATGGGCGAGCGCTGGAGCTGAGGGGCGATTTACCCGGCGCACGACAGGCTTTGCAGCGTAGTCTAAAATTGAATCCAAAACAAATTGCCGCTCACCTCCTAATGGGACAGGTCTGTCTCAAATCGAATCATTCAAAAGTAGCGGAAGACGAGTTTGAGGCAGCGCTTCTATTAGAACCAGCGAGCTTGGAGGGACAGATAGGGCTGGCGAAGGCGCTGCTCAGTCAAAAGAAGTTTGGCGATGCAGTGGAGTTGCTCAAAGAGAGCGCAACCTCTTCGGGAGATAACGCAGATTTGTTTGATTTGCTGGCGCAGGCGTACACGGGCCTAGGCAAAAGAGGGCCAGCTCAGGTGGCCAGAGACAAAGCCAAACAAATAAGGGCGGCAAAAGCGCCTCACTAGGCAGGTACAAGGAACCCAGAGACTTCCGTGGCGACACAAGCGAGGCACGGAGTCAGGAAGCGTTCGAATCCTTCGTTATTAGCTCAGCGATTTACTTTTGCAACGCTACTTTGTTGACGCTACTTTGTTTTCGGTGGCGCCGAAGATTTCTGTCAGAACATGTCCGCGCATCTGTTTTGGCTGATCGAGGCCATAGATGTGCAAAATCGTAGGCGCAATGTCGTACACGCTGGCGCCGAGGCCCATGACCCGAAAATCATTCTTGATGCCGGGGCCCATCGCAAAGAAAGAACCCGGAACGTCGTCGCCATCCGCGAAATCGTGCTTGGCGATAACCGGCGTGGTCTTCTCGTGATCCATGTGCGCGTGAGGATCTTTCTCCTCGAACTCGCGCAGGGGCTTAATGCCGTGGTCCGAGAGAATTAGCAAGTAAGTGTTGGCGTCCACGTGCTTCAGCACCGTGCCGAGGACCTTGTCGAACGCAATGTACTGGTTCGGGAATGCATCCTGCCGGACGCCATTGATGTTCGGATTATAGCCGACATTGAAAGGTGTAATGGGGTACAGCCAGTGACCGGTGCGGTCTTCGCAAGACTGCGCCATGAAAGTAAAATCAGTCGGATGCTTGCTCAGAAGATAATCGAACAGTTTGGTTTGTTGTTCGCGAATGAGCTGAACTCTGGCGAGCCATTGGTCGATGACCGCGGCTTCGTGACCCTTCAAATCCGCCGCTGCCGGCATGCGCTCGCAGTCGATGTAGAAATCGCCTACGTTTTTTAGCAACTCGGGCTGCAAGCTCCGGGGATAAACAGCGTCTCCGCCCTCCACTTCGCTCAGCTTGGGCGCGCAAAGAACGCCGTCTTCGCAGTTCTTGCCGCGCGTCAACATGCCGCTAATCATGTATCCGTTAACGGGCATGACAGGGAAAGTAGCGGGAACATTTGCCATACCCACGGTGATGCCGGCCTTCGAAAGCATCGACCAAATGGGCTCTTCCTTGAGCATATGAGTGTTGGCGGTAATTCCGCCGACAACGAAGCCGGTGACGCCGTGCTCGTCGGGATCGGTGCTCGTGAAGACTGTGGTGTAGACGCGCGGGCAGTTCGGAGCGGAAACGGTGCGAAGCTTTCCATAAGCGCCTTTTTCGATGACGCTGGCCAAGTTAGGCATCTGCCCCTTGAGGATGAGGGGACGAATAATGTCCAGCTCCATGCCATTGACGCCCATGACGATGACGCGGGGTTTTGCCTTGGCCGGGGCAGCCTGCTCTTGGGCTGAAACAGCGAGCGGGAGCAGCAAGAACACCAATGCGCAGAATAAGACAATCTTTCTAGACTTCATGGAACACCTCGGGTATTGAGGAAGAGATTTTATCGCGAGCGGCGGCTTTGCGGAAGGGGGTTTCGCAGTAGCGGCCTGGCAGGTTTCGCCTGAGCCTTAGCAGAAGGATTAGGGGCTATTGTTTCTGAGCCCTAAGTCTTTGGGCCTCTGCCTGCTCGCGCGTGGCATCATTGGCGCGGCCCAGTTTTTCGTATTCTTCCGCCAGGAAGGAATGCGCCTCGCCGGAATCCGCTTGTACCGCCACAGCCTTTTCGAGGTAGGGCAAGGCGTCGTCGAAGGTGCCATTCAGAAACAACATGCGCCCAAGGAGCAGGTTTGCGCGGTAGTGATCCGGCTCTCCCTGCAGGACTTCGACCAGGTTTTTGGCTGCATCTTGAGGCCGTCCAGTACGGGCATAAATGGAGGCCAGAGAATAGCGGGCATCGCTCCAGTCGGGACGGTTCTCCACCAAAATCTCGAAATGCGCGGCGGCCGTATTCAGGTCGCCGGTTTCGTAAAGGCAAATGGCCAACTCATACTGTGCCATCAGCGCATCTGGCCGTAGCTCGACAGCTTTGCGCAGCGGAGGAATGGCTTTGACAAAATTTCCCTTCCGCGAGTACGCGATGCCCAGATAATACTGCGCCGCTTGGATTTGCGGGTCTTTCGCCACCACGCGCAGCAGCAGGGGGATAACGGAGGCTTCCTTACCCTCTTCGATGGCAAGGCTGGCATCGTGCATATCGTTGGCCACGTCGATGCGGTCCTTGGGGTCAATGCTTGTGAGCGGGCTCGCGTTTCCTGAGGCCACGTAGCCCAGCGCGGAGAGCTTTTCCCTGCTTCTTTCGTCGAGGTTGTCCTGAAGGGCTTGAGGCGCGCCTTTGCTTATACGTTTCACGAAATTGTCGAGCTGGATTGCGAGGCGCACCGCAGTGATTCGCTTGCCCGGATAGAGATTGATCTTCTGCGCGGGGTCTGAGGCCGCATCATAAAGCTCGGGCTTTGGCGCGCGCACGTAAAGCTGATTGCCGACTCGCATAGAAGCTAGCGCGCTCCACCCAAACGAGCGTTCGGAGTGGTCGCCCGTAGCAAACGAAGGACGGTTTTCTGGGTGGGCGTTTCCAATTAACGGAAGCAGCGAACCGCCTTGCATGGCCGGAGCGGGCGTCTGACCTAATGCATCGAGAAGCGTCGGCGCCAGATCTACCAAGCTCGCCGTGGCCTTGACATGCTGGCTGCCAAAGCGATTGCCGGGCAGTTTGAGGAGCAGAGGCACGTGGATGGTGGCGTCGTAAAGGAAAATGCTATGGGTCAGTTCGCCGTGTTCGCCCAAGGATTCGCCGTGATCGGCGGCGACGGCGATCAGCGCGTTGTCATACAGCCCTTGGGTCCGCAAATAGTCCAGCAGCTTGCCCACAATATCGTCCACGTAGGCAATACACCCGTTGTAAGGGGCGTTTGGGAAGCGGCTGCGGAACGGTTCGGGTGGGTTGTAGGGGTCGTGCGCATCCCACAGGTGGAACCACAGGAAAAACGGACTGCCTTTCTGATGGCTGAGCCATTCCAGCACGTATCCTAGGGTCACCTCGCCGCGGCGCTGCATGGAAGCCTCGCGGCGCTCCCCGGTTTTCTGCCGGTGAAAGCCCGCGTTGTAGACGTCGAAGCCGCGCTCGAATCCGGAGGCAAATCCGTTTTTCGGGTCGAGGATGATGCTTCCGACAAACGCCCCGGTGTGGTAGCCCTGGGCGTGAAGAATATCGGGTAGAAAGGGAACGCTGGGAGGCAGGCGGTCACCAAAGTTGCGTATGCCGTGATACTGGGGGTAAGTCCCAGTGAGGATGGTGGCGTGAGAGACCGGCGTGATAGGCGCCTGGGAGTAGGCATGCTCGAACACCACGCCCTGAGCCGCCAGCGCATCCAAGTGCGACGTCAAGCCGCGCTTTGAGCCGAGAAAGTCCATGCGGTCGGCCCGGACCGTATCCAAGGTAATCAGGATAACGTTGGGTTGGTTTGTGGCTGCGGCCGTGAGCCCGGGGCACAAAACGAGAAGCCAAAGGATGCAAGCGCGCCGCATAAAAGAAAAGGGAGCCTGCATTGTAACAGACCCCCTTTTCGGAACCAAAGCCTGGAGCCCCAAAGCGTCGAGCCGAAGGTCAGAAAATGAACTTCGCTCCAAGCTGCATAGCCCGCGGACCGCCTTGAGAGAGGAACGGGTTGCCCGAGGCGACATCGGGCGTTTGCGCGTACGTGGAGAAGCTGGTGGTCGGATAATTTGCTGGATTCAACTTACTTGCTGACAGCGTGACGCCAGCCGGAAGCGGGTTGAAATTGGGATGGTTCAAGAGATTGAATACTTCGAAGCGAAGCTGGAAGCTCATCCTTTCCGTGATCTTGGTGGTCTTGTTGATGTTGAAATCCCACTGGACGAAATGGGGGCCGCGGAAGGCGTTGCGGCCGCAGGTACCAATGGTTCCACCGGCTGGTATGGCAAATACGGACGGCCCATTCGTGATGGTGGGGATGTTGGGATCGCTAAACTGGTAGATAGGCTTCACTCCGGAACAGTCTGGCCTCTGGTAACTGAGGTCTTGGCCAGAATTATCCGCGCCGCTCGAGAGCAGAGCCGTCCACGGCCGCCCTGTGGCAAAGGTGGCCACGCTCCCAACCTGCCAGCCCTCTCCAAAACGGCCGGCCGCACTCCATTTCGGGAAGTCGTACCCGACGCCCGTGTTGAAGTTTTTCCGGATATCCGTATCGCAAGGGCCTTGGTTACTGCCAGGCTTGTACGGATTCTCCTCGATGGGAAGCGTAGACGAGCCGCCGCGGTTTACGGAGTTGGTGTCGATGCAATTCGACCAGGTGAAGTTGACGATGGTGTTGAGCCCATGCCAATCGCGCTGGCGGTAGGTAACCTGCATAGAGTTATAACGTGAATAGCCGTCGTTGGTGAGCTGGTTGATGTACTGGAACGTAGGCACACCGTTAGTCTGGAAGACCGAGTCAAACGGCCGATTGCAATTAAGCGATGTCGGGTTGTTGGCGCTGTTGGGGGGACCAGTCAACTGCTTGTAAGGTTTTCCCGTAGCGGGATTGATCGCGGTACTCCAGCAGCCGACCGGACGTAGATTGAGCTGGCGGTTCAGGAGCATGTTCGTGCCATGAGCGCCGATGTAGCTAACCGTGAGGACATTGTTCCGAAACAGTTCGTGTTGAATGGTGGCGTTGAAGTATTGGATCCTCGGAGTCTTCAAATTCGGAACCGTCCCGAAAATGCTGAAGGGTGGGGTCGCCGAGGGACTGGCGCCATAGGTTTGGAAAGGAGCAGCCGGGTTCGCGCTTCCCGGCTGCTGGCCAATGCAAACCCAGTCTGGGCCAGCAGCGGTGTTGGCCGCGGGGTCGTAGCAGGTATCGGAGCCAAATGCCTCGAAAAGGGTCGATAAGTTCGTGCCCACGTCCTCATTCCCATCGGCGGTAACGGAGAAGACTCCCAAATCAGAATTGCTAAAGGCCCCAGCACGCGCACCCTGATACAGGTAAGGCGCGAGGATGGCGGCAAAGTTCGCCACGTCGTATGCCATTGCGTAACCAACTCGGAAAGCAGTCTTGCCGTTCCCGAAGATGTCCCAGGCTAGGCCAGCACGCGGCCCGAAGTCGTGCTTGTCGAGGTTGTACAGACGCGGGATGCCCTGCCCAACTTGCACTAAACCTCGGTTGGGGAAGAAATTGGACGCGATGTTTTTGGATTCACCCAATGCACCATTGAGGTCCCAGCGCAGGCCGTAGCTGACAGTCACACGCGGTGTCATCTTCCACTCATCCTGGAAAAAGAGCCCCAGAGAAGGCTGGTAGATGTGACGTGCAGTATCACCGAAGGAGCGCGCGGCCCGATCCAGTCTGCCCAAGAGCAATTGCGTGAGGACAACGTCGTAGCCGGGGATCGTAATGTCATTCGCCGGATCCGCGGCCGTAAATTGATTGTCTCCCTGGAAACTGAAGAGGCCCGTCCGGGCGCGGTTCCGCAGGCTGCCTGTAGAAGCGCGCTGATAGTTACCACCGAATTTGAAGGTGTGGGTGCCTTTGATCCACGTGACACGGGCCGACGCATCGTAGTTCTGGGTGGGGCGTGTGCTGAGCGGGTAGCCCTGGATGCCGCCGATGTTCCCATACGTCACACTGCTGGCGTAAACAGGCGGTACGCCAAAGTCGAGGGGGCTCAGCGGACCCGTGTCGATGCCCAGGCTTAGAGGGTCAACCTTATTGTTTGGCGCCAGGATCTGGGAGAAGCGCGACCAACTGAAACGCGCATCCAGTATCTTGTTGGGAGAAATGTTGTAGATCCAATTGCCGCCGCCAAACTGCACCCTCGTGGGCACAATGCTATTAAATCCGTCTGCTTTGAGACCGCTCCCGGCGGCCGGGGGAATCGTGTAGCCGAACGCAGGGCCAGACTGCGTGCTGTCCGCATAAAGATAGCGTCCAGAAACACTCATCTTGTTATTTATCTTATGGTCGATTTTGACAATGAAGCTGGCGGGAAGAGTGTTGATATCGGGCAGCAACACGGTTTGCGTAAACCCGCCGGGGGCCACTGCTGCGCTGGCGGCCGCGGGAGTACACTGGACAACGCCGCCCGCGCCATCTGAACAGGGGTAATACTTCAACAAGTTCAGACCTGCAGCGTTCATCGGCAGATTATTCGTATTGGTGATGAAAGGAGTCCCGGTCCCGGGATCAACCGTGCAAGAGGTTGTATTTGCGGGGGTGCAGTTGAAAAAGTTTGTCACCGCCTGCAGGTCGCCCTGCGTCGGCAGGATCACGTTGTAAGGAGCCAGTGATTTGTTTCGTTGCGCTTCGAAGTTGACGAAGAAAAAGGTTCGGTCCTTGACGATGGGACCGCTCAGCGTGCCCCCGTAATTATGATTGTGGTAGGGCGTCCTCGTGGACGAGAAAAAGTTGTTTGCATTGAGCCAGTCATAGTCTCCGAAATAGAAGGCCGTGCCGTGGAAGGCGTTGGTCCCGCTCTTGAGCGTCACGTTGATGGCCGCTCCGCCCTTGATACCGTTTTCGGCGGTGGGCAATTGCTGGACCGTATATTCCCCAATCGAGTCATTGCCCAGAAGGGCGGACGGAACCCCGAGGAGTCCGGGCTGACCGACAAGCTCGTTGCCGTAAAAACGGTCGTTATTAGGCACGCCGTCGATCATGTAGTTGTTTGTGCTCGTCCGTTGCCCGTTGATGCTGACGTCCATAAAGCCCCCGCCAGGCGATCGCTGCACGCCGGGGGTAAGCGCCAAGATGGATTTGAAATCACGGCCCTCCGTCGGGAGATCCACGATAGCCTTCGTATCCACCTCGCTATTCGCGCCCGGAGAGAACTCCACCAGCGGCGCCGCCGCTTCCACCAAGATGGTATCCGTGCGCTCGCCCAACTGAAGCCGGAAATCCGCCGTGGTCACCTGGCCGACATTAACAGTCGCATTGCGCACCGTAGTCTTGAAACCTTGGGAGGTCACGGAAACTTTGTAGACGCATGGAGGCATGTCCGAAAGCCGGTATTCGCCGGCTGCTCCGGACGTCACGTTGCGAGTGAAATTCGTGTCCGGACAGACTGCGGAGACAGTCGCGCCGGCTACTGCGGCGCCGCTTTGATCCATCACCGTCCCGGTGATTTCGCCGGTAATGATTTGCGCCGATAAAGAGGAGGCAGAAAGAAGAAGAGCGAACGTGAATACACTTAGGATGCCAATTCGTTGAGACCTTGACATAAACACCACCCCCAAGGCAGTTTGTGACCCCAGTGACGGACTGTGTGATTTACGGGGGATTCTATGCCCTTCCGGCTGTTTGTCAACAAAATTCCATATCAAAGCTAGATAAAACCTAGGGTTTTGCGTCCGGATACTCCAGCCGGTACAGGGGCTCGAGTCCCGTCTTCTTCAGCAACTCTACGACCTCGGCAGGCAAGAGCCTCCGCCCGGGCCGCTGACTGGCGTTGGCGAACTGATAGCCCAGCACCGCCATCATTGCCGAATGCATGCCCAACATGCTCGGATGAATCTTTTCAAAAGTGTCTACAATCGTGTGATGCCGCACGTCGTAGGCTGCGCGTTCGACGAGCAGCGAGTACGACGGCACGCCGGCCACCATGAAGGATTCGTGATCGGAGTCAAAATCCGCGTCCAATGACACGTTGTCCGCGCCAAGCGCTGCAAGCGGCTTGAGTAGTTTCTTCGTTGCGGCTTCCAGATCCTGGCGGCCATTGAGTTGCAGGCCGAGCGGCTGCTCGGCGCCGGAGTCGGTGTTAATCATCGCCAGGATATGGTCCAGCTCCGTCTTATGCTGTTCCACGTAAGCTCGCGAGCCGTTGGCCAATTGCTCTTCACCCGAGAAGAACACAAATCGAATCGTATGCCTTGGCCGGACTTGCAGTGCTTTCAAGACGCGCGCCGCTTCCAGCACCGTGGCGACTCCCGCCCCATTGTCGTTGGCGCCCTGCGCCGGATCCCAGGAATCGAAATGCGCGGTCAGCAGCACCATCTCGCCCGGTTCTAATCCCTGGATATCTGCAACCACGTTGCGTTCCCGCCCCGGATGGCTGTCAAACGAGTTTTCGATATTTAGACGCACTCTCACCGGCCCTTTTCTCAGCAACCGGCGGAGCAGGGCTGCATCTTCCTTGGCGATGGACAGAATCGGCAAAGGTCCGCGGGGATAGAATCCGAATGCGGATGTGTAGACCATGCGGTCTGGTTTATCGGAAACGATGAACATCGCCGCGGCGCCCGCCTGCGCCATTTGCCTGGCAATCATCAGGCGTGCTCCAGCATATGAGGAGGAAACGCCGCTGCTTTGCTGATCAACGATAACCGCAGCGCCTCGTACTTGCTCCGGGGTTGGCGTGCGGCCTTCGCCCGGCGCCCCGAAGTCCGCAACCGGCACTTCGATTGGGCCGGACGTCCCTGGGGCCCACCCATATGAGCCAATGTAAAGAGAGCGATGGACCGGAGAAACCACTTCACCCGTTGTGGGCCCATGCCGCCAGACCGAACCCAGCTCATATTCCTCGAAGTGCGCATTCTCAAATCCTGCTTCCTTGAGTGTCTTGAGAATGAGTTCGGCAGTTGCTTGCGATTCCGGGCTGCCGGTGATTCTTCCTCCGATGGTGTCGGTCAGAGTTTCGAGGAATTTCGACGCTCCGCCGCTTGTCATTGAATAGCCGACGATTCGCGCGATTTCTTCCTGCGCCTTTGCATTGTCAGTGGGCGTCGGCGGAGCCGATTGCGCGGAACTGCTTGCTGCCCACACCGCCAATAGCACGATGCTCCAGGAAAGATGACGCATCTTGTCCTCCGCAAAGGTTTTCAAAAACTGTATAGGGACAGGCCCTTTGTTTTCACCGGGACGCGGCTGCCAATCTCTAACTCCAGAGGCGGTCCCAAGACCGTTCGTGGTCCCACTGAGGCGTGGGCTCAAAGTAACCGGTACCGGGGGCTAAGTGCTGCCGCACGACGTCTTCGTTAAGAGTTACGCCGAGACCCGGGCGATCGGGAACTTCAATCCACCCATGCTTCACAATCGGTTGGCGGACACCTTCCTGAACCAAAGAGGACC
The DNA here is from genome assembly GCA_035280045.1 of Candidatus Acidiferrum sp. Lineage (GTDB taxonomy): Bacteria > Acidobacteriota > Terriglobia > Acidiferrales > UBA7541 > Acidiferrum. The sequence continues at coordinate 33,442 of DATEGP010000126.1, forward strand.
ACCAGGGCACGTCGAGGGAGTGATTTTCTAGTGCCAGGAAGTTTTGAGTCGCTGCTGCGCAATGTACATTCGCCATGCAACAAACCGGGGTCCCGGCAAAATGCATGGCCATCGGAACGCCATATTCCTCGGCCATGTCTCCAATCTTGTGCGTTTCCAGGATGCCGCCCGATGTCGCCAAGTCCGGGTGAATCTTACCCACGGCATGCCTCTCGCACAGGACGCGAAAGGGTTCCTTCAGATAGATATCTTCGCCGGTGAGGATTGGCGTAGGACTCTCGTCGGAAATTTGTCTTAGCAAGTCCGTGTAAGTCCAGGGGATCACGTCCTCCATCCAGGACAAGTTGTATTTTTCGTAGGCTTTGCCGAGTCGAATGATGGATTTCACGCCGAGATGACCAAGATGGTCCATGGAAAGCGGAATCTCCATGCCCACCGCATCGCGCACCGCGGCAACGTATTGCTCAAGCATGGCAATGCCTTTGTTGGTGACCTCCATTCCCAGCAACGGATGAGGAAGTTGGTTTGCCTCCCATTGGTTTATGTCCGTGGGATTCGTTACAGTCCCCGGCGTGTCCGCGACCATCTCTATTCCCAAATCCATTTTCAGCCAGGTGAGCCCCATCACTTCCTTGCGCTCTTTCATGCGCTGGGCGTAAATCTTGGGATCTTTGGATTCCTCCGTATCCGCATAGATTCGAATCTTGTCCCGGAATTTGCCCCCGAGCATGGCGTAGACCGGAGCGTTGTAGACCTTGCCGGCGATGTCCCACAAGGCCATTTCAATGGCGCAGACTCCACCAGCCTGGCGAGCATGTCCGCCAAACTGCTTGAGTTTGCGGAAGATCTTGTCGATCTGTAGCGGGTTCTCGCCAAGAATGCGGCTTTTCAAAAAAAGAGCGTAGGTCGGGCTTGCGCCGTCGCGTACTTCGCCGAGTCCACTCACACCTTGATTGGTATCGATTCGAATCAGAGGGCAAGGACTAGGTCCGGGCTTCACAACTGTGGCCACTCGGAGGTCCGTAATTTTCAAGTCGGAGGGCGAGGAGTTTGTAGCGATGCCCTTGGGATACGCACCTATCGCTTCTCGCGTGATCAAGGAACCGCCCAAAGCGACAGCGGACGATTTCAAAACTGCGCGGCGATCCAGTAGCTGGCGGCTTTCATTGGCCATGGTTGGCACCCCAAAGCCTTTGCGAACTTACTTGAATTCGCACGCAACAATACAAAGATTGTGGCGTCCACACAAGTTTCACTTTGACAAATTGTTGCGCATCTGAGAGTTTGCGTGGCGCGACAGGGAATGAACGCAGGGAGTTATCGTTTATGTTGCCCCTTGATGATTTCGAATCGAAATACCCGCCGCGTTGGAGGAATCCCGTGAAAAACACTACAAATTTTCTTAGCAACTTCGTTAGAGCAGGTTTCTGCGTTTGTTTGACTTTGGTCTTTACATCGCGTTCCGCTCAGGCCCAACTCCTCACTTTCTCCACACAAGACCTGATGGATTACACCGCGCAGCAGCCTTTTGAACGTTTCCCTGACGGACGGCCCAAGGTGCCAAACGACCTGCTGGAGAGGGCGCGCGAGCTGTCTTCCGAGGAAGTTTGGGCTGTTCTTGAGCAGCGAGGCTTCCGCAATCAGTACGCCGACGGCTTCCAGATCCTGCATCCCGGCAAACCGATGGTTGGGCGTGCGTTCACGTTGCAATTCATGCCGCTGCGCCCGGATGTAGACGAAATTGCGAAAAGCAAAGCTAAAGAGCACGGCATCCCGAGACTGATGAATCAAACGGCGATAGACATGTTGCAACCAGGCGATGTCTTGGTCGTGGACATTTTCGGTAAGAAGGTGAACGGAACCATCGTCGGCGACAACCTCTTTTATTACGTGATGAAGGCTACGAACAGCGGCGGCTTGGTCGTTGACGGCAGCATCCGCGACCTCAACGGCATTTCGGAAATTGACATGCCTGCCTATTTTCGTTCCGTCGATCCGACCCCGATCGGAAATGTCATGCTGACGGGAATCAATGTTCCCGTGCGTATCGGCGGTGTAACCGTAATGCCCGGCGACCTGGTCGTCGGCGATCGCGAAGGTGTTTATTTTGTTCCGCCTCAGCTTGCGAGAGAAGTCCTCGATCGTGCCGATGAGATTCACATCCACGATGAATGGACCAAAAAGAAATTTGACGAAGGCAAGTACAAGTCGAGCGAGATTTATTCGACTCCGAGTGATCCAAAACTATTGCAGGAATATCAGGAGTATTTTAAAAAACGGCTCGAAGAGCTTAGGAAGCAACGAAACGCAAAATAGGACTGTACGAAATGTGGTTAGACCCATTGGTCAGGGACAAGGTACATGGACAAGCTCATCCAATCCGCACTAAAGTGACCAAGGCTGCATGAACGACAGTGCTAAGGGAGAAGGAACCCAAAGTTTGCGAACCGCTTTTGGAAGACTGCGGAGCTTGCCGAGCCAGAGGCTCCTCCTGAATCGCCGTTAGCGGCGTCCCAACTCTTCCGCGTCAACTGCTGGACAGGCGCGAGCTTTTTCTGTGCAAGCGATTTATTCACGGAAGGCAATTCCTTGGCGACCAAGGTGTCGAATTCTGCTTCCACATCCCCAAGTTCTTTCTTTAGTGAGTCAATGCGGGCGACTTGATAGTCAGCCGGCCTTCCTTCATAAAACACCAAATCGCCATAAAGACCCGTAGTCTTCTCTCGAATGCGCTCTTCGCCGGTGATGGCCCCACCTTCCTTGGTGGCTACGATTTTCTTACGCATCTCGTCGACCTTTTGCGATAGGTCTTGCAAGTGCTTCGCGAATGCTGCGTCGCCCTTCAGCTTACCGCTGCGGTCCGCCAAAGCATCACGAACTCCATTAATCCGGTCGACGTCGAAGCTCATGTCGCCAAGCAAATTGTAGACGCGCATTGCCGCGTCCAGCTCCATCTTGCGATCTTCGAGATTGAACTTCGCGCGGGGATCGAGGGTCACCACGAGTTGCGTTGTATATGTTTCCGTTCCGCGCGTCATCTTCACGGTATAGGTGCCCGGCAAGACGCGGGGGCCCTGAGCCGCTTCAAACGCGGCGGAAGCCGCAGGGGGAACACGAGGTGCTTTGATTCTCATGGGCCATTCCACGCGGCTGACGCCGCGGCGGCTGTTCGGGGACAGGGTGTCCACGAGTTTTCCCTGGGCATCGAAAATCTCGAGCTTCATCTTTCCAAAGATATGACGCTTCTTCTGGTAGTAAGTGATGATTGCGGCGTCCGGCGGATTCGGTCCCGTGTAGACGGCGCTTCCATCGGCCCACCCGCCGTTGGCTTCCAGCCTTTGCTGCGCGGGCTTCGCGGAAAGAAAGATTGCTTCCTGGCTCATGACTTCAGGAGTGAGCTTTCGAAGCGGCGTGATGTCATCAATAATCCAAATGCCGCGGCCGTGAGTGGCCAACACGAGGTCCGATTCACGAGGATGGACGACGATGTCGCGAACGGGCACGTTCGGAAAATCATGGCCTTTGTACTGAGCCCAGTGCTTTCCGCTATCCAAGGAAATCCAAAGGCCGAATTCCGTGCCTAAATAGAGAATGTTCTGCGCAACGGGATCTTCCTTGATGACGTGCGCGTAGCCGCGCACGCCGCTATCGGACGCAACGATGGGCGTCCACGTTTTTCCGTAATCCGCGGTCTTGAAGACGTGCGGCTCCATGTCGCCAAACGTGTGGCGGTCGAAGGCCGCATAAGCCGTTGCGGGATCGTAAAGACCGGCTTCGATCCAGGAGACCCACGAAAACTTTGGCAGGTCTGGCACATTGCCAACGACATTGTTCCAGGACTTTCCGCCATCGCGCGTGAGCTGCAGGTTGCCGTCATCGGTGCCGACCCAGATCGTTTGCCCGTCGCGTGGCGACTCGCTGATCGAGTAGATGGTTGTATGCATTTCCGCGAACGAATTGTCCACGGTGACGCCGCCCGATTCCTCTTGCTTCTGCTTTTCTGGATCGTTCGTGGTCAGGTCTGGGGAAATGCGGTCCCACGTTTGCCCGTGGTCACGCGAACGAAAGAGAAATTGCGCTCCAATATAAATCGTGCCCTTGTCGTTCGGACTCATGTGAAGCGGCGTGTTCCAATTGAAACGCAGCTTCCCTTCCCCGTAGTTCGGCTGCGGCTTAATGGAACGTGCTTCGAGCGTATTGAGGTTTATGCGCGCGACGTAGCCGCCCTGCGATTCCCCATACGCGTAGTTTGCATCCGCAGGATCAGGGAATGCCCAGAATCCGTCTCCGCCACCAAGGTTTTCCCAGCGGCTATTGGAAATTCCTCCGGGATATTGCGAGTCGCCCTTCCAAACGCTGTTGTCCTGAAGCCCGCCGAAAACGTGATAAGGATCGGCGTTGTCCACGCTGACGTGGTAGAACTGAGAAATCGGCAGGTTATTGGCCTTCCACCAAGTGTTTCCTCCGTCGTAGGAGTACCAAACGCCGCCGTCGTCACCGGCGATGAGATGATCGGTATTATCGGGATTGACCCAGACCGTGTGGAAGTCTCCGTGCGCACCGTTGCCAATCCCGCTGAAACTCTTGCCGCCATCTTCGCTCATGATCAAGATCAAGTCGGGTTTGTACAGTTTGTTCTCGTTTTTAGGATCAACGATGAGGTTTGCAAAATAAAAGGGCCGCCAAACCATCCAGTTGCTGCGGTCACCTTCCTGCCAGGTCTTCCCGCCGTCATCGGAACGATACAGCGCGCTATGCGTGGATTCGATCATCGCGTAGACGACATCTGGCTTTGACGGCGCAATAGCAACTGCAATGCGTCCCCAGGGTTTTGCCGGCAATCCTTTGGCGCTCTTTTCGTCGAGTTCCTGCCAGGTTGCTCCGCCATCGGTGGTCTTGAAGAAACCGCTGCCACTTGGAGATGTCGGGCCTTCGCCGCCGGATCGGAAGGTCCAGCCTTTGCGCCGAAAATCCCACATGCCCGCAAATAGCACTTTGGGATCCTGCGAACTCATGGAAATCATGGAGCATCCGGTCGAGGGATTTGGCCCTTTTAGGATTTTGTTCCAGGTCTTGCCGCCGTCGGCGGTTTTGTAGAGGCCGCGGTCGTCGCTATCGCTCCAAAGCTTCCCCGGCACGCAAGCGTAAACCGTGTTGCTGTCTTTCGGATCGACCAGAATCTTAGAAATGCGCTCCGAATTGGGCAGTCCCATGTTGTGCCAACTGTCGCCGCCGTCGGTGGATTTGTAGATGCCGTTCCCAATTGAAGTGCTGTTGCGCGTCCAGGCTTCACCAGTGCCCACCCAAATGGTCTTAGGCGATTGCGGATCAATTGTGATGGCACCGATGGACTGCACGGCTTCCTTGTCGAATATGGGCTTGAAAGTCGTGCCGCCATTGATGGATTTCCAGACGCCGCCGCTGGCAGCTCCAATATAGACAGTTAGCCGGCCACTCTCCTTGACTGCAGCGATTGCCGCGACGCGGCCGCTCATGGCCGCTGAGCCGATATTGCGCGCGCCCAGGCCGGAGATGGTGTCGGAATCGAACTTGGCATCTTGCGCATACGCGGGGTTCTCAAGAAGTAGCGAAACAACAAGAGACAGGGTAACTGCGGCAAAACAGCGAATTGATTTATGCATGACTGTGGGCGTCCTCATCGATCATTTGAAGCGACAACGTTTCGTAACCCTTCAGGTAAATCCGAGAATTTCTATTCAAATGAAATTAGTTTCCAGTTGTTGGTTTTTTCGCTTCTGATTTCGCGGCTGGCATTGCGAACAGATTGTCGTCCAAGTCCACGTTCTGCTCGATTTTCTCCACCGAGAACTGCTGCCGCGAGGAGCTTCCCTTTTGCGCCTGTTCCACGGCAAACGGATAATAGATTCCGTTCACCTGCTCGTAGTCTCCGTAGTACATTTCCGACTCCTGGAGCGCGCCGCGAATCGTGGTTTGCACTTCAATTTTCAGTTCAAGGTAGGAATCGGTGTCCAGGTAGTAGTAGCGTACATCCCCGTTTTTCATGCTGAGCTTGATCTTGAAGCAATCCGTCCCTTCCATCGAATCGTGCCCCACCAGCTCAGCCTTGTGACCCTTTTCTTTGTAATCCACCAGCGGGCCGTCGATGTCGCCATCTACAATCAGGCTTTTCATGTCATCTTGCGAAAGCAGGTCCGGATCTCTGCGCCCGCTGAACGGGGAGATCTGCCAGCCCGTCTTGCCGTCAAACGCCTGGATCTGCGCCATTCCCTGGACGATGAACTCTTCGCGCACTTTTCCAGGCCGCTTGTTTTCCTGGCGAAACTCCGCGCGAAACGAGCCATCGCTGAACTTGACCGTTGTTCGCAGACTCTTCACAGCCTTTAGTTTCTCGAGTCCGCCGCGCGCTTGAACGTTCTTGGCGATAATTTCGTCCACCGTTTGCGCGCCGATTGCGCTTGCGGTCGCGAAAAACAGGAGAAAAGCCGGCAGGATGCACTTGCACATATTGATGAGTTTAGCGGCAAAAGCCGGACGAATTTCTGCCTTCATATGCTCCCCCAGAAAATCGCTAAATAGTTCGGCATCCAGCGGAAAGGACTTCGAACACCACGCCCTGTGCCATACAGACGAAAATCGGCCTCACTTAGTTAGCAAACTTTTACCCCGCTGCCAAGCAAATTCCAGTACAGCAGCTCTTGAGCAACGAAGCGGTGTGATTCAGCTAGAATTCAGTGTGAAGCCGAAGCGTTGGCACTGTGACCGGGCCGCGATCCCGGTTATATAACCGGGATTGTTGATGTGCTGCACGCCGGGGGCGATATAAATTCCGCGCCAAACGTGCGCAGTGTAGTAACTTTCCTCGATGTTTTCACGCCCATAACGAAGCGCACCATCACCGAGCAAGAAGCCAAGGCCGCCATCCGCGAAGTAAATCTGGTGATCTTTGCAAATGCCGTTGGTGACTACCGCCACGCCGGCGCGGTCGAGGGTAGGCAAGCAAATTGTCACACCTCTAGCGCAAAAACTAGACCTCGTCAACCGCACTAAGAAAGTTATCGGACAGCTTGAAAGCGTCCTACGCGGATTGAATGACGACGATTCCTGCGCCGAAGTTTTCCAGCGCCTTTCCGCAGCTCGCGGCGCCATCAATAGCCTCATGGCCGAACTAACGGAAGACCACATTCGCAATCACATGCCGCGCAGAAACAAATCCTCACAAGAAGCCGACGACGACGTTATCCAGATTGTTCGCTCTTATTTGAAATGACCGTAGGCGAAATCGCCATTTGAATGAGAAGAGATTCGCCTTTCCCCCTGTTTTTCTATATCTTTTGTGCATCCAATTCTGCGGACCGGAAATCGAATCTTGCAAGGAGATTCTTTGTTGCGAAGCATAATTTCCACCTTTCTCCTTTTCTCCCTCTTCTTGTGTGTTCCGCTTGCCCGGTCACAGGCAGGTCCTGTTGAAGGCGAACATGAAGTCCAAATTTGGACTGGCGGAGGCCACGGCACCAATGGCAGCCAGTCGAGCGACGGCGTTTGGAATGTCGGTCTGCGCTACGGTTTGATTCTTACGAAGCCTCATGGTCCTGGCTTTCTCCGAGGCCGCCTGGAGTACGCCGTCGAGGCCGTGCCGGCCTTCGTTGTCGTTCAAAAGCAAAATACCGCTTACGGCGTGGGCGTGAATCCGTTCGCCTTCAAGTGGGCTTTCGCGACGCGTGGCAACGTCGTTCCTTATTTTGAGCTTGGTGGAGGCACTCTCTTCACAAACACGCAGGTGCCCGCGGGAACGTCGCGAATCAACTTCACGTCCAGCGGCGCCTTTGGCGTGCATTTTCTGCACAGCAAGCGCAACTTCAGCACCGAAGTCCGCTTCATGCACATTTCCAACGCCGGCCTCGCGACGCCCAATCCTGGCATCAACACGATTCAGCTGCGGCTAGGGTTCGGCTGGTTCAGTCAAAAGGAATAAGGCATGATGAAAACGTTGACCGTGTTCATTGTTGTTATCTTTGCGGTCTTATTATTGGTGGGACTTGTAGCGGCTCGCGCCTCCCGCTACGCAGCAAACGCGCCCGCCGTCGGCACGCCTGCGCCCGATTTCACATTGAACGCGCAAGATGGCAAGCCGGTGAGCCTCCAAGATTTCCGGGGGCAATGGGTCGTTCTGTATTTTTATCCGAAGGACTTCACCAGCGGCTGCACGAAAGAAGCACACAATTTTCAGCGTGACCTTCCACTTTTCGAGCAAAAACACGCGATCATCCTCGGTGTCAGCGGACAGGATGAAGGGTCTCACGAAAAGTTTTGTACGGCCGAGGGCTTGCATTTCAAGCTGCTAGCCGACTTGCACTGCAAACTCTCCGCGCGATATGGCTCCGTTGTCGACCTCGGAGTGGCCAAGCTTTCAGCCCGCCACACGTTTCTTATCGATCCTGCCGGCATCATTCGAAAGGTTTATCTCAAGGTGGATCCCTCAAAGCACAGCGCGGAATTGCTGGCGGATTTAGCTCAGCTCCAAAAAGAATCGAAACAGTAAAAAACCAGAGTCTTCACATAGAAAGTGTGAAGAACAGAACTTGAAACGACATACCACGCTCTCTCAGTTTCCGCACGAAACATCAGCCGCTACCGCAGTCATACTCGGCAGTTGAGGAAGATTGCTTTTTTCGAGCAGTGAACTGAACGCTTGAGCATCTTTATTCTTCAGCTGTTCCCAGTTGCTGAGCTGCTCTTTCCAGCCCTGGCAAACGCGGCGAAACGCTGCGAACGATTCCTCCGAAGGCGCGAAATCCGCTCCGTCCACGAGCGCCATCAGGGCCGTCAGGCCGTCGTTCACCGTCATCAAATTCATACCTTTTGGCGTTTCCAGAATCGGCGTGGCCTCTCCTTCCAGCGCGGCCGCTTTCCCATCCAGCGCCTTCGCCGCAACAGCGATTGGATCATCCTTGGGCCGCTTCATCAATTCACCCAGGCGCGCGCGCAGTTGCTTCACCTGCTGGTACGCTTCATAGTTTTTTCCCAGGACTGCCGAAATCTTCAGCTGTAAGTCCAAAGCGCTTTGCAACTCATTTCGCGCAACGTGAACACGAGGATCTTGCTTCACTTCTAGAGATTGCCGAAGTGTTTGCCCACTCGCTTTGAGTTGGACTTCGTATTTTCCCGGGAGCACAAGCGGCCCTTCGGGCTGCAAAGACGTCCCACCTACGATCGCAGCAATCGGGTAGTTGTATGGAGACTGCTCATGCACGGCAGGCGGATCAGTGTAACGGAGGTTCCAAACGAAGCGATGCATGCCCGACAATTTGGAAAGCGGCCGCGGATGCGCGATCCAGTATTCCGCCACGAACGGCAGCTCACCTTCTTCATTCGGAATAGGAGCGCTTGAATAACGGTGAACGAGATTCCCTGCCTCGTCTCGGATTTCCACTTGAACGTCGCCGGAAAAATCCCTCGCCAGGTAGTAATTAATGATCGCCCCATCGGGAGGATTCTTCCCTGCCGGAACCTCAGGCGGCAGCGGCGTGTCTTGATTTTCATCGCGCCTCACACGAATCGCAGTCCTGGGCGCAAAAAGGTGCGCTCCACCAGAAGCGGTTCCCGCATTCACCTGGCGCAGTGGCGTCACGTCATCCAGAATCCAGAACGAGCGGCCATACGTCGCTGCCACCAGATCATCCTGCTCAACCGCCAAGTCATGAATCGACACAACCGGCATGTTCAGCCGCAATGATTGCCAGTGCTCGCCATCATCAAAGGAAACATAGACGCCCTTTTCCGTTCCCGCGTAAAGCAGGCCTTTGCGGCCTGGATCTTCGCGCACAGTGCGTGAAAAATCTTTCTCGCTGATTCCTCTGACAATCTCCTGCCAGCTTTCTCCATAATCGCGCGTGCGCAAAATGTGTGGGCGAAGATCATCCAAGTTATTGCGATTCACCGGGGCGTATGCTGTCCCGGCATCAAAATGCGACGCCTCGATAATGCTTACGCTGCTCCATTCCGTCACCGCGGGAGGCGTCACATTCCTCCAAGTCTTTCCGCCGTCTTTCGTGACTTGGATATTCCCATCATCGGTCCCCGCCCAAATCACGCCTTCCCTTACCGGCGATGGTGCAATCGTCAGGATCGTCCCGCGCCGTTTCTTCGTGTCTTTTTCGTCCGCACGGATCCTCGTCAAATCAGGGCTGATTTCCTCCCAACTCGTGCCATCGTTGCTGGTTTTCATCAGGAATTGCGTCCCGAGATACAGGAGGTGCGGATCCTGCGGCGAAAAAACCATAGGGATCGTCCAATTGAAGCGATATTTGCTTCCCTGAGGGATCGGCGCGGGAGAAATATCGCGCACTTGCCCGGTGGTCTTGGAGAGCCGCACAACACTGCCGCCGGGACCCGCGTTGTACACGACGTCCGCGTCGAGCGGATCTGGAATCGTGTACCCGCTTTCTCCCGGACCGACGGGATACCAATCGCGCTCTGTAATTTGGCCGTTGTTTCCGCGGCTCGCGATTCCGGCCGTTCCACTGTCCTGCTGCGGCCCGTAAACCCAATAAGGAAATCGGTGATCGGTGGCGACTCGATAGAATTCGCCGGTTGGCTGGTTGTACCAAGAACTCCAAGTTTCCGCGCCATTCATAGTAATCGTCGCGCCCTGATCCGTACCCAAGATCATTCGTTGAGGATTCACCGGATCGATCCACATAGTGTGGTAATCGTCTCCGCCCGGCGCGCCTTTGATCGCGGTGAAACTCTTTCCGCCGTCAGTAGAACGGTAAAAGTTCTGTTCTGGGACGTAAACGACATCGGGATTCTTCGGCTCGACGAAGATTTCACTCATATACCAATATCCGGTTATGCGTTTATCCTCAGTCGCTTTCTTCCAGGTTGCTCCTCCGTCGTCCGAACGGAATAGCCCGCCGTCCTTCTTTTCTTTTGCCTCGATCAGCAGGTAAACGCGTTGCCCGTGCATGCCTGGCGCGACCGCTACGCCTGCCCGTCCCCAATTCACCGTGGGAAGGCCATTGCCGGTGATTTGCGTCCAGGTGATTCCACCATCCTTCGATTTATAAAGCCCGCTGCCCGGATCAAATGGTTGGTCTTTCACGTCGGGCTTCCAGACTACATGCCAGAGGGTCGCGTATACGATTTTTGGATTTCCGGGTTCGAAGCACAGATCGACAGCCCCGGTTGTATTATCTTTGAACAAAACCTTTTTCCAGTTTTTCCCGCCATCCGCTGACCGGAAAACACCGCGTTCCTCATTCGGCCCATACGAATGGCCGAGGGCCGCCACCAGCACAATGTCCGGATTGCGCGGATCCACCAAAATGCGGGCGATGTGCCGCGTGTCCTCTAATCCCAGATGCTGCCAGGTTTCTCCACCATTCGTCGATTTGAAGACGCCATTTCCATAAGTCACGTCACCATAGACGGTGTTTACGCCGGTTCCGGCATAAATGACGTTTGGATTCGAGGGCGCCACGGCAAGCGCACCAATGGACGGTGCCGACTCTCCGTCGAATATAGGTTTCCAAGTCACGCCGCCGTCGGCGGTCTTCCAAACGCCGCCGCCATCGGCCCCCATGTAATAAATAGCTGGATTGCCGGGAACGCCCGCTACACCGTTTACTTTGCCCGCGCGAAAAGGCCCAATCATTCGCCATTTCATTTCCGAATACAGCGAAGGAGGAATGTCCTGCGCGCTACCGACTCGCAAGGAGAGAATTCCCAAAAATAGAAAGAATGCAAGAGTGACAACGACTCGAATTGCCCAAGCCGCCTTTCGAGGATGTTTGTATCTCATGGCTCGTCATCCCCCTCAGGGTCGGCCGACGGCGGAGTGGCAGGCTTGCTGGGATCAACTGAAGCTAAACCGGCTTTCTTTAGCCCTGCATTCAGCGCTGGGATGTCCTGATCCTTCATCTTTTTCCATTGAGACAAAAGCGTCGCTAGTGACTCCTTAAGTGCCTTGGAGAGTGCCTTAGCTTGCGTTGTCGGAGCGGCATCCGCGCTGTCGGCCACACCAAGGAGTCCAGAAAAGTGCTGGTTCAGTGTGGACAGATTCTCCATTGGCTTTCCGCTTGGCGGCAATCCGAAAAAGCTACTTTGCGCCGCTCCTTCCAACTGGGCGGCTTTCTTGTCCAGCGCAGCAATTGCTTCTGCAAGCCCGCCCTTCCCTGCCTTCGCAGCACTCTCTTTCAATTGCTCACTCACAGAGCGAACCTCTCCCAACGCTTCGTAGCTTTGATTCATTCCGAAAACTGCTCCCACTTGCATATCGAACTGCTTTGTTAAGTCCGCGCTCGAAGTCTTGATTCGCGGGTCCATCCCGACATGGAGAGTCGCGTGGTATTTCGTTCCTTCAACAGTAAGCTCCAAGTCGTAGTCGCCTGGGAGCGCCCAGGCTCCACGAGGAAGCATTGGCGTGTCATGAACAATTGCGGATATCGGAAACTCATGCTCAAGCGATTTCGGTGGAGCATAGTGCAGGTCCCATGTGAAGCGATGCATGCCAGCCTCTGTGGAAAGAACCTGTGTTGGCCTCACCCAATACATTGGAATCGGATGCTCGGCAGCAATTTTCTGAAGAGATTCAGGCTTGTCCTCACTGGAGAAATGCCGAACGGCGATATCCGCTCCCCCCACAGTTGCAATGTCTAGCGTGATTGGCCCTTTGACTTCGTGGGCGAGGTAATAGTCAATGATGGCCCCGTCTGGCGGATTTTTCCCTGCGGGAAATTCCGGCGGCAGCGGCGTATCCGGATTGCGGTTCCAGCGAAAACGAATGGCGGTCTGCGGCGCAAAAAGATGGACGCCTCCCCTCGCAAATTCTGCATTCAGTTGGCGTAGAGGCGTGATGTCATCCAAAATCCAGAACGAGCGCCCGTGCGTCGCAACGATCAGGTCGTCTCCATGAATTGCGAGATCCCGCATTGAGGTATGCGGCAAATTGAGTTGTAACGGCTGCCAGTCGTCGCCGTCATTGAAGGACACGTACACGGAGCCTTCCGTGCCCGCAAATATCAGTCCTTTGCGAACTGGATCTTCGCGCACAACATTGCTCGCGCCGCCGTCCGGAATTCCCTTGGTGATTTCAGTCCACGTCTTTCCAAAATCGCGCGTACGGTAAATGTGCGCGCGCAAATCGTCCAGGCGAAATGAATTGATCGCCGCGTATGCCGTCCCAGCCTCGAAGTGCGAAGCTTCGATGACGGAAACCTTGCTCCACGGCTTCAGTTGCGGCGGTGTCACGTTCTGCCAGGATTTCCCGCCGTCCCGCGTAATATGAATCAGCCCATCATCCGTGCCTGCCCAAATGGTATTCACTTCCTTGAACGAAGGCGCCACGGCGTAAATCACGCCGCGATGTTTTCCTTTTTCCGGATCGCTCGCCGCGAAGACGCCCAGATTCACGGGAATTTCGTATGATTCCCGCGTCAGGTCCGGGCTGATCACCTGCCAGCTGTTTCCCGCGTCGATGGTTTTGAAAAGCACATTCGCCGCAAAGTACAGCGTATGGGGCTCGAGCGGCGAAAAAACTACAGGCAGTGTGCGCACATAGCGGTATTCGCCGCGGCGAACCGGTTCGGGAGTGACCTTGGCATATTCGCCGATGTCTTGTTTTGTTCGTGTGAGCCAATCGCCATAAAGGATGTTCGGATCCAGCGGGTCTACAGCAATGTCGCCGTATTCAAAAATGCCGATGAGATGCCAATCTCGAAACGTGATTTCGCCAAAATCGCTGCGGCTCAGCGTCGCAACGGAGCCGCTTTCCTGCTGCGCACCGTAGACCCAGTACGGAAAACGATTGTCCGTCGTCACATGGTAAAACTGCGCGGTCGGCTGATTGTACCAAGTGCCCCAGGTTGCGCCGCCGTTCACGGTAATCACCGCGCCTTGATCGCTCGA
>DATEGP010000127.1:0-11754 GCA_035280045.1 Candidatus Acidiferrum sp.
GCAAAACCAGCGGGGATTCGGGATGACAGCGTTGGGGGGGCCGCAGGGGTTGGGGATAACAGGGTTGGGGGCGCGCGGGGATTCAGGATGGCGCGTTGGGGGCCGCGGGGATTCGGGATGACAGGGTTGGGGAACTGCGCGTTCGAGACAAGTTGTCGTCGAAACGATTTAGATTTTTAGAGCTTATCAAGGACACAGGAGAAGGGCTCAGTGAGTGAGAAGGAAGGGAAAGAAGTGAAAATCAACATTAACAAGGACGTGGACAGCTCCGAGATCGAACAGTCTGAAGACACGAAGGCCATGGAAGCGGACTCCGTGAAAGAGAATGCCGAGATGGCCAAACTGACGGCGGACTTGGAAGAGTTGCGCCAGTCGATGCTGCGGAGCCAGGCTGATTTTGCGAATTACCGGAAGCGCATCGAGAAAGAACGCTTCGAGGATTCCAAGCGCGCCACGGCACGGGTAGTCGAAAGCTTGATTCCCGTGATTGACGGTTTCGAGCACGCGCTGGCGGCGCATCGCGAAGCCGAATACGAGAACTATCGCAAAGGCTTTGAGCTGATTTACAAGCAGTTGTTGGACAACGTGACCAAGCTCGGCGTGGAACGTATCGACCCGCTGGGGAAGCCGTTCGATCCGCACCTGCATCAGGCGATGGATCGCACTGAAACGACGGATCACGTTGACGGCACCATACTTCAGGTGTTCCAGCCGGGCTATGTCTATCACGGACGCGTGTTGCGTCCCGCGATGGTTCGTGTAGCGGTGCATCCGAATCCGGCATCGAAAGAAGCTGTGAACTAAGGGGAGAGCGAAAGTCTTATGTCCAAGGGGAATCAACGAGATTTTTATGAAGTGCTAGGCGTTTCGCGGACGGCAACGCTGGAAGAAGTGAAGTCCGCGTATCGCAAGGCTGCGCTGAAATGGCATCCCGACCGCAACCCGGAAAACAAGGCGGAGGCGGAAGCCAAATTCCGAGAGTGCACGGAAGCGTACAGCGTCCTCAGCGATCCGCAGAAGAAGCAGGTTTACGACACTTACGGCCACGCGGGACTTTCTGGAGTTGGCGCGGGGCAAGGGTTTGACCAGACGATCTTTCAGGACTTCCACGACATCTTTGGCGATTTCTTTGGCTTCGAGGATTTGTTTGGCGGCGGTTCCCGGCGAGGCCGTGGACGCGGCCGCGCCCAGCGTGGCGCCGATTTGCGGTATGACATGACGTTGACTTTCGAAGAGGCGGCGGCCGGCGTGGCGACGAAGATCAAACTTCCGCGCCAGGAATTTTGCGAAGCCTGCAACGGCACCGGCGCGAAGAAGGGAACTGGCATCATTACCTGCCCGGACTGCCGTGGCAGCGGTCAGCTCCACTATCAGCAGGGTTTCTTTCAAATCAGCCGCAATTGCCCGACTTGCCAAGGCGGGGGACAAATTGTCAAAGAGCGCTGCCTCGAATGCCGCGGCCAAGGGCGCATGGAGCGGGAGAAAACGATCGATCTGCGGATTCCGGCAGGCGTGGACACGGGCACGCGCCTGCGTGTTGCAGGCGAGGGCGAGCCGGGGCCAAACGGAGGTCCTAGTGGCGACCTTTATGTGGTGCTCGAAGTCAAGGAGCATTCGTTCTTTGAGCGGCGCGGGGCGGATTTGTATTGCACGATCCCGATCAGCATCGCGCAAGCCACGCTCGGCACGGAGCTTTCCGTGCCGGGGTTGAATGGCGAGGAGAAGCTCAAGATTCCCGAAGGGACGCAGGGGGGCGCGGTGTTTCGCGTCAAGGGCAAAGGCTTGCCGGACCCACATGGCGGCGGTCGGGGCGACTTGTATTACCACTTGCGCGTGCTGACGCCGACGAAGCTCACGCGCGAACAGCGTAAGCTCATCGAGCAACTTGGCGCCACGCTCAAGGTGGAGAACAAACCGGCTGAGCGCGGATCGTCGATCTTCGATAAGGTGAAAGACATCTTCGGGTAAAGAACCGAAATTCGAAAACTGAAAATGGGTGGCGCTCGCGTGACGTTTGCGATGGCGGAGCTAGACTCAGATGAAGGAAGAGTCAAAACCCGCACCCTTTGAAAAGAAAACCAAAGGCGAAAGCGCCGGGCACCCGGGTCCAGTACCAAGTCTCCGGTAAGCGCGTTAACCAGGCCCTCGGTGAAACGCGGCCCCAAATGGGGCTCAAAAAGCAATTGCATTCCCACAACACCGTGCAGTATTAAATGTTTGGGGTTATCTACAGGACTTGTTTTCACACCGCACACGCCCCGTGCGGTTACTGTTGACCGTCAAAGGAAGCATAATGGAAGAGCCTCGATCGGTCGTTAGTCTCATCTCCAGTTTTTGCATTGCACCGCTGCTGCTTTGCGGAGCACTCGTCTTCCAAAGGAACGTGCCACTGCCACAAGGGAACAACAGAACTGTTGCGGGTTTTCTCGTAAAAGCCGAGCTGCGTAACGGTGCGCAAATCACATTCCCAGCCGCCCCGAGTCTTTCAATGGATATTCCGCACAACGGGCCGGTTGCGCGCAACAAGGGCAAGACACTGCTAGTTCTCCATTTCGAGCTCCAGCTAACTCAATGTGCGAGGTTGGACAGCGAGGTATTGGTCGTCCAGGGAAAGACATCCAATCAAGACAAGGAAGAGAGCGCATTATACAGCTACGGCGGATGGTGGGTCGAAGACGCCAAATATACCACCTGTGGCACGCCCGGCCCTTCCCACCCGGTCAGAGGTCCCTGGTTTAACACGTTCTGGGATCCCGTCGACATCCGGCCTGAGGCGGGCCAGCTAAACCTTATCTACGAGATTGATCCCGCCGCGAAAGATCTGGTCTTCACCGACGGCAGAGTCAGTATCAACGTGGACGAACTGCTGAAACGACACTAAGCGCAGCAAAGCCAAATCTGAGAACATCGCGCCAGAAAACTTAGTTAAATGCAAACGAAGGTTAGAGCTCCCGGTAAGTCGGGTAACCGGACATGTCCGTGCTAGGACTCACCTGCCTGCGTGCCTATTTTCAGATATCCTGGGAAATCGCAAAGGGTGCGGCACCCGCCCTGGCCAGGTTAGAGGATGCTCCACCTGCCAGGAATCTGCCGGTAAGCCGATTAAGCAAATTCCACGGCACTAAAACTTTCGGTCTAACATACCCGCCGGATGTCAGGCATCCACCTTTTTGGACGTTTAGAGGCGCTCCTTATCCTTACGACCAAAATCGCAAGCAGGATTCCTACAAGCGGCCCTATCAAAAAAAGTTGGTACATGAAGTCCGCCTTATTCCGGGTGCAGGATAGGGCGATCTGACTGAATCGCCCAGCTATTCCTACAATAGACGCCCCCCGAGCGAGGCTGGCAACTATTTGGAGGAGTGTTATGGGCTAATAAACAGAGCCGCGAGTGCGACGTGACAGACGCTACGGCTCACGCTTCTAGCAAAGGCTGAGTCCCAGTGGACCGGGTTACCGGATAATATGTACTAGCCGGCACTTTTCCGGTTTTCCGACTTGTCGGGGACTAGTGGGGATCCCTACGGTGCGACCAAGGCCACCCAGGGCCTGCGTCCCAACTACGACATTCCGCAATTGCTGGAGATATTCAGCACCAAGGGACTTGTAGAACTGGATCGCGGATTCGTTCCAGTCTAAAACATCTAAACGGATTGTGTGATAACCCTCATTCTGTGCGATCTCGGCCACCTGACAGAAAAGCGCTTTGCCGAGACCGTGGCCGCGAAAGGGCTCTCGCACGAAGAGGTCCTCAAGGAACAGCCCAGAACCTGTCCATGTGGAATAACAGGCAAAGAAAACGGCATAGCCAACCGGTTGTCCATCCCACTCCGCAATGATCGCGCGGAATTTTGGGTGAGGGCCAAAGCCGTCACGCTTTAGCTCCTCTTCGGTGATGAGAACCGCCTGAGATTCACGCTCATACGCCGCGAGTTCTTGAATTAGCCTCCTCAGGAGGGGTACATCGCCAATCGTTGCGAGGCGCGTGGAGAGCATCGTGGACTCCATGCGCCTTAGTTTAGCTGACATTTACAGTCGAAGAAATCCGGGGTTCGTTGTCAGACCGAAGTGAGTTGCGTGCAGGTTACACCACCGCAACCGTTCTCGCGGAATCGCGACAGTACTGGGAGGAACTTTTCGGATTTCCCGACTAATCAGTAGTTGGCGTGCGTGGATGTGCGGAACAATGAGAAGAGCGTTATTCCAACCCAAATGACAACTGCGAAATAAACGATAGAAACGGCAATCCATGCCAACGCCATCTTTAGAGGAGGCAGGGATTGGAAAAACGTATTCGCGACGAACGTGGGTGGTTCAGCTATGAACTCGATGAAACGCCTGAACCGGGAAGAGTCACCTTTGCGGTCATTGAGAGACAAAACCAGCAGAAGTAAAGCATTGAAGAGAAATGAAGCCAAGACCGCAATGACTATCCGCGGAATCGTTTTCATGCAGTGGTAATACCTCTATTCGGTTAGCCCGGGTTTACGAGTATTGTAAAACAACTGCATTCCTGATTGACGGGTAACCGGAAGGGTTCGTACTAGACAATGATGGTCTGTCCGGGTCGGGTAATGTCGTAAGACTCGTACTCTCTGGACGAATCCAAAATCGTTAGCCGGTGGTGGTTCGAGAAGGCAAGAGTCAGAGTCCCGTCCACATTTCTCCCGAAGGTCTCGATGGTAGCCCCAAGAAGGGCGACCGCACGAGCCGCGGTGGAAGACGAGCCCGGTTCCGATCGCCAGGTCCATTCGGATTGCCCATCGAAGTAAAGAAACTCGCTCTCAACCGAGATTCTAACGTCCTCATCGAAGCCGAATTGAATTTGGTAAACTCCAATGGATAATTGGATGAGTTCACGACCCGTCAAGAAACTCAGGTCAATTTCCTCTTTCAATCCGTACATTTGAGGAGCATATCACTCTTGAAGTCCTGGTAAACCGGGTAACCTCGCAAGTTCGTAATGGAACGAACGTTTCCGGGTTGCGGATTTCCCAGGAGCTAGGGCACTTCCTTGACGGTTATTTCCGAGGTAGGCCATCATCCACGAAGAAACCGCAAGGACATCTGCTATTCATAGCGCAGGGCGACCATGGGATCGACGCGGGTTGCGCGCCGCGCCGGAACGTAGCATGCGGCCAGGGCGACGAACATCAACAGAATTGCGACGCCTGCTATCGTGGGGGGATCGTTTGCGTGAATGTCGTAGAGCATGGATTTCAGATAACGCGTGACTCCCAGCGCCACGGCGATGCCGACCGCCGCGCCGGCTATGGCCAGCACGATCCCCTGCCCGACCACCAGCCGCAACACGTCGCGCTGCTGCGCGCCTAGCGCGGTGCGAATGCCAATCTCGCGCGTGCGCCGCGAAACTTCATAGGAAAGCAGGCCGTAGAGCCCGATGCAGGCCAGCACCAGCGCGAGCAGGCCAAAGAATCCCGACAGCTTTGCGATCATGCGCTCCTGAAAAAGCATTCGGTCAATCAGTTCCGTCTGCGTGTGGACGTCAAAGACCGGCAGATTGCTGTCCATCTGGCTCACCATGCTGCGGATGGAAGCGGTCATTGCAGTGGGATTGCTTCTGGTGCGCACTTCGAAGCTGGTGTTTCCGCCGCTCGAGGGAACGTACATAGTCGCCTCGATTTCATTTCTCAGACTGTCATATTTCGCGTCGCTCACAACGCCAAGGATTACCCAGCCGGGCGCCGCCCAGTCTCCTTTCTCCGGATTCGCCTCCCTCTCACCGAAATGCTGACCCAAGGGATTCACGTTTGGAAAGTATTTCCGCACGAACGTTTTATTGACGATCACGGGTACTGGCGCTTCATTCTCGGCACTTGTGGGAACAGCCGCAGTCCCGTTTGGAGCGGGAAGGCCAGCTTCCTTCGCTTGTTGCGCGGCCTGCCGCACCCTTTGCCTTTCCTCCGCCGCTTGGGTTTGGGCAAAATCCGCGGAATTGAAGTTCCGTCCCGCCAGCAGCCGCATGTGCATCATGGAAAAGAAATCGGCGCCCACAGGAAGATAGTCGGCTTCGGATTCCTCATCCTTGGGAGTGCCCGCAAGATGGAAGCCCGTTGACCACAAGCTGCCGCTCAGCAAGGTGCTGTTCGAATAGCTTACGGACTCGACTCCTGGAGTCGCGGCGAGCCGCTGCTGTAAGTCCTGGTAAAACGCATCGATTTGCGGTGTCTTGTAGCCGATAAGCGTCGGGTCCAGGCCGAACGTGAGCAGATTGCGGGTGTCGAATCCGGGATCCACATTTCGCAGGTTCTGCAGCGTGCGCACCAAAAGCCCGGCGCCTACCAGGACGACTACCGCGAGCGCCACTTGCGAAATTACAAGTCCATTGCCCAGGCTGAACCATCTTCCGCCCGCGCGTCCCTCGGCGGCCGAACTGTTTGTGCCTTCCTTCAGCGCTGGTGTCAAATTCACATGCGTGCCGCGAAAGGCCGGCGCCAGCCCGAAAATGATTCCCGTCAGCAGCGAAGCAGCGAAGGTAAACGCCAGGACACGTCCGTCGATTCCCGGAGTAAATCCGAACGGCCTATCCGAATTGCTCGCGATCAGCGAAACGAGCGCATGGGTGCCCCAAATTGCGAAGAGAATCCCCAGGACGCCGCCAGCCAGCGACAGCAAAACGCTCTCGGTAAGCAGTTGCCGCATGATTCGTCCGCGACCCGCGCCCAACGCCAGCCGCACTGCGATTTCCTTTTGCCGTGCCGTCGCGCGCGAAAGGAGCAAGCCGGCCACATTCGCGCATGCAATCAGGAGCACAATTCCGACGGCCATCATGAGCACGTACAATTCCGTGGAAACGTTCCTAGTCGACCCCGTCAACCCGGACTGTGCAGGAAGCGCGTCAACTCTCGGGTCGTCTTCCGGCTTCGAAAGGGGCTTGGCTGCATGCGGCAGATGATTTCGGAAGAGGGTTGTCACGGCAGCCTGCGCCTCCGATCGGCCAACACCCGGCTTTAAGCGCCCGATGATCACCAGCCACCAACTGTAGATATCCGTGGCGCGCATTTTCACCCACGGATGCGGACTGATCTGAGGCAGCACGGAAAGCGGGATCCACGCATCGTAGACGCGTCCCGGGCTCAGGCTGTCGAATCGTGGCTCGGTCACGCCGATAATCGTGAACGGGACGTTGTTCAGGCGAACCGTTTTACCGATCGCGGACAGCGAGCCGCCAAATTGGCTTTCCCAGTACCCGTAATTCAGCACGACCACTGCGGGCGCAGAGGCCGCGTCGTCGCTCGGCGCGATCAACCTTCCAGCGGCGGGCCGAACGCCGAGCAGCGAGAAGAATTCCCCGGAAACTGCTTGCCCCGACAACATGCTGGCCGTTCCGTTGCCGCTGAGATCAATTTGGCCGGCATTCGCGAATGCCGCGACACTGGAGAAAGCGCCGGCATGCGAAGCCACCTCGTTGAAAAACGGCTCGGAAAACGAACAGCTAGTTGAGGGACCACGGTGCGGGGAATAACTCTGAGCGCAGTCGCCATAACTGCTGCTGCTGTGCCTATCCGGCGTCTTGAGAGCGCGCCACTTCAGGACGACAACGTTCTGCGGGTCCTGAATAGGCAGCCCACGCATCAGGATGCCATCAATGAGGCTAAAAATCGCTGTGTTCGCACCTATGCCGAGCGCCAGAGTAAGAATGGCGACTGCGGCGAAACCGGGTGACTTCGCGAGCATGCGGATGCCGTAGCGCAAGTCCTGCCAGAGCGTGTTCATGGGCGTCCTCCGGAGGCCTGTAATGTATGTTCCACAAACGCCCTAAAACAAGCCAAAAGTTTTCCAATGGCGATCCGCAACTCCAAGAAAACGTCCCATCCGTCCCTTTCTGTGTCTCTTTAACCGGCTTTGTAACGGGGAGCGCGACTTTTCGTTCGCGGTTTGCCCTGTGGATTCCAAGCTCGATCGCAGCACGTCTAGCGCGTTACCATCTCCACCCCTCTCCCACGTCTCGCAGCACAAGCTAACACCTACAATCAGAGGGCGAAACGTCAGCTTGCGTCCAGTGGATTGTGAGGTTGGAAAGATTGTGGTATTTACGTATGGGTGAATAAACTATGGCAGGAAACATGCATTACTGCGAAGTCTGCCGCTTTGAAATGAAAATACGCGCGTTCAGGCGGCACACGCTTTCTATAGCTCACAGAAAGGCCAGACTAATGCGGGCCATGCTGGAGCGAAACTGCATCACGCAGGCAGAGATTGCCAGACGCATTGGCGTGACGCGAGAGCATGTGCGTCAACTAGCGTTGCGAATGGGTTTCGCCGACGGGAAATCGCGGCATGCCATTTGCAGAATCGAACGCCGGAGGAAAGAAATGGCAGAGTTTTTCGTGAAAGCAGAAGAACGCGGATATCAGGTGGAACCGCTCCGGCCTAAGAGCGCTTACATCAACGGGATGCTTTGTGTCCAACGGCTAGCGTGCTGGCGTGAAATAGCGCAAGGGGGACACAAACATAGATACCTCAGTGTTCGACAGCCTCAAAGCCGGTTTGATATTTGCGCGTGGAAACTGCCGGATGGCCGCTTTCTGATCCTGCCTAAGAATCTAGTGCGTGTTGCGCAAACCACCTTTAGCCTTGAAGAGCGCGACCACTCGGGTACGGCAAGCTCTTCGCATCACTACCGAGAATACATAGAACGATGGAGCGTGCTGGGGGAACCCGGCGGCGCAGAATGAGGGTGCGCGGATGAAAGCCGCGGTTTACGGGCGGATCGTGTTTGGCGGGTCAGCAGTGCTGGTGGGCGTCATCGCACTGATGTGGCGCGACGCTGACACGTGGCAAACCCTGGGGCAAATCTGGAAACTTCCATTTGGGCTAATCATCGGTGAGTGTCTGATGGTCCTTCAGGTTGCCGGCGGAGTGGGGATGCAGTTTTCCCGAACCGCGCGAATGGCTGCGGTAGTTCTCTTTGCTGTCTACATATGTTTCGCGCTAGCCTGCATTCCCGCCATCATTGCCGCGTCGGACCTCTTTAACCGATACGGGGGGAGTTTCCTCCAACAGGTTTCGTTAGTCTGCGGCGCGATGGCGCTGTACGCGATGACCCGCGGGAGTTCGGCAAGAGCGGCAACGTTGCGCAAAGCGGCGCGGATTGGACTTGGAATCAGCGCGATTTCATTCACGCTGAGTCAGGTTCTGTATCTTCGATATACGGCTAGCCTGGTTCCAAAGTGGATTCCGCCCAGCCAGATGTTTTGGGCGACACTCACGACGATCGCGTTTGGACTGGCGGCGCTTGCCATGCTCGTCAATCGCCAGGCGCGGCTTGCGGCAGGCCTGATGGCGTTGATGCTGGCGCTGTTTGGCGTGCTGGTCTGGATTCCGCGACTGGTGGCACACCCGCACGCGCACTTCATCTGGTCCGAGTCGGGCTTTACTTTTCTTATTGCGGGAGCGGCGTGGATGGTGGCGGAGTTGCCCTCCATCGCGAGAACATAGTAGTGCTGGCAAGCAAGCAAAGCAGTAGCGACGCGACGACCAAAATCGCCTCGCCGTTCTCGGTGAGCCTAGGCGGAGGATCGCCGAGCCGCCATTGAGGCGTAAGGGCGGAAACGACGTTGCCAACGATCAAGAACATAAGGAGTCCGGCGTAGATTCCCAGAGCGAGACGCACGAGCAGCGGGCGACTGCTCGGTAGAACCTTGCATGTTGCCCATGCGGCTGCCCAGGGACCACCAAATAAGCCCAGAAGGAACGGGAAGTAGCCGGCAAATCCCCCTCCGTACAAAAAGGAGTGCGAAAGCCCGGCCCACAATCCTCCAACATAGAAAACGGATACGATAGACGCACGAATAGCGTCGGGTCGCCACCCATCAAAGCGCCTACCGTGATCAATTTGCATTTGCCACGATCTTACATGGAAACGGTTGTTGACTTGAAACCAGGATTAGGGTCGAGTGCGATAGAATCTCGGCGTGCGACGGCGATTTTTTGTTGATCAATTCACAGGCAGACGCGCGGTACTGGGAGGTGATTCCGCTCATCACCTGGCGCGCGTGTTGCGGGCGGAACCCGGACAGCTTTATGAGCTGAGCGACGGCAGCCACGTTTGGCTCGCGCGAATTGAGGACGTCAAGCGCGATCGCGTGGAATTCTCGCTGCTCGAAAATCTGGCCCCCACGGAACTATCGTTACGGACGACGCTCCTTCTGTCGGTGGTGAAGTTTGACGCGTTCGAATTCGCCCTGGAAAAAGCCACGGAACTGGGGGTCCGCGCGATTATTCCTCTAAGCGCGACCCGGAGCGAAAAGGCCCTTCTCGCCGCGGCGTCCAAACGGGCCGAGCGTTGGAAGAAGATTCTGCTGGAAGCTTCCCAGCAGTCGCGGCGGATGCGCATTCCGGAGTTGGGTGCACTCACGAAGCCCGAGGCGGCCTTTTCAGCCAACTCGACCGGATTGAACGTGCTCTTTTCTGAACGGCCAGAAGCGCCACCGCTGCGAAGCACTCTGGATGCGAGGGAATGCGCGCCCGCTGTCACTCTGGGCATCGGCCCGGAAGGAGGCTGGACCGATGCAGAGTTCGAATGTGCCCGCAAGCATGGTTTTCGCGAGGCTTCGCTCGGCCGGCTGATTCTTCGTACGGAAACCGCGGTGATTGCTGCGCTGGCATCCCTGAATTACGCGCTGGCTGGCCTGGAATCCTAACAGCGGCTGGTTTTGGAGCGGCCTTGCGGGACCAAGCTCTATTAACCAACCGTGTTTGATGTGACGTGCAACGCTGCCAGAGCTGCGGGAATCATAGATGAAAGTAGGCCCGACACGGGATGAGCCTGAACCGTGGGAAAAGCGGGAGCTTGGCTCCCTCACTCCAAAAGGGCTCGCGGCTGGCAGTTTGTTGTGCAAAATGCAAAACGTAACTGGCGCGGGCCGCGACGCCCATGCTATAAATAGCAAAGCACCCAAGATGGACCGCTCGGACCAGAAACAACGCGGCGCTTCGACCCCACCGGAAAATCCGGGCCCTGTTATTTCATCGGTTCCTGTTTCTGCGAGTTCCTCTGCTCCTGCTCCCGATGCGGTCTCGCCTGCAAACAATCTTCGCAAGGAAATTCGAGTCTGGACGCGAGACCTGCTGATCGCTATTGGCCTTGCACTGGTCATCATCGTTTTTCTGTATCAGCCGGTAAAAGTCGAAGGCACCAGCATGGCGCCGCTGCTCTCCGATCAGGAGCGCATCTTCATCAACAAATTTGTTTACCGTTTTGAGCCGATCGAGCGCGGTGACGTGGTGGTGTTCTGGTATCCGCTGGACCACACGAAGTCGTTCATCAAGCGCGTGGTGGGCTTGCCGGGAGAGACTGTTGAAATCCGGCAGGGGGCGCTGTACGTCAACGGAAAGATTATTCCGGAACCGTATGTTCCGCCGCAGTACGAAGATTCGAGCGATTTCGGGCCGGTGCGCGTGCCAAAAGACACTTTTTTTGTTCTGGGCGACCACCGCATCAGCTCGAACGATTCGCGCGTGTTTGGCCCGGTTTCTAGCCAGTACATTTACGGACGCGCGGTGTTTGCGTACTGGCCCGTGGATCATTTCGGCTCGCTCGAAACCACTGAAGCGAGCAGCAAATAAATGGCGATGTGCATGAAAATCAAGGGAGGCTCCACTGACAGAAGTCCAGCACCGACCCGCGACCCTCGCGCTGGAAGACGGGCGCCTCTTTAACGGACGCGCCGCGGGCGCCATCACGCGCCGCGGCGGCGAAGTCGTTTTCAATACCAGCCTCACCGGTTA
>DATEGP010000128.1:0-42719 GCA_035280045.1 Candidatus Acidiferrum sp.
TCGTTTTGCCGCAGCCCTGCTGGGCGACGGGACGGTTCTCGTTGAGGGAGGGCTAACCGACACTTCACCCTCTCTCCTCGCGCTGGCGGAACTCTTCGATCCAGCGTCAGGGAAGTTCACGGGAACCGGCAGCCTTTTCACTCCGCGTTCGGACCACACGGCAACACCGCTGCAGGACGGCACCGTGCTGGTCGTAAGTGGAGCGGACATTGGAGGGTTGGACGCGCCGAGAATTCTGTCCAGTGCGGAGACCTACCAGTAGCAATTCGCAGGCGCGGATTGTAATTACTTGGCCAGGTCGGCGTAGAAGTGGGCTACGGCTTTGATGCCACCGAAGTAGTTTTCCAGCGCGATGTGCTCATCGGGCGCGTGGGCGTTTTCATCGGGCAATCCGAAGCCGATGAGAACGCAGGGAACTGCGAAGGTGTCGTACATCTGCGTGACGAAAGGAATCGAGCCGCCTTCGCGGATAAACACCGCTCTTTTGCCAAAGCCTTTTTCGAGCGCGGCTTGTGCCTTCTGGAAAATCGGATTGTGGTACGGAGCAGCCCACGGTTTTCCTTTGCTTAGGACTTCAAATTTGCAATGCACCGTTTTCGGTAGCAGCTTTCGAACATGCTTCTCGACAAGTTGCGCGATCTTGTCGGGGTTCTGGTTGGGGACCAGTCGGGTGGAGAATTTGGCAAATGCCTTTGATGGAATGACGGTCTTGGCGCCCTCGCCTTGATAGCCGCCCCAGATGCCGTTTAATTCGAACGTCGGCCGTGTCCAGAGGCGCTCGACGATGGTGAAGCCTTTTTCGCCGCAATAGCCGGGCGCTCCGACGGCTGTTTCAAAATCCTTTTTCTTCCAGGGAAGGGAATTGAGAGATTTGCGCTCGACGTTTGAAAGCTTGGCGACTTGATCGTAGAAGCCCGGAACGGTCACGCGAAAGTTCTTGTCATGCAGCTTGGCGAAAAGCTCGGTGAGTATGGTGAGGGGGTTCGGCACTGCGCCACCGTAAACACCGGAGTGCAAATCGCGCTCGGGGCCCGTAATTTCAATCTGGTAGTAGTTCAGCCCACGAAGCCCGTAGGTAATTGACGGCACGCCTTTCCCCAGCATCGAAGTGTCTGACACGACGAGCGCATCGGCTTTCAACTTTGCTTTATTTTTTTGCACGTAATCCCAAAGGCTGACGCTGCCGACTTCCTCTTCACCTTCAATTAAAACTTTCACGTTGATGGGAAGCTTGCCGTTAACCTTTTGAAGCGACTCGAAAGCCTTCATGTGAATGTGGACTTGTCCTTTGTCGTCGGCCGTTCCGCGGCCGAAGAGATTGCCGTTGCGAACTGTTGGCTCAAAGGCGGGAGAGGTCCAGAGATCAAGAGGCTCAGGCGGCTGAACGTCGTAATGACCGTAGAAAAGGATCGTGGGTTGCCCAGGAGCCTCCAGAGATTCGGCGTAGACGAGCGGGTGCAGGTTGGTCGGAACAATTTCAACCGTTTTAAATCCAGCGGCGCGCAAGTGATCGGCAACCCAGCGGGCGCCGCGCTCGATGTCCGGTTTGTTCTCGCTCTTGGCGCTGATGCTTGGGATGCGCAGGAATTCGTAGAGTTCAGCAAGATGCTGGTCGCGGGAACTGTCAATCCACTCAACAAGATTCATGGAAAGTCCTCAGGGGACGGGAGTCCTCTCGAATTGGAATCAAACTAATCTTACGCAAAATGTGAAACGAATGTTGCGGCAGCGGATGAATGGACCTGCGCTGGCCACGCCCTTTTTATTCTATGACCAGCTTCCTCCAGTTACAAGGCGGGTACAACCCAAAGCGAGTCCAAGTCGAGTTGCTGATTATGACAATGAATCCAGTGTTCCAGAGGATGGACGTCTCCTTGGGAGGTCTATGATCGCGCGCTGATCCCGCGGCCTTAAAGCCTTAGAAATGAAACAGCTGCACCGGTTTGGGACAAGAGTCCTTTGTCGAAGGGGCCCGCGGCAAGCTAACTCGTTGAGGGATAAGGTCTTATGAACCCGCAAGCGATTCGTTTTGGCTGGACGTGTGCACGGACCAAAGCAGGGGGATGTCTGTGCCAAAACAAGTTTCGACGCCAAAGCCGAAGCATCGCAGATTGCGGGGAACGGTGGCCCTCGTCCTCGGCCTGCTTACCTGCGCTCAGTCTTGGGGGCAGGCGCAACAAGCGCCACCGAAAGATTTGACGACCACGAGCATAGAAGACTTGATGAAGATAGAAGTCACTTCGGCGTCGCGAAAATCGGAGGCTCTCTCCGAGGCGCCAGCGGCAATCTTTGTCGTTACTTCCGAAGATATCCGCAGGGGTGGCTTCTCGTCCGTTCCCGATGCCCTGCGCATAGTTCCCGGGCTGCATGTTGCGCAACAAAGTTCGCATGTTTGGCTGGTGAATGCGCGTGGGTTCAGCAATCTGTTCAATGCCAAGATGCTGGTGTTGATCGATGGGAGGCTTGCCTATACGCCGACTTTTGGCGGTGTCTGGTGGGATGTGCAGGATCCGCCTCTGGAGGACATCGAGCGGATCGAGGTGATTCGCGGACCTGGTGGAACCTTATGGGGCGCGAACGCGGTAAACGGGGTCATCAATATTGTTACCAAAAACGCCGGTGACACACGGGGCGGGCTGGTTGCAAGTTCTGCAGGGGTGAACGAGGGCTATGCCACACGCTTCCGGTACGGCGGGGCAGTGGCAGAACGCTTGTCGTACCGAATCTACGGTACGGGCAACTATTGGCTGCCGAGCGTAAACGCAAGCGGGGCGGAAAACAACGATGCGTGGAACATCGTGCAGGGCGGCATAAGAATCGACTGGACCGCCTCAGAAAAAAACACAATTACGTTCGACGGCCAAGGGTATTCAGGCCGAGTCCGCGACAGCGCCGAGCAATTAAGCCCGACAGCACCTCCTGTAGTCGCGAACTTGAACTCCGTTGTGAAAGGTGGGCACGTCCTGGCCAACTGGAAACATGAGTTCAATGGTCGATCTTCTGCAAGCGTGTTGGGCTACTGCGATTGGACCGCGCGGGCAATTGGGCTTTGGGGCGAGCAAAGAGACCTGTGCAACGTGGAATTCCAGCACAACTATTCGTTGTCGGCGCGGCAATCGCTGAACTGGGGCGCAGAGGTCATGACCACTGGTTTGTCTTCGCAATCCGTCTTCAGTTTCGAATTGGTTCCTTCCCACCGTCGGACCACTACTTACAGCACGTTCCTGCAATACGAGTTCGTGCTGGTGCCCGACAAGTTTCGCGTTATCGGTGGATCGAAGTTCGAGGAGGACGACCTCACGGGCTTTGAGTACCAACCGCAGATCCGGGCTATCTGGACACCGAAGACATCGCACACTATGTGGGTGGCAGTCTCACGCGCGGTGAGGACACCGACGTTGGCGGAAATGAGCGGAACATTGAGGGTCGCGCAGTTGTCCGCAGCCCCTTTGACCTTCCTCGATTTTGTCAATAACCCGGAGTCAGACTCGGAGGCAGTCCATGCCTATGAGTTCGGCTACCGATATGCCTGTAAGCAAAAATTCTCCGTTGATGCCGCCCTCTACTACAACGGATACAATGGGCTCCTCGGTCCTAAAGTCCCCGGAGCTCCCCGCGTTAACCCAGCACCCTTCTACATCGACATTCCGCTGGCATACACCAATGCAGGCGCCGGACAGACTCACGGATTGGAGCTCTTCCTTCAGTACAAACCAATTCGCCGATGGACCCTATCGACGGGCATTACGGAACTTCGCGGCAACTCCGTGGCTGGGCTGGTTGTAACTGCGACAGGGAATGACCCGAGACACGCCGTAACAGCCCGATCAAAACTGGATTTGACACAACACTTGAATCTCGACGCAGCCTATTATTATTCGGATTCGATTGCGCACACTTTGCCTCCGGTGAACCGCGCGGACGTGGGAGTATCCACAAAACCGCTAGGCGGCTTCACGTTTTCCGTTTGGGGACGCAACTTGCAAGCCGATCGGCATCAGGAAGCGGTGCCTTTCCTGGCTCTTGCCGGTGGGATTCGCCGTTCAGTTGTTTTCAAGCTGATGTGGGAGATCACAAGAGACAACGCACAAGGCAGACCTTGATGAAGGCGCCTCCCGCGAACCGATCCATTTCGTTCGCCCCGCTTAGGTGGACAAGACTTTCTCGGTGGATTATGGGCACCGAAGGTGAGGGCATTGACGGAGCAGTCGGTTCTTTCCAAGTCGGGCAAAGCGAGCAAATTAACCCTGCGTGGCAGCTCTAGCGATGTATCGAGGCTACTTGAAGCCCAGAACCACAAAGCAACTCACAAAGCAGATACACCACCCTGAAAACCATTCAAGGATTCGGGGAGAGTTCTTGCGCCTGGCTGTGAGCGTGCTGCTACTTTTGCTTCAGGCGAGTGGTATGAGCTCGGTCTTAGCTCAGACCCCAGCCTCTGACGAGTATGCAGTCAAAGCTGCGTTCCTCTTTCATTTTGCGCAGTTTGTGGAGTGGCCGGAAGGAACATTTCAAGGCGCGAATAGTCCGCTGGTGTACTGCACGATTGGCGAAGACCCTTTTCGAGGGGTGATGGATGCGAGTCTTAAAGACAAGGCCGTGCGCGGTCATCCACTTCAGGTGCGGCACCTGAAGCAGATTCAGGATGCACAAGTCTGTCAGGTAGTTTTTGTTGGAGTGCAAGAGAGAGGTCAAATAGAGCCAATGCTGTCGATTTCGCAACAGAATTCGATTTTGACCGTAGGAGAGTCAGAAGCATTCGTCCGAGCCGGGGGGATGATTAGCTTTTGTTTAGAAGAGAGGAGAATTCGTTTCGATATAAACCTGCAAACTGCGGAAAGGGCCAATTTGAAAATCAGCGCAAAGCTGCTGGCCCTGGCAAAAACCGTGATCGGCAAGCCAAGACGAGATTGAAAATGCGACTATTTGTCAATTCTTCCATCCGGCGCCAACTCACTCTGGTCGTGTTGTGTACCAGCTTGTTAGGGCTGGGAATCGTCTACGCCGCTTTCGAGATTTATGAGAGGGCGAGCTTCCGTCGAGATCTGACGGAGGAGCTTTCCGCACTCGCGGAAACTGTGGGGGCCAATAGCGCGGCTTCGCTGACTTTCTATGACAAAGAGTCAGCGGATGAGGTTCTGGCGGGGCTGGGATCAGAACACCATATCGTGGCGGCATACTTATACAACGCTTATGGGCAAGTTTTTGCCGAGTATCAAAGGCCCGGGGTTGGCCATCCTGTCCGCATTCCCTTTACCGAGGAAGAGGGCACGAAATTCGCGCCCGATTCGATTACTCTGCGCCGAAAGATATTCGCGGGAGGAGACCGGGTCGGGTCGATCGCCATTGTTTCGGACTTGACGGCGCTCCAGGCGAAGATGCGGGAGTACACAAAGGTTTCCGCGCTGGCGCTGGTTCTTTCGATTTTGGCCACCGTGCTTATTTCCTCGCGCCTGCTTCGTCTGATAACCGAGCCGATTTTGCGACTTGCGGAAGTGGCAGGAAAAGTTTCCAGCGAGGAGAACTACGCGCTGCGAGCTATCCCCCAGAGCAATGACGAAGTCGGAAAGCTCATTCAGTCGTTCAACGGAATGCTCGAGAGAATTCAGGAACGGGACACCAAGCTGAAAGAGATGAATGACGAGCTAGAGCTCCGTGTGCAGGCGCGTACAAAGGAATTGGAGCTGGAGGTCGAGCAGAGAAAGCAAACTGAGGAGAGATTGCAGGTCTCCCTCAAGGAGCTAGAGGATTTCAAATTCGCTCTGGACCAGCACTGCAACGTTTCCAGAACGGATCCGCAAGGTTTCATTACATTTGTGAACGAAAACTTCTGTGCGGTGTCGAAATATGGTCCCCGGGAGATACTCGGCAAAACCCACCGAACCGTCAATGCCGGGCATCATCCCAAGGAATTCTTTGCCGAGCTATGGGGCACCATCAAGGGCGGCCAGTGTTGGAAGGGCGAGGTACAAAACAAAGCCAAGGATGGGACTATCTTCTGGTCGGACACGACCATTGTTCCCTTCTCCGACCCTCATGGAAAGCAGCTCCAGTACATCGCCATACGCTCGGACATCACCAAGCTCAAGCGAATCGAAGATGAATTACGCCTTGAGGTCGAGGAAAGAATCCAGGCCCAGGAAACCCTTTCCGCGGAACGGCAAATCCTGCGCGCCTTGATCGACAACGTGCCGGATTACATGTACGTGAAGGACACGGACTGCCGTTTCCTGGTGGCGAATCTTGCTGTGGCACGGCAGATGGGAGCAAGAAGCCCTGAGGAGTTGCTGGGGAAAAGCGATTTTGATTTTTATCCGCGCGATCTGGCCACGACCTTCTTCGATGACGAACAGAAGGTTATTCGTACAGGCCAGGCAGAAATAAACCGCGAAGAGTCGGGCATGGATCCCCAGGGCAATCTAAGCCATGTTTTGACCACGCAAGTGCCTCTTCGAGGGAAAAACAACCAGGTCATTGGCCTTGCGGGAATCGGCCATGACATTACTCACCTGAAGAAAATCCAGGCGGAAATGCAGAGGGCCCGCGAGACGGCGGAGGCGGCCAGCCGCGCGAAGAGCGAGTTCTTAGCCAACATGAGCCATGAGATTCGCACTCCGCTGAACGGCATTATGGGAATGACAGATCTGGCTCTGGAAACAGACCTGGATCGCGAACAAAGAGAGTACCTCGAGACGGTGAAGGTTTCCGCGGATTCGCTGCTTACTGTAATCAACGACATTCTGGATTTCTCGAAAATCGAAGCGGGCAAGATCGACCTGGAGTTCGTGGACTTCGATGTGCGCGACAGCCTGGAATCGGCGCTGAAGACGCTGGCGGTGCGCGCGGATGAAAAGGGCCTGGAGCTTCTTTGCGAAGTGGCCCCCGAAGTGCCAGAAGTCGCGCGTGGCGATATTACCCGGTTGCGGCAGGTTCTGCTAAACCTGGTTGGAAACGCCATCAAATTCACGGACGAAGGTGAAATCGCAGTGAAGGTGCGTCAGGGAGCCCGAGATGGGCGCGAGTTAATTCTGCATTTCACAGTGTCGGACACGGGAATCGGCATTCCCAAAGACAAATTGGAGGTGATTTTTGATCCATTTGCTCAGGCCGACAGTTCGACGACGCGGAAGTACGGCGGTACCGGCCTGGGGCTGACGATTTCAGCCCGCCTCGTCAGGATGATGGGAGGGCAAATTTGGGTAGAGAGCGAAGAAGGCCGGGGGAGCCAGTTTCATTTCACCGTGCGGTTAGAGGTTGCGGACCATAAGGAAATAAACGTGGGCAGTCCGGCGCCACCCGAAGTGTTGCGCGGCGTACGCGTGCTTGTGGTTGATGACAACCGCACGAATCTCCGCATTCTGGAAGGAATGCTGAAGCGTTGGGAGATGATGCCCTTTTGCGTAGAAAACGGCGAACGGGCGCTTGCCGAGTTAGCTTCAGCGCGGAATGAAGGAAAAGCGTTCGGATTGATTGTGACGGACATGCACATGCCGAGGATGGACGGATTCGAACTCGTGGAGCGCATTCGCGAAAACCCCACACTATGCACTGCGACAATCATGATGCTTACCTCCGCGGGTCATCGCGGGGACGCGGAACGTTGCCAAAAGCTGGGTGTGTCGGCGTACCTGCTGAAGCCCATCCGGCAATCCGAACTGCGCGAAGCGATTGCGAAGGTGCTCGGCGCGCGCGGGCACGAAGGAA
This sequence comes from Candidatus Acidiferrum sp., assembly GCA_035280045.1. GTDB lineage: Bacteria > Acidobacteriota > Terriglobia > Acidiferrales > UBA7541 > Acidiferrum. The sequence goes on from DATEGP010000128.1 coordinate 7,705, forward strand.
TGATTCCTCTCGTTACGCGCTACTCGTTAAGTGATGCGCGAGATCGCTCGGAGATTCTACGGATCCTGGTCGCCGAAGACAACTTGGTGAATCAACGACTTATCGTGCGACTGCTCGAGAAGAGAGGGCATCGAGTCGTCGTAGCTGGCAACGGCAAAGAGGCCCTGGCCGCCTTGGAAAAAGACAACTTTGATTTAATCTTCATGGACGTTCAGATGCCGGAGATAGACGGGTTTGAAGCGACGGCGGCCATTCGAAAGAAAGAAAAGAGTAACGGGTTGCACCAGATCATTGTGGCGTTAACCGCCCATGCCATGAAAGGCGACCAGGAAAAGTGTCTTGCCGCGGGCATGGACGGATACATCAGCAAACCAATCCGGCCGCAGGAACTGGAAGAAGTGCTGGCTCGTTACGGTGCGCAGCGTCAGGTGACAGCATAGACGCTTAAGGGCGGGAAGTTTACGCCGGTGTCCACCGCTGATGTGCGAAGGGTGCAAGCGGGTCCCGGCGTTTCCAGTGGAGAACACCTGCACGGAAGGCCAGATTGACGGTGGCGGAGTGTGAGCCGATCATGGCGCTATGAGCGAAGTCCTTTCCGCAACACCCAGACGAAGCGCCCGAGCCTTCCACAAGGTACGCGTACAAGCTCAGGGGCGCTCGCACGACCGCAAAAAGTTCAAGGAAACTTGCGAGACCGTGGTGGTGAGCGCTCACGGCGGCTTACTGCTCATGAAGCATGAAGTGAATAACGGCGAAATGCTGGTGCTGACGAATCCACTGACGCAGGAAGAGCAGGAATGCCGCGTGGTCTATCTCGGTGAACCCATCGAGAAGGGGCAGCGCGTGGGCATTGAGTTTTTGACCCCGGCGCCCCGGTTCTGGGGAGTGGAGTTTCAGGACTCGAATTCCTCGAGCAGCTTCAACTAATCCAAAATCCGACTGTCCTTCCGTACGGTTTGCCATAGAAAACAGACCTACTGCATATAACTCAGCGCGCACAGCGAGCCTGAGAAAATTAGCTCATAGATAGCGACTTAACCCGGGGGCAAAAATGAGTCCGGAGACTCCCAAAACGAATAAGTTCGTGACGGCCGCAGTGATTGTGATGGTAGGGATCACTCTGTTTTGGACATTTACGTACTCTGGCCCTTACCGCTACCTGGCTGAATTGCAAGTGAAGTGGTTGGGCTACTATGTGCCCAAGCTGACGGCGATGGTGATTATCCTCGGCTTCTTGGCGATTGCGGGCGTGATCAAAGTGGTTCTGAGAGGTGCGGAGAGACCGGTTCCGGGCCAAGCAAATGGAGATAAGATGCAGGTCTCCGCAGGGAATGGGGCAGTTTCGCAGCCATGGCTGCAGTACGCACGGTATCTTGCTCCGCTGATTGTCGTGGGTTTCGGCGGATGGCTGTATTTCAATGGGACCCAAGCCGGCAGCCTGCGGCAATTGCTGGCCGTGGATTTTGAGTCCGGAAAACTGCAGTCCCGGATCGTGTATGCCGATGTGCGGGGACATCTAAGCAGGACTTATCTGAGCAAAGAGAACTATCTCTACATTCCAATGTACACGGAGGCGAGCGGGAAAGTCCCGGTGCGATTGGTTGTGGGCGTGAATGAAAAAGAGGCGAAGAAGCAGTTGCGCGCCGAGGCGGACGGCAGCGTCACCGTTCGCGGAATCGCGGACAAAGGGCTGGAAGGCGACGTCAAGTATGCCTTCGAAAAGAACGGCATGGCTGTGGCAGACCAGGTATGGGTGGTCCATGTGGGGCGCGCGCCCGGCGACGACAGAGTCGCTGGGATGATCACGGCGGCGATAGGCGTTTTGCTTGGAGGGCTGTTCTTCGCGATAGACAGCTACAAAAGAAGAAAGAAAGCCTCAGTGACCCCGGTGCAAATCCCGGCCTAAGAATTGCGTGACTATTGACGCCTACCGCGCGGGGTTGGCAGGGGCGGGCTGCGGCGAAAGCTTAGGGTCGGCGACCGAACGCTGCTTGAAAAACCAATCTCCCAGTCTCCACAGAAGCAGGATTGCCACTAGCGCGCCATAAAAAAGCGGCATGCGCACGTCGGATTTCACCTTCCAGTAGTAGTGAATGACGCCGCAAATTGCCGCCAGGTAAATGGCTCGATGAAGCATGTTCCAGCGGCGTCCGCCCAGGCGCCGAATCCAACCCGCTGTGGAAGTCAATGCCAGCGGAAGAAGCAGCAGAAACCCCGTAAAGCCCACGGTGATGAAAGGCCGTTTGGCGACGTCCTTCAGCATGGAAGTGAGACTGAAAGACTGATCGGGTCCGAGATACGTTAGGAAGTGCAGGCAAACGTAAAAAAACGCAAAAAGGCCAAGCATGCGGCGGAAACGAATCAGGTCGGGCAACTTCAGAAGCTTACGGAAAGGCGTGATGCTAAGCGTGAGCACCAGAAAATTCAGCGTCCAGTCGCCGGTAGTGAGCTGAATGAACTCGACGGGATTGGCGCCGAGGCCGTTATGAAAACCGCGCCAAACGAGCAGGCCGAAGGGAATCAGGCAAAGAAGAAAGACAACGACTTTCGTCCACTTGCTGGTGAGTAGAGCGCGCATTTTGCAGGATGCCTAATAGTTTTTCTTCAGGTCCATGCCGCTATACAAGCTGGCAACCTGATCGCTATAGCCATTGAACATCAGCGTCTTGCGTTTGAAGATTTCACCGAGGCGGCGTTCCGTGGCCTGGCTCCAGCGTGGATGATCCACGTTAGGATTCACGTTGGAATAGAAGCCGTACTCGTTCGCTGCGGAGAGATTCCAGGTCGTTGGCGGCATCTTGGACTGAAACTTGATTTTAACTAGCGACTTAATGCTCTTGAATCCATACTTCCACGGAATCACCATGCGCACAGGTGCGCCGTCTTGATTCGGCAAAGACTCACCGTACATTCCAACGCAGAGCAGCGTGAGCGGATTCATGGCCTCGTCCATCCGGAGGCCTTCGACATAAGGAAACTCAATCCCTGCCCAGCGCCCCTGAGGCATTTGTTTCGAATCATAATAGCTTTGAAACGCAACAAATTTAGCCTTCTCGGTGGGTTCGACGAGCTTCACGAGATTGCTCAACGAAAAACCAATCCAAGGAACCACGATCGACCATGCCTCGACGCAACGATGCCGGTAGATGCGCTCTTCAAGAGGCGCTATCTTCAGGATTTCGTCCATGGTGAACTTGCGGGGCTTGGCGACGTCTCCTTCGACCGAGACCACCCAGTTGGACGTATTGAACTTCTGCGCGTTCTTTGCGGGGTCGTCCTTCTCGGTACCGAACTCGTAGAAATTGTTGTAGTGAGTGACGTTCTCAAAGGAGTTTATTTTTTCCATGGTGCTGAAAGGGCTTTTAATAAGGTCGCCGAATTTTGTTGCCGCAAGCGTGGTTTGAGAGGGCATGGCTAGTTCAAAAAGGCGCTTGCCCGCGACAGCCGTTGCGCCCACGATCCCCATAGCCTGTAGGAATTTGCGCCGGTTCAGATACACCGCCTTGGGCGTAACGTCCGCGTACATCAAATCCGTGGCCTTACGGAGCACCATTTGTGAATCCTCCAATTTGAATCCCAACTCTCATTATCCTACTTACTCTTCATCACGGCAGATAAAATTGAACCTGATCTTTTCTCGCCCAATATCCAGCGGAAAAGGCGGGAAAACCGTATCGATTCCCTATGTCTGAGAGTCTCCCCAGTGCCCAAAGTTACAAGGAATCTTGAGCTGGCGCAGCATTAGGTCTTTCCGCTGAGCTTCGCAAGCACTTTCTGCGCCGCTTCGACGCCGTGATGCTGGGCCTCCTCGAAAATGGAGATGGCGCTGAGATCGGAGTTGGCGAAGAACACGCGATCTTGGAAGGTCCTGATGCGGCTACGCTCTTCCGAGAAAATCGAGCCGACAGCCGGGCGAATCATGGCGTGCCCCATCCGCATAACGTCAATCCTCGAGACGCACTGACGTATGTCGCGATGAACCCGCTCGAGGTCCCGAAGGACTGCCTCTTTCCAAAAGGACCAATCTTTATCGAGCAGGAATTGACGGTTGTGCGCGGGAGCTCCTTCGGCAAGGGCCCAATAAAACGTCCAGACGGTGCGGTCCACATGGGTGCGCAGGCTTTGATGCATTGCATCCACGTAGCCGAGTGTTGGTGAATCGAGAAACACCGTGTCCCAAGAAGGCTCGGCGCCACGCGATTCGGGATAGCGTTCGAGCGTGAGATTCGCAGTGAGCCAGGGCGAGTAAACGAAGTCCTGAAGGCGGGGAAGATTCTCGAAAAGGTAGGAAGCGAGAAATGTGGGCGCAGCGAAGATAAGGAATTCCGCCTGAAACTCCGTATCACCTGCGAAAACGCTCACGCCGGTGCGCCCCGGGGTAACGCGATGGACCATATGATTCGAGCGGATGTTTTGACCCACTCGTTCGAGAAGTCGGCGCGTAATCCAGCCATTGCCCTCAGGCCAAGTCAGCGGACCCTTCTCCTCCGGTTCGCGCGAAGAAAAATAATGGATGCCCGCCCAGGCAGAAGTGTCGGCAGCCAACGCGCCGTAATCGTCGCGGCATGCGTAGTTCATGTACCAAAGGAGAAGCCGCGAGTCAAAACCTTGCTCGCGAAGCCAATCCGCGAAGGAAATGTGGTCCAGGGCTGCGTCTTTTGAAGAGCGCCCACGCTCCAGAGGAATGGTGAAAGACCCGCCTTTGCGGAATTCCGTGAAGAGATTTTCGAGCCGCTGGAATTGCTCGCGGTCCTTTTGGGTGAGACCGACGGCAGGTTCAATACCATCCTGCCAGCGGCCGTAGAGAAAGAGCCGCTCTTGAGGGGAGAAGGCGAGATAACGCTCCTCCCATTGCCCATCTTTTAAGGCGCCAAGATCTTCGAAGAGTTCGCGAACGTAAATAGCTTTCGGGCCGGGAACGGGAACATAATGCGCGGCCCACGGATAAGCAGTGAATTCATTCTCACCCCAGCGCGCGTTACCGCCGGCCTGAGCGTTCATTTCGAGGAGAACAAAATCGGCGAAGCCACGCTTACGAAGACGCCAGGCGGCGCTCAGTCCCGCGATCCCGCCTCCAACAATGACCACGGGAAATTTTTCGATGCGCTTTGGCGGCGGGAAAGACGCTCGATCGCGTAGCAGATGACCCATTTGAAAGGAATCATTGACGAACCCGCCTTCGATTCTTTTTTCGCTTTTGAGGGAAAGGCCGACGAGCGCGGCGCTGCCAGTTCCCAGGAACTTACGCCGGCCCAGCCTCAATGACTGATGTCCTTCCAGTCGTTTTCGTAAGTGCGGACGAGCACCTGATTGTTGAGCTCATTGGGAGGCATGGAAAGAGGCGACATATCGGGCGGGAACTGGAAAAGCGCTGAGAGACCTTCTTTGCTAATGAATCGGAGCCCGGAGGGGAACTGCGCCGGAGGAGCATAATCGTGCATTCCGGCAAGAACGAAGCCCCATTCGCCAAAAGAAGGAACGTACACGTGGTACGGATACGTTTGCAATCCAGCTTGCTTGAGGGTTTGCGCGATGCACCAGAAAGAGTCACGAGCGAACATCGGCGAAGTACTTTGGACCACAACGAATCCTTGTGCGCTGAGATGCCGGGCGACAGCGCGATAAAACGCCACCGTGTAGAGCTTGCCGAGCGAATAGTTGGTCGGATCCGGAAAATCAACCACGATGAAATCAAAGCTGTCCGTGTTGGAATCGACCCATGGAAACGCATCGGCATTGATGACATGCACGCGTGTGGAGAGCAGCGACTTGTTGTTGAGCTTGGTCAACATGGGATGCGACGAGAAGAGCTTGGTCATCTCCGGATCGAGGTCCACGAGCGTGACACTTTCGATTTGCGGGTATTTAAGGATTTCGCGGACCGCGAGGCCATCACCCCCGCCGAGAACAAGAACCCGGCGCGGAGCCGGAACGGCTGCCAGGCCGGGATGAATTAGGGCTTCGTGGTAGCGATATTCGTCGCGCGAACTGAATTGCAAATGGCTATTGAGAAAAAGGCGCAAATCGTCTTTGAAGCGCGTGAGCACAAGATGCTGATAGTGCGTATCCCGCGCAAAGATGATTTCGTCGGCATAAATATTATCTTCCGCCGTCGAGGTAATGTATCGGGCCTTTGCGATACCTGCTCCCAAGCCGCAGAGCACCAACAGGCAAGCGACGCGCAGACCTCGAGTGCGTGTGAGCTGATTGGCGAAAATAAAAGTGCTCCACAAAGCAACAGCCGCATTAATTACCCCAAAAAGCATTGCCGAACGAACCAGCCCGAGCCGCGGCACGAGCAAAATTGGAAACAACAGGGACGCGCCAAGTGCGCCGAGATAGTCAAACGTGAGCACATGAGCGATGACGTCGCGAAAATGATAGCGATCCTTGACAATACGCATAAGCAACGGAATCTCAAGTCCCACGAGAATTCCCATGACAATCACGAGCGCGTAAAGGATCAGTTCGAAGCCTTGGGTAAACGCGAATGCCAGCATGAGCAGAGCCGACGAAAAGCCGCCAACCACTCCTAGAAGCAGCTCAATCCACACGAAGCGGTGAACCAGTCCGCGATGAATATACCGGGAGAGCGCGCTGCCGATTCCCATGGCGAACAAGTAAGTGCCGATGACCGTGGAGAACTGAAAAACGCTGTCGCCGACGAGGTAGCTCGCCAAAGTTCCGGCGACAAGCTCGTAAATGAGCCCGCAAGCCGCAACCAGCAGCACGGAAATGAACAGCAAAATGCCCATAAAGTGTCAATGAATGGCGGAAGCAATGATGATACAAATCCCAATCGACATGGCTCCCACGAGAATCGCCAGCGCCATGTTGTGCTCTTGCACGATTTCTTTCCAAAGATGATACGGCGTGAGCTTGTCCATCACCACGAACGAGATGATGAAAACAATAATCCCGATAAAGGCAAAGACCAGTGCAGCCACGATGTTGCCGAGCGGAACGAGATTCATCTTATTTGCCTCCGGTGTAATGGTGATAGCTGCTGTAAACCGAGCGGTACGAACCAGGGTTATCACGAACGGACTTGGGAACGTTCTTGACTTGATCGATGGTGTCGAGGCTCCAGCCGCGGTGCTGGCCGAAAGCCACGGTGCCAAGAGTAAGAAATCCAAATAGGAGATAGAGTTTTCTAAACATTAGTCGTCGTCCTCCGAGCTTACATTCAGGTCGGAAACTTGCATGGGCGGATGATCGCTTTCAGACCAGCGCGAACGCTCGAACGTATACCATCGAAGGGAAATCAAGAGCGGCGGCAACAGCAAGGCGGCAAGGGCGATGCCGTAGATTCCGAAGACGGGAACGTCGCGCGTGACTTGTACGGAATACGAAATGGCGCGGACGGCAGGATCCACTTCCGGCTCGATTCGCAAGTAGTAGTGGCCTGAAGGAACGCTTGGAATCACCACGGTATCGTCACGGCTTCCTTCCGACCATGAGCCGTCACTGTCGTAACCGGAGTAGTAGCTGACTTCGCGCCCAAAGTCCCAGGCTTGCCCGTTGTCCTGGTTGATCAGCGCATAGTTTAAATAAAGCCACTCGTTGCTGACATTAGCCCAGGTTCTCACCTGGACGGTAGAGGGACTACCTTTCAGCTCGAAAACGTCGGTGACAAACGAGGATTCGCCAACTACTTTGACGCGTTCCCAATTGTAAGTCTGCTGGAAAACCTGCTCTTTTCTTGCGGTGAAATCAAACCCCATCATCAGGCCTACAAGAAGAATGGCGAAGAGGATAAAGATGGCCCAGATGCCCTGGACGTTGGTGGTAACCGGTGAAGGCTGGTTTTCATAGACGCCTTCGGCCTCTGGCGGGCTACCCGGCAGCTTGAAAGTGTCCCAAATCTCCCGGCCATACATGTATTCGCCGACGGACCAGGTCACTTCATTATCTAATTTTTCGCTGGAAAGCACGCGAGGGGGATGGACATAGTCCGTGACCACGGCCTGCTCCCCGACTCGCACTTGCCAGGGAAATTCTCCCAACACAAAATCAGTGTTTGCATCCGAAGTTTGGAAATGTTTGTAGACTTCGCCCAGGTAATTTGGCTCACCGATGGAACTGGAAAACGTTCCGCCTCCAACCATGGGAAGTTCCTTGCAAATGCTGATGTCGTTCCAGTGGCCGTTGTACTCGCTCAAGTAACGGAAGCCTTTGTAAGGGTTGAAAAGAACATATTCATGCCAGGGATAAGTAATTCCGTCGACGGTGGCGTGGCGGCGTTGAAATCCGATGACCTCGTAGTCCGTGCCGCGCAGTTTGCCGCGAGTGCCGAGCGGGATGAGCGGTCTGACATCGCTCGTCTTAATTTCGAATTGCTGGAGGATGGTTAAGTTCGGATCCTTCGCGTCAAGAATGCAGCGGCAACTCTCGCACACGACCGTTTCCGCTTGTCCGAAAGTGCGAAGCGTGATCGCCGCTCCACATTTCGGGCAATTGAGCGCCCGCACTTGCGGCTTGGGCGGCGGTCCCGAGAGAGAAGGTGGGTTTGCGCCCATCACCAGCCCTCAAAACTGCGTAGGTTCTTCAGCCTGAGTTGCTCGAATTCCACGAACTCGCCTAAATAGAGAGCAGGCTCGGGATCGCTGTAATCGAGTGTGGCGAATTTTCCGGTTTCGCTGCGGAGGTCGATGAATGTAACGTTGTCCTTGTCCCAATATTGAAAGGGCAATTCGCCTTCGACGCCGCGGTAATGCGCGGGAGTGATAACGGTTGCGGTGTAGCGTTGACTGTCCCAGGTGAACTGTTGGCCGACGTTAACATTGGCGGCTGCGGGCAGACTCGGCGCCTTGGAAGAAAAAGAAACGGCGTATTCCTGTTGCGCATCGGATAGCCACGCGCTCGTTCCGTCATTCATCATCACGTGCCACTCGTTCCAAGCGCCCTGATCGTATTCGTAAACGATCCGGCCAACAACCACAAAACTTTTGTTGCGATAGACTCCTTCGGTATTCAGCTGGATGGGGGAGCCGTTCGGCGGAAGGTCGGCAACCTGTCCAACTTTCTTGAGGTCAACATCGGTGCGCACAAGAATGCTCTTGCAATATTCGCAGACGGTTTGTACGCTGCTCGACCAGCGAAAGACAATCTTTGCGCCGCAGTTAGGGCAATTTGCCGCGGGCTGAGTCATCGCGAGCATCTCGCAAAAGCTGCCCCGAAGAATTGTGCGTCAATCACCGGCGGCCTGCTTCCATTTCAACTCGTAGGGACGCTGCAAACGACGGATCGAAACGGATTCCGCAGCGAAAAGATCCTTCAAGGCCAGCTCGAAGTCCCACTCCGTGCGAGGAACACAACAGAAAAGATTCAGGCATAGCGACCCGTGTTCAGGAAACGTGTGGCAGGCGAGATGGGATTCGGCAAGAAGACAGAGGCCGGTCATGCCGCCCGTGCCGGGAAACTGATGCCACTGCGTTGCTCCCACGGGTCGGAGATTCATCTCCGCAATTATTCTGAGAAAAAGGTTTTCCAGCGCCGCAGGATCACGCAGTGCCTGCGAGGAGCATCCAAAGGCTTCGACCACCCACTCGATCCCGTTCATGGCGCGTTCGTGTCTAACCCTGTGCTTTTCCGCATTCCGGGCAGAACTTTGCGGTGAGGGGAATCGATTTGCCGCATTCTGTGCAGAATTTAGCGTCGGCAGCTGGAGCGCCCGCAGCAGGAGCCGCGCCTCCGCCCGAGCCCGAAGTGGATTTCTTCACCGCGTCCATCATGGCCTGGCCCATGGCTACGCCAGCGCCAAGTCCTGCGCCAACGCCCACGCCTCCGCCACCTTCATTGGCAGCGGCGATGGGGATGGATTGCGCCACCTCGTATTGCGTGTAGCGGCCCATGTCGCCGACCATAGTCATGCCGATTCGCTGGTCGAGTATTTTTTGAAGCTCTTCGGGAAGCGACAGATTTTCAACGACAAAGCTGTCCAGCGCAAGTCCGTATTCTGCGAACGCGGGCTTGATTTGCTCGCTAATTCTTTCGGCGAGCGCGTTTTGATTTGCGGCCATGTCGAGGAAAGGGATTTGGCTGGAGGCGAACGCGTCCGTCATCTTGGCGATGATGGTGTTTCGCAACTGGCCTTCGAGATCAGTTATGCGGTACAGGTCGCGCGTGCCGCTGATCTTGGTGTAAAACGTTTTTGCATCGCTCAGATGATAGGAATAGATGCCAAAACCGCGAAGCCGGACAGCGCCAAACTCCTTGTCGCGAATGGTGATCGGGTTTTGCGTGCCCCAATGCTGGTCGGTTTGGATGCGCGCGGAGAAGAAATAGACATCGGACTTGAATGGTGACTTGAAGGCTTTGTCCCAGTTTCTCAGATACGTGAGAATAGGGAGTGTTTGCGTGTTGAGCGTGTAGAGACCAGGCCCGAAGGCGTCCGCAACCTTGCCTTCGTTCACAAACACCGCAAATTGCGATTCGCGAACGGTCAGCTTACCGCCGTTCTGAATCTCTCGGTCCTGCATCGGGTAGCGATAGGCCAGAATGCCTTCTTCCGGCTCGACCCACTCGATGACGTCAATCCACTGTTTGGCGATGAAATCGCGAAGGCTCATAGGGCCTCTCTCGCGGCACGCTTGTGTGTGGAAAAGCGGCCTGTGCACGCGATGCTACGGTGCAAGTCAGAACGCTGTCAATGGTTCTCATAAGGAAGCCAATGCAGGAATATTGCTGGCTGCAATTTGTGGAACAGGGGCTCTGCAAAAGCCGCGAAAAACAACAAGATATTTTGCAGGGATAGATTACAGGAATATTACAAAAAATCAATCGCTCTGGGCGAGAGAGAAACTCAGAAGCCATACTTGGCGATGATGGTTTTTTCCTTTTTGCCAATCAGCGCGATGGCAGCGTGCTGCGCTGGAAGTTTTAGGGTGAGCCGGGCGCCGGTAATGATATCTCGCAGGTCAATCGTGGCATCGCCTGCATTTTCCGATTCCAGGATGTAAAGCACGGAATCCTGAAGCTCGGTGGCGGAAATCAGCACGCCTGAAGGAAAGGAGGATTGCAATTCGAAAGCGGGTGTGATTTTCAGCGCTGCCAGGACGTAGCTGTAGACGGAAGCCACCGGTTGGAGCCCTTCCGCCAATTCCGCGGAATAGGAAGACCAAAAGACTCTTCCTTTGCCCGAAGGAATCTCTTTCCAGGTCGCGCCGTCGCCGAAGCGAAGGGCTTCCAGGGAGAACTGCTTTTGCTGGTCGAACGCAAGAGGGATCGTCTTGCCGGGCAGGCGAATTTCCACCCCGCGATAGCTCTCTGGTTCGATCTGTGTGTTCAACCCAAGAGCGTGCGGGCGGTCGCGGAATTGCCAGTGCTCATTGCGTGAGATAGACCCCGTGATCAGGAGATTGCCGCCACCTTTCACGTAGGCAAGCAAAGCCTGCCAGGTGTTTTCATTCAAGGACTGCGGCGACGGAAGGATCGCCAACTGTGGCGTTCCCAGCTTCGCGATTTGGTTTTCGGCAATGACATAAGGAGTGATGTGCAATTCATAAGCGAGCGCGCGAACAGCTTTCTGCTGTGCCTCAAGTTGCAGGTCGGCAAGGACTGAAAATTGCGCGGCTTGCGAGGTGATGATAGCGACGGAAGGCTGTCGTGGACTCAGCAAGTGACTGTCGAGAGATTTCGCAAAGCCCGCAAAATTGCGGATCACGGTGGCTTCAGGCTTTTCCGTGCCATCTGCGCGCAAAGCACCGATGGGCGACTCGTTGGCATCCGTCATGTAAGAATTTGTATTCCACAACCACTCGATAGCTCCGGAGCCTTGCACAAAAGAAAGCGCGACTTTGCGTTCGAATAATGATGCTTCTTGCTCGGGCGTGAATCGCGCGGATTCGTCCAAATTGATCTCGCGCTGCAAGCCGGTTTCTTGGATCAGCATGGTTTCTCCCGGCTGCTTGGCTGTAAGCGAGTCCCAGAGCAGGGAATCGTTGCCCCACCAGGAATGGTTGGTTGTGAAATCGACAGCTGGCCCGTAGAAAGCCGGCGAAAGACGGTCCCGCACTCCGCCTTCGTCCTGGCCGACGGTAATGAGCTGCTGCGATCCTGTGGCGCGGATTTTCTCTCGCATCGCACGAACCCAATCGGCGAAGGTGTCTTGCGCGAAGAGAAAATAGTCGTAAACGCGAAGCGAGTTGTGGCCGACATACATGCCGCGCGAGCTAAATTCGAGTTCACCCGGAAGAGAAATGGTACCTGTGGTCGCGTCCGGCAGCGCGTTCCAAGCAGCCGCCAGCCCGGCTGGGTCGGGATAACGTTTCGAAAGCCACTGATTCCAGGCAGCCAGCTCGATAGGATCGCCGTTCGGCCGCGTCTGCCACAAGTGCTGCGAAATGCTGGGTTCGTTGATGAGGTCCCAAGCCAGGAACGGAACATCCCGGAAGCGCCCAACAACCGTTGAGACCAGAGTTTGCTGCTTGCGAAGCGCCTGAGGATCCAGATAAGGATTTACGCCGCCGAGGACTTCCGGTAGAAATGCAAAAAAGTTGAATTGCACAGGCAGACCGTGTTTGCGCGCGGTCATCAGGTAGGCTTCGAGAGTGCGTAGCGTGCGCTCGTACGGCTGGCCGTTTTCGTCGCAGAACTTGTCCCAGCCGGTCCACCAGCCAGTGCGCAGCATGTTCAGCCCGGCAGCTTCGATTTGGGCCATATCGCGGTCCCAGACATACGCGTTTGGGTGATCAAAATAGAGGCGCTGGACTTCGCTCGACATGTAAGTCGTGCCGATGACGGCAAGGGGATGGCCGTCGAGTTCGAAGAAATCGTGGTTGACGGTCAGCCGTGCTCCGGAGCGCAGGAATTCGGGATCGCGGATCCAAAAGCCGGAGCGGTAGGTGGCGCGAACCGCACTTCCTTCCAAAAGTTCCGCCTGAATGATGTGGAATCCTTTTTCCTTGGGCGTTGGGAGCAAGATGGTTTGCGAAGCAAACAGACTTGCGGTCTGCACTTCGCGCTGCGTAGGCTGGGCCTCTGGAAACTCGCTGACGCGAACCGTTAGCGGTGCGGATGGCGTTTCTGCGGCATGCCAGAGAACTTCCACTTCCACGGGTTCACCCGGCAAATAAAGGGGCAGCGTCGGGCGGGCGGTGAATTCTTCGGAGCCGTGCCGCGCCCGTTCGGCAAGTGCGCGAATCAGGGTCACGACGTTATTACTTGCCAGAAATTGTGCATCGAGTTCAGCGGTCAGAAAGATCCAGCGGCCGCCGTCGAAACCGTTTCGCAGATGATCGATTTCCATGGCGGGTGCGGCCATCTTCCGGCCCTCTTTCACGCCCCAAGCGAGCGGATCAAGCCGCGCGTCAATCGATCCGGCCGAGCCCCCGCGATTATAAAGGCCCACGGCGCTAAGCCGGATGATGGGGCTGAACGCGCGCTGCCAGGAGAACGGTGGCAAAGAGATCGTAAGGTCGGGATTGTTCTGAAATTCCAGGCCGGCGGAGCCCGGCGTAGTTTGAAACTGATCCATGGATAGCTGCTGGATGAAGCGCACGCCGTAATCGCGCAGGTGCCAGCCGGAATCATTGTGATATGCCGCGCGCGTGAAAGGGCGCCCGCCCACGACCAGCAGGTTTCCTCCGTGTTGCAGGAACTGGTGAATGGCTGGCCAGTTTTCTTCCGGGAAAGCCGAGCCGTAGGGAAGCACGAGCAATCGCGTGGCAGATTCGCCCAAGGCCGCGGCGAGTTGATCTGCGGAAACAAAACGCGCTCCCGCGAGGGCTTTATCGAGCTGAGGTTGCGGGAACGAGGGCGAATCCGCCGAGAGAAAGCCCGTTTCGCGCAGCACAACGATCGGCGAGACTTCCTGCGCGTACGCGGACATTGGCCAAAAAAAAGCTGCAAAGCATAAGACGAAAGCCATCGCGAGGAACCCAGGCTTGCTCATTTCTCACCAGAAGAGTCTTGATTGTCGAATCTCGCGACACTATATAACACGCGGCGCGACACTCGTGTAACTCGCAATGGTTTTTTCTGTGCGCCAAGTGTGTCATCATCCTGCGCGGTTTTAGAGCCGCAGTTTCTGAGCCTTCGTTGCAAGAATGGACATCACAGTCAATGGAAAACGTATCCACAAAAAGCGTAGCAGTCACAAACAGAGCGCCAGCCAGCTATGCCGGGCCGCTGGCTATCCTCACGACGCTTTTTTTTATGTGGGGTTCGCTTACGTCCCTCAACGACGTCCTGATCCCCTATGCCCAGCATGTTTTCAAGATTGAGCTGGCAGCCAGCATGCTTATCCAGACTGCTTTTTTCTCGGCGTATTTCATCTTTTCGATTCCTGCAGCCAAGATCATCGATTGGATAGGCTATAAGCGAGCCATCGTCGTCGGTTTACTTACGATGGTGGTCGCGTGCCTGGGCTTCTTCCCTGCGGCGAAGATTCCATCATTTCCGTTTTTCCTTGCTGCCCTGATTTTATTAGCGACGGGAATCACGATCTTGCAAGTTGCGGCGAACCCTTACGTCGCCGTGTTGGGAAAACCGGAAACAGCTTCAAGTCGATTGAACCTGACGCAAGCTTTCAACTCTCTCGGTACCACTATTTTCCCGTGGATCGGGGCGCACTTGATTCTGCGAACGACCGCGGCGGCCATGAGCCAGAGCGGATCGCAGGAAGCGGACGCTGTGATCCGGCTCTATGTCTATTTCTTCGCGACCGCACTGACGCTGCTCGCCATCGGTATTGGCCTTTCTAAGCTGCCCAGAATGGCATCTTCGGAACATCATATCGGCGAGAAGATTGAAGATTCCGTTTGGAAGCATCCCAACCTGGTCTTCGGTGCCATCGGAATTTTCGTTTATGTCGGCGCCGAAGTGGCTATTGGTAGCTCCATTGCGAACTATCTGGCATTGGACAACATCGGGGGATTTCTTTCATCGGGCGCGATTCCTGACGCCGCCGGGCGATACAGGGCGGCCTTGGGAGAGGCAGCGAAATACATCTCGGTTTACTGGATGGGAGCCATGTTCGGCCGCTTCATCGGGTCCGGACTTCTTCAAAAAATCAAAGCCTCAAAATTATTGACGTTCGCTGCGATCATGGCCGCACTCTTGGTGACAACTTCAGTCTTAACCAATGGCCCGGTGGCAATGTGGTCGATTCTCTCCGTTGGGTTCTTCAACTCAATCATGTTCCCTTGCATCTTCACCATGGGAATCGACGAATTGGGGCCGCTAACCGGCGACGGCTCGGGCATTTTGAACATGGCCATCGTGGGCGGCGCGGTCATTCCCTGGCTGGTTGGGAAGGTCGGAGACTTGATTAACCATCGCTATTATCCCAGCATGATTCAAGGCGAAACGAGTTGGGGGCAAGGAATTCACTACGCCTTGATTGCCGCTGCCTTTTGCTACCTTTATATCCTGTTCTATGCCGTAAGCGGTTCGAAACCGAACAGCGAGCGCTACGGGAAGGCTTAGCAGGTTGATCTTCCGGGAATAACATGACCCCAAACGAACCGGGCGGCTGGGCAATTGGCGTGGACGTGGGCGGCACGAAAGTGGCTGCGGGATTCGTCGATGCGCACGGCGAGATTCATCAGCACACGCGCGTGCCAATGAATTCTCGTGGAACAGCCGAGGAAGGACTCGCCGCGGTTACCGCCGCGATCGACGAATTGCTGAAGCTTGTGCCGGAAGCAAACAAAGCGCCCCGTTGCATCGGAATTTGCGCCCCCGGGCCGCTCGATCCGCACACCGGCGTCGTGCTGAATCCTCCGAACGTGACTTGCTGGCGGAACTATCCGCTCGCTGCCGAAATTGCGCACCGCTACGGCGGCTTCGTGAAGCTGGAAAATGACGCAAAGTCTGCCGGCCTTGCCGAAACGCTTTGGGGAGCGGGCCGCGGGTATCGAAATGTCTTTTACGCCACCATCGGCACAGGCATCGGTGCGGGAATTCTTTTTGACGGGAAAATCTACCACGGGCGCACTGGCGCGGCGGACGAGGCCGGACACATGGTCATCGACTTCCATGGGCCCCTTTGTGGATGCGGGAAAAAGGGCTGCATCGAAGCCCTGGCTTCGGGCACCTCGATCGCGAAAAAAGCGCGGGCGCGGCTAGCGGAGGTGGCCGGACGGGAATCCGCGATGGTTGGGCTTGCTGGTGGAAAGATAGAAGCGGTTACGAGCGAAATTGTCGGACGGGCTTACGTGACGGGCGATTCGTTAGCGAAAAAAGTCCTGCTCGAGACCGTCGAGGTGATCACCATCTGGCTCGGCAACATCGTGGATCTGCTCGAGCCTGACGTCATCATTTTCGGAGGCGGCGTGGCGGCAATGCTAAATCCGTTCTTCGGAGAGATCCGCGAAGGACTGCCTGCTTGGTGTATGAACAAGCGCTGCGTGGAAATCCCCATCGTTCCCGCCCGCTATGGCGCCGAATCCGGTATCGCCGGTGGCGCGGCTCTCTGCATGGTCCCGGGCGCGGGCGAATAAACTTCAGTCCGAATATACTTCTGAAGTTCAGCACAGACGAATTGCGAGAGAAGACCCGCTAGCTTTCTTCTTCGCCACTCGGCGAAACTATTTCAAATTGACTTTTTCCGTAAGCGGCAGATTCTGCGACGAGCCGCCCACCATGAAGGTATAGCTGCCCGGCACCAGCTTCCAGCTATCGGAACCTTCGTCGTAAACCGAAAGATACAAAGGTTTCACCGGCACGCTCACTTCCTTGCTTTCGCCAGCGTTCAGATTCACTTTGTCCCAGCCGACCAGCCGTTTCGGCGGTTCTCCAGCGCTTGCGGGCAGCGCAGCGTAAACTTCGGCGATTTCCGCGCCCGCTCGGCCGCCCGTGTTTTTCACCGTAAAGCTGACGGTCGTCTCGCTTCCCGCGGATACTTTCAGGCCTGAATAGCTAAACGTCGTATACGAGAGCCCGTAGCCAAACGGGAAAAGCACCGGCTTATTCTCGGCGTCGTACCACTTGTAGCCGACCTTTAGCCCTTCGTCGTATTGCACTTCAAACGACGGCTTGGATTCATCGGCTCGTTTGCCCGGCGGTGTCAGCAACTTCGGGTGCGGCAGATCAGCTTCGCTCCGCGGAAAAGTCATGGGGAGCTTCGCGCTGGGATTCACGTCGCCGAACAGAATGTTCGCCACCGCGTCCGCCCCCTTGCTGCCGGCGTACCACGCCTCCAAAACCCCGCTTACTTGATTGAGCCATGGCATGGTTGCTGCGCTGCCGGTTTCGAGGACGACGATCGTCTTCGGATTCGCGGCGGCTACCTGTGCAATGAGTGCATCCTGACTATCCGGCAGGGAAAGAGTCGGCAGATCAAAATCCTCGCTGGTCCACTGATACGCAAAGACAATGGCGACATCCGATTTCTTTGCCAAAGCTGCTGCAGAGGCTGGGTCTGTGCCGGAATCAAACCCGACGGTCACGCCTCGACTTCTTGCTGCGATCGTTTTCAACGGGGACGTCGGAAACCAGACATGCTCTTTCCAGTAAGGCGCGCCGCGGCCGGGAGGATCCACCTGCGCCGAGCCACCACCAGAAATCATGCCCGTGTTCGCATTTGGCCCGATGACCGCAATCGAACGCAACTTCGAGCGATCGAGCGGCAGAATTCCCTTCTCGTTCTTCAGTAAAACGATGCTCTGTTCCGCGATGCGTCTTGAGGTTTCCAAGCCTCCCTCAACGTCCACAACGCTCTTCTTTACAGGATCATCAACAATGCCGCTGGCAAATTCCGAGCGCAGGACGCGATGCACGTGGTCATCAAGCTCCGCTTTCGAAACTCTGCCAGCCTGCACCGCCTCTTTAAGTTTGGGTCCCAAAAAATCGTCCAATGGTTCTTCGTGATCGAGCCCCGCTGCGGACGCCTTTTCTGTGCTGTGCGTCCCGCCCCAATCGGAAACGACAAAGCCTTTGAAATTCCAGTCCTTCTTGAGCACATCCGTAAGGAGGTATTTGTTTTCGCATGCATAGTCGCCGTTGACCGCGTTGTACGAGCACATTACCGCAGCCGGGTCGCCAATTTCGATCCCGATTTGAAAAGCCAGCAAGTCGCTTTCGCGCATGGCGCGTTTGCCGACGATCACATTGACTTCATTGCGCCCGCTTTCCTGAGCGTTCAGAGCATAATGTTTTATGTCGCCGATCACATGCTGGCCCTGTTCGCATTTGATGCGGTTGCCTACAAGCGTGCCCGCGAGAATCGGATCTTCGCCCATATATTCAAACGTGCGGCCATTCCGCGGCTCGCGCGTTATGTTCACCCCGCCGCCAAGCGTCATGTTGTAGCCCTGCGCGCGAAGCTCACGTCCGATGAGGGCGCCGTACGCGCATGCTGCTCGTGGATCCCAGCTTGCCGCGGAGGCCACGTTCGACGGCAGCGCCGTGGAGTAGCGCCCGTTCTCCGCGCTGGCGCGCACGCCATAGGCCGCGTCGCTCATCTGGATAATTGGGATGCCCAGCCGCGGCACACCGAGAACAAACCCCGCGCCGCCATTGCCAAGGTATGGATTAGCTCCCGGCACGCTTCTCGGCCACCCTGGCATGCCGTTGCCGTGAAGCAATGAGATTTTCTCGTCGAGCGTCATCTCCTGAAGCACCAGGTCCGCGCGGCGGTCCGGAGAAAGAGTCTTGTCCATCCACGGACCGTTCGCGGATGGTCCTTGAGCCAGCACGAGGAAATGCCCGCGCTGAAAGACCGAAACCACGGTTACGAGAACTAGGGCCACTGCCGCGAAAAACCCCACACTCATACGGATAAATCTCGCTGAGTTCAAAGGAATCACCCCCGTCAGTCTTATTATGGCGGGCCCCATCATAACGTTATTCTGGCCGAAATTGTGCTGAAAATCTCTAGCCAACATGGAAGGCGCAGCTCTTCGCCTGTTTGCGTTGGATTCAGCTTGAGGGCCATCTGCTGACGACAGAAGTCTACAAACAATCTACTTGGTTAGGAATGTTAATCCGGGTCAGCGGATTTGTTCTGAGCGCAGGATGCTTTGCTCGATTCTTTCTTGATCCTTAATGCAAGGCAGTTGGTTTTCAGCGTTGCAACCCTTCTCACGGCCAACGAAAACAGAAATGGCTATCTTCTGGCGGAAACCAGAGTCGCAGAAGTTGCGCCACTCAAGTCGGCGCTTGCGATTCCTTGGCCTGTTAAGGGAATTAGACAGCTTCCCTTCACGCGGTACTCTTTTCCTCGCCATTGAACCCTGCTAAAAAGGAAACCCCCTATCCAAACAAAAAAATTTACAGCGTCTCTTATTGGAACAAGCCAAATCTTCCTGCGGACGACCGGGTCGGCGAGTCCCCAAACTCCGATGGTCCAGGCCATCGTCAACCTTAGAACGAGATAGGCCAAGATGTATGCGACCGCCCATGCAAACGAAGGCGAAGCAACCGCGGCGAGCACCGCCCATGGCAGTCCGAATGTCATCGCTAGCCCCAGGTAGCCCACTGGACGAATACTTCGCAACATAATGGACCACCGCAACTCGTGTCTCAGGAATTGGCTCAACCCCTCCCTTGGAAAAACCATCCAAATCGGTTTGCGCATGAGTGCGATTCGGTAACCATTCCTGGCGATCTTGTTGCCCAGCGTAAAATCGTCGGAATGATGGTCTGCCATGCTTTCAAACCCGCCGATCTCCTCAAGGCGCTGTTTGGTCGTGGCCATCGTCCACCCAAGAGCAAAATCCATGCCACTGAACTTTTCCGCTACGAGGGCGCTCGCCGAAGAATCGCTTGGGCCTCCCACCGCATCCAGGTCGCTTGCAAAATCTCCTTCCGTGATCCCTCGAAATAGAGCGGTAACTAAACCGACCTTTGGATCTTGAAACGGCGCCGTCGCATCTAAGAGATAGTCTCTTTCCACACGTACGTCGCTATCATTGATGACCAAAAAGTTGTGTTTGGCTTCGCGAACCAAGCGGGAAAGCAGATTCATCTTCGGGCTTGTTCCCAGCAAAGGCGCTCCCACGAACAAACGGATCGCGCTGCCAGGAAAGGACCGCTGCAATTCCTCGACGACAGGAATTACCGGATCATTCTCGTCTGTCACACCGAATAGAATCTCGTATTCGGGATAATCCAAGCGGCAAAAACTAGCGAAGTTCTCATAAGCTCCGCGATCCACACCACATACGGGTTTGAGGATGCTTACAGCTACAGGCGGCTTGCATTTGGCGCCGCGCTGGAGAAGCTTTCGAGAGAGATGAAAGTAAGACCAGCCGCAATAAGTCGCAATCAAATAATAGGCGAGCGGCGCGAGCGCCACGACTAACACGAACGATCGCAGGAAATGGAATATCATTCCGCGCTCCATTCGAGACTAAGGCCGCTTTGCCGAGTCCCTTCGGACTACTCGTGGAAATAGCGTGCATACTCCGCCCTGTTTGCTTCCGCGACCCGTGTAGAAACAAACCTAGAAGCCGACAACAGCCTTTTCCGCAAATCGAAAGGGCTTTGTCGCGGTATTTTGCGAAGTGGCCTCCGTCAGGCAAGTGTCCTGAGTATGGGCTAATTGAGAGTTTTTATCCACTCCTGAAAGTCATTGGGATGTACTTACCTACATCGGCATAACCAAAAGGATGACTCACCAATTCGGATGGCTTAGAAAAGGTAAAGGGTTGTAAGGCCTTCATTTCACGCGTCTACCTCTCAATCTGTTGACGGACTTCGGCGCTATCAAGACTCCGCGCCCAATGCGATGACGGCAGATTTCGCCGACTCCTAGACAAGGCCCATTGTCAAGAAACCGCTGCTTACTCGCAGAATACGCTAGAATTAGAAACGGAGGAGTGGGTGAGTGGTTGAAACCGGCGGTCTTGAAAACCGTTAGACTCGAAAGGGTCTCGGGGGTTCGAATCCCTCCTCCTCCGCCAGAAGAGCTGCGCCGTTTCAGCTAGCTTCTCTCGTAATAGTTAATATTCCAGCTAATGCGGGCATTTTCGCAGCGTCGGACCAATTGCGAAAGTCTATACTGGAATCTTTGAGCGTATGACCTCCTCCCGCACAATCACCTGGGCCGTAGGCGCTTGGTTGGTTGTCCTTGCCCTCTACGCAGGCGTTTCCTTGTCGCTTCATCGCGGATCACAGGGGCTGGTTGTCTTTGGAGACGTTGTTCAGTGTATCGCGCCACTGATTGCCAATGCCGGGCTGCTTCTCAACGCAGGCACCCCATACTGGCGACGCAACATTTTCTGGATGCTGATCGCGTTGAGTTGCACGCTGTGGATGATGGGCCAGTTTCAGTGGACGTATTATGAGGTTTATCTTCATCGGCCGCTTCCCGAGTTGTATGCGGGTGACATTTTGTTCTTCTTGCGCGGCATCCCTTTCATGGCCGCGCTGGCCCTTTTGCCCCACCGGAAGAGCGGCGAGGTGCGTACTCGTCTGGGATACATGGACTTCGGCTTGTTGTTGACCTGGTGGACCTATATCTACGTCTTTTTTGTGCTGCCATGGATTTATGCCACGCCTGCTTCTCCGCAATACAATCACAATTTCAATGTCATCACCGACACGCAAAACGGCGTAATCGTTTTTTGGCTGATATTTTTGTGGTTGCGGAGCAAGGGGGCGTGGAAGAAAGTTTACTTCCATTTGATGGGCGCTTCCGTTGCCTACATGCTTGCCTCTTTGGTGGTCGACGTGCAAAGCGACGTCGGCATCTACTACACCGGTAGTTTGTACGACCTACCCCTCATTTCCGCATTTTTCTGGTTCGCCCTCGCAGGCTTGATTGCCTATTCGAACCGGGCCCAATTGGATGCTGCTCAACCAGAGGAGTCGTTTAATTCCCCGGAGGTTCCCTCGCAAAATGTTCACGGCTGGTCCAGCCGTTTGGCGATGGTTGCTGTGATTTCGCTCCCTCTGCTTGCCTTATATAGTTTGCGTGTCGACCGCGTGGAACCAGACGTTCGTGATTTTAGGCTGATGACGACGATGGTGGCAGCGTTGCCCTTGGCGGGACTGATTTTCGTGCGGAGCCACTTCGCGGAGACGGACCGCGCCCGATTGCTCGTTCAATCGGAGGAAGCGCTGGAGAATCTAAAGCGCCTTCAAGCACAGCTTGTCCAAACCGAGAAACTTGTCTCCCTTGGGCAGCTTGCCGCCGGCGCAGCTCATGAAATCAATAATCCCCTTGCTGCCATCCTTGGTTTTTCGGACCTGCTGGCTGACGACGAAGCTTTGCCCGACAAAGCCCGTTCCACCGCTTCGAAAATCCGCGAACAAGCGCGGCGGACAAAAACACTGGTTGGAAATCTACTGAGTTTTGCAAGGCAAGTTCCCTCGGAGCGCACGTTGCTCGACATCAACACAGTGGTCACCAATGCCGTACAGCTTCGCACGCTCGATCTACGTTCTTCTACGACGCGCATTGAGACATTGCTTGAATCCGTGCTCCCCGGAGTACGCGGCGACGGCAATCAGCTCATGCAAGTCTTTTTTAATCTCATTAGCAACGCCGTTGACGCCATGGAATCACACAAAGGCGGCGTGTTGACCATCAAAACCATGCGCGACCGCGGCAACGTGGTCATCTTATTTTCCGACACCGGCTCCGGCATCAAAGAGCCTCATCGCGTATTCGATCCTTTTTACACCACCAAACCCGTCGGCAAGGGAACAGGCCTCGGCCTAAGCATCTGTTTCGGAATCGTCCAGGAACACAACGGAAAAATTCTTTGCTATAACCGGCAGGAAGGCGGCGCGGTCTTCCGCGTCGAGCTGCCTGCCGTGCTCGCAGCGTTTCCCGCCCGGGAATTACAACAACTGACGACGCAAAGTTCGAATCCGCGGAAACCTGCCTAGCCTTAGTCTCTCCTTTCTTCCAACATCTGCCTTCATAAACCGGCGGCAACTCGTGTTAGAGTTTCCTCCCGCAGCATGCATCTAGAGGGTGCCGGAATGTCGGAAATTGCCATTCGCACGCAAGAGCTTTCCCGCAAATTTGGGAATCTCACCGCCGTGGACGGCATGAATCTGCAAGTCGCCGCGGGGCAATTCTTCGGTTTCCTCGGGCCGAACGGCGCCGGAAAATCGACGACCATCAAAATGCTAACCGGCTTGCTAGCGCCGACCTCGGGAACCATGGAACTGCTCGGGCTGGACTTTGGCTCGCATCCCGTGGAAGTAAAACGGCAGATCGGCGTGGTGCCGGAAGGGATGGGGCTTCTCGAAAGACTTACGGGTTCGGAGTATTTGCAGTTCGTTGGGCGCATGTACGGATTGGACCGCGCGACGACACACAGGCGCGCGGCCGAACTCTTGGATTTTATGCAGCTTGCTGACCGTCCGAAGACTTTGATCGCCGATTACTCGCACGGCATGCAAAAGAAGCTGGCGCTCGCGGCCGCCGTCATCCACGGGCCGCGCATTTTGTTTCTGGACGAACCATTCGAGGGTGTGGACGCTCTCGCCGCGGGGGCGCTCAAAGCGCTTCTCGGCCGCATGACCGAACGCGGTACGACCATTTTCCTGACTTCTCACGTTCTGGAGATTGTCGAGCGCCTTTGCAGCCACGTCGCCATCATTCACAAAGGCAGGCTGGTAGCGCAGGGTTCGCTCGAAGAATTGCGCGCCGGAATTTTCGGTGAGGCCGGAAGCAAAACGACACTGGAGGAAATTTTCCTCTCCATCGTAGGCCAGGACGGCGCGGAACGTCCCCGCCTGGAAGAACTCTCATGGCTGATGTAGCTGGTCCTGTCGGGATTCTCACACAGATTCGCCTGGTGGCCGGCCTCCGTTGGCGAATGCTTCGCAACGGCCTGCGCAAGGAAAGCAAACGCCTTGATCTTATCGGCCTCATTGTCGTTGGCATTTTGAGCGCTGTTTTTGTCATCGGGTTATGTTTCGGTTTTTTCGCCGGAGCCTATCACTTTGTTTCCTTGGGGCGTTCCGGCTGGATAAGTTTGCTTTTCTGGGGCATTTTTGTCTTCTGGCAGTTTTTCCCCATGTTCGCCGCGGGGTTCGGGGCCGGCTTCGAGTTCCGCACTTTGCTGCGCTTTCCGCTGAATCTCTCTTCGTTTTACATCATCAGCCTGGCCTATGGACTGGCGGATTTTTCCGCTCTGGCCTCCATCTGCTGGCTTGCCTCCATGACCCTTGGTGCGACGGCAGCAAAACCGGCAGTTTTGCCTGCGATGCTGCTGGTGGTGACATTGTTCGTCTTGCTCAACGTGACTTTGGAGCGTCTGGTCGGTTCTTGGCTCGAACGATTGTTGTCGCATCGCAGGACCCGCGAGCTTTTTTTCGTATTGTTCATCCTTTCGATGGTTTCTCTGAATCTCATTGAACCGGTCATGCGCCGCTATGGGGCGATTCTCCGGCCACTGGCACAACGGTTCCTTCCGTATCTCTCTTGGTTTCCGCCTTCGCTTGCGGGCAAAGCGATTGCTTCCGCCGCGCAGGCTCATTTTAGCGGAGTCCTTCTTGCTTGCGCGGGGCTGTTGCTTTTTGCCGCGGTATTCAGCGGTTTTCTTTGGGCGCGATTTGCCAAGCAATATCGCGGTGAAGAATTGAGTGAAACCGCTGCACCCGCGCTAGTCGCGGTGCGCACAGTTGCACAGGCAGAAAATGCTTCCGATCATCTGAGCGCGCTTTCGCCGCAAGTTGCAGCGATAGTTCGCAAGGAGTTCCGCTATCTCACGCGCAACAGCTTTGCATTTTTTAGTTTGATTATGCCGCCCGTGCTCATTGTCATCCTTAGTGCCCAACTTACGGGAAGCCGGGCTCGCGGATCCGGGTTCCATATGTCCTCCGAGATGCTCTTTCCCGGCATCATGGCCTACCTCGTTCTGATCTTGATGGCGCCCGCTTACAATTGTTTTGCCTTCGAAGGCCGCGGCATTCAAACCTACTTCATGGCGCCGCTGCGATTCTGCGAGGTTTTCTTGGGCAAGAATCTTTTGCTTTTGGCAGTGCTTGCCGTAGAAATGGGTCTGTCGCTGGTGATGCTTGCCTGGCGCTTGGGTTTCCCTTCGCTCCCTGTTTTTGTGGCCACGATAACCGCAATCGCGTTCGCCGTAATGGGGCAGTTGACGCTGGCCAACTGGTCTTCGCTGAATTTTCCTCGCAAGTTGGAATTCGGCCAGATACGCGGGCAGCGGCAGTCCGGCATGGCTGTACTCATCGTTTTTGGCGCACAGTTCCTGTTCGGGGGCATTTCTGCGGCCATTCTGTTCGGCGGGCGCTTAATGGGAAACCGGTGGTTTCCCGCCGAGGCGTTTACGTTGCTTGGCGCCGCCGCGGTTGGCGGCTATTTTGGTTCGCTGGATGCACTGTCGCGCGTCGCCGAAAAGAAAAAAGAAACACTGATCGAAGCCTTGTGCCGGTAGCGGGGTCCAAGTTCATTTCCAACAGGAGAGTTTCACATGAAGCAGAGCGTTTGGACACTCGTTTTCGCGGTTGTGCTTTTGTCGGTCGCTCGTTGCTCAAACGCTCAGACGCAGACGGATGTCTCGCGTCTCGAGCAAATTCCCGCAGTGTCTGGCTACGAGCAGGTGCTCATCCAGGAAATTCGGAGTCAGCTTCATGGTCTCTCTCCCAAGAGCGACAATCTCGGCAATCTTTGGGTCAGCTTCGGGAGCGGATCGCCGCATCGCTTGCTGGTTACGCCGGTCGATGAGCCAGGTTATGTCGTCAGCGACATCATGTCTGATGGTTTTCTGCGCGTGCAACGCTTGCCGCAAGCTGCGCCCAATCCTGTATTTGACACTCTGCATTTTGCGCAGCCCATCTGGGTCATGACGCGTTCGGGAAAGAAGGTCCCCGGAGTTTTCGCTGGGCTTAGCGTACATCTCCAGCCCGCCCGCGTGAACCCTCCGAAGATGAATCACCCCGACGAAATGTACGTGGACATCGGCGCGAGTAACGCCGACGAAGTAAGTGCTGCGGGAGTGGAGCTTCTCGACCCCATAGCGCTGAATCGCTCGCGCTTGCCCTTCACGCGGAATTCGATGTTCGAACCTGCCATTCTCTCAGGGCCAGGGACAGGAGACCGTTTCGGAACTGCCGTGCTCTCCGGTATTGCAAAGCACTTGAATGAATCCAAGGTCGCGGGAACGACCACAATTGCTTTTGTCACTCAGCAATGGACAGGAGGTCGCGGCCTCGAACGATTGCTCAATGAAATCCATCCCGACGAAATGATTCTGATCGGGCGACTGCGGGTGGTATCTACAAGCCCTTCACCGAACCCTCCCAAAAGCAACCGTGCGGGGATTCTCCTGGGAGTCAGCGACGCAAATGCGCCGCTTCCCGAATTCGCCGCACAACTCAAATCGGTCGCCGATGCGGAGAAGCTTCCGCTAGTAGTGGTGACGGCTACTCCCCCACGCATAGGTGGCTACACATCTCCGACGCCCTTGCCTGCTCGGTTCGTCCAGTTAGGCATCGAGACGAAGTGGTCCGTCACACCCGCGGAGACGATTTCATTGATAGATCTTGGCAACTTGAGTGTCCTGCTCGATTCCTTTTTGAAGATTCCTCCACAAAAGGGCGGCTTTGCAATCTCCCAAGGTGAAGGTGTTAAAGGCTCAACGCTTCCTGATTTGGTGGAATCCTATGGACCAAGCGGGCACGAGGGCCTGGTTCGCGAACGCGTGAAAATGCTGCTTCCGCGCTGGGCGAAGGCGGAGACCGATGCCTCGGGAAACATGATTTTGCATTTGGGTAATGCAAAACCCGGGACGAAGCCAAGCATTGCGTTTGTCGCGCACATGGACGAAATCGGTTATGAGGTGAAGAAGATCGAGGATGAC
The DNA here is from genome assembly GCA_035280045.1 of Candidatus Acidiferrum sp. GTDB lineage: Bacteria > Acidobacteriota > Terriglobia > Acidiferrales > UBA7541 > Acidiferrum. The sequence goes on from DATEGP010000128.1 coordinate 34,437, forward strand.
GGTCGTCTTCTAGTCGCGGTTCTAGGTGGCGGGTTTCCTGAATATTTCCTGGGTCATGTAGTCTTGGTTCACAAATCAGACGGCACGAGATTCACAGGTGTGCTTGAACTCCCAGCAGGTTGGGAACAACCAGGATTCGAGTGGCCGCATGGCCCGCGCTCGTTGGACGAATCCGTCCACGTTTATGTGGGGTCGCGTTCCGCGGAGGAGACCCAAAAACTGGGGATTAAAGCCGGCGATTGGATTACGATTCCCAAGGAATACCGTCCTTTGCTTGGCAAACGCGCGAACGCCCGCAGCTTCGATGATCGCGTCGGCTGCGCTGCCCTCGTTGAAGCCGTGAATGCCCTTGGACCAGATCTGCCCGGCCGCGATGTCACTTTCATCTGGTCCACCGAAGAAGAAGTTGGACTGAAAGGCGCCGCCGCCGCCGCCGAGGGCCTGGCGAAAGAAGGCCTCACGCCCGACTTCGTTTTCGCCATCGACACTTTCGTCAGCTCGGACTCGCCGCTCGAATCCAAGCGTTTCGCCGACGCCGAAATCGGCAAAGGCTTCGTCATTCGAGCGGTGGACAACTCGAGCATCACTCCGCGCGAATACGTTGATCGCGTCATCAAACTGGCCCACGAAAACGGCGCCCCCGTGCAGTTCGGCGTAACTGGCGGGGGGAACGATGGTGCGGTCTTCACGCGCTACGGCGCAGTGAATATTCCTCTGGGTTGGCCGCTTCGCTATTCGCATTCTCCGGGCGAAGTCATTGACACGCGCGACCTCGACGCACTCTCCAAAATCATCGCCGTCCTAGCCAAGAGTTGGTGAGGAAACAGGTCGGTTCGAAACGACGGGTGCGCAGGCCCGAGACCAGTTACGAACCACGATCCGTTAAATCATTGAATTGCCTGGACTTGAGGGTGGTGGGAAAGGTTTCCGGCTGCAAGGACCGAGGCCGGTGCAAACTGCAAGCGAATTTTCAGTACAAAGTACTCTTCAACATAGAGGATCGAAAGCAGTCCGCTTGTGTTGTTCATTTCGCGCGAGACGACGCTACGGAATCAGGCCTTCTTTTCTAAGAATTCCGCGTAACGCGCGGCGATCACATTCCAGGAAAAATACCGTTGTTGCGCGATCCAGCTTCGCTGCGCCAACGAAGCGCGATAGTGCTCGTCTTCCAGCACGTGAAGCAATACTTCCCCCAGGTTGCCCTTTTTTTGCGGCGAGTAAAATGCTACCCCTGCATCCTTGATGAACGACGACGTCTCCGGTCCCTCGGCCGCAATCACGGGCAAGCCGCACGCAATTCCCGCAATCGCGCTGCTGCGCCGCGTGGAAATTGGTCCGCGCACAAAGAGCGGCACGTCGCAATTCGACATGGTTCTCAACACGTCTTCATTCGAAAGCAAGCCCAGCACCCGAATCTCAACCGGGACGCTCTCCAATCGCCTGAGCAATTCGCTTTCTGCATCTTCCGAATTTCGCCCGAAGACGGTCAGCTCTAGATTCTTCACGCGCGAAGTCACAAACCTCACAGCCTCGGTAATCTCACCAACTTATCGCCGCATGAACTCTCCACCCGTCACGCTGAAAACCGCGATATTCAACTTGCCGTCTCCGGCGATTCTCTTTCGACAAGCAGCCTCTCCGGCTACCGGAAGATTTGCTCCAACGGGAATGAAGAGTGCGCGCGTGAAATGAGGCTGCATCCAGGTGAGCTTTTCCATCAGAACCGTAAAGACCGCTGCGTCGCAGGCCTCCATACCGCTCCGCATGGCATGCAGTTGCGCGCGGCGCCGAAGCCGGTCAATGAAACGCAGTCCGGTGAACGGCTCGACGTCGTGATAGACAACGCCGATACGCGCTCCCGCCCTTTTCAGTATGTGCAATACCCGCGAAAACCGCAGGGGGGAACCCGCGTGCTGACCACGCCAGCGCCGTGTATTGCACCAGGACCCAGGAATCTTTCCAAGCTCTCGCGCGCCGCCGGAGAGAGCGCAGGGCGCGATGCCATCCTCGTTCTTCCCACGCAACTCGTTCGATGGCCAGGCTGATTCCGCCTGCGCGAAGCGCCTCGCCGAGATGGTTGCAATACTGTTCGACGTCGTCGGCAGTCTCGTCTCTTCGTCCTAAAAACGCAATTGCACCTTGACGGATCATTTAGGATTATTTATCTCAGTGCTGTTCCGTCCTCATGTGGATCCGAGTAGCGCTTGTATGATTCGCTCGCCGGCTTTTCCGTCTCCGAAAGGATTGGGACCGCGTTGCTGCAGCTTCCCCGCTCCTGGCCGTAACAATTCTGAAGCGTGCGCCACAATTTCCTTGCGCGAGGCGCCCACCAGCCGAGCCCAGCCGGATTCCACTGCCTCTGGGCGTTCTGTCACCTCCCGCATTACAAGCACGTGCGTTCCGACACTTGGTGCCTCTTCTTGCACACCACCGGAATCGGAGAGAATGAGCGCCGAGCGATTCATCAAATGCACAAATTCAGGGTATGCCAGTGGTTGGGTGAGCAGTACCCGCGACTCTTTCGCGAGCATGCGCCGGACCGTCTCTCCTACCGCCGGGTTCGGGTGCACGGGAAATACTACGATAATATCGGAAAACATTTGTAGAAGATCGCCAATGGCCAGGCAGATTTGTTCGAGTCCCGGCCCAAAGTTCTCACGCCGGTGCGCCGTCACCAGCACGATCCGGCCGTTTAGCGACAGGAGCTTTGCATCGGAGAAGCACGGCGGGCACTGCAAGATTGTATGCAGTGCATCAACCACTGTGTTCCCCGTAACAACAATCTTTTGCTCGGCGATGCCCTCGGCACGCAAACTCTTTGCTGCGCCATTAGTCGGCGCAAAGTGCAGGTCCGCAAGCACGCTGATAAGTCGCCGGTTTATCTCTTCTGGAAACGGCTGCCATTTGTCTTGTGTTCGCAACCCGGCCTCGACATGCCCGACGCGAACGCGCTGGTGAAACGCAACGAACGCTGCTGCAAACGCCGATGTCGTGTCTCCCTGCACCAACATCCAATCAGGTTTCGTGGTAGCGATCACGGGCGCTAATGATTCCATGACGCGGGCTGCGACCGTAAGAGGCGATTGATTTTCCTGCATCACGTTAAGGTCAAAGTCGGGACGGACACCAAAGACTTCCAGCATTTGGTCCAACATGTCGCGGTGCTGAGCCGTCACGCACACCGCGCATTCCAGGTGAGCCGCCGCGCAAGCCTGGATTACCGGCGCCATCTTGATCGCCTCTGGTCTGGTTCCGAATACTGTCAGAACTCGCATCGCAACCTAGGTTGTTCCCTGTCCCAGCATCACACTCGCCATCCGCTCAGCGAGCAACGCCCAGTCATAAGGTTCGGCGAGCTGGTCCCATTCCGGTTGCCATTTTATTGCTCGGGCGTTGACGAATGCTTCCGCCCACGCCTCCACGGTGGGCTCCGCGAGAATCACATTTGGCCACGCCAGGCGCTTCCAGGTTGCAAGGGGAGTCGACACTACACATTTTCTGGACGCTGTATATTCGACGACTTTGATCTGAAAAGCGAACTCCGTGCCGGCAGAGACTCCCTGCGCTAATACGCCAAGATTGATGGCATTGAAATAAGTTGCGATCTGATCCGGAGGCACGCCGCCCGTCGCGATGACCGCGGATCTCCGGTGAGCGGCGAGCAGTGCCCGCCACGGCCCGGCCGGCCCAACGATGAGAAGCACGGCGTCCGGCATACTTTGCTTCGCTGCCAGAAACGCGTTCACTACTAAGTCAACTCCCGTGTAGTCTCCATGATTCCCGATGTAGCCGATGACGAACTTGTCCTCGATCCCGAGCTTTGTCCGCAAAACTCGCACGCTTTCCGGATCAGCACCGCGTAAGCGGCAAATGTCGGCTCCGTTGGGCAATGGAATTGATTTAATTCCACAGTCCCTCTGGAGTTTTTCGCAAAGCGGTTCAGACACTGCGAACATGGCATCGGCGTTGGCGTCAATCAACTTCTGTCTTTCGCGATTTTTTTCAACCTGGGCTGTATCCGTTAGCTCCTCGGGGAACCAGTCTACAACGTCGAAGAACATGCGAATTCCTGGAACTCGTTCTACTCCGAAGAAGGCATTCGCCAGCAGGAGGTGTGTGATCTTCAAATTTCGGAGCACGGTCCGTAGAGCGCGTCCATTTTTCCTGGTGCAGCGTGCCAGCGCGTTTTCTGCCCCCATGATCCGTTGCAATAAAATCGGCTGTAAGACGGGTGTTTCGACCAGCGTAATTCCATCCCTCAGAGTACCGTTATCCATGCCCCTTAGCACTGCTTGCATCGCTATGGAAAGCTGCTTTAGGCGGCGCAATGGCGCCCATGACGAGTCTACGTGCAAGGCATCACGCCATTTCAGTACAAAGACGTCGAAGAACGGTTTGAGTCGCCGAGCCAACTCGATCTCACGAACTGCGATGTCCTCAGCGTAGATATGCGGCACGACGAGCAATCGTGGCTTCATGTTTTTGGGGACGCGCGCAATTCTCGGATCGTGCCCTCCTGTCACTTTTCCACCAGGAAGCTGCCGATTACGAGCGAGTCCATCCCCGAACTGAAGAACGTGCGAATCGCGTCGGTCGGAGTGTGCACGATGGCTTCTCCGCGCAAATTAAAGGACGTGTTTATGATGACGGGCACTCCCGTGCGCCTTCCGAACTCATCGATCAGCCTCCAATACAGGGGATTAATTTCTTTCTCTACGGTTTGCGGACGCGCGCTGCCGTCCACGTGCGTCACGGAGGGAATCACGCCGCGCTTTTCCGGCCGCACCTGCGCCGTCAAAATCATGAACGGCGAATGGGTGGCATTCTCCAAATATTCGCTAGCGGCTTCCTTCTTCAACGACGGGGCAAACGGGCGCCACCATTCGCGGAATTTCACCGCGTTGTTGACCTTGGCATTCATTTCGGGATCACGTGGATCGGCAAGGATCGAACGGCTCCCTAGCGCGCGCGGGCCGAACTCCATTCGTCCTTGAAACCACCCCAGGATTTTTCCCCGCGAAAGAAGCTCCGCGGCGCTACCGGCAGGGTCAGCCAACCTCGCGCAACGCAATTTATAGGTACGCAGCGCCGCTTCGATGGCCGTGTCGTCAAACGACGGCCCCCAATAGCCGTGGCGCATCGGCTTGTTCGGGAGTTTGCCGTTGTTATCCAAATACGGCGCCAGTGCCGCGCCAAGCGCCACGCCATCATCCGAGGCTGCCGGCTGCACGAAAATCTTTTCCACCATACCGGAAGCCGCAATTTTCCCGTTGGCTTTGGAATTGAGTGCCACGCCTCCGGCCAAGCAAAGATTCCGGCAGCCGGTTTTTTCAATCGCAAGCCGCGCCACGTTCATCATCGCGGTCTCGCACGCGTCCTGCACCGCGTAGGCGATATTTTTGAACCGTTCGTCAATCTCGCTCTCTGGTGTGCGCGGAGGCCCGAGCAGCGCCGTCCTACGTGCGTGCGCCGATGTGCCATTCGCGGCTAGTTGGCGAGCGTGAATGTGATACGGTGCCGCGTTCACATCAATAAACGCTGACAAATCAATGCCAGGCTTCCCGTAAGGGGCAAGGCCCATCACTTTCCATTCATCGCTGTTTGGCGCGAACCCCAAAAACTCCGTGAAGCCGCTATAAAAAAATCCAATCGAATCCGGGAAGGGAATTGTCAGCAGATGTTCGAGCCTCCCGTTGCGCCCGCGCCACAGCGATGTCGCTTCCCACGCGCCGCGCCCGTCCATCACCGCCACCGCCGCTTCGTCAAAGCCGGAGTAGGCATACGCGCTGATGGCGTGCGCCAGGTGATGCTCCACGAAGCGCATCTTCGCGCGCGCCGGCCCGAACTGCTGCGCGAACTTCTTCGCCCCGCTCTCCTGATGCCACATGCTCAGGAAGTACACCGTGGAATTCAGGCCGTTGAGGTAGGTTAAAGGCATCTGTCCCGTGGCGTAGCACTTAAGATCGTGACGGTACAAGGGGCCAATCGCCGGCCAGCCAAAGCACACTTCATCCAGTTGGTCAGCACGGACTTTCGCAAAGTCCAGGCAGGCCAGAATGGCGTGGTGCGGAAAGCGCGCGTCGTGCTTCGTCCGGCTGATGCGCTCTTCCGCCACCGCGAACAATAGTTCGCCGTCGCGCACGATGCACGCCGACGAATCATGCATCTGCGAATAATTAATTCCCAAAGTGATCACGATTTTCCCTGAGAAGCCTTGCGCCCGAAGCACCACGCCACAGGAGAATCCGCCCCCAGGAATCCTGCTGGCACGCCACTCACACTCCGCACCATTCTATCCACTTCTTCTGAGCGCAGGGCAACTCCGCGCCACGTCTTGCCAATCATTTGCGGATCAATTCCAGAGAAGCGGGCGCCAGCTTGCGCCAAGTGCTTTAGCCCGATGGAGCACAACCCGTCGAGCGCTGCCGTGACAAAACGTCCCTTCCAATTCATTGTCGCCTGATGCGAACCATTGAAGTGGAACAGGAACGCTCCACCTGGGCGCAAAATCCGCATCATTTCTTGAATCGACCCGGCGATCAGCTCCGCGGATGGGTAGTGCTGCAGGACGAGGTAGCTGAACACAAAATCCATCGAGCCTGTTTCAACGCCGGCAAGAGAAATGCCATCCGTCAACACCCAGCGCACGCTGCCGCAATCCTTCAGGTAGCTTTTCGCCCGCGCCTGCATTTCTTCCGAGATATCGATTGCCGTCACGGAGTGAAAGCGCCGCGCGAACGCGCGCGTCATTCGTCCCGCGCCGCAACCCAGCTCCGCCAACGCACTTTCGCCAGGGATGATCCCCAGCCGGACAACAATCGGTTCCACGAGCCGCCGGTAGTCCGCTTCGCCCGAAGCGAAAAAAGCCCCTTCATCCCAGTCGTCTTTCCAGCTCGCAATGTACAGAAACGCATCCTTGCGCGCGCGTTCATTCCAATCACGCCGCATGGAATTGGCCGCTTTCAATCCCGCCCCCTATTTCCTGCACAATCCGTACTACTCCCGCTCATGAGCCCGAACCGTGCGGACTGCTAGCGATGGTATTGGCTGTGGAGAACCTACGATCTGTCGGGTGCGTGCGAGACCTCTCTTTGTATACCAGCGGCGCAGGCTATAAAACGTGGCAGGCGGCAAGACAGCCGCCAACCCGAGTACCAAGACGTGAAAAAAATGATATCCGAAACTTGCGTCGCTATAAGCTTGCTGATTTGCGTCGCGCTCGACTCTAAAGGTTTCCCAAGACCAACCCTCTCCGAGAGACAGCCGCAGGCGCTCCACATCTATTCTCACCGCCCCACTGAGAATTTCGACGACCTGCGTCGGGGTTCCGGCTTCTAGGAGTCTGCGCGGCAGGTCGCGCAGAATGCACGCAAGCGAATCGAATTTGCGTTTCGCCTTTTCCGCATTCCACTCCGAAAACTGATACAGGTTGCCAGCATGAAAGCGGTAGTTCGTCAGCGGCTCTTGCAGGATCCGCGCCCCCTCGAGTGCGGCAGAGTGTGTTGCGAGGAACTCATCGGCCTCCACCTTCAACGCTTCCGGTAAGGGAGCTACCGCTTGCAGAATGCGCCGCCGGATTGCCAAGCGGCTGGTCCCCAGAAAGGACCGCAGCGGGATAAATTCCCGTGCCTCCTGAGCGTCTTTCAAGTGGCTTTCATAGATGCGGTCAGGCGTATTGGATGCCAATCTCTTCCCAAACTCATCCACCTCGTAAAGGCCGTGGCCGATGACGCCGATTTCCTTGTGAATTGCAAATTCATTCGTGACTACATTGAGTTTCTGGCCTTCCCACCAATCGTCGCCGTCGAGGAACGCGATGATTTCACCCCGGCACTCTGGGATGCCAGCGTTGAAGGCGGAGGCCTGCCCGCCATTTTCTTTGCGCAGCAAGCGCGCGTGAGGCTCGAACGTGCGCACGATTTCCGGCGTGCGGTCCGTCGAGCCGTCGTCTACAACGATAATTTCGCGGTCGGAGGCAGGGAAGTCCTGCTCGAGTACGCTGACAATCGCTTCTTCGATGAAGCGCTCGTGGTTATACGTGTCAATCAGGACGCTAACAAAGGGTCTTGCCAATTCACCGGCTCAACTTTTGGTAGCGGCCGCCGCTTTGACTTTCGCAGGCATCGCCACCAGGGTCTTTTCGGAAGAAGCCATCCATTCCTTGCGCTTCCTCCGGGCATCATCAAACAGATGTAGATGATGATAGCCCAAGACCAAGGCGGAGCAAGCCCTCATGTAACTGTAGACCTGATGCCGCCGGGTCATGATCTGGCCATAGGTCCA
>DATEGP010000129.1:0-60612 GCA_035280045.1 Candidatus Acidiferrum sp.
ACGAAGCGAGTTTGCTCCACTGACCCGCTGTCCCGGGGCGCTGGGTTTGCACCTTCTGCGAAGCGAGTGGTCTTGAAAGGAAGACCTGCGGTGACCCAACCGCGACACTCTCCTCTTGACAAATCAGACAGTCGCTACCCCTGTGTTTTCTTCCTCTTACGCCAATCCTGTTCGAATGACCTCCTATGGGCAAATCTTACTAGTACTAAGAAAGAACTTGAAAAAATAGCTACGATATGCTTATCATAGGTCGTGGACTCTCGACTTTACCCTCGCCAGCGCTATTGGCGGACCTCCCCTTGTCTCCGCATCTACAAAGTTCCGTATATTCTTCCAAGTTCCGTATCCTCTAACTCTTCTGTTTTCACACTCTTAAGAAAACGACCGGGGTGTACCTACTTTCTTCCCATTTCGGAACTGCACTCGTCATCCGTCCTTCGCCACGATCACTGCAAATTTGCACCTTTGTTTTCAAGGACTTCCAGGATGCTCCTCTCGCAACCCTTTTCTTTTCACGCTTTTGCATGTTGCCCGGAGCGTGTATGGGGGGTGCCGAATTTCGCGTTTCGATTTTCGAGTTTCGTTCCGCCGACTTTCACGGGACACGGCTCACGGAACCCGGGGCACGGACCACCAGTCACGAGTCACCAGTCACCTTGCTGGCTATTCTTTCCTTCCCACATCGCCATGCGTGCGGCATAATCCAGCCGCGCTGGGAGACGGCCGATTTGGATTTGGCTGTCACCGGCAGGCGATGGAGCAGCGTGGAGGGAGTCAGTGAGCGAACGAGCGGCGAGTGGCGAAGGAAAGGCGGTTCGCGAACGAGCGTGGAGTTCCACGGCGCCTCCAGGAGAATTTCGCACCTACATCTCCCCAGAGGAAACGCTGAAGGAATTTACGATTCGCGCGGTCGTTCTCGGCGCACTGTTTGGACTGCTCTTCGGCGCGGTGAGCGTCTACGTCGGCTTGCGCGCAGGACTCACCGTTTCCGCATCCATCCCCATCGCCGTGCTTTCCATCAGCATTCTGCGCGCGTTCGGCAGGTCAACGATTCTGGAAAACAACATCGTGCAGACCACGGGCTCCGCCGGAGAGTCGCTTGCGGCCGGAGTGATGTTCACGCTGCCCGCTCTCATTTTTCTTGGCTTCGGCTCCGAGTTTACGTTCTGGCGCATTTTTCCGCTGGCGCTGCTGGGCGGATGGCTCGGCGTTCTGTTCATGATTCCGCTGCGCCGCCAGCTCATCGTGAAAGAGCATGGCAACCTGACTTTTCCCGAGGGCACAGCCTGCGCCGACGTATTGGTTGCCGGCGAGCGCGGCGGCTCCTTTGCCGGACGCGTGTTCTGGGGGCTTGGCCTCGGCGGTGTTTACACGTTCATGATGAACACGGTGCAAGCTTGGACCGGACAACCCGAAGCACGCCCAAAATGGTTTCCGGGAGCCTCGTTTCGCGCGACCATCACCTCGGAATACCTGGGAGTGGGCTACATCATCGGTCCCAAGGTCGCGGGGATTCTCTTTGCAGGCGGCGTAATTTCCTGGTTGCTTGTGATGCCGGCGATTCAGTTTTTTGGCCAGCTTGCAGGAAACACACCCATCTATCCTTCCACGATTCCCATACCCCAGATGACGCCCGACGATATGTGGCGGCAGTACATTCGCCCGATGGCGGCGGGCGCGGTAGCCGCTGCCGGATTGATCACACTGATTCGCACCATGCCCACGATCATTTCGGCCTTGCGCGCGGGCCTCAAGGATGTCCGCGCAGAGGGAGGCGCTGGCACGAATAACGCAAACCGCATCGAGCGCGACATGCCCACGAGCTGGCTCATCGCCGGGTCTGCCGTGATCATCGTGCTGTTGTTCGTGCTGTTGACCTTTGCGCCTGTCAAGGATGCGCACACCACTTGGTACCAGAATTTGCTGGCAGGCATTCTCGTGGTGATCTTTGGATTTCTCTTTGTGACGGTGGCTTCGCGCATCAGCGGCTTGCTGGGCAATTCATCTAATCCGGTCAGCGGCATGAGCATCGGGACACTTATGGCGACTTGCGCCATTTTTCTTCTCGCCGGATGGACGGCGCCGAGTTATAGCGTCCTAGCGCTTACTATCGGCGGATCCGTGTGCATCGCTGCGGCGATTGCCGGCGCGACTTCGCAGGATTTGAAAACCGGCTACCTCGTGGGCGCGACTCCTGTTCGCCAGCAATGGGGCTTATTAGTCGGCGTAACGATTTCTACGTTCGCCATCGGCATCACGCTGGGTTTGATGAACAAAGGCCTCGAAAAGTACATCCCGACGCAGATTCCGATCAACGTGCAAGCCTTGCCCGTGGGCGTGAAAGTGGAAAGAGAAACCTTCGAGCATCGTGGCAAGAACTACGTCCTCATCAATGCGCTTGGTTCAAGCCAGATTCCTGACGGCGAGTATCTCTACGATACTGACTCCAAGCGAATTGAACTCCAGTGGGCGCAAGGCATCGGCAGCGATAAAGCGCCCGCCCCCCAGGCGCGCCTGATGGCCACGGTCATTAACGGAATCCTCAGCCAGCGCTTGCCCTGGCGGCTGGTCTTGATGGGAGTGGCGCTGGTGATTGCGGTGGAAATCCTTGGCGTTCGTTCTCTCGCTTTCGCTGTCGGCGCTTATCTGTCGATTGGGACTACAGCAACGATGTTTGCGGGCGGACTTGTTCGCGTGCTTGTGGAAGCCACCACCAAGGAAAAGGACGAGAGTGAGGCAAGTCCGGGGGCTCTCTACTCCAGTGGGTTGATTGCGGCCGGCGGCGTATTCGGGCTGCTCGGAATCGTCATCAACTTGCTGCAGGATCCCGAGATTTCGGCGCACGTGCCTGGCTGGGTTACAACCGTTTTGCGTCTGCCCTGGGGGACTGACCTTTTTGCTTTCGGGCCGAAACTGTTCGGTCCCCTTGCAACGAGCAATCTCTTCGGACTGATTATGTTCCTTGCTCTTGCGGCTTCGCTTTTCTATTTTGCCCGCAAGAAGCTGGACTGAGTGGTAGGCGGAGAGTCTCAAGATTTGAAAGGTTCATGAGTTCAAGTGTCGAAGAGTTCAAGAGTCCAAAGCTAACGGCCAAACATTCCGCAGGCTTCCTCGTTGAACTCTTCAACCTTGAACTCTGCAACCCGAGAGTTTGTCGCTTTGACGCAAAGCATCCCCACACCGTAAACTGACAAAATGAGGACATCGTTCGGTGGCCGGCGTTACAACTTTGACTGGCGGAGTTTCATCACTCCAGGAGTAAAGCTCATTGTTCTTGTTTGCACTGGCGTCTTCCTGGTGCAGACGCTAGCCGCCCTTTTTAGCCTTCCCTTCTACACCTGGATTTTGAAATGGTTTGGCTTGATCCCCGGCGCGATAACCCACATCCTCCCCCCGCGCATCTGGCAACCATTCACCTACATTTTTTTGCACGGCGGCCTCTGGCATTTGCTGATCAACATGCTGTTTCTTTGGATGTTCGGCCGTGACCTCGAGCTGGTGTGGGGGAAGCGCCGGTTTTTAAACTACTTTTTTCTGTGTGGCGTGGGAGCGGGGCTGATCGAAGTGATTGTCAAGACCATTCCCGTCTTTTTTGGAGCGCGCCCGTCGCTGACGCCAACCATAGGCGCCTCCGGAGCGATTTTCGGCATCTTGATGGCCAATGCCGTGTTGTTTCCCGACCGTCGCATCTGGCTGATTCCTTTGCCGGTCAGCATTCCGATGCGTCCTTATGTGGCGGTGATGGGGGCGATCGAATTCTTTTCCACGCTTGGCGCGGGCGGCGACAACGTCGCCCACATCTGCCATCTTGGCGGAATGCTCGTGGGCTATCTCTATTTGCGGCGTGGAACCTTCCTCTATAGTTTGCGCAACAGCGTTTCTGACTGGCAACACAAGCGCACCCGCCGGCGCTTCCAGGTTTACTTGAACAAGCACCGCAAGGAACCGCCCTCGCACCCCGACAATTGGGTCAACTGAGGGAACTCAGTTTCAGTTTTCAGTTTTCAGTGATTAAATTCTTGGCAATCCATTTCGCAAAATTAATCAGACAAGAACGAACGCAGCCGGATAGGTTTTTCCAGTTATACCTTTTTTCTTCTGCTGAAAACCGAAAACTGACAATTGGTGACTCAATCAACCGCCGATGACGTGAAACTTCATGAAGTTTGTTGTTCCGCGGATGCCCATCGGCGTTCCGGCAACAATCCCGATGATGTCGCCCTTGCGCACCAATCGCTCTTCGAGAAGCCGCTTCTCGGCAACCGCGGCTAATCCATCGATCTTTCGCACATCCTGGATATTTCGCGGATACACGCCCCAGATGAGCCCGAGACGCCGCCGCGTTTCCTGTTCCGGCGAAAACGCTACAATCGGCACCAGCGGGCGATAGCGCGAAATCAACCGGGCTGTGAATCCGCTATGCGTAAACACGGCGATCACTTTCATGTGCAGTTCGCGCGAAGCGTGACAAACCGACTCGGCGATAGTACCGGGAATTTTGAGTTGCTCCTGCTGCGCGGGCTGCGGGAATTCGCGTACGCTGCCTTCCGCTTCTTCAACGATCCGCGCCATCATGCTGACGGCTTCAACCGGATATTGTCCTGTGGCCGTTTCGGCGGACAGCATCACCGCATCGGAACCGTCAAAAATGGCGTTGGCAACGTCAGAGGCTTCCGCGCGGGTCGGCCGCGGATTCTCGGTCATCGATTCCAGCATTTGAGTCGCAGTGATGACCGGGCGCCGGAGCTCTCTTGCCCGAGCAATAATCATTTTCTGCACAACGGGTACGCGCTCCGGGCTCATTTCCACGCCGAGGTCGCCGCGCGCCACCATCACTGCGTCCGCTGCGCGCAGAATCGCGTCCAGATTTTCGATCGCCTGCGGCTTCTCGATTTTGGCAATAACCGGCGTATCTTTTCCTGCGCGCCTGATCAATTGCTTTGCGAGCAGCACGTCCTCTGGACGCCGCACAAAACTCACCGCAATATAATTCGCGCCGTGTTTCAGAGCGAATGCCAAATCCGCGCGGTCCTTTGGCGTCAGCGCCGGAACGCGCAGCTTCAATCCGGGCAAGTTGATGCCTTTGTGCTGGCCGAGCGCGCCGCCGTTCACTATTTCGCAAACCACTTGCCGGTCGCGCACTTGCTCGACGCGCAACTCGATCAAGCCGTCAGAAAGCAGAATGCGGTCGCCGCGGTGAACCTCGCGAGGCAGTGGTGCAAACGTGGTGCTGACCCGCGTGGAGTCGCCCAGGACTTTTGCCGTCGTAATTGTGAACTGCTGGCCAGCGCGCAGGATCACCGGCCCGCCTCCTGCCAGCGCCCCGGTGCGAATCTTCGGCCCTTGCAGGTCCGCCAGAATTGCAATCGGTTTTTCGTGCTTGCCGGAGGCGCCGCGAATCATCGCGAAATTCTCCGCGTGCTCTTCGTGTGTGCCATGGGAGAAATTCAGCCGCGCCACGTCCATCCCCGCCGCGAAAAGCTTGTCGATCATGCGCGGTGAACGCGTGGCCGGGCCGATGGTGCACACAATCTTCGAGTGGCGAAAATTCATGTTCTCTTTCGAGGACAGACCGAACTTCCCCGCCTTCTATTATTCAACGGGACCTTCGTCCCTGCGATTTTCTTTTTGGATTGTTGCCCGCGGCTTCTTGCCTTAGTAACGGGTGACCGCGAACTCCGTCACAATCTTCGTCAGTAGGTCCACGCCCTTGTCAAAGGACGCCAGAGGAATCCGTTCGTCATCGCCGTGCATGCGCCGCAAATCCTCATCGCCCAGGGGAAATGGAACCAGCCCGTAAGCCTGTACGCTATGCAGCCGCAACTGCGCGGAATCCGTCAACCATGTCGACTGAAATGGCAAGGACGGAGCGCCTCCAAATTCGCGTGATGCCACCCGGCAAATCAGATTGTAGAAATCCGACTCCAGCGAAGACGGCGGTGCCGCCAAACCGGCGTTCGGTTGCACTTGCAACGTTACCGCCGGGTCGTTCACCTGCTTATTCAAGTCGGCAATGATTGTGTTGATCGAATCCCCCGGTAACAGCCGGACATTCAGGTTCGCGCGAGCTTCCGCAGGAATCACGTTGTTGGCCAAGCCTGCGGAAAGTATCGTCGGCGCAACCGTGTCGCGCATCATCGAATTCCACAGCGGGCTGGCGTCAGACACCACGCGTTGTGCGTGTTCGCCACGGTCCGGCGTGTCCATGGAGCGAATCCACTTCCCGATCTCGTCGTCCTCGAGTGGCGCGATGCCTTCAAAATACCGGCGCACAATCGCGGTGAAATGGACCGGTGCGGAATACGTCCCAATCTTCGCGACGGCCGCCGCCAAGTGCACAACCGGATTGTCCTTTGTAGGCTGCGACGCGTGGCCCGACGTTCCTCGAGCGATCACCGCGACGTTAACCGCTACTTTCTCGCCCGCCTGCACGCCGATGTATTGCACCTTGCCGCTTTTCGTGAAGACGTTGCCGCCTTCGTTAATCGCAAATCCTGCCGCAAATTTGTCCCAGTATTTTGCAATCAGCGTTCGGATACTCGCGTCAGCGCTTTGCTCTTCATCGGCCGTCGCAAGGAAGATCACGTCGCGGTTCAAGTGCGCGTTTGACCGCTTCAAGCCGATAAAACCCGCCAGATTCGCGGCAAGCATACCTTTGTCGTCAATGGCGCCGCGGCCGTACATGTAGCCATCCTTAACCACAGCGCCAAACGGGTCGACTGTCCACCGCGCCTTGTCCACCGGTACCACATCCATGTGGGCCACCAGAAGCAGCGCTTTCGACGGGTCCGGAACCACTGAGCTTCGCAGGCGCGCCACCACAGCGCTGCGTCCCGGCCCCACATCCAAAATTTCTGGTTTGATTCCTTCTTTTTGCAGCAAATTGGATACGTACATGGCCGCAAGGTTTTCATTTCCCGGTGGATTGGACGTGTTGATCTTGATTAAATCCGCCAGCCAGCCGCGGGCCTCCCTGGCGATCGGCGGGGGATCGCTTTGTGAAACAGTATTGACTGTGCTCGCCGGCGTCGGTTGCGGGATTCCTTGCGGCGCTGCCGAAAAACTTCCGGCCAGCAGCAAGATCGCCGCTCTCACAGTGACCTTTATTCTTCGACTCCAATTCACTAATCCACCCTCCTCACGAAATCTCATAAAGGCGACGCGGCGGGCTCCATCGTCCCAGCTAACGTTTTGCATCCAGAGTGCTTCATACTAACATGCGCGTATGGGGACCCGCCCCGGTCATTGCTGTAGCGGTGCCTAAATTCAACCGCTCGGACGCAGCACGGGTAGCAATAAGAGGAAAATCCTGTGAAGATTGTCGTTCGGCTTGCAATGAGGAGCAAACAATGAGGCGTATTGTTTTCCTTTTGTGGCTTTTGGCTTTGGCTGTCTTTGTAGTGATGCCTCTCACGGGGCAGCCCGCTCTCGCGCAAGCGCCGACCGGCCCGCAGGGCGGTCCTCCTCCGTCGCAGCAGCAACAAAAACCCACGCAGCAGCAAGCCCCGCCGCCAGGGCAGCAGCCTCCGCAAGCCGGCGTCAGTATCAGCGTGGACGTTCCGGTTGTTACGCTTGACGTCGTGGCCGTCACGCAGCACGGCGACCTGATTCCCAACCTCAAGAAGGAAAATTTCCGCGTCAGCGATGAAGGCGTTCCTCAAGCCATCACCAACTTCGCACCTTCGGAAGCGCCTATCACTACGGTTCTTCTTCTGGAGTTCAGCAGCCGCGGTTACTACGATTTCTTTGCGTACATCGGAAAGTATTGGGCCTCGGCTCTTTTTCCTCAGCTCCAACAGAAAGATTGGGTCGCCCTGGAAACATTCGACATGAAGACCCGCATCGAGGTCGACTTCACACAAGACAAAGAGGAAGTACTGCAGGGGCTCTCGCGCCTCTATTTCCCCGGTTTTAGCGAGTCGAACGTATTCGACGCTATTTTGGAAACTACGGAACGCTTGAAGGACGTCAAGGGGAAGAAGTCCATCATCCTGGTTGCCAGCGGCGTTGACACTTTTTCGAAGCATACCCTCGATCAAACGATGAAAGCTCTTCGCGGGAGTGATGTGCCTATTTTCTGCATTGGCCTTGGCCAGGCCTATTCCAATTTTGCTCGCGGGGGAATGCAAAACATGACGCTTCTGCAGGCTCAGAATGAGCTCAACACTTTCGCCCGGGAGACCGGCGGGTTCGCGTGGTTCCCCCAGTTCGAAGGGGAAATGCCTGATATTTTCCGCAGCGTCGCCGCTTTTCTTCGGCACCAGTACAGTCTTTCGTTCTCACCCACCAGCGGCGGGAAAGACGGCAAATTCCACAAAGTAAAAGTGGAACTGGTCGCGCCGGATGGCGGCCCGCTGAGTATCGTCGACCAAAAAGGCAAAAAGCAGAAATACCAGATTTACGCGCGCGAAGGCTACCAGGCGACTAAGGGCGGCGTGGGGGACTGAATTCTCGAAACTCGAATTACGAAATACAAAATTCGAAACGAAGGAACAGGCGAAGGCGAGGATCGGTCACTTCTCGATTTTCGTATTTCGAATTTCGTTCTTCCTCAGTATCCGCGCTCCAAATCCACCCGGTTAAACATCTCTCTGCCATCAAACCATCGCTCTAGCAATTCGAGGAGGAGAGCGGTTTGCCGAATCCACAGCCGGTCGCTCAACGCGCTGGTGTGCGGCGTGATGAAAAGGTTCGGCGCATTCCAAAGGCGGCTATCGACCGGAAGTGGCTCCGTCTCTGCCACGTCAATTGCGGCGCCGCCGAGCGCGCCGGTTTCGAGCGCATAGATCAGCGCCTTTTCGTCCAGCAGGGATCCTCGGCCTACGTTAATCAGCCTAGCTCCGGGCTTCATCTTGGTTAGTTCCGGCGCACCGATCAGATGCTTCGTTTCCGTTGTCTCGGGCGCCGAAACCACCACGTAGTCCGCCTCGGGCAGCGCGTGATGTAACTTTGCAGCCGGAAAAATCTTCTCTGCGTGTGCGCCGTCGCCTTCGCCTGACCGTGTTACTCCCCAGACGCGCATGTCGAGCGCCTTCGCGCGCTTCGCCAGCTCGCGTCCGATTGAACCATAGCCCACGATCAGCAGTACCTGCCCATTCAGTTCGGACAGGTGCTGCGGCTTGTCCCACAACTCCTGTTGCGACCAGTTCGCCTTATCCTGCTGGCGCACGGAATCCGGAAAATTCCGCGCGAGTGCCAGAATCAGTCCTATCGTATGCTCCGCCATCGGCACGGAAAACACGCCGCTCGGATTCGTCACCAGGATTTCCGCCTCGCGCAGCTCCGGATACATCAATTGCGCCACTCCGGCCGCTGTCGAATGAATCCACTTCAGCTTCTTCGTGTCTTTCAACTGCTTCGCGCGCAGTGAGTAGCCCACGAAAATATCAGTGTCTGGCAATTCCTCCGGCAGCTTGTCATAGTCCGGCAGGTGAACGACCTCCATCTCGGGCCAGCGTTTTCGGAGTGTTTCAGCGACAATAGGCTGCGGCCGCCACCACGTAAACGGATGCCACACGCAAATCACCAGCTTCGTTTCCGCGGGTTTTGTGCGTTTCATGGAAAGGTCAGGAAGCAATCCGCAAATCGTTGCCTGTCATGTCCGCGGGCCTGGGCTGTGCCAGCACGCTCAGCATTGTCGGCGCGATGTCCCGTAGCGACCCTCCTGGTTTCAATTTCACCTTGTCGTCTTCGCTCACCAAAATAAATGGCACGGGATTCGTGGTGTGATACGTATGCGGCCCGCCCGTCGCAGGATCGATCATGGTTTCGGCATTTCCGTGGTCCGCAGTGATAATCCACGCCCCTCCGCGCGGCTTCATCGCTTGATAAATTTGCGCGAGCCCCGCGTCCACTGCCTCCACAGCCTTGATCGCGGCCTCGAGTTTTCCCGAATGTCCCACCATGTCCGCGTTCGCGTAATTCATGATGATGGCGTCAAACTCGCCCTTCTCGATCGCTTTCACCACCGTGTCGGTGATTCCCGCCGCGGACATTTCCGGTTTCAAATCGTAGGTTGCCACCTTCGGCGACGGCACCAGGATTCGCTCTTCTCCGCCAAAGGGTTTTTCCACGCCGCCGTTAAAAAAATAAGTCACGTGCGCGTACTTCTCCGTCTCCGCCGTGCGCAAATTCTTGTACTGCAGTTCCGCGAAAGCTTGCGCCAGGATGTGCTCCAGTTTTTCTGGCGCCAGCACGTATTTCAGCCACGGCCAGGTTTTTTCATATTGTGTCATCGCCACGTAGAAAAGATTCTGTGGCCGCTTTTCGTCCACAAACTTGTCAAACCCGGGCTCTGCCAGCGCCTTCGTCATTTGGCGCGCACGGTCGGCGCGGAAATTGTAGAAAATCACCGCATCGTCGCTTCGAATCGGCCCAACGGGAGCGGCCGCTGCTCCATCGCCCTTCGTAACCACAATCGGCTTCACAAATTCATCCGTCACGCCTTGTTCGTAACTCTGCTGCAGCGCGGTCACAGGATCGCTCGTCTTCGTCTCCGCTTCCCCGTGCACCAGCGCGCGGTACGCCAATTCGACGCGTTCCCAGCGGTTATCGCGGTCCATTGCGTAGTAGCGTCCCACCAGCGTCGCGATTTCGCCCACGCCCAGGTCACGCATTTTTTGCTGCAACTGCCGCACGTAATCGCGTCCGCTGTTCGGCGGCGTGTCGCGCCCGTCCATAAAGCAGTGGACGAACACTTTTTCCACTTTCTGCTGCTTGGCCATCTCGAGGAGCGCAAATAAATGTTGGATGTGCGAATGCACGCCGCCGTCGCTTAGCAATCCCAGGAAATGGAGTTGCCGCTGTCGCCCGCGCTCCATGGCTTGCTGAAACAGCGGCACGCTCTGCAACTGCTTGTTGGCGATCATCAAATCGATGCGCGTAATGTCCATGTGGACGATGCGGCCTGCGCCCATGTTCATGTGACCCACTTCACTATTGCCCATTTGGCCCTCGGGCAAGCCGACGAAAGGCCCGGAAGTCTGAATCAGCGTGTTTGGAAATTTGCGAAGCAACTCGTCGTACGCCGGTTTCCGTGCCAGCGCAATCGCGTTTCCCTTTGTTTCAGCGCGGTATCCCCATCCATCCAGCACGGTCAATACAATCGTTTTCGGTCGTTTTGCCATAGCGAATCAGAATACACAGTTCCATGCACACTGTCATACCGCACTCTTCCTCGGTATTTTTCGCGGAGAGTTTGCTGGTTCTCAGCGATTGTCCTATTTGTCGGACCTGTACGTCCGGACAGTAAAGATTTGGCCGCTTCTTCTACACCTCAATCGGAACAGGGCTCGACGAAACGATAAACTGAAAAAAAGAAGTTCGAGGGACTTCCAATGTTCAATCTCGATACTGACCTCCTTGGGCTTTTCTGGACCACTGCTGCAGTGATCTTTACAAGCAAACCGCAAATGCGCAAGAATTCGCGTCCCATTCCCGCACGCTACGATCGGCAAGTTGTCGAGGACTCCTCCCTTTCAGAGCAGCAGAAAAAATACCTTGCTCCTTTCGATGCGCAATTTGCTGCCTTGCATTACTATCCCATGTGCACTTTTCGCGTTGCGAATTATGGGACAAACCTGCTGCGCGAATACTCCAATCCAACCGACCCCGCTCATTGCACGCTGACAGTCGTCGAGATTCAAACCGACGTCAAGGGGCTTAAGGCTGCGAAGAACACCAGCTTGGTCAGCTTCACCACTCGTTTTTCAACCGGTAGGGAGCTTGCAACTCGCAATATGGAAATGAAGTCCGTGATGGACAGCCCCGAATATCGTGTCCTTCAGGATCGCCCCAACGTAACGAACGTGGCGGAACTGAAGAAGCGGCACGACGCACGAGCGGCATCGTTCGGGACACCAGTTTCGCCACCGCGCGACATTCCAAGCCTTTTCGCGGCATATGAAATTGAGAATCAGCGTCATTTCGCCCATCAAGTCGCGCGCGGACTTCTCCGCCACAACCTTCAAACCGATGCATACGAACCAACCGACAAGATGTTGAATCGCGGCATTCGCAATTTCTTCAACCCCTTTGCCCGGCGTCTCACCGTCAAAAACGCATTGCTGTCTCTTCTGGTCGCTGCAGTCCTTCCTCTGTACGGGATCGTGAAATTGGGGCCTGCCGTGTCGGCCCAAATCGCTAGTGAGCCCGCCGCCGGCATTGGATCGAGTGCACTAGTGATTGCTGCGTGTTACGCGGTAACAGGTGTCATCCTGGGCCTCTTTAGCGAAGTGCAAGCGTTTGTCTGGGTCGTCCTGATGACGTATGTCCCGGCACACCTGGTTGCCGGCTCCTCGTTGGGAATCTTCCCTTACAGTACGCTAGCGTTTTTTGTCAGCTATTTCGTTCGGCGTGCGAAGGAAAAGCGTCAGCTTGTTCTGCAACCCTAGGGGTGCGACTCCTAATCTTGTCTTCTTCGGCGAATTGTTACGAACGATCCGCGAATTCGTAGAGCGCTTTCAGCAGACGCGCTACTTCTTCTGTGGTGTTGTAGTGCACCAGCCCAATGCGCAGGACGCCGCCCTTGGGCTCCACGCCGAGCCGCTCGGAAAGATTCATCGCGTAGAAATTTCCGTCCCAGGTGAAAATGCCGCGATCGCCGAGGAATTTGGCGATCTCTGTCGGGTGATGGTCGCCCATCCGCAGCGAAATCGTGGAACAGCGCTCGCCAAACCGCTTCGGATCCGTAATGCCGTAAACTTTCACTCCGCGAATCGTTTGCAAGCCGTCCAGGAGTCTCGTCAGCAGACTCCGCTCGTAGGGCACGGTCGTTCGATAAGCGGCCGCCAACGCGTCGCGCCTCGTCTTAACATTAGAATCGCGGCGCTTTCCTACTCCTGCGATGTAATCCACGGCCGCGCCAATGCCCGCTATCAATTCCTGCACTTGCGTTCCGGTTTCCCAGCAATCGGGAATGGCATCCGTCGCTGGCCGCACTTTGTACGGTTTGAACCGCTGCAAATGCTCCTTCTTTCCGTACAAGGTTCCCATGTGCGGGCCGAAAAACTTGTAAGGCGAGCACGCCAGAAAATCACAGTCCAGCATTTTCACGTCAATGAGGCCATGTGGAGCGAAATGCACGGCATCCACAAACATCAACGCCCCCGCTATGTGCGCTAGTTTGGTAATCTCCGCGATCGGATTGATGGTTCCCACCATGTTCGACGCATAGCCGACTGCGACCACTCTTGTCTTCGGGGTGATTTTGCGTTTCAGGTCTTCCAAATCCAGCGTGCAATCCTCTTCGCGAATGTCCACCTGGCGAATGACAACGCCTTTTTCTTCGAGCGCGCGCCAGGGGGCCACGTTTGCATCATGGTCCAGGGTCGTCACAACAATTTCATCGCCTGATTTCAACTCGCGCCCGATGGCCCGCGCCAGCGCAAACGTAATCGTGGTCATGTTCTGCCCAAACACGACCTCGTTCGCTTCGCAATTGAAGAAATCCGCCATCGCTTTACGCGTTGAGGCGATCATGGCGTCGTTTCGCCGGCTCGTTTCGAACGCGCCACAGGTATTCGCGTTGGCATTCACAAAGTAATTCTCAACGGCTTCGATCACCTGTCTCGGCACCTGCGTGCCCGCCGGCCCGTCGAGAAACGCCGCCGAATGCCCATTCACTTGCAATTTCAGCGAAGGAAACTGGTCTCTTACCCATGTAACATCAAATGTTTTGCTTTCGGTCTCTTTAAGAGCCGGTGTGCTCATGATCTGCTTCCTATCGCGGAATAGCCTCTTTCCAGAAACATTTAGTTTCTCACAGGACCCTGCTGGGGTTGTAGCCGCCAAATCACTTCGCCTGCATCGACGTCTGGCGCGCCTTCTACCAATTTGGCAACGCTTTTGTATGACATAATCGCCGATTCGCCTTTTGTCTTCCCTCGCGTGATAGCATCATTTCTCCTGCATTCATACATGCCGTTTTGGCGCCGGCTATAAATCAAATGGGTCGTCGCACAACGATGACTTCGCGCCACGCTGCTCTTTGAGGTGCGTCGTGCCTGAAACCATTCCACCATCGGAGCGAACCCGCGTGCTCCGCGAGCCAGATCGCGGCGTCTACGATCGCGAAACAATTTACAAAATTCTCGACGAAGCTTTCGTGTGCCACGTCGGATTCTCCATGGATGGCCAGCCCTACGTCATCCCCACGCTCTTTGCTCGCGTGGGTGACGCTCTTTATTTCCACGGTTCAGCCGCGAGCCGCATGCTCCGCAATCTCAGCGAGGGAATCCCCGTTTGCGTCACGGTCACTCTTACCGACGGGTTTGTCCTCGCGCGTTCCGTCTTCAATCACTCGATGAACTACCGTTCCGTCGTGGCGCTAGGAAAAGCAACCCGCGTTGATGATCCGCGAGAAAAATTCGACGCCTTTCACGCGTTTACGGAAAAAATCCTCCCCGGCCGCTGGAGCGAGGCGCGTCAGCCCAGCGAAAAGGAACAAAAGGCCACCAGCATCCTGCGCCTCCCGCTTACCGAGGTCTCCGCAAAAATCCGCACTGGCCCACCCATCGACGACGAACCCGATTACGCCTTGCCCGTTTGGGCTGGCGTCGTTCCGATGCATCTCGCCTTCGGCATACCGATTCGTGACGAAAAGTGCGATCCGGAAATCCCGGTGCCGGTCTACGTCGCGCACTACCGGCGGTGAACTATGGCCGACTTCGCTCCTGCTCCCATTAAACCCACCGTGGGAATCGCGTCACTCGAAGCGCTAGACATTCGTGTCGGCACTATTGAGCGCGTTGAAGAAATTCCGCGCTCCGAAAAACTGATGAAGCTCACTGTGAATTTCGGCGACCATTCGCGCACGGTTCTCGCCGGCATCAGGAAAGAACGCTTAAATCCGCGCGAAATCGAAGGTCGCCAGGCACTCTTCGTGGTGAACTTGGAACCACGCAAAATGGCGGGCGAAATTTCCGAGGGCATGCTTTTCGACATCGGCTATGCCGACGGCGTGACTCCGGTGCTGGCCGTTCCAGAACGTCCGGTTCCCGGCGGCACTCGCGCCGGTTAGAAAATCTATTTTGTTGCGGCCAGCTTCTGCGCCGCCGAATTAATCAGCGCTGCTTCATTCTCGAGCACGTGTGCGACAACGACAATCGCCTCGTCCGCTTGCTTCCATTGTTTCAGTTCGATCGCCTCGCGCACCGCTGGAACGGTCTTCACCGCGTAGCCCGTGTAAAAGCCCGGGGCATACAGTTGATGCTTGAACCACGGCCGGTTCGGCAACCCTTCTGCGTTTGTCAGCCGCCGCTCGCTTTCCATCAGCAGCTTGTTCACTTCCACAAGCGAACTCGCCGCCAGCGCCGCACCACCTTTGGCATTGACCTGCTCCACCGCCCTGCGATATTCTTCCGCGCTGCGATTCAGCGTATCCGCCGCATTTTCCAGCGGAGCAAAATTCAAGTGAGGCGGCACAGCTTCCACCGACGGCGCAATCAACGGCCGCCGCGGATCATTCGTCGCCTGAAACACACCCTCTTCGATTTCCCGGTTGCGCTCGCGAATTTCGTCCTGCGTCTTCTGCGCCAGCGCCTTCAGTTCTTTGAGGTACATCTGCACCGTGTCCGCAAAATCGCCAAAATCAAACGGCAGCAAGTCCGCATCCGCAAGACGCATCATGGCAGTCCCGCCCGCCTGCGAGAGAGCCCGCCCGTAAACGAAGTCGGTGTCGCTGAAGTGCGTATACCAATAAAAATCGTCGTAAATCGAGTGGTAGATGCCCCCGCCATCTTCGCCACCGAAGCCGATATTCATCGAGGCGACTCCGTCATGCTGCAAAAACGCCGTGTAGTCCGAACCCGAGCCCAGCGCCGGAATTCGCAGGTCTGCGCGCTTGCGGATTTCTTCCCGCTGCTCCGAAGTCTTCGCATTGGCGATTTCTCGAAGCTGGTTACGTTTCCAAATGCTGAGTTTCGTTTCCGGATCGGAGACATCGCGCGCCACTTCATTGACGAGTTTTTCCAGCGTGTGTGACCCCTCCACATTGAAATAACCGCGTCCATTCGTGTCGGAATTGATGTACGCCACTGCATGCGCCCGCAGCTCGTCGTAGTGTTCTTCCGCAAATTCCGTTGAGCCCAGAAGCCCCGGCTCCTCGCCGTCCCATGCGCAATAAATGATGGTGCGCTTCGGCTTCCATCCAGCTTTCACCAGTTCGCCCATTCCGCGCGCCTCTTCGAGCAATGAAATCTGGCCTGCGATCGGGTCCTCGGCGCCGTTCACCCAGCCGTCATGATGATTCCCGCGAATCACCCATTCGTCCGGAAAAGTTGAGCCTTGGATTTTCCCGATTACGTCGTACAAGGTCTTTAGCGGTTCCCAGTTGGACTTCACCACCAGATGCACTTTGGCCGGCCCTGGTCCTACGTGATATGTGAGGCCCAAACCGCCGCGCCATTCCACAGGAACAACGCGCCCCGTCAGCGCCGCCAGCAACGGCTGCGCATCGCCGTAAGAAATCGGCAGCACCGGAATTTTTGTAATTGTCGGCGCGTCTCCCACTTTCAACCTCTTTGCGTCTCTGGTGGCGCCGACTCCCGGCGTCAGCGGATCGCCCGGATAAAGCGGCATGTCCGCCACGCTTCCCCGCTGCACTCCATCCGGCGGACGATACGGCCCCGTAGGAAACGTTTCGCCCTGGTAGAAGCCATCCTCGTGCGGATCAGAAAAGATCAGGCATCCCACTGCACCATGTTCTGCCGCGACTTTGGGTTTGATCCCCCGCCAGGAATGGTAGTAGCGCGCAATCACAATCTTGCCCTTCACCGACACGCCTATACGTTCCAGTTGCTCGTAATCTTCAGGCACGCCGTAGTTCACGTACACGAGTTCTGCCGTCACGTCGCCGTCAAT
This sequence comes from Candidatus Acidiferrum sp., assembly GCA_035280045.1. Taxonomy (GTDB): domain Bacteria; phylum Acidobacteriota; class Terriglobia; order Acidiferrales; family UBA7541; genus Acidiferrum. The sequence goes on from DATEGP010000129.1 coordinate 16,861, forward strand.
CGAATAAGCGTTATATGTGGGCAGTTGCTCCGATTCCTGATTGGACGTGGGATCCACGGACAGAGCCGGCTCCTGCAGCTTCGCCACAAATCTCGGCCCACCCTCAACCAGTTCTACCCGTCGCTCTTTCGGCGTTGGAAAGAGGACGTCAAATTGTTCGATGTGCGCGTCCAAACCAAACTCTTTGAATTTCCCAAGAATCCATTCCGCGTTCTGCTTGTCGTAAGGCGAGCCGACATGGTGCGGATGCGCCGAAAGCAGTTTCATGTACGCGCGCATATTCTCCGGGCTCGGAATGGCGCGAAGCTTATCTTCCCACTGGCGTTCGGTCTGCGAAGACTGGGCCGAATAGCCAAACAGCGGCCGCTCTTGGGCAATGACATGACTCCCCGCAGGCACAAACGACAGCGATGCAAAAAGAATCGAGGCAAGCGCAGTGCGACGAAACACGATTTCCCCCTTAGACGAGCGCCCGTATTCTGCCTGAAAGCGCCGTGAATTGAAAAGCGGGAAGACACCCGCACGCCGCAGCACAAATCAATGCGGATACCCACGCGTCACCACAAGTTACGAGTCGCTAAGCTTCTTGGACATCTGTATGTAGTGGCACGGCACTTTCACCGGCACATCCGCCGCAAACGGCGCTGTTCCCGTCCGCGAATATCCAAAATGCTCATAAAACGCTGGAAGCGGCGTACGAGGACTGATGATGCGCAAATCAATCGCCCGGCATCCCGCCGTACGAAAATAACTTTCCGCCGCGTTCATTAATTCGTGGCCCAAGCCCGTTCCTTGCAGCTCCGGGGCAACTCCCAGCAATCCCAAGTATCCTCTTTCGGTGCGCAACTCGACGTAAACGCATCCAGCAAGCCCTGCTGCGTCCTCCGCAACCAGGAATTCCCCTTTTTTCATGTACTCGCGAACTCCCACTGGACCGATTCTCTCTCCTTCGATGAAAGGCTGCTCCACCACAAACGCCGCGTTGATCAACCGCACCAATGGTTCAACATCCGCCTCCACCGCCATTCGGATGCTTGGAGCATTTTCCAACCCACGTGATTTGCCGGCATGACCCATGGGAATCTTCAAATCCTATCCGGACTCGCAAGCCATCACAATATCGCAAAACTCCGGTAGAATTTGGGTATGCGCATTTCGTTTAAGCAGACGTGGTGCCGCGCTTCTCTCGTCGCTGTCGCCGCCGCTCTTACGCTCATCGCCTCCTCTCTGGCCCAAACGCAAACGCCCAGCGTCACCGCACGCGAGGAGTTTCTCAAGAAATTCGTGGCCGCCGCCGAAGAAAGAACGCGCCACGCCGTGCGTTACGATCCGGCTTATGTTCGCATTCCCTATCCCGGAGGCGATGTTCCCCAAGATACCGGCGTATGCACCGATGAGGTCATTCGTTCTTACCGTGCGGTGGGTATCGACCTTCAAAAAGAAGTCCACGAAGACATGGAGAAAAACTTCTCCGCCTATCCTCAGCAGCGGCGCTGGCTCCTCTCTCACCCTGACACGAATATCGACCACCGGCGCGTGCCGAATCTGATGGTGTTCTTCAGCCGCAAAGGAGAATCTCTGGCGATCACGCAAGACCCGGCGGATTATTCGGCCGGCGACCTGGTCACTTGGGATCTTGGCGGTGGCGTGCCGCACATTGGGATTGTCGTTGACAAAAAATCAGCAGAAGCCGGGCGCCACCTGATTGTGCACAACATAGGACAAGGACCGAAACGAGAAGACGTTTTGTTCGCCTGGAAGATTACCGGCCACTACCGCTACTTCGGGCCAGCACAGTAGAGCAAGAATTCGACCTAACGTGCCATGAAGTCCGCGAGCCGCCGAGAATTCATGCGTGGGCAAACCGAGTACGCACGCGCACTTCCTCGTGAATCGCTTTGCTGATCATTGCCAGAATTTCGTCCGAAATTTCAAACATATTGTGCGCCGTCGCGATGTGGTCTGCGAAATCCGCGATCACTTCCTCGTCACAGGTGCCGCGCGCTTCGAACTTGCATCCAGGGACGAGATCGTTACAGTGCAGGACCTTAGTCATTTTGGACTCCTGAAGACGAACTCCGTACGGATATCGAATTAAATTTGAAGGTGGGCACGAACCGCCACAGATGCTAGAGAGAAACCCATCCCGTGTCAATGGTACGGGCGAATTTGGATGGCAAAGAATCGAGTCTGTATCGCACAAGCTCCAATTACAGGTCGGGCGGCAAACGCGGCTTGTCTCTCTCCCCGTTAGCCTAGCGCCGCCTTCCCATTGAATCGCGCCGCCGAACCCAACTCTTCCTCGATGCGCAGCAACTGATTGTATTTAGCCACACGATCCGTGCGACTCGCTGAGCCCGTCTTGATTTGTCCCGCTCCAGTAGCCACGGCCAGGTCCGCAATAAAGGTGTCCTCCGTCTCGCCGGAACGGTGCGAAATGATTGAGTGATACCCCGACTTGCGCGCCAGCTCAATCGCGTCAATCGTTTCCGTTACGCTGCCAATCTGGTTCAGTTTGATGAGAATTGCGTTGGCAATTCCTTCCTTGATCCCGCGCGCCAACCGCTCTGTGTTAGTAACAAAAAGGTCGTCGCCCACCAACTGAATCTTCTTCTTCGACGATTTGCTCCCAGTGCTCTGCGTCAGCGACTTCCACCCCGCCCAATCATCTTCCGCCATGCCGTCTTCAATCGACACAATCGGATACTTCTCCGCCCACTTCGTCCAATACGCCGCCATTTCACTGCTCGAATGCGCCGATTTATCCGACTTCTTAAACACGTACTTCCCGCTGGCCTTATCGAAAAACTCGCTCGACGCCGGATCCAACGCGATGCTCACTTGCTCGCCCGGCTTATAACCTGCCGCGGCTATCGCTTCGAGTACAATCTGAATCGCCTCTTCATTCGACTTGCAACTCGGCGCAAAACCCCCTTCATCGCCCACGGCCGTCGAGTAGCCGTGCTTTTTCAAGGCCGTCTTCAGCGCGTGAAACACTTCCACACCCCATCGCAGCCCTTCCGAGAATTTCGGTGCGCCCACCGGCATCACCATGAATTCCTGGAAGTCCACCGAGCTATCCGCATGAGCCCCGCCGTTCAGAATGTTCATCATCGGGCACGGCAGCAGATTCGCCGAAGTGTCCGAAGAATAGAGCGCGAGGTATTTGTAGAGCGGAATGCCCTGCGCCGCAGCAGCCGCGCGAGCCGCCGCCATCGAAACCGCCAGAATCGCATTGGCACCCAGGCGCGACTTCGTTGGCGTGCCATCCAACTCAATCATTTTCTTGTCGAGCGCGCGCTGGTCCGCGGCGTCCAGGCCCACCACGACCTTGGCGATTTCCCCATTCACATTGGCCACGGCCTTCAGCACGCCCTTGCCAAGGTATTTCGACTCATCGCCGTCTCTCAACTCCAGTGCCTCATGCTCACCCGTGGAAGCTCCGGAAGGAACCGCCGCCCGCCCCCGCGTGTCCGCTCCAATATAAACATCGGCCTCCACGGTAGGATTCCCCCGCGAATCCAGTACCTGCCGTGCGCGCACCTTGGTGATCTTTGCGGACATATTTCAGCGTGTCTCCTCGTCAAAATGTAAACCAATGATTGTAGCAGACGCCAAGGCGTGGCCTGTTATCGGAAACCAAGGTCCATGTGTAGCGGCTGGTCGGAATTTATTCGACTCGGTCGGGAGCACAGTATCTTGCTTTCTCCCGAAAAGACGAAGAACGCATCCGCTTCCTCTCGCAACTGACGATAACCGTCGACCCAATCTGCTCGTTTACTCTCCGAGCAAAACGCAGGTATTCACCCGATGCCTTCCCGTTATGGCACTCGTTCCATAATAGGTGTAATGTCGAAGATCTTCGTCGAGGACAAAACCGTGCCCACTTTCCTAGGGAGAGAAGGCCGCCGCTCTAAGCGCATTGCCACAAAAAAAGGAGCCAGCGTCGTCGTCAATCTCGGCTCCCATCCTCAGCGGGTTCCCTGCCTCATCGTGGATCGGTCTCCCGAGGGGTTTCGCCTCCGTGGCGGCCCGAGGCTCCGGCCCGGGCAACTCGTCGAGGTCATCCCCGGCGACGACGAACTAAACGCCATCCGCTGCAGCGTGGTCTGGATCGGCAAGCCCGGCTCCAAACAGGATGGCGAGGTCGGCCTGAAAGCCATCTAGCCCAACTTCCTTTTCTGTCTTTTCTGCCTTCTGCCTGCCCGCCGTTGGCGGGCTTACTGCCTTCGCTTTCCCCTTATACTGGTGGACCGTTCAGAGCCAGAATGCAAAAGGATGCCAACATGACTCAGACCCAATTGATTGCTGATTCCTACCACGCCGTTACGGTCAAAGGTGCCTGGTACGGACCTACCCTGGCAGAACTCATTGCCAAATCCTCACCGGAGAAAGCCGTCACGCCGCCAGTTCCAGGCGCGCATTCCGTCTCAACTCTGCTTCAGCATCTGCTGCTGTGGAATGAAAGGGTCCGCAAGGTCTCTGAGAGTACTCCGATGCCGCGTTGGGAAGCCGAGAAGGAATGGGCCGAGCCGCCGATTCCCTGGAACGAACTGGTCGCTCGCTGGAACCAGAGTCGCGATGGCCTCGAAGAGCGGATCCGGAATTTCCCCGATGAAGAACTGAGCAAGCAGGTTCCGGGTCGCAATTATCCCTACTCAACTCTATTCCCCGGCATCGTCCAGCACGCCATTTATCATTCAGGGCAAATTGCCATGGTCCTGAGCATGCTGCGTTCGCGCTCCCGCTAAATCGGTTCTCTTTCGCCAACAAGCGCCGGCACCGCTTTGCCTCTCTGGGTGGAAAAGTAGGCTCCACGCGAAACGAGTAGCCTCGTCATGTCACTAAAGGTATGAAGGTTGCTATGAAGCAACGAGCTCCGGCACTGCGCCTTCGTCTTGGCATCGTGTTTGGCCAAGCGAAGGCGGGTAAACCCCTGCAACTCGAATGGGTTATTGCCGACGCGTAAATACAGGGATTGCCTTTATGCGAAACGCTCGGCCAGCAAGTACCTTTATTTACGTAAGACGAAAGGAAGCAAGGAGGCAGCCGGCAATGAAAGCGAGCTCAGATCTTGCGAATCTGGCGATAGAAGGAGTTCTGGAACTCTCCGCGGACGCCCACATCGAAAGAAAAATGACCGCGAGAGGTTCCTCAGATTTTCACCGCCTTACCGGAGCCATCGCCGCATACGGAAACGCGCTTGCTGTTCTTGTGGATTTACAAGAACGCGAAGAATGGTGCGCGATGATCGGTGAACTGAACCTGCCCGCCTCTGTCACCGGAGTGGCCCACTGAAGTGAGGCTTACGGTAGTGGCGTAAGAATTGTCCCGTTTGTAAGCTGCCGATGGCGAAGAAAAATCCCAACGACTCCGTTCCCTGTCCCTGCGGAAAGTACGTGTGGAAAGGCTGAGCCCGCCAAAAACCTCAAGCCGATTCCGGCTCTTCGATGAGCGATTCCTGGCGTACCACGACGACAATGCCGGAATCCGTAACGTGGTAGCGGCGACGGTCCGCTTCCGTGTCGTAGCCGATTTCGGTGCGCTCCGGAAGGCTGACGTGGCGGTCAATAATGGCCCGCCGAATGCGCGAGTGTCGCCCAACGTTCACGTGATTGTAGATGATGGAGTCCGCCACTTCGCAATAGCTATTGACACGCACGTCGTAGCCAATCACTGATTTCTGCACGCGGCCGCCGGAAATCACCGAGCCACCGGCGACAATCGAATCCATCGCCACACCCATGCGCTCAGGATCCGCGAAAACAAATTTTGCCGGCGGATATTGCTGTTGCCAGCCCCGCAAAGGCCATGCTTTGTCGTACAAGTTGAAAACTGGCGAAACGCTGACCAGGTCCATGTTGGCTTCGTAGTACGCATCCAGCGTGCCGACATCCCGCCAATACAGCGCGTCCTTGGCGTTTTCGTCCACGAAGTTGTAGGCGAAGACCCGGTGCTTCGAAATGATGCGCGGCAGAATGTCTTTGCCAAAATCGTGGCTGGACTTGGGATCTTCGGAATCCGCAAGCAGCATAGGAATCATCAACTGGGTATTGAAAATATAGATTCCCATCGAAGCATTGCAGTGTCCGGCGTGATGCGGCGATTCCTTGGGAGTCGCGGGTTTCTCCTCAAAACCGACAATGCGCCAGTCCTTGTCCACTTCAATAACGCCAAACTGGCGCGCCGCTTGCGCGATGGGAATCTGAATCGTGGCCACGGTCACGTCCGCGCCGGAATCGGCATGCTGTTGCAGCATTTTGGCGTAGTTCATCTTGTAGATGTGATCCCCGGAAAGAATGAAAACGAACTTGGAACGCTCGCTGCCGATCGAATAGATGTTCTGATAGACGGCGTCGGCCGTGCCCTGATACCAGGATTGCGAAACGCGCATCTGTGGGGGAATCACTTCGATGTATTCGCCAAGGCCGGCCAGCGGCGACCACCCCGCGCGTATGTGGCGGTTCAGGCTCAGGGCCTTGTATTGGGTGAGGATGTAAACGCGCCGGAGGTCGGAGTTGATGCAATTCGAAAGCGTGATGTCAATGATGCGGTAAAGCGCGCCGAAGGGCACTGCGGGCTTGGCGCGGTCGCGCGTAAGCGGCCAGAGGCGTTCCCCCTGGCCTCCGGCGAGAAGTACGGCGATGGCGTCCTTCATGGATGTGTCGGACATAAGCCGGCTCCCGGGACGTAATGTAGAAGCGGCTCATTCTAACAACAGACATGAGTTATTGGGCAAGCAGCGGCGTGGAAAAAAAGGCGCAAAGGAGGCGAGTTGTGGCGCGCTGCCCGGGAGCCAAGTAGCGCCCAGGAATTGTAATATTGTCGTTACTATAGTTGTAGGGTGGTTATCAGAGGGTCTTAGTACCTACAAAACTGCCCGAATTTTGCAAAGATTCCTTGACGGGAGAGCGCAAATTGATTTAGAAGAAGCCATCGACTTTTCAAGGTGCGGCTGTAAAGCGGCCCATCCATGCGATAATTAAATACAGGGGCGGTGCCCGAAGGTTTTCAATCGCGGCGGTAGTTATCCCGACAAGAGGCACCGCAAGTTACCAATCCGAACCGGATTGGGGGTGAATTCATAAAGTGGCAGAAGTCATCATCCAGGAGAATGAATCTCTGGAAAATGCACTGCGGCGTTTCAAGCGCAAAGTGCAACAGGAAGACATCATCAAGGAGATCAAGAAGCATAGTTTCTATATGAAGCCCGGTGAAAAGCGCCGGGCCAAAGAAGCGCTTTCGCGGAAGCGACTGCGCAAGAAGCAGCGGCGGGAATCGGAATAATTTCCCCGGGCGGTCCTTCAGGGAGGGCCGCCCTTCCGTTATCCGTCGTCGCCAAAGGCGCTCAGCTTCCGAGAATCAGGCCCCCGTTAGGCAGAGAACGTTTGGTGTTTTTTTGCAGCTTCGTACCCGCAGGCCCAAGGGATCCGCGCCCGGCGTCCCCGGATACTGGTCTCCTCAAGCATCTTGGCTCTGAGGTGCAAAGTCGTGCCAAACCTCTGTCCCTACGGGATCCAGGGGAGAGCGCCTCATGGAATACCACGACAAGGTGTTGAAGTGTGCGGAGTGCGGTGCCGAGTTCGTATTCACTGCCGGCGAGCAAATGTTTTTCGCCGACAAGGGGTTTAAAAACGAACCGAAGCGCTGCAAATCCTGCAAAGCAAAACGCGCCGAAGGAGTTGGAGGACACTCTGCTCCGGCACGCGCGGAAACCAAGACCAATTGCTCGCAATGCGGGAAGGAAACAACAGTTCCCTTCCGGCCCACGCAGGGACGGCCGGTTTTTTGCAGGGAATGCTTCCAGCAGCGGCGGGCCATGGGCGCGGCGTAATTCAGAAGTTGGAAGTTAGAAACCAGAGGTCAGAAGTAGGGCTCGCAGAGGAGAACGTTTCCGGTGGGATGGACTGGTTTTTTCCGTCCCGCTTTTTTGTTTTGCTCCTTGTTGAATTCCGCGCGAGTATTTGCCACCAAATAGCACGCTCGAAGCTCAAGAATGAGAATCGAGGTAGGCACCGAGTTGAGCGAGCGATTCGGGCATGTTTTTGCGGCCGTAGCCGAAGCGAATGTGTTGCGGCTGATCGTAGACGGTCCCCGGCAAGAGTAGGACTCCCGCATTTTTTACAAGGTCCTCACAAAAAGAATGAACGTCGCGCTGCGGCTTGTAATGAACGAAGCCGATGGGGCTGGCGTTGGGCTTAACCCATTCGAAGAGATTCGAGTGCTGGCGGAGGAATGAATCCAGTAGTGGCAGATTGCGCAGGACGATGCTGCGGTTGCGCTCGGCCAAAAGTTCGCGATGACGCAACGCCAGCGCGGTCAGGAATTCGCTTGAAGCGCTGCTGCAAATGGTCGTGTAGTACTTGAACTCCAGGCATCGATCCAGAATTTCCGCATCTTTCGAAACGAGCCAGCCAAGTCGAAGACCGGGCAAGCCGTAAGACTTGCTCATGGAGCCAAGGCTGACGGCGCGTTCGTAGATTTCGCAAGCGGCCGGGAGACGATTGGCGGGATCATGCTCGAGTTCGCGGTAGACTTCGTCGCAGAAAACGATGATTCCGCGGCGGGCCGCGAGTCTCATCACTTGCTGGAAGACACCCGCGGGCATAAGAAGCCCCGTTGGGTTGTGCGGCGTGTTGATGTAGATGATTTTCGTGTTGGGCTGGGGCAGCTTTTCGAGCGCGGCTAAATCGTGCTCCCAGCCATTTTCCCAAGACCGGCGCCACTCGCTGACCTGTGCTCCCGTGCTGCGCGCCACTTCCAGGGCGCTCTCGTAGCACGGCGTCTCGACGATGACGTGATCACCAGGCCCGGCGAGCGCGTGATAGAAAACAAAAATAGCTTCTTCGGCCGCAGCCACCGCGAGAACATCTTCCAGCTTGATTCCCTGATAGATTCCGGCGATGGCCTCGCGAAGATAAGGCGCGCCCGGAGATTCCGTATAGCCGCACCATTGCTTCAAGAGAGATTCGTGAGCGCCCGCTTCCAAGTCCAGCAGTTCCTGAATCGTGCGAGACTCCGCGTCGGAGTTGGACAACAGGTATTTGGCGGTGAATTCGTATTTCCCGAAATACTGCTCAATGCGAAAGGGCTTGATTTGCATGGCCAAGAGTCTGGCAAGGGCAGCAATGCGCAGTCCAGTACCAAATTGACGGAGCGCACTTTTGATCGCAACCATTCTTGGCATCTTGGCAAAGAGGATGCCCTAGGGACATGTCCGGATGCAAATCCTGCTGTGGGCGGAGTATGATACGGAGCGCAAAGTCCCCGGGAGAAATCACATACCGCACGGAGGGCCAGCTCGATGGCTCACCGCTTCACTATTGGCGTCGAAGAGGAATTCCAGATTATTGACCCCGCCACGTGCGAGTTGCGCTCACACGTCAGCCAGCTTGTTTCTCAGGCTTCGCCCGACATAGCCGAGCAGGTCAAGCCCGAATTGCACCAATCCATTGTGGAAACCGGCACGCGCATTTGCGACAGCGTCAGTGACTTGCGCATCGAGATGCACCGCACGCGGGGAGAGCTGGTGGCAGCGGCTGAACGAGCGGGCCTGCAAGTCGCCGCCGCAGGTACGCATCCTTTTTCCAGTTGGATTGATCAGGTCATCTCGCCCGGGGAGCGCTACGAGCACATCGTTGAGGAAATGGGGCAACTTGCGCGCTCGCTGCTGATCTTCGGCATGCACGTCCACGTGGCCATGCCGGACCGCCAGACCACCATCGACTTAATGAACGGCGTGCGCTATTTCCTTCCCCACTTGTTGGCGCTTTCCACCAGCTCGCCTTTCTGGATGGGCCGAAACACCGGATTAAAGTCCTATCGCACCACAGTGTTTCGTCGCTTCCCCCGCACGGGTGTGCCGGAACAGTTCGAGTCCTGGAGCGCTTACGAAAATTTTGTGAACCTGCTCGTCAAACTACATTGCATCGACAACGGCAAGAAAATCTGGTGGGACGTGCGGCCGCACCCAATGTTTGGCACTCTGGAATTCCGCATGTTCGACGTCTGCACCAAAGTGGAAGAAGCGGTGGCAATTGCCGCGCTGGCCCAAGCCATCATCGTGAAGCTGCACCGGCTGTACACTTACAACCAAAGCTGGCGGCTGTACCGGCGCGCGCTTATTGAAGAAAACAAGTGGCGCGCCGCCCGCTACGGCATCGATGGCAAGATGATTGACTTTGGAAAAGAAGCGGAAGTCAACATGCGGCAACTGATTCCGGAATTGCTGGAACTGGTGGACGACGTCGTGGACGACCTGGGGAGCCGCAGCGCCGTCGATTACATTCACACCATCTTGAATGAAGGCACCAGCGCGGACCGGCAACTGCGAGTTTACCGGGAGACAGGCGATCTCAAAAGCGTGGTGCGCCATTTGGTGGCGGAGACCCGTGGCGTGACGGAGCCGCGCACTTCATCGGCGCATGCCGTAAATTAACGCGAGCAAACGAAGCAGTCCGTCAGGTTCCTGACAGGAGCATGCAAATGAAAAAGGTTGGCCTTCTCTGCGGGCGGGAATATAGCTTTCCTCCGGCGTTTATCGTGCGAGTGAACGAACTTGGCAAAACAGATGGCGTGGCTGCGGAATTCGTGAAGCTGGGCGGTACGCGCATGGGCGAGTCCGCGAAGTACAGCGTGATCGTCGACCGCATTTCCCATGAGGTGGAATATTACCGCGGCTTCCTGAAGCACGCGGTTTTGCAAGGGACCTACGTCATCAACAATCCTTTTTGGTGGACCGCTGACGACAAGTATTTTAACTATTCTGTCGCCGCGAAACTGGGAATCGCCATTCCCAAAACCATTCTGCTTCCTCAAAAGGGCTATCCCAGCGATGTGGACATCACTTCGGAATCGCTGCACAACCTGGAGTACCCGATGGATTGGGACGCCATGCTGGATTACGTCGGGCGGCCGGCCATCCTCAAGCCCTTTTCAGGTGGCGGCTGGAAGCACGTCTACAAGGTCAACAACAAGCAGGAGTTGCTTGACGCGTACGACCAGACTTCACCTTACTGTATGACGCTGCAAGAGTTCATTGATTTCACCCAGTATGTGCGCTGCTTCACCTTCGGCAAAACGGACATCATTCCTGTTCATTACGATCCAAAGGAACGGAAATATCTGGTTGACCATACTTACTTAACTTCGGAGCTGGGAGTGCGCATCGTCAAGGACGCGCAAACCATCAACCAGGCGCTCGGTTACGAAATGAACACCATTGAATTTGCAATCAAAGACGGCGTGCCCTATGCCATCGACTTTCTGAATCCTGCGCCGGATTTCGAGCGCGACCGGATCACGGAGTTTTACTTCGAACTGGTCGTGGAAAAGATGGCGCGCATGGTGATCGACCGCGCGCTTCACGGACAAGCGTATTCTCCATGGCCACGCTGGGAGGAAATGCTGGGCATTGGCGCCGCCGCGGGATTTACTGGCGCGCCGAAGACCACAGCCCCAGCCCAAAAGCCTGCTGCGGTTCCTGCTATAGGCTCCGCACAAGGATCGTAAGTGTGACGACGGCACCCACACCCTCGGTTCAGCCTCGTTCTCCGGCGGACGAGTGGCACGAGATTCTGAAGCCCATGCTCCTGCGCATGCCGGGGCTGCCGCAAGATTTGGTCAGGCGCCTGCGCAGGGCCAACCTGACTTTCGGTGATCGCGTCCACTGCCCTTTTCTGAGGCCGTTTTTCCTCTCTCCAGAAGACGAAGAGCGCGTGCGCACCGTGGCGGAAACCATCGCCGAGCTTGGCGAACGCGTCGTCGTTGCCGCCCTGGAAGATAAACACATTTTTGGCCAGCTGCATTTACGTGAAGAAGAAGAGCGTCTTGCGCGCATTCCCGTGGGCTTCGGGCCTGCCAGCACGGCATCGCGGCTGGACGCTTTCTTGCTTCCCGATTCACTGAAATTTGCCGAGTATAACGGAGAATCGCCCGCCGGCGCGGGCTACGCGGAAACACTTGCCGAGATTTTCAACGAGCTGCCAATGATGGGGCAGTTTGCCAGAAAGTATGAAGTCCACCGGTATTCGTTGAGCGCCAAATTGCTCGAGGCACTGCTGCAGAGTTATCGCGACTGGGGCGGCTCGGCACAAAAGCCGCAAATCGCCATCGTGGATTGGGAAGAAGTTCCCACGTGGAGCGAATTCGAGATTCTCCAGGCGCGCTTCGAAAAGTTGGGCATTCCGACGCTGATTGCGGATCCGCGCCAGCTCGAATGGGATGGCAGATCGCTCAGGATAGAGGACAAGCGAATCGACCTGGTCTACAGGAGAGTGCTCATCAACGACATTGTGGCCAAGGCAGCCGAGTGTTCGGCGTTGGTAAAGGCGTACACCGCAGGCGCCGTATGTGTAGCAAACAATTTTCGCTGCAAGATTCAACACGTGAAGGCGTTCTTCGCGGTTCTTACCGACGAGCAAAACGGTGCGCTCTTCTCCCTCAGCGAGCGCGAATTGATTCGCAAGCACATCCCCTGGACGCGCGTCGTTGCCGATGTTCAAACCGCCCATTACGGCGAACACGTGGAATTGCTGGCGTTCATTCGCAAAGAGCGCGAGAACCTGGTGCTCAAGCCCAGCGACGAGTACGGCGGCTCCGGCGTCACGTTAGGATGGGAAACCAGTGAAGCAGCCTGGGATGAAGCCATCGAGCGCGCGCTCACCGCCAAGAACGGCACGTGGATCGTGCAAGAGCGGATTCCCATTCGCCGCGAAATTTTCCCGTACATCGCGCAAGCGGGGCGGGTGGACTACCGCGACATGCTGGTGGACTTTGCGCCGTACCTGTTCCGCGGAAAGCTGTCCGGCTTTCTCACGCGCCTCAGCTCAACCGGGCTCGCCAACGTCACCAGCGGTGGCGGCCAGGTGCCGGCCTTTCGCGTCGCGCCCAAAATCACAGCCTCCAATTAAAGCGCACGGTCCGGCAGGCGGATTTCGCCCGTCCCATCGGCCAGTGGAAAAAGGCCGCACATACGAAAGCAACTTCGTTAGAAAATCCGTGCGATTCAAGTAGAATAATTTGGATGAACTTCGGCGCTTCCAATCCAGACCTGATGCCGGGCGCACGCAACGCCGTGGAAACATGCCTCGGCGTCCGCGCAGGTGAGCAAGTCGCGCTGATTGCCGACGAGGCAAGCCGCGCTGTGGCCGCCAGCATTTCCGCCGCGCTCGAAGAGCGCAAAGCACACTCCACAGGTCTTCTTCTGGAAGACTTAGGTCCTCGCCCCATGGCGGCAGCGCCTGCGGAAGTCTTGAACGCGCTCGAGACCGCGGATGTCGGTGTACTGTGCATGACCCCGCAACCCGGCGAACTCGCCGCGCGCATGGCCATCGTAAGGGTCGTCGAGCGCCGCCAGATCCGCTACGCGCACATGGTCGGCGTAACTCCGCAGATCATGCAGCAAGGAATGCGTGCGGACTACCGCATGGTGGACCGCCTGAGCGACAAGCTGCGCGAACGCATGCTGGGCGCTAAAACGCTTACCGTAAAAACCGAAGCCGGGACCGAGTTTGCGGCGCACTTCGACCGCCAGCTCGATTGGGTAAAGACCAGCGGCTTGATCAATCCGCGTTACTGGTCGAATTTGCCCGCAGGCGAAGTTTTTACGACGCCAGCGACCGTGGATGGCACCTTTGTTTGCGACGCCACTGCCGGCGATCACTTCAACGGAAAATACGGCGACCTCCAGTCCACGCCGCTCACGCTCACCATCAAGGCCGCCCGGCTGGTGGACGTGGCATGCGAGCGCAAGGATTTGCGGCAGGAATTCTGGGACTATTGCCACACCGATGAAAACAGCAACCGCGTCGGCGAGCTAGCCTTTGGAACCAATCTTGGATTGACGGAAATGATCGGCGTTCTCCTGCAGGACGAAAAGTTTCCCGGCGTCCACATCGCGTTCGGCGATCCCTACGGCAGCCAGACCCACGCCGACTGGAAATCCACCACGCACGTGGACGTGCTCACGCGCCGATGCGACGTCTGGATTGATGACGACCAAGTGATCGAAAAAGGCCGCTATCAACTCGACCATCTCGGGCTGGCGTAATCCATCTCATCGCGGCAAATCATTTCCTCTTCTATTCCCACAATGTATCCTTGGGCTTGCCCTGTAATATCAACCGCGGGCAGTGCGTAGTTCTTTAGAAGCGTCAACATTCCGGCAAGGAGCCAGCAATGCGCAACGAAATTGTGGGCACGACGATGCCCGTCCTCGAGTTTGTCCTCGATCCAAACGATACGATCATCTCCGAAGCCGGTCAGCTTTCCTGGATGGGCAGTTCGATCCAAATGACCACCCACACGCAGTTTGGCGGAGGAGGAGGCATCTGGGGCGCGATAAAGCGCGTCGCCGGCGGCGGAACGCTTTTCATGACCGAGTATCGCGCCGTGGGCGGGCCGGGCGAATTGGCGTTTGCCACGAAGCTCCCGGGTCACATTGTGCCAATCGAGGTCGGAGCCGGCCGCGAATATATGATTCACCGCCACGGATTCATCTGCTCGACCCCGCAGGTTCAGATTGGCGTCGGGTTCCAGCAATCGCTCGGCGCGGGAATTTTTGGCGGAAGCGGATTCGTCCTGCAACACGTGAGCGGTCAGGGCACTGCGTGGCTCGAGCTTTCTGGAGAATTAGTCATAAAAGACCTGCAGCCAGGACAGTTGCTCCGCGTGCATCCGGGGCACGTGGGCGCATTTCAGACCAGCGTGAATTTCCAAATCACCACCATACCGGGAATCAAAAACATGATTTTCGGTGGTGACGGAATCTTTCTCGCATCCCTGACAGGCCCGGGCCGCGTCTGGCTGCAAACCCTCCCTATCGCCAAACTCGCTCACGAACTGATGGAATACATGCCCATCGAGTCGAATAAGGCGGTGCAAGGCGGAGTCGTTGGCGGAATCGTCGGCTCCATCCTCGACTCGGACTAACAAGCAAGTACGAACAGCGTTCTGCAGGTTCCAGCCGACTAAGCAGAAATCAGGTCGGGAATTGGATCAGGAAGCTGTCAACCCCCCCAAGGGTTGACGACGGGCACAGAGAGGTCTGCAAAGTGCGATGTATTTCTGGTTGCCAGCATCGCGCGACTGGCTAAAGCAATGCCCGCGATCATGGTGTCAAGGAGGTCCACCGGGCGTCCCTTGGCCTTTCGAAGAGCCATCAGTTCCGCAGCCTGCTCGGCTGCGGCGACGTCAAACAAAGCAATGCGCCCTTGAATTTTTTCGTCCAGAAGTGTCGTCAGCCCCTCAGTGAGCGCAGCCTTCTTGCGGCCGGTCGGCATGGTCTGCAAACCAAAACGGACCTCCATGAGGTTGACGCTGGTGATCCAGATTGATTCGCGAGGTTGCAAATCCAACCATTTGGCTACCGCCACATCCGGCATCCCCTTCATTAATGCCGACAGGACATTCGTGTCGAGGAGAATCATTCCTCGAAATCCGGAGGTTCAATTGTGAAGCCGCGAAGTTCGGGGAGTTCTTCCCCGGGCTTCAACCCGATGCCGCGAAATAATTCGGAAATTTCTGTTCCGAGGCCTTTCCGGTTTTTGCTTTCGTCTTTCGTGGCGTCTCGCAAAATTTCGCGCACCTCTTCCTCCATGCTGCGGCCATGGCGCTTGGCGCGCCGTTGCAACTTGGTTTTGACGCTTTCTTCTATATTCCTTACTACGAGCTGCGCCATTTGGAGCCTCCTTTCGATATATGATATCACGATAGCATAGCGTGACGATATCACGATATCACTAATCGCTGTCAGACTTAGCCTTCATGTTCGAGGGCGGAGATTTAGAACAACTGCGAGATATATTCCCGCATCTGGTGCTTCCAATAAGGCCAATCGTGGCCTCCCTGTGGCCCCCAGTTGTCGAGTGAATGGCGAATCCCTTTGCCGGAAAGCACTTCCGCCAGCCGGTAAGTCGGCCCACTGTTTTCCCACGGACCCGTGCCTGTCGTGATGTGAATGTCGCAACTCCCAATCTGCGCATAAAACCATGAATCGCTCATGTTCGAGAGATAATCCACGGGATTGTTGAAATAAAAATTGTCGTCGTACATCCCGTCCATGAAATTCCGCAAATCGTAGACGCCGGACATCGCAAAGCACCGCTTAATCACGTCAGGATGCTTGAAGAGCGAATTCGCCGCATGATACGCGCCAAACGACGCGCCCATTGTCGAGATGCCAATGCCCTGCGTCTGGCAATTGTTCCAGATAAACGGCACGACCTCTTTGCGTAGGTAGGAATCGAAGACCGACTGTACGTAACTTCGGTGAAACGGATGCGCGCTTTTGTTGTAAAAACTCAGCCCATTGATGGAATTCACCGTGAAAAGCTTGACCTTGCCGCCCTCGATGAAATCCCCGAGCGCATCAACCATTCCCTGCCCTTCCAGTTCCCACTCATCGCCGGCGCTCGTCGGGAAGCCCAGCAAAGGCGCGCCCCAGTGGCCGTAGACCACCACGCCCAACTCCAATCCAAGCCGCTGGGAATACCAGCGCTGATATTCGCGTTTCATCGGTGCCTCTTGCTTGCCGCGGGGAGAGAAAGTATGCCAGCATGAGCGGGCTCCGGGCAATCACGCAAGCCGCTTGGCCGCCAGCATCTGTACAATAGGAACACCCAAGTCAAAGCAACAGGAGCCTGCACGGATGGCTGCATCCACATCATCTTCCAAGCCCACGCCGGAGCGCATTTTCAACACCATGGTGGCATTTCAGGAAACCGAAGCGCTGAAAGCCGCAATTGAGTTGGACATTTTCACGGGAATTGCCGATGGCGCGAACACCGCCGCCTCGCTCGCCGAAAAAACCCGAGCTTCCGAGCGCGGCGTTCGCATTCTTTGCGATTACTTGACTATCAAAGAATTTCTAATCAAAAAAGGCAACGTGTATTCGCTCACGCAGGAATCCGCCATCTTTCTGAACCGCCGCTCTCCCGCCTGCCTCGCGACGATGATAAATTTCCTTGCTAGCCCCTGGAGCCGTAAGAATTTTGGCTCCCTGGCAGAAGCGGTGCGAAAGGGCGGAACGGCCTCCGAGACGGGAGATCACACCAAAGCGCATGAAGAAGTATGGGTGAACTTCGCGCGCTCCATGGCGCCGCTGACCATTCCGAGTGCGGAGTTTATCGCAGGACTCGCCGGCGCCCTCGAAAACAAGCCCTGCAAAGTGCTGGACATCGCCGCCGGCCACGGAATGTACGGAATCACGGTGGCGAAGCACAATCCCAATGCGCACGTCGTCGCACTGGACTGGCCCGCCGTGTTGGAAGTGGCGAAAGAAAACGCCGCGAAATTTGGCGTCGCCGGCCGCCATTCCACAAAACCCGGCAGCGCTTTCGAAACCGACTTCGGCGATGGCTACGATTATGTCTTGATGACCAACATCCTCCATCATTTCGACATCCCCGCGTGCGAAAAACTGATACGCCGCGTTCACGCCGCGCTAAAGCCCGGGGGAAAAGCCCTCACGCTGGAATTCGTCCCCAATGAAGATCGCGTTACTCCGCCTCTGGCCGCCGCTTTCAGCCTGGTGATGCTCGCGGGCACCGATTCTGGAGATGCCTATACCCTCGCGGAATATGAGAAGATGTTCCGCAACGCGGGATTTGCGAAAACGACTTTGCATCCCGTTCCGGAAATGCCGCAACAAGTTCTACTTTCCGAAAAATAGGAATCCCCAACATGAAGAAAAAAGTCAAACCGTCACACAAGAAAAAACCCGCAACCAGCAAAAAAACTAGTTCAGACAGCAACGACAAAGCCTTGCGCGAGCACGTCATCTACCTTCTAAAGGGCGGCGCGGCGCACGTCCATTTCACGGACGCGGTCGAAGGTTTTCCGGAGGCAAAGCGCGGAACCTTCATCGCCGGACTCCCGCACACCGGCTGGCAGCTCCTGGAGCATTCGCGAATCGCTCAGTGGGACATCCTCGAATTCAGCCGCAACGCCAAGCACGTCTCCCCTGGCTTTCCCGAAGGCTACTGGCCTAAGACGCCCGGGCCTCCCGACGCATCTGCCTGGACCAAATCCATAGAAGCGTTTCAGCGCGACCTGGAAGAAATGGTAAGCCTGGTGAACAATCCGAAGAGCGACCTGTGCGCGAAGATCCCTCACGGCGATGGACAAACCATTTTGCGTGAGGCCCTGCTGCTCGCGGACCACAACGCTTATCATCTTGGGCAGCTTGTGGACTTGCGTCGCGCACTGGGAGAATGGCCCACGCCGTAGGGCCGTGGGTCAGTTTGAATTTTTGTAAATCGTGACACTCTCTGCGCCATCCCCGCGTTTTCTTGCGGGATGAACGGATCAAAATTCGAACTGACTCGCTAACCGCAGTAGCGCTGAGTTTGCAAGATTCACCGACAGCGGTAGGATAGGGGCAGTAAGGGCGGGCCTTGCACCTCATTCCATTCGCTTTTTCTGTGAGGACCTATGATTCACATCGAGAACCTCTCCAATTTTGGACAAGAAACCGCAAGCAGCCGCCGCGGATTCCTGAAGGGGATGCTCGGCGCAGGCGCTTTTGTCTTGAGCGTCCGCTGGATGCCGGAGCAAGTCTTCGCCTCCTCCATTTCTGCGAATGCCAGCGCCGCAGAAGGCATGAGCAAAGCCGCGTGGCAGCCGGGCGTCTATCTGGCCATCGACACGGATGGAACCGCGTACGTGATCGCGCATCGCTCGGAAATGGGCAACGGCGTGCGGACCTCCCTGCCGCGCATTGTCGCCGATGAACTCGATGCCGACTGGTCCCGCGTGAAAGTCGTGCAAGCCACCGGCGATGAAAAATATGGCGATCAGGACACCGACGGCTCGCACTCGGTAGTGAGCTTCTTCACGCCTCTTCGCGAAGCCGGCGCAACGGCGAGATTAATGCTCGTGCGCGCTGCCGCGCGGCACTGGTATGTGCCTGAAGCCGAATGCTCCACGGAATTGCACAACGTCGTTCACAAAGCAACCGGCAAGAAGCTCGGTTACGGCGAGCTTGCTGCCGCGGCCGCAAAGCTGGAAGTTCCAAAGAAAGAGGAAGTAAAACTCAAGCCGCGCAGCGAATGGCGCTACATCGGAAAAGATTCCGCCGGTTACGACTTGAAGGATTTGTGTACCGGCAAAGGGCTTTTTGGCCAGGACACCCGCATGGACGGAATGCTCTACGCCAGTGTCCTGCATCCTCCGGTTCTCGGCAACACCGTGAAGTCCGTGGACGACAAAGCTGCGCTCGCCGTCAGCGGCGTAAAGCAAACCGCCACCATTGACACCTTCAAGCCGCCCGTTCTCTTTCAAGCGCTTGGCGGCGTAGCCGTGCTCGCGGACAACACCTGGGCCGCCATGCAGGGCCGCAAGAAACTCAAGGTCGAATGGGAAGAGAGTTCACACAAGGTTTTCAACTCTGGCCCATACCGAAAAGAACTGGAAGAAACCGCGCGCAAGCCCGGAAAAGTCGTCCGCGAAGTCGGCAACGTCGACACCGCGTTCGCGCAAGGCGGAAAAATTGTCGAAGCTGAATATTACGCTCCACTCCTCGCGCATGCCTCGATGGAGCCGCCCGCCGCGCTCGCCGTTTACCGCGACGGAAAAGTGGAAGCTTGGGCGCCCACGCAAAGCCCCCAGGGCGCTCGCGATGCCATCGCCGCAGCAGTGGGAGCCAAAAAAGAAGACGTAACCGTACACGTCACGCTGCTCGGCGGCGCCTTCGGCCGCAAGTCCTTTCCGGATTTTGCCGTGGAAGCGGCGGTGCTCTCCAAGAAAACCGGCAAGCCCGTGAAAGTCGTCTGGAGCCGCGAGGACGACATCAAGTTCGACACCTATCACTCCGTCTCCGCGATGTACATGAAAGCCGCATTAGGCGCCGATGGAAAGCCCACGGCCTGGCTTCAGCGCACCGTCTTTCCGCCCATCGGCTCAACCTTCAACGCCGATGCGGTTTACTCCGACGCCGGCGAACTCGGTCTGGGTTTTTCCGATCTGCCCTTCGCGATTCCCAATCACCGCTCTGAAAACGGCCCGGCCATCGCGCACGTTCGCATCGGCTGGTTTCGCTCCGTGGCAAACATCTATCACGCCTTCGCCATTCAATCGTTTGCCGACGAACTGGCCCACGCCGCCGGAAAAGATCCGCTCGAATACCAGCTTCAACTTCTGGGCCCGGATCGCATTCTTCCAAAAACGGATCTGCCCAAGGACTACGAAAATTACGGCCAGCCTTACGATCAATACCCCATTGACACCGCGCGTTTCCGCCGCGTGTTGCAGTTAGCCGCCGAAAAATCCGGCTGGGGCAAGCAGAAGCAAGGCAATGGCTTCGGAATGGGCCTGGCGATGCACCGCAGCTTCCTGACCTACGCCGCATCAGTAGCCCAGGTGCGTATTGACGACGCTGGCAAAGTCCACATTCAGCGCGTGGACACAGCGCTCGACGCGGGCACGGTCGTCAATCCGGAAATGGCTCGAAATCAGTTTGAAGGTGCGGCGGTCATGGGCACCAGCATCGCGTTCTATGGCGAAATCACCGCGACGAATGGCGCCGTCGACCAGTCCAACTTCCACGATTATCCCGTCGCGCGCATGAATACGGCGCCGCGCGAAATTCACATCCACATCGTGGAAAGCGACGCGCCTCCGGGCGGCATCGGCGAGCCGGGACTTCCCGCGATTGCTCCGGCGATTACCAACGCAATTTTCGCCGCAACGGGAAAGCGCATCCGCGAACTGCCTCTAACAAAGGCGCACCTCGTCTAATTTGCTGGTGGGCCCGCTAGGATTTGAACTTGAGCCGCTTTGCGGGCGTGCGAGCCCGCAGAGCCTGTCCTGAGCGAAGCCGAAGGACGAAATCCTGAACCTGGTCTGCCGCAGGCAGGCGCAGCGAAGGACGTGATTGGCGTTTGGTGGGCCCGCTAGGATTTGAACCTAGGACCAACGGATTATGAGTCCGCTGCTCTAACCGCTGAGCTACGGGCCCCGCTTATAACCCATCCTACATGGAAAGAGTGCCCTGCGCATTAGTCCGCATGCGCCATCGGATCAATCTGCCCGCGGTGGCAGGTCGAGCAGTTAATGAAGTGCCCGTTGGGATTTGGCTCCAAGTTTTGCATTTTTGCGAGTTGCTGATTGATTGAAAAATGCATCAGCGCCATATCGCGAGCGCACAGTTTGGGCCGCTTGTCGTCTTTCGAGAAGTCCTCCTCCACGTGACAATGCTTGCAGTTCACTCCCAGCGCCTTGCTGTAGCCCAGGTTCATGATCAGGAGCAATCGCCCGGCCGGGACCTTTTTCAGGAAATCCACCTGGATATTCTTGAACACTTGCCCTGACGGCTCCTGCTCGTGCCCGGCAATCTGTTTGGAAATCTTCTGCACGAAAGCGTCGTTGATTTCCTGATTGGACGGCTCTTTGGATACCTGCTGGGGGGCAGCCGTCTGCGCCGCAGCTGGCGGCGTCTGTTGCGACTGAGTTTGGCTTGCGCCGCCCCTCCATCCCATAAGAGCCAGCGCCAAGCAAGACACTATTCCCGTAATCCAAGTGGGTTTCATTGGATCCTCCTGAACACACAAGAGCGAGCCACCGCAAAGGCGGCGTGCCGCTTCCTTTGCATAGGTAACGGCAGTGCCGCATGCAACGTTTCAGGAAAAGTGATTGCCCGAACTTGGGATGTTTTTTCATTTCTAGGAATGCCAGGCATTCTTGACTACTCTCGATCGGCGCCAGTCTAAATTTTCTCTGATTCCGCGACCATCCGCGAAATCCGCGGCTGCTTTCTTCGTTTTTCCTGCTCACGGAACCGCGGCGTGGCCGTCCCTCCAAAACGGGGGTGTCTGGCCGGGACTCCGGCGCGCTCGCCAGGTCGTAGTTCATTGAGAGGATGGTGCGTTTATGCACAGCATGTCGAAGTGTGTTCTGGATCTTTGCATGGGTTTGGCGGGATTCGGTCTTCTCGCCGCAAGCGCGGAAGCGCAATTCAAAAACGGCAGCCAGCCGACGGAGCTGAACATTCCGCGCGTCAGCCAGCGCGGAATCGTCACGCAGCGCATCGGGCTGACGGACATCACGATCAACTACCACCGCCCGGCGGTTGGCGGGCGCGAGATTTGGGGCAAAATCGTTCCTTACGGCAAAGTTTGGCGCTCCGGCGCGAACGAGAATACGACCATCACGTTTGCGGACGACGTGACGGTGGAAGGCAAGCCGCTGGCGGCGGGCACGTACGGCCTGCACACCATTCCCGACAAGGATCAATGGACGATCATCTTCTCGAAGAATTCCACGTCCTGGGGCAGCTTCAGCTATGACGAAAAAGAAGACGCGCTGCGCGTCACCGTGAAGCCGCATCCGGCGGAAATGTTCGAGCAAGTGACCTACACTTTCGAAGACGTCAAGCCGGACTCGGCCGTGGCCACGCTGCGCTGGGAAAAGCTGGCCGTGCCGTTCCAGATTGGCGTGGACGTGAAGGCCGTCGTTCTGCGCAGCATCAAGCATGAGCTGCGCAATGTCGGTGGCTTCACCTGGGCGGGCTTTGATGAAGCCGCGCAGTGGTGCCTGGACAACAACTACAACCTCGAAGAAGCCCTGAAGTGGGAAGACCAGTCCATTCAAGGCGAGCCGCGCTTCGAGAATTACGAAACCAAGTCGCGCATCCTCACCGCCATGGGCAAGAAAGACGAAGCCGACAAAGCGCTTGCCACGGCCTTCGAGAAGGCCGGTCCCATTCAGATGTACGTTTATGCGCGCACATTGCAAAGAAACGGCAACGCCAAGCGCGCCTTCGAGCTGTATCCCCAGGTGGCCAAGAAGGATCCCAATCACTGGATCAGCCACGTCGCCAATGCGCGCCTCGACTCGAACAAGGGCGACTTCACCGGCGCCTCCAAAGAAATGTCGCAAGCGCTCAGCACCGCGCCCGACCCCAACAAGCCCCAACTCGAAGGCCTCCTCAAGCGCCTCGAAGCCAAGGACGACATCAACAAGTAAGACCGAGACCGTGACTGGTGACTCGTGACTGGTGACTGACGGAAGCCAGACAGTCAACCGCGTGCGAGCGCGGTGCCCAGACAATGTCCCGAGATTCCATGGGAAATAAAGGTCTGGATATCCCCGAAGATTTGCTGATAGGGGGGACGGTGCCTTGGGCTCCAAGCCCCACCTCCCCACTTTTTCCGGAACTGCGCATTCTACAGAACTTCAATCAATCCATCCTTCGCATCTAGCTCGCGGGAACAGCTGCACGTCTGGTCAGTTACAAGTCCCAGGCGAATTTGCCAAAATTAGTTGTCCCCGGCGGTCCGACGCTCGCATGCAGACTGATGGCAGGAGGTGTCCTTGCCTTCCGTCGCCGAGCAACCGCCCCGTCCGACACGCCGATACCCCCGCGTATCGCTGCCCAAAGGAATGCCTGTGAGTTGGTATGGCGGCGACCTCCAACTTTTTTCGCGCGTCAAGACGCTGGGCATGGGAGGCCTGTTCATTTCCACGCCTGAGCCGCCGCCGGTGGGCACGAAGGTCAGGCTGGCTTTTGAGGTGCCCGGCGGAAACGTGCGGGCGGACGCCGTTGTCCGAGACACCATCCCCGGCGAGGGCCTCGGTGTCGAGTTCACACAAATGGACCTGGGAGCCAAATTCCTTTTGCAAAAGCTAATGAATCGTTTGCTGAGTTGACATGGAAAGGCAGAAGGCAGAAAGCAGAAGGTAGAAAAGAAACTGCCCCCTACCACCCCACCCCACTGTTGGATAGATTTGAAAACAAAGGGCTTGCAAATTGCCACTGTTGTAAGTGCTTGAAAATAAAAGGAGGTGGCTGGAGGTGAACTGCCCCTCGAGGCTCGAGGTAAACGAGCGGCGAAGAGAGATCCTTCGGCTCGCTGCGGTCGCTCCCTGTCAGGAACGGGGCAGGCAGGACTCGCATGCTCATGGGATGCTCGGTTCCAAAATGGGAAGAAACACCCTACACCCCGGCAGTTTTTGTAAGAGTGGCAAACAAAGGACTTACAGCATACGGAACTTGGAAGAATATACGGAACTTTGTAGGCCGCGGATTTTCGCGGATACTCGCGGATCAGAGAGTGAGTGCAGACACCCCCAGAAGGTTTGGAGGTTACAACGTTGAAGAAGGAAGAGTCGTGCCCCTGAATGCTTGAGGCACACATGCGTCTTACATTCTGCAGGAGAGGGTGCGAGGACACGGTGGCGGACCTGTAAGCCAGGCAAACATCATATACCATAAAGTAAAATTAGTCAAGCTGAAATTGAAGATTTTTTAAGTCGTGTGGAATCTGTGGGATAGTGGCAACGAAAGTTGAGTGAGGAAGAGTCAAGATTCGCGAATTTGGCCGAGGGAAAGTAAACCGTGCGTTTGCTTGGGGATAGAGAAATGAAGAGGCTACTGAACCCTTCGACTGCGGTCAGGGCAAGAACCAGCCCCACCTTTTCGTAAACCAACCTCGAAAAGGTGGGCCACCCAGGATTCTTTGCCGATTGTTAGTAATCTTTAAAGGCTTGCCTTGTACTACAAGTGGTTTTTATTTCCAGTTATAAATAGTCTCAAGGTAATTATCAGCTCGGCGTATCCTAGAAACTCTGGAGACGCTGCGAATCACACCCCTCGTGGAATATAATGGTTGTCCGACCACACGGCGACGCACGATTTCACATGAGAAAACCGAGTACAGCCATATGGAATCAATGAAACTCTCCGATAAGTTGATGATTTTATTTACTGCCGTTATTGCCATTACAGGTATCATCGGGGCCGTAATCTTTTATTACCAGCTGGATGCGATGAAGGGCCAACTCGCCGAAATGAAATCCGGTTCCGGCGACACGCACGAGTTGGCTGTTGCTGCTGGTAAGCAAGCTGACGCGGCAAAGACTCAATCTGAGAACACGATCAAACTAGCCGTTGCCGCGAAGAAGCAGGCTGATGCCGCCGCCGACCAGGTTAAGAAACTGCAAGCTGGTGTTCAGGAAACATCCAGACTCGCTTCGGCGGCTCAAGACGCGAATGGAATTAGCAAACAAGCAATGGAGAATCAAACTCGCCCATGGATCGGCATCGAAGGCGATCCGCAACTCACATCCTTTAGAATTACTCCGGCCGGCATCCTCCGGATGACCTTCGACTTTGTAGTCCGAAACTATGGCCAGTCTCCAGCAATCTTGGCCGGAACTCCGCACTTTATATTAAGCGACCTTGTAAAGCCGGAGCCCCGAATGTGGGTAGTAAATGGCAAGCAAGATGTGTGCGATTATGGGGAGCCACTCCCTGGCGGACCTAGGGGAGCACCTAGATTCCCCCAACCGGTCTTTCAGGGCAGTGCAAGCATTCATCACATCTTCGTCGACCAAACCCTAACGGCGCAAGACCCTCCCTTCAGCGACCTGCAGCTCTATACGTTCCTTTCCGGATGCATCGTTTATAGTGGGACGATAGGTGGCCCATACAAGACCCGGGTGATTTATAGGGTCCTGTATTCTTCCTCGGAGGAAAAAACTGCCGAAAATGGCGCCAAATATCATCCCATTGCTAGTATCGAGCGGAATTATTTCGACGCTTTCTGATCTTGATCCGGTTGAGCTGAGGTGCTCTATGGCACGCGCAATCATTAAGGATCCAGAAATTCTCGGCGGGGTGCCGGTCTTCCGCGGCACCCGCGTTCCTTTCAAAATCCTCTTCGACAATCTGGAAGGCGGCGGCCCTCTGGATCAGTTTCTTGAACAGTATCCAGCCCTAAGCCGCGAGCTTGCCGTCGCTGCCATCGAAGAGGCAAAAGTAAGCTGAGCTGTGGGTCGCGGTGAAGGAGTCTCCGCTTTCCGCTTTCTGGTTTCCCCGCCCATTTCCCATGTGTTTTCTCTGCCCTAACGCCTTTTCGAAGTTGTCCTCATTGGATTTCAACTTTCGTTTCCGGAGGAGCATCTGGAGCGTTTCGCAGAAACTTCATCAACCCATCCCCTTTGGCCTTTCCCGCGCGTTTCTTGAAAACTCTGCCGCCGTTTCCACCACACCCATCTTTTCCGCCACCGCCGCCGCGATCCACTGGTTCAAAGACACTCCATCTTCCTTCGCCAGGCGCTGCGCGGCCTTCTTGATCGAATGCGGAAGTTTCAGCGGATAAGTGTCGTTTCTACGTTTCATACGACGCCGTGTCTAGGTACAGAAATACAAGCCTGCTAGCATCGAAGTATGCGCCACATCGCCTACAAAGTGGAAACCGAGGTCGAAACTGACGGACGGTGGATTGCTGAAATTTCTGATCTACCGGGTGTCCTTGCATACGGCTCGACAGAAAAG
Organism: Candidatus Acidiferrum sp.; assembly: GCA_035280045.1. Taxonomy (GTDB): domain Bacteria; phylum Acidobacteriota; class Terriglobia; order Acidiferrales; family UBA7541; genus Acidiferrum. Next base: position 43,136 of record DATEGP010000129.1, read on the forward strand.
GAAGCCGTGGCCTCCGCCCAAGCCCTCGCCCTCCGCGTCCTCGCTGACTAGCGTCCTTCTCCCGTCTGCGAACTCAGCTTATTTCAATCATAGGAGCGCCAAGTACTCATCCACCGTCATTCCTGCCGCCCGAATCAGGGCTCGGAGTGTTCCTATCGAAAGTTCTTTGTGTTGAGGAATCGAAAGATTTGCGCGAACGCCAGTTTTGCACATCACAACGTGGCTGCCCACTTGCCCCATGACTTGCCAAACGCCTTCACCGCTTCAACGCCGGAAATGTTGGCCAGCCGTCCCATGCGCTCTCGCGACGCCAGCCGCTAAACTGCTACTACTACGGGCGTGCGGTCAGAATTCATCGCTTTCACTGCTTTTTGGTCCTCCGCCCACAACCACGCCGTGATCGCTTCTTTGATGTTCTCTAAAGCTTCTTTTTCATCTCGCCCCTGCGACACACACCCCGGCAAGGCCGGGCATTGGGTCACAATCCAGCCGTCTTCCGACTTTTCAAGCGAAACATGGAAAATCATGAAGGACTTCTCCTAAACCTCGCAAGCCGCTTATTCTTCCAATCATACCAAAGGATTCGTCGCGGCCTTCGCTCTTTTCCTATGCGCTTGGGATGGCCATACCCCCTGGAACAAGAACACTCCGCACAAAAGGCCACGAATCCCAAAACTCGCTAGACCAGCCGCCGGCGGCAAGAGGAACCTTTAGGTGGTTGTTTCGTATTCCTCGTATTGCGGGTGGTTTTCTGGTTGAATCAGGCCAGTCTATCGAGGTTCGGAGTGGTGTGTGGGTGCGGAATAGGCGCCCTACGGATGAAGAGGAAGAGAGATTCCTCACATCCGCAGGCCGACGCGTTCGCAGACGAACGCGGAAGAAAAGCGTCGGCCTGCTCCGTTCGGAATGACGGTGGGGATGACGTGGCGAATTCATGCGAGGTACGGAAATGCTTAGGAGTTCGGCAGTTTTTGCTTCACTTTGCTTGGTGGTTCTTTCTGGAAGCGCGGCGGCGGACGGCCTCGGAAGGCCGTCCCTACAATGCTTAACGCCCGAGAGCACAGGCAGGAATGCCTGTGCCACACAAACCGACAATAGAGTTGGCGCACCTCAAGCAAACGTGTCGGGGCAACAGTTGTCCGGGCGGTGGATCGTCAATGCAGATGTTTATGGGACGCCGATTTACTACCAGCTGCATTTGAAAGAAGAGGCGGGGAAGCTTACAGGAGATTTTAGCGGCGACAAGCTGGAGGGAACGGTCACGGGCAATGCCATCCATTTTGTGGCGAAGGATGAGAACGGCGGGACGGAGGAGTGCACGGCGACGCTGAAAGACGGGATCGTTTCCGGGGCCCTTGCCGGGACCCTGTCCGGGACATGCGTGTTTACGGATGCGAGCGACAAGGAGCATCCGGAAAAGCACGCGTTTACCGCGACTCTCGCGCCGGAGCGGCGTGCTGGGCCGGCGAAGCGGCACGAGTTCACGCCGACCGTCTTCTACCGCCAATTCTCCGGCACCAACAAACCGGTGCTGACTGTTTCCCCGGGAGACACCATTCACACCACGACCGTGGACGCCGGCGGAACCGATGAAAAAGGCGTGACGCGCGTGCTGGGCGGGAATCCGGAGACGGGGCCGTTCTACATCGAGACGGCGATGCCGGGCGACACGCTGGTGGTGAAGCTGACGCGGCTGCGGCTCAACCGCGACTGGGCCATCAGCGATGACGGGATCGTTCCGCGCGGGCTGGATACCGGCCTGGCGGTGAAAATGAAGGACGGAGGCAAATCCGTGCGCTGGCACCTGGACACGGCGCGCGGCGTGGCGGCGCTGGAGAAACCGGGCGAGCATCTGAAGCAGTACACCGTGCCGCTGCGGCCGATGCTGGGATGCATGGGCACAGCGCCACCTCCGGCGGGGGCGGCTCCGGGAACGGGCGACTCGGGCGGGTTTGGCGGGAACATGGATTTCAATGAAGTGGCGGAGGGCGCGACGATCTACTTGCCGGTGCGAACGCCGGGCGCGTTGCTTTATCTGGGTGATGGCCACGCGGCGCAAGGCGACGGCGAACTGAACGGCAACGCGCTCGAGACGTCCATGGAGGTGGAGTTTACCGTGGACGTGATCCCCGGGAAACGCGTGCCAGGACCGCGAGTGGAGTCGGCGACACACATCATGGCCGTGGGATTGGACGGCTCGATTGATGACGCGTTCCGCGACGCAACGGCCAACATGGCGGCTTGGCTTGAGGAGAAATACGCGTTGACGCCGCCGGAAGTAGCGGAAGTGCTGGGCACATCGGCGGAGTACAAAGTGAGCGAGGTGGCCGACCGCAATGCGGGTGTGGTGTTGAAAATCAGCAAGGAGCGATTGCAGGCGCTGGCGGCGGCGCCGGCAAAATAAAGAAGGGCACGATGTATCGTGCCCCTACCCAATGCGCATGCCGTGCCTGCGGCGCGGTGGGGCAGCGGTTCCTTCGACTACGCTCAGGATGAAGCTGCGCCCCTAAAAGAGAAAATAAACTGCACTTACCGCTAAGACTTGGGTTGGGCCGCTGGCGCTTGTTGCTGCGGCGGGCGCGGGCGGCTGGCGGGCGGGATGATGCCGTTCCCGCGCAGATATTCGACGATCTGGCCGTAGTGATCCATGGAATGCCAGCAGCCGATGGTGGCGATGCCGAGGCGCGTGTTGAGGAACGGAAGCACCGGCTTGTCGAGCAGCGTAACCTGGTTTTCGGCGGTGATCGTGGAAATGGCCTTGTGGCCGAGCGCGAAGGAGTCCTTCAGATACTGCACGATTTCGGCCTTGGTCTTCAACGCGGCGGGGCCGTTGGTGTTTTGCTCGAGGGACTTCACGTCAATGGTCTCGCCCATGAGCGGGCCAAAGAAAAGGTGGTTGGCGAAGCCGATGTGCTTCACTTCTTCGGCGAACGTGCGCACGCCCTTGAACTCGCCGTTGGTGGGCGCGAAACCGTATTTTTCTTCGGGCATGGCTTCGGCGGCGGAAACCACTTCGTTCTCGATGATTCCGTAGCTTCCGTTGAGAACGGCGGCGATGCTGGGCGGCTGCTGCGCTTGCTGGGGCGCGGAGCTGCTCTGCGCGCGAAGGGCCGGAGCTGCGGCAACTGCGCCTACGAGGGCGATGGCTATGGAGATATTCTTCTTCGTGTTCATGCGACTTTCCTTTCTCGGGGAATAGGTTGTGAAATCTTACGCCCCTACTACGCGCCGAGTCACCCGCAAGTTTCAGAATTCACGTTGGGAAGCCAAATTGGCGGGCATTTTATACAAAAAGCAAAAGATTTAACGCAGAGGGCCGCAGAAGCGCAGAGTGCGCAGAGAACAGAAAAGCAGATCCCTCCGCCACAAACTGCGGAAGACCGCAGTCTGTGGGTCGGGATGACCGTTTTGGCGGCGGCGATGCGTCACGGCACGGCTGAAAGCCGTGCCATCAAGACTCAGGCGCGGGAGAGGGCGGCGCGCTGCGGCGCGGCGACGGAGGCGAGGGCGGCTTCGATGACGTCGAGGCCTTCGTCGAACTGCTCGTCGGTGACGACGAGCGGAACGAGGATGCGGATGACGTTGTTGAACGTGCCCGCGGTGATGGTGATGAGGCCGTGCTCGTAGCAGTAGCGCGCGATTTGCTTGGTTTCGGTGTCGGCGGGCTCGCGGGTGGCGGCGTTGCGAACGAGTTCGATGGCGCACATTCCGCCGAGGCCGCGCACGTCGCCGACGAGGTCCCATTTGCTTTGCCAGGTGCGGGCGCGCTTTTCGAAGCGCTCGCCGATGGCGGTGGAGCGCGCGAGCAGGCCATTTTGTTCGATGGTTTCGATGGCGGCGAGGGCGGCGGCGCAGGAAAGCGGATGGCCGCAGTAGGTGCCACCGAGGGAGCCGACTCCGGGCGCATCCATGATTTCGGCGCGGCCGGTGACGGCGGCGATGGGCATGCCGCCGCCGAGCGACTTGGCGGTGGTGATCAGGTCGGGCTCGATGCCGAAGTGTCCGGAGGCGAACCATTTGCCGGTGCGCGCGAAACCGGATTGGATTTCGTCAGCGATGAAAAGAATGCCGTGCTTGCGGCAGATGTTTTGCAGGAGCTTGAAGTAATCGCGCGGGGGAACGACGAAGCCGCCTTCGCCGAGAACCGGCTCAGCAATGACGGCGGCGACGGATTCGGGCGCGACAGAGCGCTTGAAGGCGTCTTCGAGATGAAGCGCGAAAGTTTCGGCGGTGGCGCCTTTTTCGCCGCGATAGGGATAAGCAAAGGGGATGCGGTAGATGTCGCTGGCGAACGGTTGGAAGCCCGCCTTGTAAGGATGCGTTTTGCTGGTGAGCGACATGGTGAGCAGAGTGCGGCCGTGGAAAGCGTCTTCGAAGCAGATGACGGCGGGGCGCTTGGTGTAAGCGCGGGCGATTTTGATGGAATTTTCAATGGCTTCGGCGCCGGAGTTCACCAGGATCGATTTCTTCGGGAAATTTCCGGGGGCGAGCGCGTTTAGTTTTTCGGCCACGGCGACGTAGCCCTCGTAGGGAGTGACGGCGAAGCAGAGGTGGAGGAATCTGTCGAGTTGCTCGCGGATGGCGGCGAGCACGCGCAGGGAGCGATGGCCGGCGTTGAGGCAGCCGATGCCGCCGGCGAAGTCGAGATAACGATTGCCGTCGACGTCTTCGATGGTGGCGCCTTCGGCGCGCGCGGCGAAGATGGGAGTGGCGTTGGCAGGGCCGCGCGGGATGGCGGCTTCGCGGCGGGCCATGAGCGCGCGGGACTTGGGGCCGGGAATTTCGGTGCGAAGTTGAATAGTTTTCATGATGCCTCTCTATCGGGACAAACGGTCCGCCTCAGAAGGCGGACCCTACAAGATCTTAATCTTCGAGCACCAGCGGCAGAATCGTGCGACCTGCGCCGATGGGGAAGATCCAAATTGCATGTCCTGCCAGTGGTGCAAACCGAAGTAACAGGCCAAGCTCTTGAGCCAACTCGATTCGTGAACGCGATTGGGCCACAGGCGCGCCAGCGTTTGCTCAGAAAAAGCAGATTCCTCGGGCCTGCCCGCTTGTGGCGGGCAACCCGGCCCTCGGAATGACAATTTCTTGAATGGATTGCTTTGGTAGAGCATGTCAGTACCAAGCGATGGGGGCTTCGTCGAGATTGACGAAGACCTGTTTGGTTTCGAGATACTCTTCGAGGCCCCAGGGACCGAGTTCGCGGCCAAAGCCGGATTGTTTATAGCCGCCCCAGGGCGCTTCGACGTAAGTCGGCTGCATGTGGTTGACCCAAATGATGCCGGCGCGGAGCGACTTGACGACGCGGAAAGCTTTATAGATATCGCGAGTCCAGACGGCGGCGGCGAGGCCGTAAGGCGTGTCGTTGGCGATGCGAATAGCTTCGGATTCGCCGTCGAAGGGAATGACGGAAGCGACGGGGCCGAAGATTTCTTCGCGGGCGATGCGCGCGGAATTGTCCACGTCATAGAAAATTGTTGGCTCGACGTAGTAGCCTTTGCCGAATTGCTTTGGACGGCCGCCGCCGATGGCAACTTTGGCTTCTTTTTTGCCGACTTCGAGGTAGGAGCTGACGCGGTCATATTGTTCTTTGCTGACGAGCGGGCCCATTTTTGTTTCGCGCTCGAGCGGAGCGCCGAGCTTGATGCGCTTGGCTTTTTCGGTCATGGCTTCGACGAACTTGGGGTAAATCCTTTTCTCGACGAGGATGCGGCTGCCGGCGGAACAAACTTCACCTTGATTAATGAACACGCCGAAGAGCGCGCCGTCCACGGCGGCTTCCCAGTCGGCGTCGGGGAAAAAAATGTTGGGGGATTTGCCGCCGAGTTCGAGGGTGACGCGCTTGAGGGTGTCCGCGGCGCTCTTGACGATGATTTTGCCGACGGCGGCGCTGCCGGTGAAGGCGATTTTGTCCACGCTGGGATGCGCAACGATGGCGGCGCCTGCAGTTTCACCGAAACCGTTGACAATGTTGACCACGCCGGGAGGCAGGCCGGCTTCTTCAAACCAGTTGGCGAATTCTAGCGCGGTGAGAGGAGTTTGTTCGGCGGGCTTGAGGACGCAGGTGCAGCCTGCCGCGATGGCGGGGGCGAGTTTCCAAGCGGCCATGAGCAGCGGATAGTTCCAGGGAATGATTTGGCCCGCGACGCCGATTGGCTCGCGCATGGTGAAACTCAAGGCGTTCGCGGGAACAGGATTCACGTTGCCGGTGACTTTGTTGGCGAGGCCACCGTAATACTCGAAGCAGGTCGCGACGTCGGCGATGTCGATTTCGGCTTCGACGATGGGCTTGCCGGTGTTGCGGCATTCGAGTTCGGCGAGTTGCGCGGCGTTCTGGCGAATTTTGTCGGCGAGCTTGAAGAGGATGCGGCCGCGGTCTTGCGCAGGGGTTGTTGGCCAGGGGCCGGAGTCAAAAGCCGCGCGGGCAGCCTTGACGGCTTTATCGATGTCGGCGGCGTTCGAGGACGCGACTTGGGCGATGACTTCTTCGATGGAAGGATCGTAAACAGGGAAGGTCTCGCCGGAGGCGCTGGAGACCCATTGGCCATTCACGTAATTCTGATAAGTGCGGACGCTGGTTTTGGCGATGGTGGACATGTATGACTCCCTTCCGAATTCATTTCACAACGCAGAGGCCACAGAAGCAAGCTTGCGCGCTGCTTTGCGGCGGCCGTAAATGAAAAAGAAAAACGCAGCGAGGCCAATGAAGCCCAAGGTGCCGCCAAACATCCATACTTCGTAAGAGAGAAGCGAAGTGATTTGCTGAGCAGGAAAAAATGCGAGCGCGATACCCAGCATGGTTGTCAGCAGGCCGCTCAGACCTGCGGCGATCAACGTGCCTTTGCCGTAGCGCCCGCGCTCGAAGGAGGAATTCGCGCCAATGCGCAGCAATGCTCCGAACATGTAGAGAAACGGAATCAACTGGAGCACGACTGCGAGGGAGAGCAGCTTCTGAAAAGTTTCCTGAACGCCCGCACCGGTGAAAGAGAAATTAATGACAACCAGGATGAGTGAAACGGTGGCGTGTACGATCAGCGCGGCGTAAGGCGTCGAATATTTTGGATGAATTTTGCCGAGCCAATCGGGCATATAGGAATCGAGTCCGGCTACGAAAGGAATGCGCGCGGAGCCGCCAAGCCAGGCGGAGCCGATTCCGGCGATGGAGAGGCTGAGCATGAGCGCGAACGGGGCGATAATCCAGCCAATGCCGACGCGAGCAGACATGTGACTGACGGCCTGGACGATTCCTTGAAGAACGCTAATTTGATCTTTGCTGACCGCGACGAGCAATGTGAGCGTCGTGCCGATGTAAAGTGCGCCGGAAAGAATGCCGCCCCAGGCGACAGCACCTGGGAGCGTTTTTCGTGGGTTTTCAATTTCATCGCCCATGACGGAGGCGAGTTCGAGACCGACGAGGCCAAAACAGATCACACCAAACGCGTTGAGAACGGAGCGCTGGCCCCCGGAAATTCGAAAATCGGCCCAACGGATGAAGGCTCCAAAGCGCATCCAGACGATGATACCCAGGACAATCAGGATGCCGCCTGCGACAAAGGTGCCGAGGCCGCCGATATTGTTGATCCACTTGCCGACGCCGAGGCCGGCGATGTTGAGGATCACCAGAATGACTAAGAGCGCCAGCGAGACCGCGAGAGTGAAGGACTTGTTGTCCGCGAGGTGGGCATGTGTGGGACCGAAGGCAAAGGCGGAAACTCCAACGAAGTACAGCATGATGGTGGGGACGTACATCATGTTGTTGGTCCAGTAGCACCAGCCGGAAAGAAAACCGTGGAAGTCGCCGAAGACTTCCTTGGCCCAGAGGTAGACGCCGCCTTCGCCGGGATAGCGGTGGGCGAGCTCGATCACCGCGATACCCTGAGGCCAGAAAAAGAGAAGAAGCGAGATGAGCCAGAGCCAGACGGTCACGCCGCCGTTGGCCGCAATGGATGGAACAACATTCAGGTTGAAGACGGCGACGACGAAGAGAAGAACGAGGTCCCAACGGCCGAGAACGCGCTTGAGGTGGGGCGCTTCCTGTGGCGCGCTTATTGATGGGAGTGTTGTGACCTCGTTTGTGGCCAAAGATTGCTCCAATAAATCACATGCCGGGCTCTCCCGGTGAATACGCCGGGCCCCGCATAAATCGCGGGAAAGCCCGGCGCAACGAGTCAATGGCCGGCCGCGCCGACGTACGCGAGACCGCGCTCCCGCTGAGCCTTCGCTAGCGCGGGAGCAACCTCTTCGAAGACAGCGAGGTGCTTATCGATGTCGGCTTCGGTGTGCTGCACGGAGATGGTCCACTGCTCGTCCCACCAATACGGTTGGGCGAGGACGCCGCGATTGACCATGGCGAACCAATAGTGGCGCCAGAGGTCGATGTCGATCTTGGTCCAGTCGCGATAGTTGCGGATTTCCTGCGGGTAGAGCATCAGCGCGCCGTTGACGCCTGCGCTGGCGACGTAGGCCGTCAAGCCCGATTTTTTGACGATGGCGCGATAGCCTTCGGTAAGTTTCTTGCTGAGATTGCCGACGTGCGCGTAGGCATCGCGCGTGAGAACTTCGCGGAACGTGGCGAGGCCCGCGGCCATGGCGACGCGGTTCGTGTTGTACGTGCCACCGTGAAAAACTTTGTGCTGCGAGATGAGGTCCATCACCGTGCGGCTGGCACCGAAAGCGCCTAGTGGCAGACCGCCGCCGATAGATTTCGCGAGGCAGATCACGTCCGGCTTGACGCCAAAGAATTCGCTGGCGCCGCCCCAAGCGAGCTTTGCTCCAGTCTTCACTTCGTCGAAGATGAGCAACGCGCCGTTCTTGGTGCAGATGTCGCGAAGGCCCTGCAAGAAACCCGACTGAGGGAGGCAGAGACCCACGTTCATCATGATGGGCTCGAGAATAATCGCGGCGATTTGACCGGGGTTTTCTTTGAAGCGGCGTTCGACGCTGGGGAGATTATTGAACGTGGCGACGACCACATTGGCGAGCGAAGCTTTGGGGATTCCAGCGCCACCGGGCACGCTGGTTGGCGCGTCAGGATCGCCGTATTCTTCGGCCTTGGGCTTGACGCTGACGAGAGCGGTGTCGTGCAAGCCGTGGTAGCAACCCTCGAATTTTAAAATCTTGTCGCGGCCGGTGGCGGCGCGAGCGAGGCGGCAGGCGTGCATAGTGACTTCGGTGCCGCTGGAACCGAAGCGCACCATTTCGATGGGATAACGCTTGCAGATTTCTTCGGCTAGCTCCCATTCCTGATCGTGCGGCATGCCGAAAGTGGTGCCGCGATGAAGTTCCTGCTCGACTGCTTTGACCACGGCGGGATGGCAATGGCCCGCCATGAGCGCACCAAAGCACAAGTTGTGATCGATGTATTCGTTACCATCGAGATCGTGAATGCGGCTGCCTTTGCCGTCCTTGACGAAAATCGGATAAGGCTCGTAGTGGCGGTAGTTGCTGGCAACACCGAGCGGAATCCGTTCGAGGGCGCGTTTATGCGCGGCGGCGGATTTCGGCGTGCGCTTTTCGTAAGTGGCTAGTTCTCTTTGCAGTGCGTCGTGCATGATGCTGCTCCGTGGAAATGCAGGTCTGTTCCCTGCAGTCAGTTTGAGGTGGTGAAGCTATTATCTCATGCGCGCGAAAGCGCGGCGCTTACGAGCCGCACGCTCTAAGGGTTTGCGAACCTCATTGACCCTAGAACTTGAACTTCAAAGCAAACTGCGCCAACCGCGGATCGCGAATGTGCAGCACCTGACCAAACGTGGAACCTTGATTGGAGATGTTGCCGTCCACGGTATAGAACTGCGCGTGGTTCCACATGTTGAAAAGATCGGCGCGGAATTCCATTTGCAGCCGCTCACCCAACTGAGTCTGCTTGGAGAAACTCATGTCCCAGTTGTTGATGCCAGGCCCGCAGCAGAGGGAACGCGGAGCGTCGCCGATGGTCCCCAACGGGATGTTGTTCGTGAACTCGTTGGGATCAAATACGAAGCCTCCGTTCTTTCGAATGTCCTGCTTGACGAAATGGCCGGGTGTGAAGCCAGCGGCGGTGTTGTAGCTCGGCTGGCCAGGAGCCTCAAAGTCGAAAGTGGTGTCCAACTCTTCTATATCGTCCTGCGAAGTGATGCGGATGGGGAAACCGCTCTGGAAGCTGAGAATTCCGGAAGCTTCCCAGCCGTTGAGCAGTCTGCCCCTGAAGCCGTCGTACTTCGGTACGGGCAGGTCCCACACATAGTTGAATACGAAGCGATGGCGCGCATCGTAATTGGAAAGGCCGTAGGTGGCGTTGAAGTTGAGAGGGTTCAAGGCGCTTTCAAAGCTGGAAGCATTGTCCAAAGACTTGCTGAGAGTGTACGAGGCCTGGAACTGCAGGCCATGCGAGAAGCGCTTTTCAAAAAGCGCCTGGAATGAGTTGTAGTTGGAATGAGCGATGGTGTCTTCGCTGAAGATACCGGAGAACGGCGGCACGGCCGGGCAACCCACGCCAGTGGTGGTCAGAGGGTCACACAAGGGAGACGAATACCGGCGAGTGCCCCCTATAGTGATCGGAATGGCCGTGCCGTTGGCGGGGACACTGACCAGGCACGCTCCCGTCGGATTGGCAACGATCGGGCAGGGAACATCAATTCCATTTGGTCCCATTACATACGGCAAACGGATACTCTGGCCCGGGTTCAGCATGAAGGAGTAAACGGAGTCTTCGCCAAACGGTCCACACGCTTGCCCAAGCGCGGACAGGTCATTACAGGTGAAGGGATTAGCCGGATTTACCTCGTAAGTTGCCAGCAAGCGATGGCCTTGGGATCCAACGTACGCCAGTTGCATCAGCATGTTGCCAGGCAATTCCCGCTTGATGGTCAAATTGTATTGATCCTGATACTGCGAGCGCATGTTTGGCTGGAATTGGCCGAAATAGACGCTGCCGGCGAAGTTGGACCAGTCCAGCGCCTTCCCACGCGGCGGGTTGAGAATCCCGTTGAATGGATTGGGGAGGACGGCTCCGGTCTGATCCACGTAAGGAGTTCCAAGGAACGAAGAACCAATGAAATTGCTGCCGCCGAAGGGAGGTTCAGCGCTGAACTGCTCAAGCACAAGCTGCTCGATGGGGTTATAGAAAATTCCATAGCCCATGCTGATGCTGGCTTTGCCTGGACCACCGGTAAGTTTGGCCAGCCAGCCGTCGTGAGCGCCTGGACTCCAGTTGAGTCCAAGGCGCGGGGCGAAGGATTTGTAATAGGTATTTGTCAATCCGCTTGGTACGCCTTTGTCGCCAGGAAAGACGAGGCCGATGGGAGTGACGCCGGCTTCATCGCAACCGCCGTCAGCCTGGGTGGGGTCGAAAAGAGGATTGCTCGGGTCGAGCTTGCAAGGGTAAATCGTGGACCGCTCTCCGGGGCGGAAGGTTTGTACCTTCTTGCCGATGTCGGTCAGGGGCGTATTCATTTCCCAGCGCAGGCCGTAATTCAGGGTCAAATTCGGCTTGATCTTCCAACTGTCCTGAGCGAAGAGGTAGACCGAAGTGCTGCGCACGAGTTCGTGCTGTGCGGAACCCTGAATGTAGCTGTTTGTCAATCCGAGGAAATAATCGGGATAAATGCTGTCGGAACCGACGTCGCTCCCGGACACGGGAGTGCAGTCTGGCGGCGGATTCGGATTTGCCGGACCGCAAATGTTCGAATCACTGTTGAACACGATCTGGCCGTTGACATCGAAATACAACAACTGGTCAAACTTCTGATAGCGCAAGTCGCCGCCAAATTTGAAGCTGTGATTGCCGACGATCCTGCTGTAGTTGTCGCTGAACTGGAAGGTGTCGCCAACTTGCGGCAATTGCCCGCCGAAGTTATTGCCGATCGAGAAGCCGCCGTTCAATTGCACGAAAGGCACTCCCTCCACGCTTGCCGGATTCGGCAAACCGGAGTGGATGCCGCAGTCCGCCGTATTGGCCGCGCCGGCGGTGCAAGCCGCGTTAATAGTCGCGGAATCGCTGACGCCCGTAAAGCAAAACGCGGCGGCCGCACCGCTGCCGCAAGAGTCTTGAATCTTGTTGGTTTTCTGCGGGGTGTCAAATTTCATCTGCCCTTCACGGAAGAAAGTGAAGCGTGCTTCGTTCACGGAAGTCGAACCGATGGTTGAAGTGTGGCCGATATTGATTTGCTGCGTGCGCGTCGCGTAAATCCCCGGGAAATTGCCGAGCGGCGCGCCTTCCGCCTGAAACTTGGCAAACGGATCCAGGAAGTCATCGTCGTCAAAATAGTAGTAGATCGCGGTCTTCTGATTGTTGCTGAACGAGTGATCCACCTTGATCTGGAACTGGTCGCCGCGGTCGCGCTTGTTCGGGACGGTCACTACTTGGGACGCCGCGGCGCCCGAGCCCGGCACGTATTGCAACAGGCTGACCGCTACAGGATCGAAGCAGCCGGTGGGAATCTGGTTGTTCGTGAAAATTGTGCTGTAGGGAACAGAGGGACCGCCACTGACGACGCCGCCGACGAGCGCCTGCGCGGCGGGTGACAGCTTCTGATTCGCGGGAAGGGCCGAGCCCGTCCCACAGCGATCCTGCAGCATACCGGCCACGGTGGGATCGAAGAGCGAACCGGTAAACGTCGCACCGCTCGAGAAGTCGCCGCTTTCCTGCGCCGCGGTGGGCACGATGACAGGCTGCGAGACCACCCCCTGGACGATGCGGCGCCCTTCATAGGAACCGAAGAAGAAGGTCTTGTCCTTCTTGATGGGGCCACCCAGAGTTCCGCCAAACTGATTCTGCTTGAAAGCCGGCTTCGGGGAAGCCGTGAAAGTGAATGGGTGAGCGTTCAAAACGTCATTGCGGAAGAATTCGTAAAAGCTGCCGTGCAGGTCATTGGTGCCGGACTTGGTTACGACGTTGACCACGGCTCCCGAGTTCCTGCCGTATTCCGCATCAAAGGAATTGGAGATTACGCGAAATTCTTCGATGCTGTCCGGAGACGGTTCGACGGCGGGCAAGTTGGCGAAGAGGTCGTTTCCGTCTCCGCCGTTGACCGTGTAATTGTTGGAGCGGCCACGGCCACCGTTCACAGTGACGACACCCGCCTTGTCCGAACCATAAAAGAGATCGTTTCCGAGCTGCGATTGCACGCCGGGTTGCAGTTGCAGCAATTGATAGACGTCGCGCTGGTTGAGAGGCAATTGCGTCGAAGAGCGGTCGTTGACGATGGCGCCGAGCTGCGTGGAGGTGGTGTCAATCACAGGAGGCGCGCCAGTCACTTCTACGACGTCCTTGGAGCCGCCCACTTGCAAGGAGATATCCACGCTGACGACTTCGTTGAGGTTGAGGGCGATTCCCTTGCGCGTGGATTTCTTGAAGCCCTGACTGGTGGCGTCAATTTCGTACGTGCCCACCGGCACTTCAAGAAAGACGTATTCGCCGTTGATGCCGGTTTGCGCTTCGCGCGGGGCGTGAGTCGCTTCATTGATCAATGTGACTGTGGCGCCGACTACGGCGCCGCCGGTCGGGTCGATGACGGTTCCGCGAATGCGGCCGCCGGTGCTCTGCGCGTCCGCGAGAGGCGCAGCGAGGGAAATTGAGAGAATCAGAGAGAGCAAGAATGGAATGCTGCGGCCGCATGACGAGGGAAATCCCAAGAAGAGTGTCCGTGCTTTCATGAACTCACCCCTTGCGCGAAGAAGCTTGGAGAGGAGCGCATCTTCGCGGTTGCTGTGCCCCGGAAACCTTACTATAATCCAGCAAACTTAGAGAAAGTTGGCAGTTGTGTCAAGCGGAAAGAATTTATCAGAAGGATTAGGAGTGGACCCAGGAACGCGGCTGCTGCGCATCAGCGAAGTGGCTCGCCGTGTGGGAATTTCGTCTTCTGCGCTGAGGGCGTGGGAAACGCTCGGGCTGGTGACTCCGCAACGCACGCGGAGCCGCTACAGGCTTTATGGCGAATCCGACGTGCGGCTGCTACAGCGCGCTATTTTTCTGCGGCGCGCGCGCGGCCTCAATCCGCCGGCCATCGTTCACGTCCTCAAGCGCCAGGGAGTGGTGTCTCCGCGAGCGGAAGGTACGCTTGCGCCGGGACAGCGTTTTCGCAGACTACGAACGAAACGCGGGCTTTCTCTCGCGCAGGTCGCCAAAGCCACCGGCGTTTCCGTCGGTTTCCTGAGCGCGCTCGAGCGCGGGCAAATGCGCTCGTCAGTGGCGACGCTTCGCCGTATTGCGAAGTTCTATCGCACGAATATTCTTTCGCTCTTCGAGACCACGGGCGAAAATCAGCGTCTGGTGCGGGCTTCCGAAAGAAAAATCCTGGAGACCACGCCGGGCGTTCGGATGGAGTTGCTTGCCTGGGGCAATACGACAATGGAGCCGCATCTTTTTCGAGTGAAGCCCGGCGGCGGCAGCGGCGAATCCTACTCCCACGAGGGAGAAGAGTTTCTCCACGTGCTTCGCGGGGATTTTGAAGTCTGGCTGAATCAGGGGGAGCATTACCGATTGAAACCTGGGGATAGTCTTTATTTCGAAAGTTCGATTCCTCACCGCTGGAAGAATCCGGGGCGCAAGGAAACCTGGGTGCTGTGGGTCAACACGCCGCCGACGTTTTGAGAGACACCTCACGGAAGGGGATCTAGCTGCGATGAATACGCGTTTGAATAGCATCATGCTTCCGGTTGCTGCGATTCTTCTATGCGTTTCCGGCGCCGCGAATGGGCAAGGCCTCATCGTCAAACCAGCAGACATCATCGTGATTCACGCACGCGTTTACACGGAAAATCCAAAGCAGCCGTGGGCAGAGGCTGTTGCCATTCACGGAGCGAAAATCGTCGCCGTGGGTAACGATGCAGCCATTGAGAAGATGCGCGGCATTGGCACGAAGGTCATCAACGCCGGCGGAAAGCTCGTGCTCCCCGGCTTCGTGGATTGCCACATTCATTTTCTGGATGGCTCGCTGAGTTTGGGGCGAGTGAATCTCCAGGGCGCGAAGGACGCGGCGGATATCCAAAAGAGGTTGCGCGATTACGCGTCGGAACATCCCGGCGACGATTGGATTCTGGGCCGCGGCTGGGACTACGCCATGTTTGGCCCGGAGGCCTTGCCTCACAAGAAATATCTCGACGAGATTTTTCCCAGCCGGCCCGTTTTTCTGGAAGGTTATGACGGACATACCTACTGGGCCAATTCGAAGGCGCTAGCGCTGGCAGGCATCACGCGCGAAACGCCCAATCCCGCAAACGGGGTCATCGTGCGCGACGCCCAAACAGGCGAAGCCACGGGCGCCTTGAAAGAGGCGGCTCAGGGGCTGGTCGCGAAAGTCGTTCCGAAACCGACGCGCGAAGAGAAGCTGCTCGCTCTTCGAGCGGGAATGAAGTGGGCCAACGAGCACGGCGTGACTCGCGTTCACAGCGCGGGCGGTGATTTTGAAATCCTCGACCTGTACGACGAAATGCGGCATCGCGGCGACCTTAGCCTGCGCATGTATATTGCCTACTTCCTGAATCCTCCCTCCTTGCGGCCTCAGGATGTCGACGCCATTGAGGCAGCGCGCAAGAAGTTTCACGACGAATGGATTGACGCGGGCGCGGTGAAATTCATGGTAGACGGCGTGATTGAATCACACACCGCGGCCATGCTTGAGCCGTACACCGATGATCCTACTTTGAAAGGCAAGCCTTTCTGGGAACCTGCGAATTACAACGCGGCGGTCGCCGAACTCGACAAGCGTGGTTTGCAGCTTTTTACTCATGCCATAGGGGATTACGGCATTCGAATGACTTTGGATGCTTATGAGAAAGCGGCGGAGCAGAACCATTTGAAGGATCGCCGCTCGCGCATCGAGCACATTGAAACCGCTGCCGCAGCGGACATTCCGCGATTTGGGAAGCTTGGCGTTATCGCCAGCATGCAGCCGCTGCATTCTTATCCCGATGCCGATACGCTGGATGTTTGGGCGCGAAACATCGGCCCCGAGCGCGCTTCGCGAGCATGGGCGTGGAAAAGCATCGCTGATGGAGGCGGCCGTCTGGCATTCGGCAGCGATTGGCCGGTGGTGACGCTGAATCCGTGGGAAGGGATTCAGACCGCGGTCACCCGGCAAACGGCTGAGGGCACGCCGGAGGCGGGATTCGTCCCTGAACAGCGCTTGACGGTCGCGCAAGCGGTTGAAGGCTACACGCTGGGAGCTGCGTTTGCCGGACGACGCGAGAAAACCGAAGGTTCGCTGGAAGTGGGCAAGCTCGCCGATCTGATTATCATTTCTCAGAACATTTTCGACATTAATCCGCATAAGATTGGAGCGACCAAAGTGGTTGCTACCATCGTTGGTGGGCGCGTGGTCTATCAAAAGGATACTAAGTAGAGCGGATTCCAAGCAGGCGGAGGGGCGATGAAACGTCGCGCGATGCTTTTGGGAGTTTTTGCGGTTTGGCTCGCGTGCGGCGCTTGCGGAAAAAAGGAAGATTCTTTGAGCCTTCTCGTTTGGGAAGGCTATTCAGACGACAACGCAGTCCATGACTTTGAGATAAGCCACAATTGCAAAATCCACTCCTCTTTCATGGGCTCGAGCGATGAGTTGGTTGCGAAGCTCCGCGGGGGCAGCGCTTCGAACTACGACGTGATTTCCCCTTCAAGCGACGTTGCCGCCTCCATCGCGGGCAGCGGCCTGGCCGCGCCGCTGGACCTTTCGAATTTGCCTTCGTACTCGCAGCTCTCTTCAAAACTGCGCGATTTGCCGTTGGTCAAAGCCAATGGCCAGGTCTTTGGCGTTCCATTCATGTGGGGGCCGAATCCGCTTCTCTACGACACAACTGCTTTCGCGCAACCGCCGGATTCCTGGACCGTTTTTTGGGACCCCAAATACAAAGGAAAAGTTTCCGTTTGGGATGACCTCTCGACGGTGTACATGGCCGCGCAAATCCTTGGTTACGACAAGCCGGATCCTTCACACCTCTACAACTTGAGCGACGAAGAACTTGTGGCGGTAAAGAAAAAGCTGATTGAATTGAAGCCGAACGTTCGGAAGATCTGGTCCACCGGCGGAGAGCTTACTAACCTTTTTGAAAATCATGAGATTGTTCTGGCCATGGGCTGGCCGCTGAATACCAACGACCTTCGCAAAGCACACTTTCCGATCGGAGAAGTCATTCCGAAGGAAAACACTACAGGTTGGATCGATCATTTAATGATCACCGCCGCCAGCAGCCACAAAGAGCTTGCACAAGCCTTTCTCGAGTACATGATTGAGGCCAAGACACAAAAACTGGTGACCGACAGGACGCATTACACTCCCGCAAACCCCGGGGCGGCGCAGTTTCTCACCGCGGACGAAATCAAGAGCCTGCACCTGGACAATCCCGACGCTTACATGCAGCGCATCTATTTTTGGCAGGATGTTCCGCGACGCGCGAAATACAATGAAATTTGGAACGAGGTAAAGGCCGCGCAGTGAGCGCATCTCCCGCCAATCCGCCGGAGCAACAAACAGGCGAAGACACAGCGCTCCTCGAAGTACGAA
>DATEGP010000130.1:0-15319 GCA_035280045.1 Candidatus Acidiferrum sp.
TGCACATCGCGCAATCCAACAATGGCCTCTGCTCGAAAATCTCCGACACCCCGGCGCCCGAAGCAAAGCTGGCGGACACGGATCCCAAGGACAAGCTGGTTGCCGGCTTGAAGGCTTCCTTCGAGTTTTGCGCCTCTGCGCTTGAGAAAGTGGATGACTCCAAACTCGGTGACCAGATGATGCTCTTCGGCAACCGCCCGTTTTCCCGCGCCGCCGTCCTCATCATCTTGAGCGACGACTGGTTCGACCACTACGGCGCGCAAGCCACCTATTTGCGGCTCAACGGCATTCTTCCGCCGTCCGCCCAGCCGAGAAAAGACTAGAGGCTCCCTGACAACTGGTGACTGGGGTCGGAACTTTAGCTCCGACATCAAAGCCCGGCAAAAACTGGGCTTAAAGCCCCTGAGGAAATGGTTCTATAGACGGACTACCGCCTACACCTGCAAAACGTCGCCTTCCCGCGCGACGAAAAGATACAGCGTTGGGCTCATGAAGAAACCAAGGACAAGCCGGGAAATGAGTCCGGCGACGATGACGATGGCAAAGGGTTTTTGCGTATCGCTTCCCACTCCGGTGGAAAGAGCCGCGGGGAGCAGACCAAGGCAGGCCACCAAAGCTGTCATCATGATGGGACGTAGCCGGAGAAGCGCTGCCGCGTGTGTGGCCTCCCTGATGGACTTGCCTTCGAGACGCAGCTTGTTGATGTAGCTGATCAAGATCACCGCGGTCTCCACGGAAACTCCCAGAAGCGCCAGCAGACCCAGCCCGCTCGAAACGCTAAAAGGCGTATGCGTGAGTTTGAGCGCGATGAAAGCGCCCACCGGTTCCGTAAGAACCACTTCCAGCGCAATGGCAAATGGAAATTTGAAGTTGTCGTAGAGAGCGAAAAGAATCATGAAGATCAGCAGAATTGCCAGCGGGCCGATGACGTAGAGCTGCGCTTTGGAGGCAAGGAGTTCATCGTACTCGCCGCCCCATTCCACGCGATATCCCTCCGGTAGTTGAACAGCTTTGGCGACCGCCGCTTGGCCGGCTTCGACGGTGCCCGCCAGATTACGCCCTTCAATCGAGAATTGAATGCCAATGTACCGCGAATTGTTTTCGCGATAGATGAAAGAGGCGCCGGAAGTTTCCTTGATCGTCGCAAGCTCGGCGAGGGGAATCTGCTGCCCGCCGGGCGCTGGAACGAGAAGGTCGCCAATCGCGCGGGCGCTCGAGCGGAATTGCGGCTCCATGCGCACTACAAGGTCAAATAGTTTTTCTCCCTGAATCACCTGCGTGGCAGACTGGCCGCCCACCGCCGCCTGGACCACCGCCTCGACGTCCGCGACGTTGATTCCATAGCGCGCGATTCTGGTGCGGTCTGCGTCAATGACCAAGCTGGGCTGGCCGAGTTCCCGCACCACGGTAAGCTCGGTGAACCCGGGAGTCTTGTCCAGCACGTTGCGGATCTCGATGGCCTTTTTCTCCAGAACCTCGAGATCGGGACCGAAGATCTTTACCGCCAGCGCGCTCTTGAGCCCGGTGAGGGCTTCGTCCACGGCATCTTCGGCCGGCTGTGTGTAATTGAAGATCACGCCGGGATAGCTTTCCAGTTTCTTCTGCACGTCCTCGATGAGTTCTTCCTTGGAGTGAATCGCACTTTGTTTCCAGGTCTTGTCGTCGTAGGGCTTCAGACCTACATAAAACTCACAGTTGAAAAACCCGGTCGGGTCCGTGCCGTCGTCGGGTCGGCCCAGTTCGGAGCCGACGACCGTCACCATGGGGTACTGATTCAGAACGTCGCGCACTTTGGGCGCGAACTTCGCGGCGTCTTCCAGTCCGATAGTGTACGGGAGCGTGGCGCGAACCCACAGCGCGCCTTCGTCGAGGTGCGGAAGAAATTCGCCCCCGATTAGAGGAACTAAAAGAAGGGTGGAACTGAAAATAAGCACACCGGCAAGCAGCGTCGTCTTGGGATGATCGAGGCACCACGCCAGCCGGCCGGAATATTGATTGCGGATCCACTCGAAGACGGGGTTGTGTTTTTCCTCAACTCCGCTCTTGAACCAGTAAGACGCGAGCACCGGCACAAAAGTCAGCGTGAATACTAGCGCGCCCAGAAGCGCGAAGCCCATGGTGTCGGCCATCGGATGAAAGAGCTTTCCGGCCGGGCCGCTGAGCGCGTAAATCGGAAGGTAGCCCGCGATGATGACCGCCACTGAATAGAAAATCGGCCGGTCCACGTCGCGCGCCGCCGCCAGTATCACTTCATGAAGGTCGTATTCTTGTCCCCGGCGCAGGCCGAGCTCGCGGTAAATGTTTTCGACCATCACGATAGTGCCGTCAATGATGATCCCGAAGTCGATGGCTCCGATGGAGAGCAGATTGGCCGCCTCGCCCGTCAAGTGGAGAAAAATGAAGGCGAAAAGAAGCGCCAAAGGAATCGTGAGCGCCGTAATGATAGCCGCGCGCACGCTCACCAGGAAAAAAATCAGGACCAGGAAGACCAGCGCCATTCCACGAAGAAGATTGCCCTCCACCGTGTCCGTGGTCACGCGCACCAGATCGGCTCGATCGTAATAAGGACGAACCTTTACGTCAGGAGGAAGAACGCGGCGATTCAGTTCTTCGGTTTTCCTTTGTACGCCGGCAAGCACATTTTGCGTTTGCTCGCCGCGCCGCATCAGGATCACGCCTTCCACGGCGTCGTCATTGTTTTTTTGCTTGTCTTGAAACCCGAAAATGCCGAGCCGCGGAGCGTTCCCGATCTCAACGTGGCCTATGTCCTTTACGCGAATGGGCACGCCGTTTGAACTGCCGACGACAATTTCGCCAATGTCGTCCGTGTTTTTAACCAAACCCAGCCCGCGCACGTAATAAAATTGGCCGCCTTGCGTGTAAAAGCCGCCTCCCGTGTTGGCGTTGTTTGCGGTCAGCGCGTTCAACACTTGAACCACTGGCAAGTGATAGTTGTAAAGCTTTACCGGGTCGAGCAGCACGTGATACTGCATCGTCGGCCCGCCGAACCCGGAATCGTCCGCCACGCCGGGCACGCTCCGGTACGCCCGCTCGATGATCCAGTCCTCGTACGTGTGCAACTCCATCGGAGTCCGGTCGGGACTCTCGATGACATATCGGTAGACAAGCCCGCTGGGGCTGAACAGCGGAGCCATACTGGGAGTGACGCCCGTCGGAAGCTGCGCGTCGCTCAAACGTTCGAACACCACTTGGCGGGCGAAATACGGATCCACGTCTTCGTCAAAAGTCAGTCGCACATCCGAAAGCCCATACAGCGAAATCGACCGCATGACCGCGAGCCGCGGCGTTCCGTTCATCGCCAGTTCCAGCGGCAGCGTCGTCAGTCGCTCGACCTCTTCCGCCGCGTGCCCCGGCCACTGCGTAATCAGCTCCACCATGGGAGGCGATAGGTCCGGATAGGCATCTACCGGCATGCGCTGAAACGAAATGGCGCCCGCAAAAATGATCAGCACGGTGACCATCAAGACCAGGAAGCGCTGTTGCAGCGAGAATTGGACTATGCGATGGATCATCGTGGGATCTCTCGGCTCGTCTCCGTCTAGTGCTGCAGGGAATTTTTGAATTGCAGGAACAGGCTGCCGTCTCCCACGACGTGCTCGCCCTCTTTCAGGCCATCGGTGACTTGCGTTCGCCCGTCCTGGCTTTCGGCGACTTTCACCAGGCGCCGCGCGAACTGATTCGCGCCAGACTGTACGTACACAAACGGCATGTTTTCCGTGTCGCGCAGAACCGCTGCGTCAGGAACGGTGATCGCATCTTGAATCGTCCCCGCCTGCAGCACCGCCGTCACGTACATGTCCTTCTTCAGGATCTTTCTCGGATTGCTGGTCACGATCCGCGCTTGCAGCGTCCGAGTATTGGGATCGAGCGCCGGCGCGACGTAGGAAATTTTTCCGTGGAATATCTGCGGATACGTGTCCGTAGTTATGTCCACGGAATCGCCCACATGCACGTACGCCACATCACTTTGATAAATATTTACGAGCACCCACACCGTGCTCATGTCCGAAATCGTGAAAACTTGCGTCGCACCCGCCTGCAGCAATTGCCCCGGACCCACCAGCCGCTCCACCACTTCGCCGCTCACCGGAGCCGGCAGAGGAATCTGCAGTGTCGTCTTCAGCGGATTCTTGATCATCGCCTCAGGATCTTTTATGCCCAGCGCGTGAAGCATGTCCGCGCTCGCTTGCAAGTCGGCTTGCGCCTGATTTCGGCTCGTCTCCGCCTGCTGTAGATCGGCCTCCGCGAGGGCCCCGTGCGCGTAAAGGTCCTGCGAGCGCGTATAAATCTTGTCCGCCAGAAAGGAAGCGTCGCGCGCCTTCAAATACGCCGACCGCGCTGCCGAATAATCCGGACTGTTCACTGTAAGCAAAGCCTGGCCCGCGGTGACCGTTTGGCCGGGAGCCACCAGGATTTCATGCACAGGCCCGCCGATGGGACTGAACACCGGCGTAGTCTTGAACGAGTTATAGGTGACGTTCCCCGAGAACCGCAGCTTCCGCGGCAGTTTGTTTTTTTCCACCGCCACCACTTGCACGTGCGCCATCTGGTCCTGCGGCACGGTAAAGAGCGATGCCGTGTCCGACTTGGTTTCCGACGCGGAATACGAAGTCATTTTCGACTCGGCTGCCCCGGGGCCGGAGCTGCATCCGGCAAACGAGAATGCGACGGCAAAGCCTGCCGCCAACAAAATCGGTATCTTTAGTTTTCTCATGGCAAATTCCTCGTGCCCGTGGCCTGGCGCATCTGTTCGAGCGCGGTCATGTAAGTCGCCAGCGCCTGGCGATAGGCAAGTTGATTGGATCGGTACGTCCGCTCGGCGTCGAGAAAATCCAGCAGGCTGGCGGCGCCGCGCTTGTAGGCGTACTCGCTGATGTCGCGCGACTTCGTGGCCTGGTCCACGTAGCCGCCCTCATAAAGCTGGACAATTTGCTCGCTGGTGCGCAGCCCTTGATACGCGTTTACGACATCCGTAAGAACCTGTTGCCCTGTCTCGGATGCCAGTTGTTGGTTCTGCGTAATGACGTGGCGAGTGCGTGCGATTTCGCCCTGGTTGCGGTCGAAAAACGGAAGCTGGAGGGTGAAGAAAAGCGCTCCGGTGTTGGTCGAGGCCACGTGCGAATAATTGAAGGTCGTGGTCAGGTCGCGCTTGCGGTCCACTACCGCGAGCTGTTCCGCGCTCTGCGCCGCCGTCACGTTTTGCTGCGCCGCTCGCAAGTCGGGGCGCGTCCTCAGCGCCAGCGCCTTCAAGTCATCGAGACCCGCATGCACCTGCACGTATTCCAGCTTGCCGTCCACGTCGTAATCATCCGCAACCGATTCGAATCCCAGCAGCTGCCGCAGCGCCGAAAGCGCCTGAATCTTCGCCAGCTTTGCGCTCAAAACATCGTTCTGGAATTGCAGCATTTGCAATTTGATCTTGAGCAGATCTCCCTCGCTGATGGCCCCGGCCTTGTATTGCAGTTCGCTGATGTCCACGGTTTTCTGGAAGCTTTCGAGGTCCTGCTGGGTGAAATCGACCTGGGACTGCGCGAGAACCGCGGCCACAAATTGCTGCCCCACGTTGAACGTGAGCTGGCGCTCGTTGTCCGCCACCGTGGAGCGCGTGGCTTCGGTCACGTCGCGCGCGGCCCGAAAGCGGTGCTGTCTCTTCCCGCCGATTTCGAACGTGTAGCCGAAACCCAGATCGAATTGCGCCTGGCTATCTAAGTAATCCGAGCTGAACTTGCTCGGCTCAAAAATCGGAAGGAACTGCGCATCCCAGGAAAGCGTGGGGTTCGGCCGAAGATTCGCCGTGGTCTCGAGTGCCTGGTTCTGCAGAATTGTGGTGCGCGCCGCCAGCAGAGCGTGATTGTGCTGAACCGCGAGCCGCAGTGCCTCGTCAATCGAAATGCGCGCCGATGGTGGCGCCCCCGGAGCCGGCCTCGGCGGCATCGCCGGGGCCGCAGCCTGTGTGTTTTCCTTCGTCGGCGCAGGCGGATTCTGCTGCCCGGGCGGGTTCTGTTGCGCCAGAACCAAAGCCGGCGCGGCCAAAAGCAAAGGGCCTAATACAAACGCTAATCTCAAGTGGTACTCCTCGCGCGTCCCGCAAAAAGCAAGCGGGACAATTAGCAACCGGAAAAGGGAATCAACCAGGGATAAACGGGCTGGCTAAAGCGCAGGAGGCGCGCGCGGAGAAGTTGCGCGCGGAAATGCGGAGGAAACGGCAAGCACTAGCGAAACCACTTCCAGCCGGTTCGTAGCGGGAATCAGCGCAACGGTCGGCGACTGTGTCGTGACCGCCGAGCCTACCGCCGAGCAGACCGGGCAGAAATGCGTCGCCGAAGGCGAAGCGGAAGCAGACAAGTCCGTGCAGAAATGGAATTGCGCCCCAAGGAAAATAATCCCCAGGAGCAACGCCACTACACGGACACGATATGCCTTGCTACGCATGTGCTTAATAAGACGAAGCTTATGCCCGTTTGGTTGCAGCGTCAAGCTGCCTGTCGGCTTGTATCCCCTCAAAGGCAACCCTGCGACTCCCTTAGTAGCGGCGGCCTCGCCCAGCCCTTCTTCTCTTGTAGCGGCCGCCTTCTGAGGCGGGCCGCCGGGCACGATATCGAAGATTCCGGGCAGCAGCCGGAATATCGTTCCCATGATTTGGCCAGCCACTGCCCGATGGGGCCACTAACCTTAAAACTGTCATCCGAATCCCTGCGTTCCTCGCGGGGTGAAGGATCTGCTTTTCTCTGCGCATGAACGCCGGAGGCGTGGCACGCCCTTAGCCCAGCCCGTCAGGGCTGGGTAAGGAAAAGAAATCGGGTGAGCGCCGTAGGTGCGCCACACTCTCTTTTGCTGTCATCCCGAACCCGGTCGCGCGCCTGCCCGCGGCAAGCGGGCGTCGAGCCTATCGCGAACCGCGGTGAGGGATCTGCTCTTCGCCCCCCTGTCATCACGAATCCCCGCGTTCCTCGCGGGGTGAGGGATCTGCTTTTTCCCCCATCGTTCCTCCAGAGCAACATGACGTTGCTCATTTTTGCGCGCGATAAGTCTTGGCTTCCGCCAATTCCGGCCGATCGGCCGCAGGCGCGCAGACCGAAGTGAGCTGCGCATAAAACGTTTGCGCGGCGCTGGCGTCGCCCGATGCTTGCGCAGAGCGCGCTGCCCCCAAAAGGCTGTCAAACCGGTTCGGCGAAACCTTCAGCGAAGCTTTGTACTCCGTGAGCGCGTCGACGGGGCGCTTCGATTCGAGCAGCATGTCTGCGAGCATTTCGCGCGCGGGAACGCCCACGGATTCGCCACCATTTTTGTCCTCGCGGTCCGCGGCTTCGCGCAACTTGGTAAGCGCTTCGTCGGATTTGCCTTGGGCGAAAGCCAGCCATGCTTCCGCTTCCGCGAGATCCGAACGCTCGCCAGTCATTTTGTAGCCCTGCTTGTAGGCCCGTTTTTGGTCATCGGCCACAATCTCAGCAAGCTGCTTTACGGCCGACTCCGCAGCCGTCACATCTCCACTGCGTGCGGCGCCAATCGCTCGCGCCCAGAACGTCGTATCGTCCCAATTCTTCCGGTCCGCGGGGACGGGCAGCTCCGCAGCTTCTTTCCAGCGATGCAGCTCGAGAGCGGTGCGCGCGGATAGGTAGTCGTGGTCGCGCGCCTTCATCTCATCGGTGGCTCCGACAACGTGCCCGGTGTGCTCGATCACTTCGCGCGCTTTGGCTTCCTGGCCGCTTTGCAGATACGAATAGCTCAGAAAGTCCATCGCATGCGTTTGATAATGTGATTCCGCCGTGTGCATTTCCGCGGCGTGCGCTCCGGAAGCGTTCGCCGCAATGTTCGAGTTGATGGAGTCCTGCCACATGCCCAGCCGCACAAAAATGTGCGACGGCATGTGTATCGCGTGCGAAGAATCGGGCGCAATCTTGGCGTAGCGGCGCGCCGCTTCCAGTCCGTGCGAGGCCAGTTCCGGCCGGTCCGCCGCGTGAATCAGGTAATGCGCAATGCCGGGATGATCCGGAAACTGTTCCAGCAGCGGATCGAGAATCGCAATGGCTTCGGTCCGAAGCTTCAGCGTATTCTCGTTGTCTTCCTCGGCCAGCGAGACGAGCGAAAGCGCGTAGAACGAGCCGATCTCGCTGTCTCCCGGATTCACAAAATAAAATTCCCCCATCGCCGACGAATACGCCTTGATGCGGTCAATATGCGACATCTTCTTTTTCTGGAAGAACGCCGCCGCCGCAGCAATAAATCCCTTCTCGCGCGGACTGACGCCAGGCGCGAGCTTCTCCGCCTTTTCGATCTCTTTGCGGCCTTCCTTCAAAGTCTCGTCCTGCGGAAAATCCCAAAGCTGGTGGTACAGCGCCATCGCCTTGCCCCAATGCGCCATAGCGCATTTCGGCTCGCGCGTCGCCGCCTCCGCAAACGTCTGCTCCGACTCCTTGTACTGAAACGAATGCAGCAGCGCCACCCCCTTTTCAATCGTCGGCTGCACCTCGCTCGAACACAGGGTAGGAAAATTCACCTTCCCCAGTTGGTCCGGAGGCGCCGCCGACACGCGAGAAGCACCCAGTAGAAGGGTAGAGCCGAACAGCAGGGTTGCAGCTTTGAAGAGGCGAGCGATACGCATTGGGCGTCCTCCTTGGGCGGAGCACAATTCTACCTCTATTAGGCAGGCTTAGTAGGGGCACGATCGTGCTCTTCTGCAGTGGCGGGTCTTTAGACCCGTGCGGTTCTCTTATGGTGCGGGTCTTCTTAAGGCTGAGGCTTCTTGCCGAAGCCAGACCCGCGCTTTTCGCCCTGAACACCAACACCGGGACAACCTCACCTCAAAACTCTGAATTCGCCACTCCACCCCACCGTCATTTGCGTTGTTTGCATCCCGGGCGCTTTTGCGGGACCGAACGCAGCAGGCCGACTTCTTTCCTCCGCGTTCGTCTACGAACGCGTCGGCCTGCGGATGTGAGGTACTCTTCGGCATCGCGCGGTCTTTTGCGCGATGAATCTCTCTTCAGGTTTCAATGTAGCGCCGCCTCTTCAGGGCGGCATCTTCGCCTTTCTCTTGTAGAGGCCGGGCTTCAGCCCCTCCTGCTTGCCGTCATCCCGAACCCGGTCGCGCCGTTTGCGAACGGCGGTGAGGGATCTGCTTTTTTTAGCGCTGGCTTCCAGCCGGCGCCCTTACGATTGCGGAAAAATCCCGAAAATCCCCGCTTTCCCTTCAATTATGCTTGACGTACAATGTAACTGGACACCGTTGGACACCGAAATCTCCCTTCGCCTCAGGGAGGAACATCATGCCCAAAAGAAAGCCCGCCGGAGTCAAGTGGGTCACTAAGGACGAATTCGACGCCATCGTCGATTCGCGCGCCAGGCGTGCGCTCGGCATCTCCTCCAAACAATTTATTTCTCGATGGAATAAGGGCCTTTATCGTAAACTCGATGCCGACACTTGCCCAGGGGCTGTGGAACTAGCGATTCTCGCACCTCTCCCGAGGCGTAAACGTGGCCGGAAAAACGCCAAAAGAGGCCGCCGATAATTTCGTCCACTTTCTGAGAGAAACCCTTTCCTGCATCACCGGCCACTATCTCAGCGCCTATCAGCAATCACCGAAGCTCTACAAAGTTTTTTATGATCCCTACGCGCCGGTTAAAACCACCGACGGCACGCAATACCTGGTCTCCTTCACGCAGGTCTTCCGCGTAATTCCCCATCCCGATCTCAAAGGCCAATTTAAGGCCACCACGCAGGAGTATAGCTATCGCTTGCTGCTTGGTCCCGGAGAGCAAACCGAAGTCCTCGCCTACCACTGGCACCCACAGGAACCCGGCGTCCATTATCCCCATTTGCATCTCGTACAATTCTCCAGGATTCACTTCCCGACTTCTCGGGTCTGCCTCGAAGATTTCGTTTATCTCTTGATGAGGGATTATCACGTGAAGCCCAGGCTGCCTCACTCCGAATGCAAGGAAATCCTCGAACGAAACAAAAGGGCCTTCGAAAAAATGGCCACCTGGAAGATCCAAAACCCGTGACTCCCGGTGTCCCGCCGAAGGTGCCTCTGATTGAAGCGCCCGCCGGTTCTTGCTCGAAAGCAACATGTTCTTCGAGTTTTGCGCCGTTGCAGGGGTGGACGCCAGAAAGTGGCGCCGCCATCTTCGCCGCGTCTGCCGCGTCATCGACCACCACCGCCGCATCCGGTAGCACAGGCACTCTTGCCTGTGTGATTTTGTAGTGGCGGGTCTTCAGACCCGTGTTTTTTCCTCTTGTAGTGGCGCAGCACTGCTGCGCCCTCTCTTTTCGGGTGAGGGCGTAAATGTCGTGCCATCCATTTCAGGGTGGCATCTCGTGTTTCTCTTGCATAAGGGACCCACGTGAAGCCGCGTTTGCCTCACTCCGATGCTTCGTCTTTGCCAACTCTGATGGCCATAAGAGACAAGACCAGTTCTCGCACGGCAAACGATAGGATAAAATAGTAAAAAGGAAACCCCATGAACCCTATTGCCATTTCCGTTCCATCAAAAACTCCAGCTTTGCCCGCTTCTGGTACGGCGTCAACAACCGGCTCTCAGAGCTCGGCCATCACCGGCGACGCGAATCAAGTCACTTACGGGCAAGCCCCCTCCGAGAAAAAGGTCACTCACAAGAAATGAAGAAAGGCTTTGGTATGCAGAAACTGTTTCTTCCCTTCGCCCTGCTCGCCTCAATTGCCGTGCCTTGCATGGGACAGGGCCAGTCCGGAAATGCTGAAACAAAGGGGACATGCAGCCCCGCAGTTTCCGGAAATAACAACCAGGTGAGCATCCGTTGTCAGGGCATTAGCGAAGAGCAGGCCAAGAGGATGACTTCGATACTCAATAAGGTTCTGGCAAACCAAATCGATCCCGATTTGGTTATGGGGAAACTGGACGAAATCGAGAAGCTCATTAACCAATATATTAAAAATACGACTCCTCCACCAGGATTGCCAACTATGATCCGACCTCCCAGCCCTCCTGAGGGACTGGTAGGCGCCGCTGATGGGAACTGGGGATTTGCTGCAAGACTCTTGGCTGGCGAAATCTCTGAATTCTTGGGCAGTCAAGCTGAACCACAACCGAAACCCGAGGAAGGCGTGGTTGCCTTCGTTGTTCGAGCAAACGCTTGGCACTCGGCTGTCATGGACCAGTATAAGAAGCAGTTTGCGGCACGGGTTATTACAATGGTCAAAATCTTGACCGAGAAGCAAGTTGTGGATGAACAGGTTGCTGATCTTGCTAAAGACCCGGTCAACCCAATCGGAGTAAGAGCGCTGGCCGAGCAGCTCGATGCTGGAGGCAGGAAATACAAGGAAAGGTTCGGGCCAAACTAAGATAAAGGGCAGAAGGTAGAGCGGTGGGTTACCTCCTTCTCTCAAAATTGGATCGGCTGACTGCACAAATGTGGAGCATGTCGCTGCGTTAAAACCGCGTGATGGAAGAAGCGTGCCACACCCTTTGTGGTTTTTCTCACGAGCTGGCGCACGCGCTTTCTTCGAGAGGAGGGCCAAAGTGCCAAGTATTCCAGCCGATGCGTCGCCGTCTATTTGCGGCGAAAAGAGAGCTGACGGGAAACCATGTCAGAGCAAGGTAAAGCCCGGAAGCGGGCCTTGCATGTGGCACGCAAAAACGTTCAAGCATAAGCTACAAGCATGGGCAAAAAATAAAACCTTATCGTTCGTTATATCCGCTGTATCCCTGGGTCTTACCATTTCGGCTTTGGCTACGTGGACATACGATAATTTCATCAAACAGAAGACTGCAGTAGTTCAACCGCACAACACCGGAAACGCCGTAACCTCAGGTCCCCAAAGCCCCGCAATCAGCGGCGACGGAAACAGCGTCACCTATGACCAGCCCGACACCGACAAGAAGAAAAAAATAAACGTAAAGGCCCAGCATCACGAGCCGATAGACAACGTAACGGCCCATGTCAGCAGGGCTCCGGCTCAATACGCGCCGGGTGGGATTAACATAGGAGGGAACAACCAGGGAACAGCCATTGTTAACAACATTGCTGCCCCATCGCTCCAAATGACCGCCTCAGTCGAGTCCGTGACTTCCGACAAGGAGGGGCTCCTCAAAACAGTGGTGACGGTTGTTCCGAACGTTCCTGTTTCCGCCCCAACAGGCGTAGCTCTCGAGTTTGACAACCCAATCATGAGCATAAGCTTTTCGGTTAGGGGCGCCGCCGGAGTGATGGGAGGAGGGCCTTATCGGCTCGGAACGCACGCACTCATTTCTATCGGAACTGGATTCAATCCCCAGCATCCACTAGAGATCACAGTTTACAGCGAAAAACCAGTGAGCCTTCTTAAAGACCCCGTCCTGGAATAGCCAAGCCGAGTGCCGCATACGCCGGTTTTGCGTGTGCGGGTTTTGACTTTTCTCGGGCTTCCACCCCACACAATACAAACGACTTACAAACTTCTGCAAAACGAGCGATCCGGCGGAAAATCGACTATCCGACAACGATAGGCGTCCTGAGCGAGTCTGCGAGCCGAAGAGCTTGCCCTGAGCCCTCGAAGGGATCTCTCCTCCAACTTTAAGTATCCACAGGAGTTAGGAGTTCCCCAGCGCCGCGCCCCTGCAGGCCAATTTTCTTCCTTTCTAACCTCCACCGTCCAAACGACTTATTTATCGCTTGACAAATAGTAAGCAGGTAGTATAATAGGGTTCTGCGATTCGGACACGGCTTCATCTGTAGCCCTACCGCGCTTACGCCAATGTGTCGCTCGGTTCTCTCAAATCCGCCAAAAGCTGGAAGTCTGTCTGCGCGTCTCATCCGCGAGAACGCGCGAAAATCCGCAGCCTACAAAGTTCCGTATATTCTTCCAAGCGGCTATCCGATGAGGATAGTCGTCCTGAGCGAGCACCGCGAGTCGAAGGATCTCATCTTCTACAATCTTCCGTATATTCTACAAAGTTCCGTATGCTCTAACCCTTTTGTTTTCACACTCTTCACAAAACTGCCGGGGTGTACCCCTTTTCTTCCCATTCTGGAACGCGCGGCTCACCTCGAAGTCACCCCCTCCGCCATCCGTTTGTTTTCAACGACTTACAACCGTAGCAATTTGCAACCTCTTTGTTTTGATAACCTTGCAACAGTACCGGGGGGGTGTATGGGGCCCCCGTCGGCGAAAAGGAAAAGGCGGGGGAGGGCTCCGAAACTCAGGCTACGAGGAGGGCTTTGGGGTTCTTTTTGACAATCGTGAGGAGCTTGAGGGCGGCCTGGCGGGGACGGCGCGTGCCTTGCTCCCAACTGCGCACGGCGTTGGCGCTGACGTTCAAGTAGGTAGCGAAAAGCGCCTGGCTGGCCTTCAACGAGCGGCGGATGTGGCGGACGTCTTTCGGAGAAAGCGGCTTCGGCCGCGCCGGAATGCGCGTGACGCGCAGGTTGACCGGCTTCCCCGCACGGTAGTCGTTAACATCCTGAAGGGCTTCCTTCAGATCAGCGAAAATGTTGACTTTGATTTTCTTGGCCATGCTCAACCGGCAACAAGTAGTACCACAATGTGGCAGAGACCGGGAAGCAGAAAGCAGAAGACAAAGGGGAAAGGAAGCAACGCGGCCGGAGGCGCTTCCCTTTGCGGGAAGCAACCCTGCTACAATTGGGCGCGGAGCGGTACTTCGACGCAGGTGAGGGCGCGAAAGCCGTTTGAACCGTAACGAATCTCTGGGGTGCTGCGGATAGACAGCCTGTGTGCACGGCCTGTCCCGCTGGCGCGCCGGCTCGGAAACGTTTGCCGTTCGCAGTTCGCCGTTTGCCGTCAGAAGAAAAGAATTCACGTTGTTCTTGCGCGGGAGCGGAAGACTGGCGACGGAGCGCTTTGGAATTGTGAAGCGTTCTCCGATAGGAGTTTACCGTTTGCCGTAAAAAAGATGGATAAAGCACTTCCCGTGCTTCCTCTTCTCTACGGCGGACGGCAAACGGCCAACGGCAAACTTCTTCGAGAGCGGCGGGCGAGCGGGGCAGGAAAGCCTAACGGTTGTCTCGTGGCGCCCACCTATTTCAGAGGTTCACGGCCTAGCTCCCCACGGCCAAGCAGTCCGCTCCGTTCTTGTTTCATGCGACCTGCTGAGAATGAAGCGACGTTTGCCGTTCGCAGTTCGCCGTTTGCCGTCAGAACAGCAAAGACGGATCAAGCAATTTCCGTGCTTCCTCTTCTCAACGGCGAACCGTATGCGGTTACGGCAAACCTGGAAGGTCACGAAGCATTTGCTGTTTGCAGTTCGGGGTTCACCGTAAACAGAAAGGAGTCGCGTTTTCCTTCTGACGGCGAACGGTAAACGGCAAACCGCAAACTTCTTAGAAGCGCCTGGACCTTGGATCGGTCCTTAGATCACCAAAAGATGCGCGTACTTTTTGTGGGAGACATTGTGGGGGCGCCGGGACGCCTGGTCGTGCGCGACCGGCTGGCCGATGTGGTGTCACAACGCCAGATTGACCTGGTGATCGCCAACGGCGAAAACTCCGCGTCGGGGTTCGGCATCACGCCGAGGCTGGCGGAAGATTTGTTGAAAGACGGAATCGATGTGCTCACCGGCGGGAATCATAGCTGGGACCGCAAGGAGGTTTTGGAGTATCTGCCGCACGAGCCGCGGCTGCTGCGGCCGGCGAATTTTCCCGAAGGCAATCCGGGCAGCGGCTTGTACGTAGGCACGGCGAAGAATGGCGTGAAGTACGCGGTGCTGAATCTGCAAGGGCGCGTGTTCATGACGCAGATTGATGATCCGTTTCGCAAAGCGGACAGCGAACTCGCGAAGATTCCGGAGGACGTGGCGTTTGTGCTGGTGGACATGCACGCGGAAACCACCAGCGAAAAAGTGGCGATGGGCTGGTACCTCGACGGCCGCGTGACCGTGATGGTGGGCACGCACACGCACGTTGCCACCGCCGACGAACACGTGCTGCCCCAAGGCACGGCGTATATCACGGACGTGGGCATGACTGGGCCGCACGGCGGCGTGATCGGGATGGACCGCGAGGGAATTATTCGCAAGTTTTTAAATGGGCTGCCCGCCAGGTTTGAAGTGGCTTCCGGCGACGTGCAGATGAATTGCGTCCTGGTGGAGACCGATGACGACGGCCCGCGCAACGCCGCCGGCCGCCTCCGCGCCCGCTCCATCGAGCGCCTCCGCTTCTGCATCGACTGAGGCGTCGCTGAGCAGCTACTCCTATGAAAATCTCCCTCAGGCGGTCTGAGCGAGGGGCTCTAAGGTGACTCGGTGCCCCAGACGTTCCAGCCGCCTGACCAAGGAGCGGCGCACTCGGTTGACGTCGATCCGATCAAAGTGATCCGCACCAAGT
>DATEGP010000131.1:0-5438 GCA_035280045.1 Candidatus Acidiferrum sp.
TGCTCGCCACCAGCGCGTTGGCAGTCGCCATCCTTGCGCAGAACGAACAATACCCGTATCCATCGTCAGGGTCAGATGAGGGATTGGGACGGGTTCACATGGATATTTCTTGCGCTCCGTCCGTCGCCGCGGAATTCGACAGGGCGCTCGCTTTGTTGCACAACTTTTGGTACGTGCGCGCGCTGGAGCGATTCAATGCGGTCCTGAAGAATGATTCTGGATGCGCAATGGCGTACTGGGGCGCAGCCATGACCTATAACCATCCCTTCTGGGACCCTCCATCGCAAGCCGACGAAACTGTGGCATGGACGCTCGTGCAGAGAGGGTTGTCAGCGTCCGAAGCTTCTGCACGCGAGAAACTCTATCTTGCAGCAGTGGCCGCTCTCTATAAAGATGCCGGTGCGGGAAGCAAATCAGCCCGCGACCAGAATTATCGTCACGCCATGGCGGCTGCGTACGCCGAATATCCAGACGACGAAACTGCTCTGTTTTACGGATTGTCGATCCTCGGTGCGATTCCAGAAGGTTCCTACGGTTTTGAGCAACAAGAGAAAGCTGCAAAACTCTTCGAGGCGGTATACGCACGCCATCCGGACCATCCTGGCGCGCTCCATTACTTAATCCATGCGTACGACGACCCTTTACACGCACAACAAGGCTTGAAAGCGGCACGCGCCTACGCTCAAGCCGCAGCCGCTGTGCCCCACGCTCTGCATATGCCGTCGCACATATTCACCCGGCTCGGTTATTGGGATGAGTCCGCCGCGACAAATTTGAAGGGATGGGAAATATCCGAGGCGGATGTAAAGCGAGCGGGCGAGTCTGGTGCTTATCGGGACTATCACAATTTGAATTACCTCGAATACGCTTACATCCAACTGGGCCGCTTTCGCGACGCCCAGCACACGCTAGATATCGCCGCAGCTCAATACCGGGCCCTGCCCGACAAAGGGACAGCCGCCGACACCCCTGAATTGCAATCACGACATGTCCGCGGCCGCACCATATACGCAGTGCCTGACCGAGTGGTCTACGGATACTTTGACATGCTGACGCGTCTGGTGGTGGAGGCCGGCCGCTGGGAGGAAGCAGCCAAAATCCCGGTTCTGGTTTCGTCACGAGATTTCGTTGCGGTGACACTTCAATGGCAGGCAAAAGCGGCCGAAGTTCGAAAAGACGTGGGAACAGCCAGAGCCGCTGCTGCGAAGCTCGTCAGCCTGTCGCAAGAGTCGGGCCAGCATCCTTTCGCGAAGTTGATCATCACACTGCAGGCCAAAGAGGCGGAGGCGTTTGCTGCCGAGGCTGCGGGCGACGCCGATGGCGCCCTCGCGAAGTTGAAAGAAGCGGTCGCAATCGAGGACTCGATTGATGACCTGTCTCAGCCGCCGTATCCCGTCATTCCCGCAACCGAACTCGCCGGCAATCTCTTACTCGACTTCAATCGACCTGCGGAAGCAGCGCGCTATTTTCAGAAAACCTTACAGCGAACGCCAAGTCGTCCAAAGGCCGTCTTTGGGCTTGCGCGCGCCGCCCAAGCCATAGGTGACAACGCAACGGCTACGGAACGCTATCGTGAATTTCTAACTGTGTGGAAGGATGCTGACCTAGATCGTCCTGAAGTCGCCACTGCAAAGGAATTTCTGGCAAGAAAGATCATCCGCGAGAAGTGAAGCTCTTTGCGATGACCTGTCCGCAATAGCACCAAAACACGCCCTGTGACGATTCCGGGCGGATGACGGGCAAACCGGAAGTTAAGCCCAAACGGGTGAATTTCCGAGAGTCAAGACGGTGCCTTTATCCCATCCGTTTGTAGAGCGGCTAATCGGGACGTTACGCCGAGAATGCCTGGACCGCCCATTATTCTGGACCACGGCCGACCTGGAGGGGAAGCTACTCGATTTCCAACATTATTATAATGAGCATCGAACGCACGCCGGACGCAAAGGGCACCCGCCAGTAACGGGAGAAGACACACCGATCGGTCACTGGCAAGTCTCAGTTGTTATCGATGGCAGAAGCATTGTCGGGGCTTATGCCAAACGCCAATTGGCGCGTGATTTTAGTAATTCGCCAACGACAGGCCCATTCTCCCAAGGAGCTGCGGCCAACGTCCGCGGCATGAAACGGTTTTGTTGTTTGAATAAATGTTAATGTAAAAACTTTCCGGGAGACCTACATTCCGCGATCATCGCGTGTCCGTCTATGGTAAGAATTTCTGACATGCTCCTTTCTTCTAGGGTGGCCGTTCTGATGCTTTTGGTGCTCCTCAAATCGGGGCTACTGTTTGGTCAGTTGCCCTTCTACACCGATGATCCGGCGGTTACCGAGCCGCACAAGTTGCACGTGGAATTCTTCAATGAAATCGATGCGCTGCAGTCCGCGCAATATCCAAATCTCCGCCAGAATACCGCGAATTTCAAGATCAATTATGGCTTGCCGCACAATCTGGAACTCGACCTGGATGCGCCTTATCTGGGCATCTACCGCGCAAACGGAACGCAATCTTCCGCGGGATTCGGCGATACGGACCTCGGCATCAAGTGGAACTTTCATAAGGCTTCGGCGGACTCTCGCATTCCCGCGTTCGGAGTTAGCTTCTATATTGAGTACCCGACCGGGGACAAGCACCAGCAGCTCGGCTCTGGCCTGACAGACTACTGGCTCAACCTCATCATGCAGAAACCGCTCTCCGAGAAAACCAGGATCAACGCGAACCTCGGCGTGTTATTCGCCGGCAACACCAGCACGGGCGTCATTGGGATTCAGACGACGCATGGCCACGTCCTCACCGGAGGGCTTTCAATCCTTCACGACCTCAACTCTCGGCTAACGCTGGGCGGAGAAGTCTATGGCGGCGTCGCGGACAAC
The DNA here is from genome assembly GCA_035280045.1 of Candidatus Acidiferrum sp. Taxonomy (GTDB): domain Bacteria; phylum Acidobacteriota; class Terriglobia; order Acidiferrales; family UBA7541; genus Acidiferrum. The sequence goes on from DATEGP010000131.1 coordinate 2,869, forward strand.
AATCAGCTGGGTCGAGGCCAGCTGCAGGGCATGATTGGCGGGCAGTTTACGCCACGTCCCGGCATGATGTTTGCCTTCGGATTGATCGGGGGGAAGTACGCCGCCAGCCCCCGGATCGGCGGCCAGATCGGTTTTTCCGTGGACTTCCCGAATGTGCTGCGCACTTCCGAGCACAGTCTGAATCGTGTGCCGTAGGGGCACCAGGACCGATTCGCCGATTTCTAGATTTGCGTCATTAAGGAGAAAGCGATGGCTTGCCAACCCGAAGTGCTGAAGAGTATTCCGCTGTTTTCTTTGCTGGATGACGACGAGACCGCAGTCCTGGCCGCACAGGTCGAAGTTAAGAATTTCGCGCCGCGCGAGCGCATCTACAAAAAAGGGGACTTGGGCGGGCAGGCCTACGTGATGATCTCCGGCAGAGTCCGTGTCACTACCGTCGACGAGGATCAACAGGAGGTTGTCGTCGATGAGCCCACCAAGGGTGAGTTCTTTGGCTTTGCCTCCATGCTGGAACAGACGCCGCACCAGACCACCGCGATTGCCCTCGAGGACACCTCCTGTCTCGAGGTATCGCGTGATGATATCGCGATTCTTCTTCAGCGCAAGCCGCATGCGGGAATGGACCTGCTCACCACGCTAGGCCGCCAGTTCCACGCCGCTCAAGAACTCGTGCGCATCCGCGCCAACCGCAGCGCCAACGAAATCATCGAACAGGAGGCGACGATGGGCGAACGGATCGCGGACGACGTTGCGCGCTTTGGCGGCTCATGGACCTTTATAGGCATTTTTGGGGTCCTGATGGTCATCTACTCGGCGGTCAATGTTTTGCTTCACGAAAAGGCCTGGGATCCTTATCCATTCATCCTGCTCAACCTGTTTCTTTCGATGCTTGCGGCTATTCAAGCTCCGGTCATCATGATGAGCCAAAATCGCCAGGACACCAAAGACCGCGTGCGCAGCGAACTCGATTTCGATGTGAACCGCCGCGCCGCCTCCGAAATCCAAGGCCTCGCCCGCAAATTGAACCTGCTAGACGAAAAAATCGACGACGTCGGGAATCTCTTGCGCGGTAAAACTGTTCGCTAGCGCTTCAGGGCTAACGTCGGCGGCCGCCCTCACCCGGCTGCCCGCAGTGCACGGAGACCTAGATTTGAACTTTCCGCTAGCGTATGAATTGGCCATCCGCTTCACTACAATGATGAGAGCGACAACTTGCCATGTGATGTCGCGCGCTTGCGGGAGGTTGGCAGCTCGCTAGTGCTTGCGGGCAATAGTGGGCGGATCACGGGCAAGCCTGAAGTTATAAGGCCACATTCTCAATTTCTTGTTTGCCGACGCCTCGGCGACAATCGGCTAACTGCTGGAATTTTGGGTATAAAGGCAATTTCACGGGAAGGAGGCGACACTACTCGCAGGCAATGATCCTCAAGCTGGCGTTCTTGTTGGCCGCTTAGGCTTCCTCTCAGCGCGGCAGACAAGAAACTTGCGCCAAGCCATCAATGAACCAATCTCCTAGGCCGTGTAGGACCGCGACGATCCAAAGATTGCCGGAGCGTTTGAATAGGGCGGCGAAAAACATTCCGATTGAGAATGTTGCCGCAAAGATCCATAGGTGCAGGGGATTTGCGCGGGCCAGCGCGAAGTGATACGCGTGGAGCGGACCAAAGGTGAAAATCAGGTTGCTTACGAGAATGCCTGACACAGTGCCCCAGCGACGGACGAGTTCAGTCTGGAGAAGGCCGCGGTAGAGGAACTCCTGATAAAACCCCCAGATCATCTGCGGCACGAAGACAAAGAGACCAATCTTCCATAAGTCGTGCCGTGACCATAGGGCCCTCAGCTCCGCCGATACAAAGAAGGAAAACACCGCGATGGAGATGCACACTATCTGGGGAAAATACAGCTTCTCTATTTGCGACCAGCAAGACCACGGATATAGACCGAGCTGGGACAAGCACACGCGCGTAAACCAAACGACGAGCAAGCATGCCAACACCGCCAGAAGGCTCATTTCGAGCAGCGGCCACCACGGACGGCCTGCGATACCCCATCGTGCTGCCCCCGCACGCAGAATAGGGCGAACGGCAAATTCGAGAAGAATGAAGACTGCCAGCATTCTGGTGCCTTGCTGCGAGGAGTAGCTGGTCGCTGGTGGCCTGTCGAACAGAAACAACTGACCGCGCCACAGCGGATGAATTCGCGAAGATGAAGAGTCGAAAAAGAGTCGTGGCGCGAACTTCAGAAATTCCTCCGCCGACGGCAAATGTCCGTCAGTCGCATGATACCCCGGGACAAATCAGATAAAGAGATCGAACGCAACGTGGCAGATCCACGCAAGCATAAGGCTACGCAATCGATTCGTCTCAGCCCTCCCGAACGACGGGCAACTCGGAAGTTGGCTTTGGTCCTGTCACAACTTCCGGATGGTACAAAAATTACCGGCCAAACTGTCTGACACCGCAAAGCAGCGCAAATATAGATGAATCAGAGAGTTTGAATGAATCAGAGAGTTTGGCCGGTAATTTTCGACATTACTGGTCCCAATCTGTGCACGCACCTTTGAAGTCATA
>DATEGP010000132.1:0-70741 GCA_035280045.1 Candidatus Acidiferrum sp.
ACGAAGCGAGTTTGCTCCACTGACCCGCTGTCCCGGGGCGCTGGGTTTGCACCTTCTGCGAAGCGAGTGGTCTTGAAAGGAAGACCTGCGGTGACCCAACCGCGACACTCTCCTCTTGACAAATCAGACAGTCGCTACCCCCTTTCTTTTATTTTCAAGCACTTACAACAGTAGCAATTTGCAACCCTTTTGTTTTGATGACGTTGCAACAGTGGGGTGGGTGTGGGGGTGCGCCCGTGCCTAGCCTCAAGTTTTACTTTAACTCCCTACCTTGGTCCCGCATCGGGCGAAGTCCCGTGCGGGGACTGTTCCGTCTTGGATCGACGGCTAACGGTAAACGGCCAACGGCCGACTCTTCTCCCTGCCTTCCGAATTTCGTATTTCCAATTTCGAGTTTCGTATGGAGGGCCTTGCTCCTCACTGTAAACTGTCAACTGTCAACTGCCTCAATCCGCTGGCTCGGGATGAATCGTGACGCGGTAAATCTGCTGGAACTTTTCCTTCACGCGGTCTTCGAGCGCGGCCGTCACGTCGTGGACTTGCGTAATGGGCAGCTCGCTCTTCATCGTGCAGTGGCAGGACACCAGGATGTGGTGCTCGACCTGCCTCACGCGGACATCGTGGCAATTCACCAGTTCGCCGAATTCCGCCGGCAACCGGTTCAGGAAATCCTCGATGGCCTTGGCCAGTTGGTTCATCTCGCCGAGGCCCGCGTCCGGCGTGGCGATGTGCCGTCCAAGCGGCTCGATGTGAATGTTCACTTCGGCCGCGCCTCCGCGCAATTCCAGAATCTTGTCCTCCAATTCGCTGGCCTGGCGGTGCGCCTCGCGCAAGGTCAGATTCTCGTCCACCTCCAGGTGCAGCTCGATGAACAGCCGCCCATCCTGCTGAGATGCATGAACATCATGAATCGCCAGCCCCATGCGTTGCGCCGCCGCGCGAATCGCCTCGAACAGGTGCTCGCCCCGCGGCGCTCGCGGCTCCACGTGAACCATCACGTCTGCAGGCACAATCTCCGCGACGCGCTTTTCGATCGCATCGCTCAGCGCGTGCACTTGCTCGAGGCTCGCCGTGCGCGCCGCGCTGACCGTCGTGTCTACGAAGTACCGGTTGCCCGCCCTCCGCACCCGCACGCGTTCCACTTCCAGGACGCCATCCATTCGTTCCAGCGCCCGCGCAATCTCCGGCTGCAAGCCCTTCGGCGCGGCGTCCAGCAGGGCATCCAGCGTGCGCCGTCCCAGTTGCGATCCGACCCACAAAATCACCGCCGCCACCGCGAGGCCCGCCAGCGCGTCTGCATAGATCAACCAGGGAAGGTTCCAGGTCTCACCGGCCCAAACCAGCCCGATACCGGCAATGACTACCGTCGTGCTCCAGACGTCCGTCGAAAAATGCAGCGCGTCCGCCTCCAGCGCCTCGCTCGAATATTTTCTGGCGGCATGGCCCAGGGCCCGCGCGCGCGTTATGTCAATGGAAAGCGCGACGAGGAGCACCACCACGGCAGTTACGCTGGGTTGAATGTGCACGTTGCGGAAAAACAGCCGGTCAAAAGCTTCGTAAATGATGTAGAGCGCAGTCAGCGCCAGAAGTCCCGTCTCCACAAACGCCGAGAAGTTTTCAAACTTCCCGTGCCCATAGGGATGCGTCTCGTCGGCGGGGCGATCTGACACGCGAATGGACAGAAAAGTGATAATCGCGGCAACCAAATCCAGGCCGGAGTGCAGCGCCTCGGACAACACGCCGAGGCTCCCCGTTTTGACCACGAGGAACGCCTTCAGCGAAACCAGCAACGTGGCCGAACCCACGCTCAAAAGCGCCGCGCGCTTCTTCTCCCGCGCTTCCTCGATTGGCGCAACCATTTCCATCGCGGGTCTAGACTACCTCAGATTTTGCATTTTTCTGCGGGTCACAACGAAGTCTTACAGAATAAACAAAGGGTGAAGACGTCTTACGGAATCGACGAAGATCAACATGAAGGAGTTTTACAGGCTCAACAAAGGTTGCCGTTATTTCGCTGCCGTCATTGGCGGCGGCGGCAGAAGGGGCAGCCGCTTGGCTTCGCCGCGTTCCCCGCGAACTTCCACCTCGTCGAAGAGGAGCGACGGCGCCACGACCGAAGCCGGCAAGCCGACTTGCGCCGAGCCAAAAGCGCTCAGAGCCGTGCCCGCAAATCCATTCGCCTGGCTTTGCATGTAGTTGTACGCAAAACTGTCGCTTCCGATTCCCGCAATGTTCCGCAACGCGCGCGTGTTCAACCCGATGATGCGCGCTCCGCGAACGATTTCCTCGCGCCCGGTGTCGGGATAAATGCGGTACACGACCAGCGGCAAGCGGTCGCCGGTTCCCGCGCCGCCGCCAAAGCTGGCCAACAGCTCGGAGAAATCTTCCTGGTGCAGAAGGCTCAAAGCAGGATTGTCCATCTCGCGAACCACCAGGCAGTACTGCTCGCGTTCGCCTTTCTTCTCCGCGCGGCATTCGTCGAGAAATTTCTTTTTCAAATCCGCCGGCGAAAGAGTCTCGGTGGAAGAAAAAATCAGGTTGCTCATGGTGGGTTTTGCGTCGTTCAGGAACGCGGCTCGGCCGTGCCCGTTCGATTGCTCGAAATCCGGTCCGGGGCGCCGCGACATGAGTTCGTTCTTCAGGCTGCCATTTTCCACCAGCGTGACTTTCTCGCCTCGAACGCCTTCGTCGTCCACGCCGTATCCGCCAATCAGCGATGTGCCTTTGAATTCCTTGTCGGTTGGATCATCCACCAGCGTCACGCTCGGTGGCAAAACGCGCGCGCCCAACCGCCCAACCCAGTCGCTCTTCCCACCCAGTCCCGTCAGCATTTGCTCAAGCACCGGACTGAAAGAAATCGGCGGCCGCGCTCCATTGATCGCGGGACTCAATACTTGCGCCAACAGCGGCGCCGCCGCGCGCGCCTCGAACAGCACCGGCCCGGTGTAATCCTGCGCGGCTGGGGCCGAGCGCAACGCCATCAATTCTGTGCAAGTGACGTTCAGGGCTTTCCGCACTGCGTCCACGTTGGGCAAATCCCCCGGGCGCACCGCGTATGTTGCGTAATAGTGATTTACGGGCACGCCATCGTCCGCGACCGCATTCAATCCTGCCTCAATGGCGGCAAAGTGGCGGTTCTGGCGAATCTCCGTTCCTTCGCTCGTCAGCAAGTATTCCGTCCCATAGACCAGGTAATAGCTGACGCGGCCTTCGTGAATCTGCGTGAACGCCCGCATCACAGCGGAGGTCTCGCGCGCCTCTTGTTCCCAATTGCGATTACTCCAGTCCGGCGTTTCCAACGGCTCGATAAGCTGCACCGGCTGCGCTTTCGAAAAATCATCAATGTCCGATTGCCGCGCCAGGCTGCTCAAGTAACCCTTCTTCCGCGAATACGTGTCCACGGCTTCCTTGAAGGCCTGGTCCGTCGCAATCCACAGGTCCTGCCGCAGCGAATCGTAATCGCGATCAATCCCCACGGAGCCAGTCGGACCAATGAATCCGCGAAAAGCGTCGTCACTTACGAAATTCGAGCTGTCGAGCTTGTAGTTGCCTACACGCGCGGCAACGTTCATAAACCGGTTCCGCGTGTGCGTGCTGGAAAGAAGCGCGCCGTATTCCGCCGTGATTTCCCGTACGTCCAGGTCCAGCAGACGGTATTCGATGTAATAAGGCTTCACCGGCTGATCGCTATTGGGAATTGTCAATTCCAGCCGCGCCTTCGAACGCGCCATCTCGTCTCGCATTGCTTGCAGCGTGTGGTCGTTATCCTGTTGAGCGCGCGCAAAACCAGTCGTCGCACAGCTCAGCACCGCGAAAAGAAACACCCTTTCCGCCATTTTCCCCACGCGCCTCATTGTCCGCCTCCCGTCTTGACGGTATCGTGCGCAGGCGGCGGCAAAATCGGCGGCCGGTCGGTCGAGCTTTCTTTCTTCTGCACTTCCAACTCTGAGGTAAGGATTGCCGGCGAAGCGGCCGAAACAGGAACATTGCCGGATTCCGCGCCGCAGTAGCCGTTGAACACTTCCGGCGTATCACCGGTGGCCACAATCTTCGTCAACGCCGCAAGCGGCGTCCCGACGATATCGACACCACGCACCAATTCATCCGGCTTGCCGTCCGCAAAAACTTTGTAAACCACCAGAGGCTGCACCTGAAAGGCTTGTGGCTGCCCTCGTCCGGTGAAAGTAAATCCTCCCGCAATGTCGTCGATCAGCAGGCCATACGGCTTTCCCTGCGTTTTGATCAAGTCAATCAATTTCGCGCGGAGCTGCGCATTGGTCATCGTTTTGCTGCTCTGGACGATCAGGTTGCCCTGCCGCGAAACCGGTGTTGCGCCGAGCTGCCGGCGCCCGTGCCCGTTCGAATGCGGAAAGCCTACCAGCGGCGAGCGCGACATCTCGAAGCTCTTCAACACTCCATGGTCCACCAAAGTCACGCGCTCCGCCGGCACGCCTTCGTCATCGAACTGGTAGTAGCCGAGAAGATCCTCGCCGCCGAGCTTTTTCAATGTGGCGTCGTCGGTGATGCTTAGAAAAGCCGGCAAGATTGCCTCTCCGACTTTTTTCGAGAAAGTCTGTCCCTCGGTAACGTCTTTTTGCCGGTGTCCCTCGGCGCGGTGCCCGAACACTTCGTGGAAAAACACGGCAGCGGCGCGGCCAGTCAAAAGCGCCGGCCCGACGGTCGGGTCGTTGATTGGCGCCTTGACCAGCCCTTCCAATTCTTTGCGCAAGGTCGCTTCGGCGGCGTAAACGGCTTTGTCATCCGGCGCTTCCCTGGGGTCAACCCAGTCAAAGTTGTAGTAGCGGTCGATGTCCATCCCATCCGGCGCTTTGCCTTGGATGAACAGCTCGAGCCGGTAGCGAATCTGGCCAAACTGGAGCTGGGTGCCCTCGCTGTTTACTTGCAGGACGTTTTGCGCCTGTGCGCTGAAGGTCACGATGGAATTGATGATGGCGGTCGATTCGCGAAAAGCTTTCGTGTACGCGCGTACTTTCGCTTCCCAGGGTGCGCGGTCCACGGCGATGGAAACTTCCGGCCCGATGGACGTGTGCGGCTGCTCGCGCGAAAAATCCGGCGCGTTCCCTTCCGCCGTTTCCACTTTCACTTCTTTCCCCGTCTTAATTTTGATTAAAGCTTCTTCGGCGGCGCGGTATTGCTTGTCGGTCTCAAGCCAAACGGCGCGACGCAATACTTCGGGATCGTTGTCAACAGGGACCGACACGCCAGGGCTCTCGTTCTGCATCTGGCGTTCGCCCACTTTGTGAGTGTCGTCCAGATTGTAGCTTCCCGTGCGAACCCAAATCTCCAGCCAGCGATTGCGGGCCTCGTTGCTGTTGAGCAGTGCACCATTGGACCCGGAGACATCCACACGCTGGGTGTCGGTAACCGTATAGTCCATGAAATACGCCGGAGGATCCTGAGCGCCGTATGTTTTCATCGAGCGGTCCAGCTCCGCCTTCAACGCCGCGAGCAGCGGAGAGGGCTTTGCCTGAGCATCAGGTGATGGCGCAGCCTGGGCTTCCAGCGCGAAGCAAAACGCCAAACCGGTCAGAAAAGCAGGCGCAAAAATGGAGGAAACTAGTCCACTACGGCTCGAATTGGTCAAAGGGTGCCTCACTCGCTATTAGACGGGACCGCGAATCATTCAGTGTACGCTATCGGATGGGGCGCTCCAAGCGCCTTGAACCTGCAGCAGGGCCGTCCAAGCAACAACAATTCTAGGACGTTTGCCGGCTGGTTTGAGTTGCATCCCCGCGCTGAATTCGCTTCAGGCTGAGAAGGCTGCTCTAACTTTTATGATCCAGCAACTGTGGCGTTGCCAAATTATGTGCAGCCCTTCGGATTATTCGGATTGCAGCCCCTAGCAGGAGGCTTGGGGCGCGTCAGTCCGACTCCCAACCCAGCTCCGACCGCTCCCGCCACAATTCCAATCGTGCCCCAAATGCCAAGATGGGCTCCCACTGCTGCCCCTGTGGCGGCCACATTCGAGCCTACTCCTGCAATCGTATCGTTGCTTGCGGTCACCAGTTGGTCGAGAGCCGCTTGCTGCGGCGGCGCGGGCGGCTCCGAGTTATTTCCGCTGCGCACGAAGGTCATCTGGCCGGCTTTTGCCAGAACGCAAACTCCCCCGAGGTTGCATACCTTTACCTGTCCCTCAAACACGATCACGTGCATCGAGTTGTTCGCGTATTCGATGAAGAAATCTGTGCCAACGACGCCAGCGACGCCAGCCGGCGTGCGCACCTCAAATTTCCCGTCCGGCTTGGCGATTTTCTGGGCCTGCGTCCGCAGCTTTCCATAAGTCAGTTCCAATTCGGTCTGTTGCGCGCCGGCATCGTGCTTGACCACTTTAATCGAGGAATCCGAACCCACGTTGAGCACCGACCCGTCGTCCAGCGCAATTCGCGCTCGCGCGTTCGCCTGAGTGTTCACCAGGTCCTGCCAATTCACCGCCGTTTTCGCCGAGGCGGAAATCGTTTTTGCGCCGCGTGCAATGTTCACCGCGGGAATGACGCGCGACACTTCGCCGGCGCGCTGCCCCGCCGCCTGGGGTTCGGCCCAGTTATCCGAGGGAATGGCCATCAGCCACGAAAGCAGCACTGCCATACAGAGGACACACGGCGACTCTTTCGTCATCTTGGACTCTCCTAAGGACATCAACGCTATCTATGTTGTTACTGAAGGAGGGAAAAAGAGTCAATTCCTGCGCAAAGTCGTTTGTCCACTCTCTACATGACCCCCAGGACACAGATCGAAACTCATCCCGAGTAGTGGAAAACCGTGGCGGCCATGTCGTCCTCTGGCTCGCATCCTCCCGAGAACTTCCCAACCGCTTGGAACACTTTCTCCAGTAATTCCCGCGGTAAGGCCGTTCGATTCTCTGTGCAGAGCGAATGCAATCGCTCCATCCCGAATTGCTCTCTCCAGGCATCCGACGCGTCCGTAATCCCGTCCGTGAAGAAAAGCATGGAGTCGCCCGGCTTCAGAAGAACAGTGACGCTCTCGTACTCCGCAGCCGCGAAGAGCCCTGGAGGAGTCCCGCAGATTCTCAGGATATGGCATTCGTCCCCCGAAACATGGAGCGGCCCCGGCATTCCCGCGCTGGCTATGTGCATTTCGTGGGTGTGCGGGTTGAAAATCGCATACTGGATGGCAACGTGGCGCCTCGGAATGCCGCGGAGCACCAGGCGCCGATTCAGAAGGGCCAGAGCGTCACCGGGAGACGTTCCCGTCTTGTGCACGCCTCGCAAGGTGCCAACCGCCAGCGCCGCGTACAACGCGGCAGGCAATCCCTTGCCGGAAACATCCCCCAGATACAAACCAAAGGTTCCATCAGGCAACTCGAAATAGTCCAGAAAGTCGCCCCCAACCGCGGCCATCGGCTGAAACTCATGCGATACGATCACTGGCCCGGCCTGCAGAGACTGCGCCGGCAGCATGGCGCTTTGAATCGCCCGCGCTTCTTCCAGTTCTTCGTCTCGCAGCTTTTCAAGGGCCTGCAAATCCAACGGCGAAACAGTCGTGTGCATCGGTCGTCCGAGGGGAACGCTACACCGGAGAGGGAGTTCGGCGGTTGAGAACAGTCTATCAAGGCCCGATGTGCTGCGGCGGAAAACGCTAAGCCTGTTGTTTTGTAATGCACTTCCCGACACGGCGCGCTTGCTGCCCGAATCCGGGGAGCCGACAATGAAACCATGAAAGCTTTGGCTGCCATCCTGGTCGCAGCTGCTGTGGTGTACGCAATTTTCCACTACTATTTCCAAAAAATGCCAACGACTGACGACGGCACGGCTCCAACGCAAGCCATCAGCTTGACCGGCGTTCGCATGGATCTGTTGCAGATCGCGCAAGCCGAGCGCAGTTACATCGCTCTGAATAGCCGCTGTGCTTCGCTCGACGAGCTGGTTTCCTCCAGCGCCCTTTCTGTGCCTCGCACTGGTCGCGATGGATACACCTACTCGGTGGAATGTTCTGCGGGCGCTGAGTTCAAAGCGTCGGCGCGCCATGATCCCGCGCCCGCGGGTTCTCCCATCCGTTATCCCAATCTCGCGGTAGACGCCAACATGCAAGTCAGCGAGATCCAGTAGCGCGCGCTGCAAAATCCCACATAAGCCAGACGAAGCCCGGAATTCGACCGTGGATTCCTCGGCGAATTCGCATATTTTCGCTCTTCGACTATTCGGATTAAGCCGATTTGACATGGCGGCTGGAAACGTATGGAATCATATTCCTGGCCCCTCGCCCCTTTTCCTGGCGAGAACTCGATTTCCGGGGTATCCGATGATTTCATTTTTCTGCATTGCCACGAAGCGCGTCCCGCAGCTTGCAAGCTTCCTCATGCTCCCGTTCCTTGCGCTGCTGTTACAGACGCAGACCCCGTCAGCCCGCGCCCAAGCGTCGTCCAGCCTTACAGGCATTGTTTCGGACTCCACAGGCGCGCCAGTTTCATCCGCCAGCGTGTCAGTCAAGAATCTTGAAACTGGCGCTCTGCGCAACGCCGTTAGCGACGACACTGGCCGCTATCAGGTAGTGGCCTTATCCGTTGGAAGGTATGAAGTCAAAGTGGCCAAGTCCGGTTTTCAAGACGCGGTCCACTCCGGCATCGAACTCGCGGTCGGCCAGCAAGCCAGTATCGATTTTCAACTGCAAATCGGAAGTGTCAGTTCAGAGATCAAAGTCACGGGCGATGCGCCGATCGTTTCCACAACCATGCGCGATATTTCCGGCCTCGTCGGCGAGCAGCAGGTGAAGGATCTTCCTCTGAACGGCCGCAGCTACGACTTGCTCCTGCCTTTGAACCCTGGGGTGGTGAATTTCACTTCGCAAAAGACCGGCGGCACGGGCATCTCGAACTCGACTACGGCCAACAATTTCGCGGTCTCCGGCAATCGTCCCCAGCAAAATCTATTTCTTCTCAACGGGGTGGAGTTCACCGGCGCGGCCGAAAACAACATGACGCCTGGAGGAACGAGCGGCATGCTGCTTGGCGTAGACGCCGTGCGCGAATTCAACGTCCAACGCGATTCTTATAGCGCCGAGTTTGGCAAGCATCCCGGCGCCCAGGTGCTCATCGTCACGCGCTCTGGCAGCAACCAACTGCACGGAACGGCCTTCGAGTTCTTGCGCAACAATGATCTCGACGCCCCAAACTTCTTCGACCAGGGTTCCGCCCCTCCTTTCCAGCGTAATCAATTTGGAGCGTCTCTAGGCGGCCCTCTTCGCGCCGACAAGACATTTCTCTTCGGCAATTACGAAGGCTTCCGCCAGAACCTGCACCAGACTTCGGTGGCGTTTGTGCCCAGCGCCGCGTCAAGAGCGGCGGCCGTCGCAAGCGTTCAGCCGCTCCTCAACCTGTGGCCCACGCCTGCGCCCGGGGCTCAGGATTTCAACGGCATCTCCCAGGTCTTCAGCAGCCCGCTGCAAACCGCTCGCGAAGATTTCGGAACCTCGCGGCTCGATCACATTTTTTCGCGGAAGGATTCTCTGGCCGGTATCTATACCGTCGACGACAGTGACGACTCTACCGCCACGCCGCTCGATCCGTTCAGCGCCGACCTCGTCGCCTTGCGCGAGCAAGTCGTCAGCCTCGAGGAGACTCACATCTTCTCTTCCGCTTTGCTGAATTCCGCTCGCGTTGGTTTTTCTCGCGCCGGCTATTTTTTCAACGGTGAGCCGACACCCGGAACTCCCGCCGCCGCTGTTTCAGGTTTCCTGTTAGGCAAACCTGTCGGGGCTGTGGTCGTCGGCGGAAGCGCGGCATCAAATCCACAAGCGTCTATTGGCTTAGCTGGAAGCAACAACGGCAGCAACCTGGGCATTCACCGCAACCTCTACACCTTTGAAGATCGCGTGACCATGACTCGCGGACGCCATCAACTGAGCTTTGGCGCATGGTTCCAGCGTTTTCAATCCAATGAGAACATCGCTCTCAGTCAGTTCGGCCAAGCTACCTTCTCCAGCCTCAAGAATTTTTTGAACGGCAACATCACGTCTTTTCTCTTCGACCCGGCCCCCACAGAAATGAACTGGCGCTCGCTTTTCGGCGCGTGGTACGCAGAGGACGTTTTGCGGATCAGTCCAAAGCTCACGCTTTCTCTCGGATTCCGCGATGAATTCTCCACCGGCTGGAACGAAGCTCATGGCCGCGCAGCGAATTACACGTACACCAACGGTGTGATCAACACGCAGCCCAACGTTGGCAGCTCCCTCTTCACCGTGAATAACGCCAAATTTCTGCCGCAGCCGCGCGTTGCGCTGGCTTGGAGCCCGCTTGGACCAAAAACCGTCGTCCGCACTGGATTCGGGATGTACAACGATTTGCAAGACGCCCTGGGTTACCGCGCCGACCAAAACTCACCTTTCAATCCTGTCTACGGCGTCGGCAGCGCCAGCAAGCCCTTTCCAGTTTCGTCCTTGCCCATCGATCCTTCTCTCCCTCCGCCCACAGGTTCAAAGTTCGTCCCCGGCGGCGTTCAACCGGACATGGAAACTCCCACGCTCATATCCTGGTCCCTCCGAATCGAGCGCGAAGTCTCCTCAAACACCGCTTTCACGATCGGCTACGTCGGGTCTCACGGCTATCACGAACTCATTGGCGTTGACGCCAACGAACCCACGCCGGTGATTTGTCCTGCCTCTCCCTGCCCTGCCGTTTATCCGACGTTTGATCCGAGCCAGCCCATCACCGCCGCAAACGATCCTACGATTGGCTTTCGAATCGGTTCGCCACTAGCGGGAGCGCCTGTCCCTGCAGGAACGTTTTACATTCCGCAGCAAACTCCTCGTCCGAACGCTGCTATCGCCAATACCTGGACGTGGTTCTCGCGCGGAGACAGCTCCTACCACGCCTTGCAAACAGAACTGCGCAAGCGTTTCAGCCATGGTCTTTCTCTTCGCGGCGTCTACACGTTCGCGAAGACGCTGGACGATGGCGATTCTCTGAACCAGACCACGGCCGGCAACGCTCCCGGCCTTGTTTCGAATCCTTTCGACTTGGGCGCGGATAAAGGATTGGCAACGTTTCACGTGAAACAAGCTGCCGTTGTGAATGCGCTCTATGCGTTGCCCTTCGGCCGGGGGGAGCGATTCGCGAGCGATCTTGGCAGATGGGGCAACGGTGCAGTCGGCGGCTGGTCGGTAGGAAGCATCCTCACCGCACAGTCGGGATTCCCTTTCACGCCGCAACTCAGCTACAACCCTTCCAACAATGGCGACACGCGCAATCCCGTGCGCCCCTTCCTGAATCAAAGTTTCAGTGGTCCCGTGGTCCTGGGTAAACCTTCGCAGTGGTTCAATCCTGCCGCATTTATTGCGCCGCCCTCGGCCAGCGGCTTCTATGGCAATGTCGGCCGCGACACTTACATCGGCCCGGGCTTGGCGACTTGGGATTTCTCGGTTTTGAAGGACATCGCATTCCGAGAAAACTTTGACCTGCAATTCCGCGCGGAAATCTTCAACCTACTGAATCGCGCCAATTTCAATACACCCAACCTCATTGTCTTCACCCCGCCCACAGCCACGAGCAACAACCCATCCGGCACAGCCGGCGCCATCACCAGCACCTCCACCACGTCGCGTCAGGTGCAATTTGGCCTGAAGCTCCATTGGTAGCTAATTTCCAGGGTACGTCGGGTTTCGTGGCAGAGTCTATGGGCGCAGCAGGGCTGAGCCCATCTTTTGTGGCGAGATCCTTTTGGAGTGCGGGAGCTTGCTCCCGCTTTTCTGGCAAGCTTAGTTGACGCCGCATCTCCCGGCGCTCCGTCATCGGCTCAAGAAACCCCTGGAACTTTTTCTAACCCTATTCCGTACCTTCTTATGCAGGCGGTTCCCACAAAACAGCGCCTTGAGTGGCGCATTCAAGAAAGAAGGAGCGAGTATGGGCGGAGAATTGATCGGATTGGTGGCGGTGATCCTGGGCATGGGAATTCCTCTTGGAGCTTTGTACACGTATTACCGCGTGCGCAAGCTGCGCAGCGAAGAGCGCCTCGCTGCGATCGCGCACGGCGCGACGATTCCCGTAGAACCGGAATTGAATCAGGCGGCGCGTTCTCGCCGCGCGGGCATTTTGCTCGTTAGCGGCGCGATCGGGTTCATCATCACCTTCGGGTTAATCGGGCAAATCCAGGCGGACCGTGATTTTTGGACTACTGCGGTCCTCGGCATTATTCCTCTGGCCGTCGGCATCGGCTTTTTCGTCGACTGGAAACTGATCCACAGCGACGCGCATAGCTGAACTTAGTCGCGGGCGCTAAGTCTTAGGCGAGTTCTCGTTGTTTTTGTTCAAGAGGGCTCGCCCTTTTTTGTAACCGCCCGGTCTTGGCATTCAAGGCGTGCGTTTCTGGTCCATTACGAGCACGCCCGCTTCCGCGTAATTCGCCGCCGGAACATCGTGAAACGACACGTGAATATTCTCGCGTTTCGCTTTGCCGTCCTCGATCAACACAGTGGTGACGCGCTCCGCAATCTTTCGCTTTTGTTCCGCCGTACGTCCTTCGACCCAGGTAATTTGCACATGCGGCATTCCGCTCCTCCTTAGGGCTAACAATAGGCCTGACAAACTCAGTTTTCTTGCATCGAAGCCATCAGCATTCTCCCATGGCCCACCACGTATGCGATGCCCCATTGGTGCCCCGGAAGCCACAGGCCCGGGAGGCCACTGTGATAGAATGGCCGTTCCATGCACCCGGCGATTCCCCATCTGATTGAGCTTCAGCGGGTTGACCACCAGATTGCCCTTCTTCGTTCGGAACTTGAATCCTTTCCTAAGCGCCTCCGCGAAGGCGACGCGAAACTGACCGGCGCGCGCGCGGAGGTTACTACGACCAAAGACGCCCTCGCCAAGATCAACACTGAACGCAAAAAATTTGAGTTCGAGGGCCAGGAATGGAAAGACCGCGCCCGCAAATACCGTGACCAGAGCGGCGCGGTGAAAACCAACGAAGCGTACCGCGCGCTCCAGCATGAAATTGCCAACGCCGAAGCCGAAGTCGCCAAATCTGAAGACCGCCAGCTCGAAGTCATGATGAAAGCCGAAGAAGCCGAGGGCCGCGTGAGACTCGCGGAATCGCGCTTGAAAGAAGCGGAACAAGGCCTCGCGGCAGAGAAAAAAGCCATCGAAGCGCAAGCCGCCGACCTCAAGAAAAAGCTCGATGCGGCCACCGCCGAGCGCGAAAAAGTGGTCGCGCCGGTGCCGGAAGATTTGCGCGACCTCTACGCGCGCATCGCCAAGCGCCACGGCGGCAACGCGATGGCCCAGGTCCGCGACGAGCAGTGCCGCGGCTGCGGCTTGCGCGTACTGCCGCACATCGTGCAGGAGCTGCGCTCCGAAACTAGCGAAGAAGTTTACCGCTGCGAAAGCTGCGGCCTCATTCTTTACACGCTGGAGCCGATTCCTTACGCAAAGACGACGGACGGCTCCGCGAATGCTGCTTCGCCAGCTTCCACCGCCTGATGCCGAAACGCTCGCCAACTCCCGCCAAAGGGAAGAGCCTCTTCACTGAGCCGGCTCCTGAGGCGAAGCCTGCTGGCGCCGGGGCTGCGCACCGCATCAACATTGACGGCGGCTCGCGTGGCAATCCTGGCCCGGCGGCCTATGGCGTTTTGATTCGCGACGCGAATGGCGCCATTGTGGCGAAGCTGAAAAAATACATTGGCCGTTTCACCAACAACGTCGCGGAATACTACGGACTGATCGCGGCGATGGATTATGCGCAATCACACGGCGTCCGTGCGATTCGCATCGAGAGCGACTCCGAGCTGCTGGTCAAGCAAATGCGCGGCCTGTACAGAGTGAAGAGTGCGGATCTCCAACCACTCTACGAACGCGCGCAGAAAATGTCGAAAGCGTTTGATTCTTTCCGCATTGACCACGTGTACCGCGAGCAGAACCGCGAAGCCGATGCGCTGGCCAACGAGGCGCTTGACGAAGTCGAAGGCAAGCCGGCAAATCCTGCGGCTGCGGCGGCAAAACCCACTGCACCTGCACCCGTGAGAACCGGCCCCCGCCGAGTCCCCGCGCGGTTTCGCGGCGGCGTGCTCTACCTCCTCGAGGACGTTGGCCTGCCGGATGGCACGGTCGTCGAAGTTTCGATTTTCCCACTGCAAAAACGCGAATCGTAAGTCCACGCGAAGACATTTCGTGGCCGTTGTTAGCCCGACGCGGATTAGAACCCTATTTCAGCGCGTAGGAGCGGTAGAGCGTGTCGCGCTGGGCGGGGATGAAGCCGGCGTCGGAAATGATGCGGCGGAGTTCGCCTTCGTTAGTGCGGTTTTTCACGCCGGCGGCGAAGACCACATTTTCTTCGATCAGGATGCTGCCGACGTCGTCGGCGCCAAATTGCAAGCCTACCTGGCAAACTTTAATCCCCGGCGTGAGCCAGCTCGACTGGATGTGATCGATGTTGTCGAGATAGAGGCGGCTGACGGCGAGGGTCTTCAAGTAATCAACAGCGGTGGTTTCCTGAACTTTCTTGCCTAGCGCGGTGTTGTCCGCAGCAAACATCCACGGGATGAACGCAGTGAAGCCGCCGGTGTCTTCCTGAATGCGGCGGATGCGCTCGAAGTGATTGACGCGGTGGCGCAGCTCTTCGCCGCAGCCGAACATCATGGTGGCGGTGGTGCGCAGCCCGAGCGCGTGCGCGATGCGGTGGACTTCTTCCCATTCGTCGCTGGTGCATTTCAGGCGGGCGATGCGGGCGCGCACTTCGTCGTCGAGGATTTCCGCGCCGCCGCCGGGAATCGACTGCAGTCCTGCATCCATTAGGCGCTGAATGGTTTCACGAATGCTGATTTCAGAAACTTCCGCGATGCACAGAATCTCCGGCGCGGAAAAGCAGTGCAGATGCACTTGTGGGTAGCGCGCTTTCAAAGAGCGAAGAAGATTTTCGTAGTAGCCGATTTGCAGGTCGGGATGCAGGCCGCCTTGCAGCAGGATTCCCGTGCCGCCGAGTTCCAGCATCTCGTCGATTTTCTTGTAGATTTCCTCGAACGGGAGGATGTAGCCGTCCTTGGCGCCGAGCGGGCGGTAGAACGCGCAGAAGGAACAATACTCGGTGCAGAAATTTGTGTAGTTGATGTTGCGGTCGATCTGGTAAGTGACGACGCGGGGATCGTTTTTGCTGAGGCGCATTTGGTGTGCAGCCATGCCGATGCCGACGAGGTCGTCGGATTCGAGCATTTCGAGGGCTTGTTGTTTGGTCAGTGCCAAGATGTCTTCTTTCGCTCCCTGTTGACTTCTGCGGCCCCGCCTGAAGGCGGCCGCTACGACTTCACGACCTCAGACTTTGCGGCGGCCCAATGAATCGGGCTCGCCTGCGGAATCTGGCCGAGCTTTGCGGCGTGGTCGAAGTACAGTTCCAGGCCGCGGCGGTTTTCCGGGTCCAGCGAGAAGTCGATATTGTCGCGCAAGTATGATTCGAGCGCGGGCTGCGGCAACTCCAAATCCTGAGAGGCTTCGTAGCTGATTTCGCCCAGATGCGAGAGGCCGAAATCGCGCGAGGCCTGAAAATCCGCGGTCAGTTCCGCAGTGGCAAGTTCGCGGCGTACGGTCCAGACCGCGAGGACTGCGGGTAGCCCGGTTAGCGCGCGCCATTCGCTGACTGCGTCGTAGACATAAAGCAAATCTGAGCTGCTGATGCCGAGGGTGGCGGCCTGGCAAACGGTTTGGCCCGGCGCGCCTTGCCAGCTGTCTTTCTCGATCCCGAGCGAGACGCGAAGCGCGGGATCGCCGATGAGGAGCGCGGCGTCGGTGTTGTGCAGCATTTCAGGCAAGTCGGGGAGCGCCTCGGCGAATTGCGGGGCGGTGCGCCACTTCTCCGCGCACAAAATGCGCGTCAACGCCTGCGTGCTGCGCGAACTGCTGTCCAGAGCAAAAGTCTTCACCTGGTCGATGGGCTTCTTGGCGACGATGAGCAGGCTGCGGACCTGATTCTTGGCAGCGATGGCCATGTCCGGCAAAATCGCCAAGCCCGGGATGCGCTGATACTCGATGGCCGGGATGATGGCCACGTCCGCGCGGCCCGAGCGCAGGTCTTCCGCGCATTGCGAAGGGACCGTAAACGACAGATCGTACTTTCCCCGGAGCGGCCCGTTGGTAAAGCCCCAGACGAGCGGCGCCGTGTTCAGGTATTGGACGATGGAGATGCGCAGTTTGCTCAAAGTCAGGAACTCGCGTCAAACCAAGTATAAGAGAGGATTTCTCTCCGTCGCAAACCAGTTTTGTTGTAAAACCTTTCGTTGCCTTTGGAGGTTTCAGAAATGTTGAGGAATTTGCGGTGGCTCTTGTTCGCATCGTTCCTTTGTTTCGCTGTTTCAGCCACGATGGCCGCCAGTAGCCGGGCGGAAGCCCAAGGCGCGGGCTCTGCTGAAAAAAACCCGCAGGCGCCGGCGCAGGTGCCGACGATTGCAGACAAGACGGCGGGGATGCAGAAGCTGGCGGGGTATTTCAACCTGTATTGGGATGCGAAGCAGGGGAAGCTGTGGCTGGAGATTGACAAGTGGGGAACGGAGTTTCTGTATCAGAGCGGGTTGCCGGCGGGGATTGGGTCGAACGACATCGGGCTGGACCGCGGGCAATTGGGGGCGACGCGCATCGTGCGGTTTGACCGTAGCGGGCCGAAGGTGCTGCTGATGCAGGAGAACCTGGAATACCGCGCAGTGAGCAATGATGCGGACGAGCGGCGGGCGGTACACGATTCTTTTGCGGAGTCGGCGCTGTGGGGATTCACGGTTGCGACGGAGGATAAGACGGAAGAAAAAGATCGCGTGCTGGTGGACGCGACGGACTTTTTCCTGCGCGATGCGCACCACGTTCCAGAGACGCTGCAACGGACGAAGCAGGGCGCGTTTCATCTGGAGGGGACGCGTTGCGCCATCTATTTGGCGAACACGAAAAATTTCCCGCTGAACACGGAAGTGGAGGCGACGCTCACGTTTACTGGCGATGAGCCGGGGCCCTGGGTGAGGCAGGTGACGCCTACGCCGGAGGCGATTACCGTGCGCGAGCATCACTCGTTCGTGCAACTGCCGCCGCCGGGGTACAAGCCGCGGCTCTACGATCCACGCGCGAGTTTCTTTGGCATTCAGTATATGGATTACGCGACGCCGATCAGCGAGCCGATTGTGAAACGGTTCATGGCGCGGCACCGGCTGGAGAAAAAAGATCCGAAGGCGGCGATGAGCGAGCCGGTGCAGCCGATAGTGTACTACCTGGACCGCGGCGCGCCGGAGCCGATTCGCTCGGCGCTGCTCGAGGGCGCGCGCTGGTGGAACCAGGCGTTTGAAGCGGCGGGATACAAGAATGCGTTCCAGGTAAAGATGCTGCCGGAAGACGCGGACTTGATGGACCTGCGGTACAACGTGATTCAGTGGGTGCACCGCGCGACGCGGGGATGGTCGTATGGGGCGGGAGTGATTGATCCGCGGACGGGCGAGATTATCAAGGGGCACGTGACGCTGGGCTCGCTGCGCGTGCGGCAGGACTATTTGATTGCCGAGGCGTTGCTGGCTCCATACGAAAAGAGCAAGCCGGTTTCGCCGAAGATGCAGCAGATGGCGCTGGCGCGGCTGCGTCAACTGGCGGCGCACGAAGTGGGGCACACGCTGGGGCTGGAGCACAACTACACGGCGAGCACGGTGAACCGGTCGTCGGTGATGGATTATCCGCCGCCGTACATCAAGCTGGGAGCGGATGACGTGCCGGATTTGTCGGACGCGTATGCCACGGGAATCGGCGAGTGGGACAAAGTGGCGATTACGTACGGTTATCAGGATTTTCCTGCGGGCGTGGATGAGCATGCCGCGCTCGACAAGATTCTTCACGACGCGTTTGGGCGCGGGTTGCGGTTTTTGACGGACCAGGACGCGCGGCCGGCGGGTTCTTCGAGCAGCCTGGCGCATTTGTGGGATTCAGGGACGAATGCGGTGGATGAATTGAACCGGCTGATGCAGGTGCGGGCGGCGGCGTTGAAGCGGTTTGGGGAGAACAACATTCGGGAAGGCGCCCCGCTGGCGACGCTTGAGGATGTGCTGGTGCCGCTGTACATGCTGCATCAATATCAAGTGGAAGCGGCGAGCAAGCTGGTGGGAGGCATGGATTATACGTTTGCTTTGCGCGGGGACGGGGAAACGCCGACGCAGATTGTTGCTCCGGCGGAGCAGCGGCGGGCGCTGACGGCAGTGCTGGCGACGCTGAAGCCGGAGGTGCTGGCCCTGCCGGAGTCGCTGTTGAAGATGATTCCGCCGCGGCCGCCGGAATACGATCGAGGGCGAGAGCAATTCAAGATTCGTACTTCGCCCGCGTTTGATGCGCTGGCTCCCGCGGAGGCGGCGGCGCAGCATACGTTGCAGTTTTTGTTCAATCCGGAGCGCGCGGCGCGATTGGTGGAGTTTCATGCGCGGAACGCGGAAAACCCCGGGTTTAGGGAAGTCCTCGATGCGATTTTGACGGCGACGTGGAAGGCACCTCATGGCGAGGGGTATCACGCGCAAATTGCGAACGTGGTGGACAATGCGGCGCTCTATGACCTTATGGCGTTGGTCGCCGACGACCATGCAGGCGAGGAAGTGCGCGCGATTGCCAACTATGAGTTGGACGACTTGCACGCTTGGTTGAAGGCACAGCCGGGACAGTCGCCCAACTTTCTGCACAGTTTGTATGCGGCGCGGCAAATTGAGCAGTTTGAGAAAGATCCGAAGAAAATCGACTTAGCCCCGCCTTCGGAGCCTCCCGATGGGCCGCCGATTGGAACGGATGAAGACTGGGACGTGGATTGGCCAAATTGATTTTTGCTTTCCTGCGTGACATACAAGCCCTTCCCTCGTCTATAGCTGCGAGGAGGGCCCTATGCGTCCACATACCGATCTTCGCTTGATTTTCGGCTCGATCTTGATTGCGATTGGCCTATCGGCCGCGCCAGCCGCCCCGCGGCATCATTCCCCGAGGAACACCGATGGCCATTGGCGTCATTCGGTGAATATTTCCGGAAGTCACCGGCAGCCGGCGAACGATTGCTCGGATTTGCAATTTCGCTTTGACGACCGAGACGGGGTGGTGCGCTCGGAGACGCGCACTCTGAGCAAGGCGGAGGCGCCGGTGTTGAAAGTCCATCCGCATGCCAATGGAGGAACCCAAGTGTTGGGCTGGGACAACCCCAATTATTCGGTGACGGCTTGCAAAGCAGTGGAGCCGGGAAACGACGCCGAGAGCGTGCTCTCCCAAATTGGAATGACTATCGAGAATGGCACCGTTTCGACACACGGTCCCTCAAGGGAAGACCGCGATTGGACGGTGTATTTGCTGATTCGCGCGCCGAAAGCGGCAGCGCTTGAACTGGAAACGATGAACGGGCCGATCTCGCTGTACGACGTGGACGGCAAACTGACCGCGCACGCGAACAATGGGCCGATCAGTCTGCACAACTTTTCGGGAGACGCGGACGTCGTTGCGCAGAATGGTCCCATCAGCATGGACGGAAGTAGCGGCAAGATTCGCATCAAAACGCAGAATGGACCGATTTCGGTGGACTTGAAAGAGACCGGCTGGAACGGCGAGGGGCTGACGGCCGATGCTCAGAACGGTCCGGTGACGCTGCGAGTGCCGAGCGGATTCCAGTCGAGCTTCGTGGTGGAGTCGACGAATCACGCGCCGATGAGCTGCCATGCGAGCATTTGCGGCAGCGCGCGGAAAACCTGGGACGATGAGCACCGGCGCATCGAGTTTGGCTCGTCCCCGGCGGTGGTGCGCTTGTCCACAGTGAATGGGCCGGTGTCGGTGGAGGACGGGCGCGACTGAATATTTTGCAAGAATTGTTGTCAGATACAGCCCGAGTCCGGTACCCAAATTGGCTGCGCGACGTGGACGCCGTTGCGCGATTGCAGATAAACTTTGACGCATGCTGCTGGAAGCACGCGTCGCACACCATGTAACGGAAGCCGAGGCTGTTCGACTGGCCCGCGAAATGTATGGACTGGAAACCGCGGGCCGAGCGCTTCCGGGAGAATACGACGACAATTTTCACCTGATTGCCGCGGATGGACGCGCCTTTGTTTTGAAGGTGATGCATCCGGCGCGCGAGCCTTCGTTTATTGATCTGCAAAGCAGAGCCCTGGTTCATCTCGCCGAGCGCGCACCGCAACTTCCACTGCCTCGAGTGCTGCCGAATCGCGGCGGGAAACTCTTTTCTGAAATTACTTCTGCGGATGGCTCGCAGCGATTGGTGTGGCTGCTGAGCTTCGTGGATGGGACTGTCTTAGCCAAAGTCCGCCCGCACGGGCCGGAGCTGCTGCGTGATCTGGGGCGTTTTTTGGGCGAGATGGATGGGGCGCTGCAAACGTTTGAGCATCCTGCCGCGCATCGGGAATTGAAATGGGATTCGTCGCGAGCGGGTTGGATCAAGGAATACATCGGAGAGATCGAAAGCGCGGAACGGCGAGCGCTGGTGGAGAAGTTTCTCGCGCTGTACGACGCAGAAGTGGCGCCGCGGTTGTCAACGTTGCGCCGCGGAGTGATTTACGGCGACGCGAACGATTACAACGTGCTGGTGAGTGACCCCTGGCCTCAGCCGCGCAAAGTTGCGGGCGTGATTGATTTTGGCGACATGCATTATGGGCTGATGGTTTCGGAAGCAGCGATCGCGGCGGCTTACGCGATTCTGGGGAAAGCGGATCCGTTGAAGGCGGCGAGCGAAGTCGTTGCCGGTTATCACAGTGAATTTCCGTTGCAGGAGAAAGAGGTTGCAGCGCTCTTTCCATTAATAGCGGCACGGCTGGCGGTAAGCGTGACCAATTCTGCGCACCGCAAAAAAGTGAAGCCGGGCGATTCGTACGTGACGGTGAGCGAAGAGCCCGCGTGGAAGGCGTTGGGGCGGCTGGAGAAGATTCATCCGCGGTTTGCGCATTACACGCTTCGTGGCGCGTGCGGGATGACGCCGGCGCCAAAGGCGGAGAAGATTCGGCGATGGCTCGCGGCAAACGGGAAGTGTGCGGCATCAATCCTTGACGCTGACTTACGAACTTCGCCGAGCCTGGTTTTTGATCTGGGTGTCGGGAGTTTGTTGCTCGGGGCAGATCCACGCGCTTCGGAAACTCCGGCGCTAACGGAAAAAATATTCGGGGAAATGAAACGCGCCGGCGTGCGCGTGGGAGTTGGGCGATACAACGAGGCACGGTCGCTTTATAGTTCGCCGCGGTTCGGCAGTGTAGAGAATCCGGTTGAGGAACGGCGGACGATTCACTTAGGCATGGACCTTTTTGTGGAGCCAGGGACGGTGTTACGCGCGCCGCTCGACGGAGTTGTTCACATTCTCGCAAACAATACAAGTCCGCAGGATTATGGCCCGCTGGTGACTCTGCGGCACGGAACCGATGACGGAGAAGAGTTCTTCACGCTCTATGGACATTTGACAACGCAGACGCTTAGCGGACTTAAGGTCGGGCAGCGTGTGGCGCAAGGACAAGAATTTGCCCGTGTTGGGACAGCCGAGGAAAACGGCGGTTGGGCGCCTCACGCGCATTTTCAGATCATTCTTGATTTGCTGGACTCTGATGAAGATTTTCCGGGCGTGGCTTATGCTTCGCAGCGCGCCGTGTGGACGAGTCTTTCTCCAGACCCAAATCTCTTATTTGGAATTCCTGCGGATTGCTTACCGGCGCAGGAAACAGATTTTCAGGAGACGCTGGAGAAGCGCCGGGCACTTCTCGGGAAAAACCTGAGCGTTTCGTACGACCGACCGCTGAAAATTGTGCGCGGATGGATGCAGTATCTCTATGACGATACGGGGCGCGCATATCTCGACGTTTACAACAACGTGCCGCTGGTGGGGCACAGCCATCCGCGCGTGGTGCGCGCCGCGCAGGAACAACTCGCGTTGCTCAACACCAACACGCGCTATTTGCACGATAGCGTAAATCGCTATGCCGAACGCTTAACGCAAAAACTGCCCGAGCCGCTTCGCGTGTGCTTTTTTGTGAATTCGGGCAGTGAGGCCAACGAATTGGCGCTGCGGCTCGCGCGGGCGCACACGGGACGTGAAGATGTGATCGTGCTCGAACATGCGTATCACGGGCACACGAATACGCTGATCGATATCAGCCCTTACAAATTCAATGGGCCTGGCGGGCGCGGCAAGAGGCCTTGGGTACATGTCGCGCCTTTGGCGGACGATTACCGGGGATTGTACCGGCGTGGCGACAAAGAGGCGGGCGCGAAGTATGCGCGGCACGTGGACGAAATTTTGCAGCGTGTGCGTAGCGAGGGACGCGGCGTCGCAGCGTATATTGCCGAGACTCTGCCGAGTGTGGGCGGACAAATTGTGTTTCCGGCGGGATATCTGAAAGAGGTTTACAAGCATGTGCGCGCGGCGGGCGCGGTGTGCATTGCGGATGAAGTGCAGGTGGGATTCGGGCGGCTGGGCACGCACTTCTGGGGATTTGAAACGCAAGGTGTCGTGCCGGACATTGTGGTGCTGGGAAAACCGATCGGGAACGCGTTTCCCCTCGCGGGGGTAGTCACGTCAAAGGAGATCGCGGCTTCGTTCGCCAATGGAATGGAATTCTTCAGCACTTTTGGAGGCAACCCCGTGGCTTGCGCGGCGGGGTTGGCGGTGCTGGATGTGCTGGAAGAAGAAAAACTCCAGGAAAACGCGCTGAGCGCGGGAACTCAACTCAAGAAAGGGTTGGAAGAGTTACAGCAGGGGCACGCGGTGATTGGCGATGTGCGAGGATCGGGATTGTTCTTGGGCGTGGACCTGGTTCTCGATCGAGACACGCGAGAAGCGGCTCCGCTGCAAGCGTCGTATGTCGTGAACCGGCTCCGCGAGTGCGGAATTCTTACGGGAACCGATGGCCCGCATCACAATGTGATTAAATTGCGACCGCCGCTGGTGTTCACGGAAAAAGACGCCGAACTGTTCGTAAGCACGCTCGCTGTAGTCCTGCAGGAAGACGCGGCACAACCGTAACTCGCCCACGCAGAGAAGAAAAGCGGCAGCAAGGCTGCCGCACTCCAAAAAACGAGCCGGATTCTTCGTTTCCCATGAATCGGTCAAACCTTCAAGGTTTCAGCAGAAGGAAGCTCACGCCGTAGCCGGGAAGAGTTACCGTTAGTTTGGAGGCCAGCGTAATCGGGCTCGGCTGAGGGCCGTTGGTGACGTCAGTCTTTGCGCCAATGTCGAGTTGGGATGCGGAAGTGAAATTTCCGAGCGCGGAGATATCGAGGATTACGGTGCGAGCGTCTCCGGGGCCATTGTTATCTGAGGGAGAAAGCACAGCACGATCCGCCACCATGAGAAGAATGGAGCCGTCGCTGTTTTTGGTGGCGAGCGTTTCTAGCGTCGTGGTTTCCGTTATAGTCAATCTGAGGATGTCGGGCGGCGCCGGAGTCTGCGGATACATTTGGGCCAGCCAGTAGTCTACCCAGTAGCTGAGTTGCTTGCTGCTGGTGTTGAAATCGACTTCGCCGAATTGTGCGTCGGCGTCGTAATCCCAATGGTAGAGCGCCTGATTGCCGGCTTTTCCGAGTTGCGAGAAAACATAGGGGCGCCAGGCAGCAAAAAATGCACTCGTGCCTCGCAAATCCATCACGAACTTCTGGGGGGAATTGCAGTTGCTAATCCCGCCGCCCTTATCGAAATCCGCGTTGACGTTGTTTTCGGTGACCCATACGGGAACGGTTGCCAGATCCGGGCGCAGCTGCAACTCCTGATAGAAGTACTTCACGTCGTTCACGAAGCCGGGGATGGTGCCGAAGATCTTGGTGTCGCTGTCCTGTTGATTACAAGAAGAATAAAAGTGGGTGGAGACGATGTTCACTTGGGCGCTTACGCCGCCAGCGTTGACGGGTTGCATAAAAGTTGGCAAATTGACGCGCGGGTCACCAGTGCAACAGTCAAAGTCGGCCAGTTCGAGCGCAGAGAATTTGATCGTGGAATCGACTTTCAGCATGGCGGGCACAACCGCGTTGTAAAGAACCACATAGTCCGCGGGCGTGAGGCCGTTGATGTTGTACTCGTTGAAGATGCCCCACCACGTGATTTTGTTGGGGCTGGCGGATTTGAACTGCCTTCCGCCCCAAGTAAATCCCCCCGTGTTGTAGTAACTGACGAGATTCGCACAATAAGCCGCGAAAAGCTGGAGATTGGGGTCATTTGAAACAAGCGGGCTGGGGAGACTGATGAAGGATGGAGTGACGGCGATTTGAAACTCGGGGCTGTGGTCGGCGGCGCCGAGAATCGGCTGCACCACGTCGTCGAGCATGGTGAAGTCCCAGTCGGTAGGTTGCTGGGGGTTGGAGTTTGCTTTTATGGGGATGGCTTTGGATAGCCCCTGAATTCGGATGTGCTGCGGACCAAGGGAGGTGAGGGGCGTCACGTCGGGATGATTAAGGAAAAACTGGTAATCCCACTCCGCGGGCTGGAATGAGGTGGACATGAATTGCTGGAGCTTGCCGTTGACGCCCTGCGTTTGGTCCACTGCGGCACTGACCATTCCCGCCACCGCGACGACGAGAGTCAGGCTCTGGCTGGCGGAGGAGCCAGAGGAATCTGTGGCCGTCACCTTGAGCGAGTAAGTCCCTGCAGGCGTAGTCGCGCTGCTTGTTAAAGTCATCGCCCCACTGATAGTGCCGCTCTGTTGCGCGACGTTGGAGACAGTACCTGAAGGTAACCCACTCACACTAAACGTCACTGCGCCGGAGTTTCCGCTGGCGGTAGCCGTAATTTTGGCGGGTGTTCCGTCCTGCGGAGCCAGCGCCATGGACGAGGAAAGCGAGAGGCCCAGAGTTCCTGGTCCACCGGAGTTGCTGCCGCTGCTGCAGCCAGCCATAGCGAGAAACAAGTACGCAAACCACAAGAACAAAGGTCCATAACTGGTCAGTTTGGAGCGCTTCATTCCACACCCTGAATCTAAAAATGTAGTTTAATCATCGTTAGGCCTGTTGGAAAGGTGTTTGCATGCGGTTTGCTCGGTCGCTCGCAATTCTACTGATTCTATACGGCATCTTTGCCGTCGAGCGAGCGCGGACGGCCGACTCGGCGGATTGCAGCGGCATCGTTCTGGACGAAAATGGTGTGCCCGTTGCAGCCGCCCAAGTAAGTCTCGAGGACTCCGCTGGGCAATCCTATCGAGCAGAAACCGATTTAGCCGGGCGCTTCATCATCCGCAATCTTTCTTCCGGCGACTATAAAGCGGAAGTCCGCAAGAAAGGCTTTTTTGTCCTTTCGGGGCAGGCCATCAACCTGCACGAGGGGAGCAATGAAGTTTCGCTGGTTTTGAACCACGAACAAGAGGTTCGCGAAAAGGTGCAGGTCACCGCGCCTTCAAACCAGATTGATACGCAGGACACAACGCAGCGGTCATCTCTCTCCGCTCAGGAAATTCGGGACATTCCGGTGCCCAACAGCCACGTCCTGCAGGATAGCTTGGTGGCTTTGCCGGAGATCGTGCAAGACAACCGAGCTAACCTACATGTGGCTGGGGCGCGTTCAGGAGAGACGCAGTATTTGCTGGATGGATTTGAGATTGGCGACCCCGTTAGCGGGGCGCTGACTTCGCGATTCAATATTGATGCGACGCGGGCCGCGGAAGTGCAAACCGGGAGGATTGACGCTTCTAATCCGCACTCCGGCGCAAATATTCTGAGCCTGGTAACTCCTGATGGAGACGACCGCTGGCGATTCGGAACCACCAATCCGGGGCCCGGCATCAACATTCAGGAAGGCGTGCATCTGGGAGACTGGTATCCACGATTCACTTTTTCGGGACCGTTCGTTCGTGGCCGCTTCTGGTTTTCTGATTCGGTCAGCGTGCAACACAGCTACGGTGTCGTCAAGCAGCTGCCTGATCCCGATACTTGGGAAAGCTGGGCCGGAGATAATCTCCTGAGGCTGCAATACAACTTTTCGCCCAAACACATCCTGCATGCGAGCGTTCTCTACAACCGCGCGAATGATAGCAATCTCGGATTGGACGCCCTTGACCCACAATCGACCACGGTCACAGCGGATCAACGGCGCGGTTTCGTCTCGCTGAAAGACCAGCTGTGGCTTCACGAAACCTTGTTCGAACTGGGCATTGCCGCCGACGATGGCGTGCTCGATTACACGCCACAAGGCTCAATGCCCTTCGTTTTGTTGATTAGCGGGACCGGCGGGAACTACTTCCAGCATTTGACGCAACGCGGCCGGCGGTTGCAGGCGGTGATGAATGTGACGGCGGCTTCGCGGCATTGGCACGGAACCCATCAGCTTTCTGTGGGCGCGAATTCGGCTGGGCTGGTGTTCCATCAGTTCGCGCAGCGCGGGGAGATTGATGCGCTCCGAGGGTCCACAGTTCCTGTGACTCCGACGCCTTGCGCGCTGCCGGCCACCACGGGTTGTGTGCGGCAAACCATATTCATTGGATCTGCCACACCCCAGCTTTCCAACACTCAAGCTGGCGCATTCGCGCAAGACACATGGTCCATGGGCAGGCATTTTGTATTTCAAACAGGCTTGCGCACGGATTGGGACCGCTTCGCGCAAAGCGCAATGGCCGAACCGCGCGTATCGGCCAATGTGCTGCCCTTCGGAGATGATCGTGCCAAACTTTCGTTTGGGTGGGGAATATACAACGCGCCTCTCAATCTTGCGCTTATCGGGCAGGTTTTGGATCAGCAACAGCTCGACACGTTCTTCTTTGACGCGGCCGGTAACCCGATCGCGCCCTCAACTGTTACGAGTCAGTTCGCGCTGCCTGCGGGTGCATTGCAACAACCCCGTTTTGCTACGTCGAGCGCAAGCTGGCAGGAGAAATTCGGGAGCAAGACTCTCGTGAGCCTCGACCTGCTCGCACGCAATGGGTCGCACGGGTACGCGTTTGTGGATCAGCAGCCGTCGCAGCCGGGCGGAGTCTTTCTTCTGGAGGATCTGCGGGAGGACCGCTATCGCTCGGCCACCTTCTCCGCACGTCACGTCTTCTCGGAAGATACGGAGATTTATGGTGCCTACACGCGTTCGCGTGCGCATTCGAACGAGGTTCTCAATCCGGCGCTGGGGACGATTTTTTACGCGGCGCAGCAGCCGGGGCCGGTGGCCTGGGATGCACCGAATCGCCTGGTCGCGTGGGGCTGGATACCCACTCACATTTGGAGCACACATCTGAGCGGGTTCCTCGAATATCGGACCGGGTATCCGTTCAGTGTGGTCAACCTTCAGCAGCAATTGGTTGGAGCGCCCAATTCCTTGCGCTTCCCTGCCTATGCCAGCCTGAACCTGGGCCTGGAGAGGAAATTTGAATTGCGGGGATATCTGTGGGCGGTGCGAGTCGAAGGAATCAACATTCTTGGAAGGCACAATCCCGATTCGGTGGTGAACAATATTGACGCTCCGGCGTGCGGCAACGGCGTTCAATCCGGCTGCTTCGGAGCCTTTGCTGGCGGCCAGGGGCGCGCGACGACCTTGCGCGTGCGTTTCGTAGGCAGAAAATAGCGCTGGCGAGATAAATCAGAAATCCCTTCCTTCCATGTTACAGACTCACACTATTTATAGCTAGGGACTTGACAAATGCGTTACTATGCCCGTAGGCTTGCGTCCCGATGCAGTTGGACGCCTCCCTCTCTTGGCTTGCCCTTGGGCTGACTCCCGGCCTGGCTTCGCGACTTTCTGCGCGGGTGCTGCGCGAATTTGGCTCCCCTGAAGGCGTATTCCGCGCTTCCAAACGGGATTTGGAGGCTTGTCAGCTGCCTTCGGAGACGGCGGAAGCAGTTCTCAAGAGGAAAGCGTTCCCCCGCGCTGAAAAAGAGCTGGCGGCGGTAAGAAAGATCGACGGCTGCTCGCTGGTGAACTGGACGGACCCTGAATACCCGCAAACGTTGATGCAAATCTACGACCCGCCTGTCCTTTTATATGTCCGCGGCGATCCGCAGGTGCTGAACCTGCCCAGTCTCAGCATAGTAGGGACGAGGAGGCCGACAGTATATGGGACGCAAATGGCGCAGCGACTAGGCCGTGAACTGGCCGCGCGTGGTCTGGTTATTGTCAGCGGGCTCGCGCGGGGCATTGACGCCATTGCCCACCAGGGAGCAATGGACGCTCATGGGCGAGCCATCGGAGTGCTCGGGACGGGGGTCGATGTCTGCTACCCGAAGGAGAACAAGAAGCTCTATGAGAAAGTGCTGGAACGCGGGGCGGTCGTAAGTGAATTCCCTTTGCGCACGCACCCGGCACCTGAGAATTTTCCAGTTCGTAACAGGATTGTCGCAGGCATGCCTCTGGGGACGGTGGTGGTGGAAGGGGCGCAATACAGTGGTTCGCTAATTACCGCGCGACTGGCGATGGAGTTCGGCCGCGAAGTGTTTGGCGTCCCCGGAAACGTGACCCAGCCGGTGAGCTTTGCGCCCAACCAATTGATTAAGCAGGGCGCAAAGCTAGTGACTTGCGCGGAAGATGTCATCGAGGAATTGCCTACGCCGATTCGGGCGGCGCTTGTGCAAGCCGAAAAACCGGAAGCCGAACAGAGGAACCTGCTCGCCGCGGATGGCCTGAATGGCTCCGAAAAAAAGCTTTACGAGCTTCTGAGCGCCGAAGAGCCGGTTCCGATTGATGACCTTGTCGAACGCTCCGGCTTGAACTCTTCCGAGGTTCTGGCTACCCTGTTTACGTTAGAGATGAAAGGGATTGTTCGGCAGTTGCCGGGCAAACAGTTCTGCAAAGTATTGTTATAGAGGGAGATAGCGGTTTGAATGTCCCTTCACCGGCGGAACGCCATCTAAGCAAAAGGAACCGGCAGGGCCCAATGATGCATCTCATAACAGGCTGGGCCCATCTCAGGGACATGCGCCAAAGGTAGCGAGAAGGACACACGCCCCGCGGTCCGCCCTTTCCGAAACACAGACCGGAGTTACAAAAGTTACATGGCTCGTTCGCTTGTCATTGTCGAATCGCCGGCGAAGGCGAAGACGATTAATAAATATTTGGGACGGAACTATACCGTCAAGGCGTCCATTGGGCATGTCATGGACCTGCCGACGAAGACCATTGGGATTCGGCTGCCTGGCGAGGATCCCTCCGGCAAGAAAAAGTCAAAGAGGAAAAAGGGCGCTAAGAAGAACGCGAAGGCAGCGGCAAAGGCCCCCAAGATCAGCATAAACGACGAGAAGATCTTTGAGCCTACGCTGCAAATCATCAATGGCAAGGGCAAAGTCATTCATGACCTGAGGAAGGCGGCGCACACGGCGGAAGCCGTGTATCTGGCCCCTGATCCGGACCGCGAAGGCGAGGCTATCTCGGCGCACCTGGCGATGGTGCTGTCAAAGCCTAGCCGGTTCGTGGAGGCCGAGCCGTCTGGTAAGCAGAATGGAAAGGCCGCCCAAGCAAAAGAAGCCAAGGAAGCGGAAGACGCCGCCAAGGCCGCAAAGAAGAGCAAGAGCAACGGCGACCTGGCGGATGACATCCCCCCGGCAGACCCGAAGAAGA
The DNA here is from genome assembly GCA_035280045.1 of Candidatus Acidiferrum sp. Classification (GTDB taxonomy): domain Bacteria; phylum Acidobacteriota; class Terriglobia; order Acidiferrales; family UBA7541; genus Acidiferrum. The sequence goes on from DATEGP010000132.1 coordinate 29,445, forward strand.
TCTTCCGGGTGACCTTCAACGAAATCACGCCTAAGGCCATTCGAGCGGCGTTTGACCACCCCCGAACGATCGACGAGCATCTGGTGGATGCTCAGCAGGCCCGCCGGGTACTCGACCGGCTGGTCGGCTACAAGATTTCTCCCCTTCTGTGGAACAAAGTTCGCCGCGGATTGTCCGCCGGCCGTGTGCAAACCGTAGCATTGCGATTGATCGTGGAACGCGAGGAAGCGATTCGCGCGTTTGTCCCGCAGGAGTATTGGACCATCCACGCGATGCTGGATGCGGGCAAGCCGCCGCTCTTTGAAGCCAAGCTCATCAAGCACAAAGACGCGGACATCGAAGTCAATAATCAGGAAGCGGCGGACAAGATTGTCGCCGCGGTAAGCAAGGCCAAGTGGCAAGTCGCTTCGGTGGCGCAAAAGGAGAAGAGGCGCAACGCGCCGCCTCCGTTCACCACCTCGAAATTGCAGCAGGCGGCTTACAACCGGCTGCGGTTCACGGCGAAGCGAACGATGTCATTGGCGCAGAAGCTTTATGAGGGCGTGGAGTTTGGCGACGAGGGTTCGGTGGCGCTGATCACCTACATGCGCACGGACTCGGTCCATGTCTCCAATGATGCGCTAACTCAAGTGCGTGAACTCATCCCCACGAAGTTTGGCCCCAACTATCTTCCCGAAAAGCCGAATTTCTATAAGTCGAAGAAAGACGCGCAGGAAGCGCACGAAGCGGTGCGCCCGACCGATGTTTCGCGGACGCCGGAAGACGTGCGGAAATATTTGAATGACGACCTGTTCAAACTGTACCAGTTGATCTGGCAGCGGTTTGTGGCGTCGCAGATGCTGCCTGCGGTCTTCGACCAGACGTCGATTGACATTCAGGCGGGCGAATATACGTTCCGCGCGAGTGGATCAGTACAGAAATTTGACGGCTACCTGCGCGTTTACCAGTTGCCGGCGGCGACCGCGGACCGCGAGGACGACGAAAAAGACGACGAGGGCGAGGGCCGCGCGCTGCCCGAAGTTGCCGAGGGCCAATTGCTGCGGCTGGACAAGATTCGCCCTGAGCAGCACTTTACCGAGCCGCCGCCGCGGTATAACGACGCGACGCTGGTCAAGGAGCTGGAAGAAGACGGGATTGGCCGGCCTTCCACGTACGCAGCCATTATCTCGACGCTTGTCGAGAGAGAGTACGTCACGAAGAACCAGGGACGGTTTTCGCCGACGATGCTTGGTGAACGCGTATGCAAACTGCTGGTGAAGAGTTTTGAAGACATCTTCGATCTCAAGTTCACCGCGCGGATGGAAGACGAACTCGACGAAATTGAAGACGGCAAGCTGCCATGGCGGGATTCCGTGAAAGAGTTCTGGGGGAAATTCGTCATTGACCTCGACAAGGCTGACGAGGAAATGCTCTCGTACAAAGCGGGCATTCCCACAGGTAAGAAATGCGAGAAGTGCGGCCAGGGTGAATTGCTGGAGCGAATCAGCAGGCACGGATTCTTCCTGGGATGCTCGCGCTATCCGGATTGCGACTTCATCGAAGATCTTTCTCCAGTAGAGGACGCCGGGGATCCCAACAAGGTCGAGTATTGCGATAACTGCGGCAAAGAGATGGCCATCAAGCGCGGGCGTTTCGGCACCTTCCTGGCGTGCACCGGCTATCCGGATTGCAAGACCACCCGCCGGTTGGTGCAGGGCACGCGGATCGCGCATCAACCCGATGAGCCTCTCGATGAAAAGTGCCCGACGTGCGGGAACGGTTTAGTGAAGAAGCACGGGCGTTTTGGCGAATTCATCGGCTGCTCTGGCTACCCAAAGTGCAAGTACACGCGGCCAATCACCATGGGCATTAAATGCCCGAAGTGCAACGAAGGAGAGTTTGTGAGACGCGGCAGCGCCGGGAAAGGCGGACGCGGGCGTCCGCGAGTCTTCTACGGCTGCTCGCGCTATCCGGATTGTGACTTCACTACTCCACACATGCCCATTCCGGAGCCGTGTCCGAAGTGCGGCGCGCCGTTTATCGTCGAGAAGAATTCAAAAATCGGAAAAGTGCACACCTGCCTGAAAGAAGGCTGCGACTGGGAAAAGCTTGTGCCCGAAGCTTCTCCTGCGGCTCAGACTGAAGAAGCTCCTGTACCCGTAGCAGCGAAGTCCTGATCTACCTGCATCTAAGGAAACTTGATGTGGAATTGACTTTCTGCGCTGGCGTGCGCGCCTATACTGTTTCTGGGATTCTCTAGTAGTTTGCAGGCGGGAATGAACGCAACGATCACCAAGTATCTCGAGTATCTCCGAATGGTCAGGAATTCCTCTCCTCACACGATTTCCAACTACGGGAAGGATCTCCGTCAATTCCTGCTGTTTCTTACGCCGCCTCGAGCCACGCCCCCGGCCTTGCGTGCGGTAAACCACGGCATGATCCGGGAGTTTGTCGCGCACTTACATGACCACGGGCTGGAGAAAAGCTCGATCGCGCGAAAGCTTGCTGCTTTGCGGTCGTTTTTCAAGTACTGCGTGCGAGAAGGCCATTTAAAGGAAAGCCCGGCACGCTTGGTGCCCACACCAAAGCTTCCGAAACGCATCCCTTCCGTGGTTTCGGCCGAAGAAATGAACGGCTTTCTCAACCACGTCGCCGGAATAGTTCAGGGTCCGGCCGACGCTACCACGGTTTCTAGAAAACGTATGCCAAGGAAGGAATTGCCGTCCGCCGCGAAACCTAAGAATTCGGGTGGGCCTGCACATGTCGAAGAAGGTTTGCTTCTGCGCCGAGACCGCGCGCTGCTGGAATTGCTTTACGCGGCGGGCCTGCGCGTCAGCGAACTGACGGGGCTGAACCTGCTAGATATCGAGCAAAAAGAGCGTGTCTTGCGTGTCCGTGGCAAAGGAAACAAAGAACGCATCGTTCCTTACGGAGCGAAGGCGCAGGAAGCGCTGGAGAAATACTGGCCCGTGCGGGAACAACTCTTGAAGGAGAGCAACGGGTCAAACGACAATGAAGACCCGCACACACAGGCAGTCTTTCTAAACTATGCGGGCCGGCGGCTGACGCAACGCTCGGTAGGACGCCTCGTGAAAAAGTACGTGCGCTTGGTCAACGTCAACTGGGACCTGCATCCGCATTCCCTGCGCCACGCCTTTGCCACTCATTTGCTCGCCGACGGCGCCGACCTGCGCGCAATTCAAGAGCTTTTGGGTCATCAATCGCTATCCACGACGCAGCGTTATACCCACGCTTCCATCCGCCAATTGATGGAGGTCTACGACAAGGCCCACCCGCATGCCTAATCGGCGCATCTCATTTTGTTTGTAAGCCGGACATCCTGGGATACCCTAGCTAGCCTCGAAACACGGGAGCATAAGCTTGCGTACTGTCATCATCTCTGCTTTCTTGTGGTTCCTTGCTGGAACTTTGTCCTTTCCCGCCAAAGCGCAAGATAATTATGAGATTCAAGTCTACGGCTATGACACGGTAGAACCGCACCACACCATGGTGGAATTGCACAGTAATTTCACATTTGAAGGCTCAAAGACGGTCCAGGACGGTATGCTTCCAACAAATCACCAGCTCCACGAAACCATCGAAATTACGCACGGATTCACGGACTGGTTCGAAACCGGCTTTTATATTTTCACTTCCGCACAAAACGGCCAGGGCTGGGACTGGGTTGGCGACCACATCCGGCCCCGGGTGCGCGTGCCGAAAAGATGGAACTGGCCCGTCGGCCTAAGCCTTTCCAATGAAATTGGTTATCAGCGGCGCAGATATTCCACCGACACGTGGACTTGGGAAATCCGGCCCATCATCGATAAACAGATCGGCCCGTGGTACCTCTCGTTCAATCCAGCCTTTGACCGGTCGTTTCACGGCAATACTGTCCATCAAGGCGTGACGTTCTCGCCGGATTTCAAATTCAGCTACGACTTCACAAAAAAAATCACCGGCGGATTTGAATACTATGGAGCGGTGGGTCCGGCCACGGATTTTCTTCCAACTGGTCAGCAGCAGCATCAGCTCTTTCCCGCGATTGATTTGAATCTTTCGCCGAAATGGGAAGTGAATTTCGGATTGGGGGTCGGCATGACGCACTCGACCGACCATCTGATCGCCAAGATGATTCTCGGCTATCGCTTCGATTTTTGATGCGTCTCTTTGTTGTACCAGAGGGAAATCGGCATGAACTATCATTTAGCTCAAATCAACATCGGGCGTCTCCTCGCTCCCATCGACGATCCAAAAATTGCGGAATTTGTTTCTCAGCTTGACCCGATCAACGCTCTTGCCGACAAGGCTCCCGGATTCGTATGGCGCTTGCAGTCCGCATGCGGCAATGCCACAGATATTATTTACGATGCCCGGGACACGTCCATCCTGCTGAACATGTCGGTTTGGGAATCACTTGAAACGCTGCGTGATTACATTTACAGATCCGATCACGCGCGCGTCTTGCGTGACCGCGCCAAATGGTTCGAGAAAATGGACAAGCCCATCTATTGCCTGTGGTGGGTTCCGGCGGGCCACATTCCCACGGTGGCCGAAGGCCGCGAGCGCATGGAGCACTACCAGAAATGCGGCGCTACACCGTTTTCCTTTTGGTTTTCAAAACACTTTCCACAGCCCGCGGACGAAGCCGTCCAGGTTTAGGGCTCAAGTTCCGAGTTGCGTTCGCCAAAAACAAGAGCGGCTGGCAGTTTGGCCGCCAGCCGCTCTCAAGGAATCGTTACAGAATTCCGGTCAGTTATCGGTGCCCGCCACGGCCACCACCATGGAACCCACCGCCTCCGTGGAATCCGCCACCACCGTGGAACCCTTCTCCACCGCGGAAGCCGCTGTGGAATTCGCCTCCACGACGAAATCCTTCTCTGCCACGGAATCCGCCGCGGCCGAATCCTTCATGGTCAAATCCGCGGCCACGAAAACCATCATGGTCCCAGCCGCGTCCATAAAACCCGCGGCCGTAGTAGCCACGACCGTAGTAACCTCGGCCGTACCAGCCGGGATGGCTCCAATACCAGTGATACCACGGACCAACGCCGACAAAAACGCCATTCACAAACCATTGCGGCCCGTAGTAGCCGTAGGGCGCGCAGGCGTACGGATAGTAGTCATAATAACCATAGGAGCAAACGGGCGGCGGTCCATAGTAGCCGGGGCCAACTCCCACGCCAACGACCACCCTCTGTGCGCTTGCAAACGAAGCGCAAAACAAGCAAAAGCCGAGTAGAGCTGCGAACCTTAGATATCGCATGTTCTTGGTCCCTTCTACCTCGCTCTCTTCCGAAGCCTCTCAAGTTCCTGCATACTCATTCGGTCAGAAAGCGCATACACACCATTAAACCCTGCCTGGGCCAAAAGGTTGCGTTTCGGAGACAGCTCGCCGATAGTGTTCGGCTCTATCCATGGGTAAATTTTAACTCGGCCTCATCGTCTCCGCCTGACATCAGAAATTAGACCAAGATGTGATGATCCCATCGCTCCTGTCTGTCCCGAATCCTGTAGAATCCTCGCGCCGAAGGGCGGAGCCGTGGTATTTAGCCGCCTTGGGAGGCTCCCCATGAAGAATTCCATTGTTCGGATAGTCTTCGTCGCTGCGTTTGCTTGCCTGTTTCCAATTGGCGGAATGCAGGCGCAACAAGGCGCGACGCTGACGCAAGAGCAGCGCGATCAACGCTGGCAAACGGAAAAGGAGTTGGAGTCCGTTGCCATTATCGAGCGCAAAGTCATGATGCCGATGCGCGACGGCGTCCATCTGGCTACCGACATCTACCGGCCGAAAAACGCCAGCGGCAAAGTGCCCATCATTTGGGTGCGGACGCCCTACAATTTCAATTTTTGGGATGTGCGCAACGGTGTTCCCGCCGATATGAAGAACGTGCTGACCGCGGTTCAGCGCGGTTACGCGTACGTGATTCAGAATGAACGCGGCCATTTTTTCTCCGAAGGGAATTACGACATTCTGGGCGCGCCCCGCACCGATGGAGTGGATGCACTGGCCTGGCTTTCGTCGCAACCCTGGGCGAACGGCAAAGTGGGAACGACGGGCTGCTCTTCGACGGCCGAATATCAAATGGGCATCGCCGCGCTGGGTCATCCTGCCTACGCGGCGATGAACGTTCAGGGATTTGGCGCGGGAGTAGGGCGCGTCGCGCCTTATTACGAGCAGGGCAACTGGTATCGCGGCGGAGCGGTCCAAATGCTTTTCATTGCCTGGCTCTATGGCGAGCAGAATCAGGTGCGACCGATGTTTCCGCCAAACACTCCTCGGGAGGATCTTATCCGCGCGTCGAAGGCGTTTGATCTTGCGCAGCAGCTTCCTCCGGTGGATTGGTCCAAAGCGCTTTGGCATTTGCCGGTGCAAGACATTCTGAGAGCCGTGGATGCGCCTCGCGGTATCTATGCGGAGGCCATGCCTGTGGATACTGGCGGGCGGATGATTCAGCGCACTCCCAACGACCCGGCCTGGTACAAAGGCGGGCTGTATCACGACGACATGCCGCTCAACTTGCCCGGGCTGTGGTTCATGTCCTGGTATGACGTTTCGATCGGGCCCAACCTGGCGCTCTACAATCATGTCCGCAAAACGGCGAAGCCGGAGATCGCCGATGAGCAGTGGGCCGTCATCGCGCCGGTGACGCACTGCGCGTACACGCGCGCTACCGAGGACACCATCGTCGGCGAGCGCAGCATGGGCGACGCGCGGCTCGATTATCAGGAAATCACGTATGGCTTTTTCGACCGATTCCTGAAAGGCGAGAAGAGCGCGCGGCTGGATTCGCTGCCCAAGGTCACCTACTTCACCATGGGAATGAACAAATGGCAGACTTCCGATACCTGGCCGCCCGCAGGAGCGCAGCCAGTGACGATGTATTTGTCCAGCGCGGGCCGAGCAAACTCGCTGGTGGGGGACGGCGCGTTGGCGGCCGCGCCACCGGCAACGGACAAGCCGGATTCGTTTACCTACGACCCGATGAATCCGGTTCCTTCTTACGGCGGAAATGTTTGTTGTACGGGCACTGCGGTTCAGGCCGGCTCTTTCGACCAGCGAAAGATGGAAGCGAGAGAAGATGTGCTGGTTTATACCTCGGAGCCCTTCAAGGAAGGGACAGAGTTGAGCGGGCCTATCGTGCCTACGCTGTACGTCTCTTCCGACGCGAAGGACACGGATTTTACGGTGAAGGTGTTGGACGTTTATCCCGATGGGCGGGCGTACAACCTTGATGAGTCCATCCAGCGCTTGCGGTACCGCGACGGCTACGACAAGCCGCTAGTCTGGATGGAGCGCGACAAAGTTTATAAGGTGACCTTGCAGCCTTTAAACACCAGCAACTACTTTGAGGCAGGACATCAGCTACGCATCGAGGTGTCGAGCAGCAATTTTCCACGTTTCGACCGCAACCTGAATACCGGCGGGAACAACTACGACGAGGACAAAGGAGTTGTCGCGCACAACTCCGTGCATCATTCCAAGCAATACCCGTCGCAAGTCGAGTTAACGGTGGTGAAACACGCGCGTTGAACTGCAGCGCGTTGGGGTTGGGTCACTTTCTGGCAGCGTGTAACGCGGAGAACAATGCGGCGCCGTTTCGCCGTTACAACTGGCCTTCGACGGCGTTTCTGATTTCGTCATAGTCGACGAGGCCTTGGACTTTTTTCACAATTTTGCCGTCGCGCGAGATGAGGAAACTGGTGGGATAACCCAGCAAGCCTCCGAACTTGTCCGCCACGGCGTCATTCCCCCGCAGGACCGGATAGTTGATGGGGACCTTCTGCCCGTTCACATCGAAACGCGCCTTGCTCAAGTATCCAGAGACCGCCCGATTGTCTTCGCTATCTACATCCAAGCCGAGAACCGTGAAGCCCTTCGGCGAATATTTCTGCTGCATCTCGATCAGCGATGGGATTTCTGTCTGGCAGGCCTCGCACCACGTGGCAAAGAAACTCACCAATGCCACTTTGCCTTTATAGTCGTTGAGCGAAACGTCTTTGCCATCGAGATTCTTGAATGTCACCTTCGGTGCGAGAGCTGTATTCGTGGCTTCAGGGGCAGGAGTTTTGTTTTGTGTGGAACTATTGGAATCCAACTGGCCTTCGACGGCGTTTTTGATTTCGTCGTAGTCGACGAGGCCTTGCACTTTTTTAACGATTTTGCCGTCGCGCGAGATAAGGAAGCTGGTGGGATACCCGAGCAGGCCGCCGAACTTGTCAGCCACGGCGTCATCGCCGCGTAGAATTGGATAATTCATCGGCAGCTTCTCGCCGTTGACGTTAAAGCGTTCTTTGGCCGTGTACGCGGAAACGACATTATTGCCTTCATCGTCCACGTCCACGCCAAGAATCGTAAAGCCCTTTGATGAATACTTCTGCTGCATTTCAATGAGCCAGGGGATTTCCACCTGGCAAGGTTCGCACCACGTGGCCCAGAAATTCACCAGCACCACTTTGCCCTTGTACTGACTGAGGGGCACGCCTTTGCCGTCGAGGTCTTTGAACGTGACTTCCGGCGCTGGCTTGTCCATAACCGGGTCGGCCTTCGCAATATCGTGAGCGTCAGAAACTTTGGCTTTGACGCGGGTCACCTTATCCGCATAAATTGTCAGTCCGATTAGAACTGCCACCGTCCCGATGATTAGTAGAATCTTTTTCATTTTGAGTGTCCCAAGGCGCTTTAACGCGCTCCTCTATAGTGTAAAACGATTTAGAAATGTCAGCTTGGTGGCGAGCCAGGTCAGTTTGTTGAAGAAGACCAGGCCGCCCACAAACAAAAGCAAGGCGCCGCTGAAAACCTCCACGGCGTGAAGATACTTCCGAAAATTCTTGTAAAAGGCCATGAATTGGCTGATTCCCAAAGCCGTGAGCAAAAAGGGAATGGCCAAGCCTGCAGAATAAACCGTTAGCAAGAGAATGCCGCGCGCGATCGTATCGCTTGCTGCAGCAAGCGCGAGAACCGCGGTGAGAATCGGCCCGATGCAAGGCGTCCATCCGAAGGCGAACGCAAAACCCAGCAGGAAGCCGCTCCAGATTCCCGGCTGGGTAATGCTACTGCGAACGTGTACATCACGGTTCAGCCAGCGCGCCAAAGCGGGACCGAAGAATCCAATCAGGGAGAGCGAAAAGAAGTGCATGGCCTTCAGTCCCGCAAAAAGCGGACCTTGCCGTAGCAGGGCTGCGAAACCAAGGCCCGCGAGAATAACTCCCAGAATCACGCCAATGCGCAGCTTGAGTTTGATTAGCGCGCCGATCAGGTGCAATCCAAAGAGAAGAATCAATGCGCCGGCGACAGGCGCGAGCAGGTTGCGATTCTGCTTGAGAAACGCGCCGACGACACTTGCGGAGGCGCCAAACGCGATGAAAACGGCCGAGAAGCCAGCGACAAAAGCAAGCGCAGAAGAGAAAAGTCCGGCGCGCGGAACTTCGCCTTGGCGAAGTTGCTCCATGCCAATGCCGGAAAGCATGGAAATATAGCCCGGCACCAGGGGCAGAACGCAGGGCGATAGAAACGAGACCAGGCCGGCCAGAAACGCTCCGGCGAGTGAGACATCATTCGGCGTCATATTGCGTCATACCTTGGGGGTGGCCTTCAACTTGGCATCATACCTTCAACAGAGAGAATCGCGTAATGCCCAGGAATATTCCCATCGCAATCGCATAGCGGACTTCCATGGGCAAGGAAGCCGACCCGTTCTTGTGAATTAGACGGTGCAAGTGAGAAAAAAGCAACACGGTCGAGTCTCAAGGATACAGACGACAGATGAAGCGTTTGGCTGGCGGGACGTTCGATCTCTACTTCTCGGCGTTCCTGCAATGGCTTGATTCCAAAGGAATTGCGAAGCGAGCAAATGGCACTGAAGTTGCCGTTCAAGCCGGTGAGCGCTCGTGGAGGAGCGTTTACCATGCAATTCCAGTGGACGCCCAACAAAGTGACACTGCTGCGTGTAGCGGTGGGATTCGCGGCCGTAAGCCTGTTCGGGCGCGGGGCGTGGCCCAATCTGCTGGCGGTGGCGCTGACCGTTGCCTCGATCGCCCTCGATGCCTTGGACGGACACATTGCGCGCAAGAAAAAAATGGCCACTCCCGTTGGCGCGCAATTGGACATTCTGGGCGACCGAATGATTGAAAACGTGTATTTCACCTATTTCGCGGTCGTGGGCATGGTTTCATTGTGGCTGCCGATTTTGTTTTTTGCGCGCGGCGCGGCGACGGATTTTCTTCGCGGCCTGGCGATGAAAGCAGGCCACTCCGGGTGGGGAGCGAACGCCATGGTGCAAACGTGGTGGGGGCGCGCGCTGGTGGCGTCACGCTGGAGTCGCGGCCTCTACGCCGCGATGAAGTGTTTGTGCTTCTGCTACCTGGGTTTGGAACTGGCGCTGACGCGAGGGCCGGTGGCGTTGGTCAGCGGACTTGGCGGAGACGTGAGTGTGACGATTCGAATGGGAGCGCAAGTGCTCACCACGGCGACCGCCGCATTCTGCATGGTGCGGGGCTTACCAGTATTTCTGGAGGGCTGGAAATACTTCGCAAACGGCATACGGCAAAGCCGAGGAGTGAAAGCCGCAACTCCGGAGGCGGCATGAGCGGACGCGTGGCGGCCTTTTTTGATTTGGATGGAACACTGCTGCCGCTGCCGTCGCTCGAGAGCCGATTCTTTCGAATGCTGCGTTATCGGGGCGAAATTCCGCTGACAAACTATTTTTTCTGGTGTCGAGAAGCGCTGAGGCTGCTTCCTCGCGGAATCAGCCAAGTGGCGTACGCGAACAAGATGTATTTGCGTGGTGTGCACAGTTTTGTAGAAATTGGCTCGGAGAATCAAATCGGTTCTCGCGCGCAAAGGAGCGGCCAGCCTTCGCAGCCCAGGGCGAGCGAAGGAGAGGGGCGGCCATCGATGCCTCCGAGACGCAACCCACGGTGGCCTGTCCCTCCCTTCTTTGAAGACGGTGTGGAACGAGTGGCCTGGCACGCGATGCAAGGGCACGCCATTGTAATTGTGAGCGGAACGCTGGAACCGCTGGCCAACACAGCAGCGCGAGCCTTGGAAACGGAACTGGCGGCCCGAGGCGTTGCCGCGACAATTCGAGTGTGTGCAACAAAGCTCGAAGAAAACGGCGGAGTGTGGACCGGGCGGGTTTTAGGCGAAGCGATGTTTGAAAAAGCAAAAGCGCGCGCCACTCATTTGCTTGCGAAAGAAATGGGCGTGGACCTGTCGCGGAGTTGTGCGTACGGAGACAGCGCGCAGGATCGCTGGATGCTTGCATCCGTGGGTAATCCGGCGGCGGTGAACCCAACGCCGAGGCTCGCACGGATTGCTTGGAAACGTGGCTGGCCGGTTTTGCGAACGACAAATCGCTTGCAGCAAATTGTAGGACCTCTCTTGCACGCGGGGCGATGCGCATGAACGAACTCCAAAGACGGGACTGCCAGACCCGCGAAGTTGCGATTGCCTGGACACCGCATACAGAGCGGTTGGGGTTTCCCGCATTGATCGCCAGAGGATTCGCAGAGACATGGGCTTCGTGTAGGGCTTTCGAATTGATTGCACTCGGTTACCTGGCATTGTCGAGCGCTTTGATTCTGTTATTCGCTGAAAACCTCGCGCATCCGGCGAGGCTGATCGCAACGCAGGCGGGCGTAGCCGCGCTGATCTTGATTCTGTGCCGGGTGGAAGCTGGTGCCGCTGAGCGAATGAACTGGCTCTATGAATCGTTTCCTTACCGCTTCTGGCATTTCTGGCGCCACTGGTATCCACACCTGTTTTTCTTGTTTTGCTTTGAAGAAATGGACAGGCTGGTGCACCTTGTCAAGCCCGGCTGGGAGGACGCAAAGCTCATCGTGTTCGATCACTGGCTCACGGGTGTGAATCCGTCACTGTGGGTCGAGCAGTTCACGCATCCGGCGCTTACCGAGTTCATGCAGTTCGCGTATTTCACTTATTTCATTTACCTGCTGATTCTGGGCGGCATTCTCTATTGCCAGCGCGATTTCGAAAGCTATTGGGCGGTGATGACCTATTCTGCCATCGGCTATGTGTTCGGCTATGTGATTGCCATGCTTTTTCCCGTGCAAAGCCCATGGTTTACGCTGGCGGGCCAGTGGCACGGCCAACTCGTGGGTGGCCCATTTACATCGCTGATCAATTTGATCGAAAAATACGGGCGCGTGCATGGGGCCGCCTTCCCTTCGCAGCATGTCGCGGGCGCGACGGCCGCGTTATTGGGTGCGTGGCGTCACCGGCGCTGGCTCTTTTGGGTTTTCCTTCCCTTAGTTGCGTGCATGTGCGTATCAACGGTCTACGTGCGAAACCACTATGTGGCGGACGTACTGGGAGGAATGGTTACGGGCACGTTGGGATACTTCGTTGGCGGGTGGGTGATGGCGCGATATCGCGTCTTGACCGAATCAGCAGCCGGCATCTGAATTCGCGAGCGATTGCTGCGCGTTCCTTTTCCTATTTGGGCCCCAATTTGGACGTTGTAACGTACGCTTCATCCCTGCCAATCTACTTCCTTACCGCACTGGCGGTGTTCTTCGCGAAAGGAGCGGCTCATGGCCACCACCACAACTTCTCCACAGATCGACTGGCGCCAGGAGTGGTTCGAGTTTGAGGACGCGACTTATTTGAACCTGGCAGGCCAGTCGCCTCTGCCGCGCGTTTCCATTCGCGCCGTGCAGGCCGCCCTGGAAGCGAAGAAGTTTCCGCATCACAAAACCGACGCCACGTACTTCGAAGTGCCGAACCGCATCCGGGAAAACATCGCGAAACTGATCGGCGCGAGGCCCGAGGAAATTGCGCTCACCAGTGGAGCGAGCGCTGGCGCGGCAGCTGTTGCTTACGCGCTGAAATGGAATCCCGGCGACGAAGTCATTGTTGCCAAAGGGGAATTTCCGCTGCAATACACCACATGGTTCCCCATGAAAGAACGGGAAGGGCTGGAGGTAAAGGTTGTTGCGCCGCGCGAGCGCTTCATTTCCTCCGACGATTTGATTGCCGCCATGACGCCCCGTACGCGAGTTGTTTCTGTGAGCCTGGTGCGCTACGACGACGGCTCTCTTCTGGATGCGGGTCGCGTCGCTGCAGCGTGCCACAAGCAGGGCGCGCGCCTCCTGCTTGATGTGAGTCAATGCTGTGGTGCAATGAAAATGGACGTGAATCAGCTGGGAGCTGATTTTCTGGTTAGCGCCGGCTACAAATGGCTTCTAAGTCCGTACGGCACTGGGTTCTTTTGGGTGAAGAGCGAACATCTTGCTACAGTCCGGCCGGCACCCTTTTACTGGATGGCGGTGAACGGTGCGGACAATTTTTCAGCGCTGAACTTCGACGATCCCAAGCCTGCGCCGAGTGCCAAGCGCTGGGATGCTCCGGAATGGGCGAGCTACTACAATTTCAATCTGGCGGCCATGGATACGTCGGTGGAATTGGTTTCGCGTATGGGGCCGGAGCGCGTCGCGGCGCACAACCGTCGATTGATAGATTTCATGTTTGACCGACTCCCCAAAGATAAATGCCTTCCGGCGAGCCCGCTCGATGCGAGGCAGCGTGGGCCGTATGGCTGCTTCGCTGCGCGCACGCGCGAGAAGACCGCGGAGCTTTACCAGCGCCTGCGGACGGAAAACGTGATCGTCAGCTTGCGCGAAGGCAACATCCGCGTTTCCCCGCACTTGTACAATACCGAGCGCGACATCGACCGCCTCCTCAGCGTGATTACTCCATGACCGAACCACAGCCCTGGCCCAGAATTGCCGTCGTCGGTGCGGGCGCCGTCGGCGGATACTTCGGGGGTTTGCTTGCCCGCGCGGGCGCGCCTGTGACCATGATTGGGCGTCCGGCGTTCGTAGACGCGGTCAGGAAAAACGGGCTTTTCCTTGACACGCTGCAGTTCCAGGAAAAAGTCCTCGTCGAAGCCTCGACGGAAATAGCAGCAGTGCGCGGCGCGGAGGTCGTCCTTTTCTGCGTCAAGACCACGGACAACGCTGCAACCGCTCGCGCCATAGCTCCCTTGGTTTCGAACAGCGCCCTCGTCCTGAGCATGCAGAACGGTGTGGACAACGTGGAGCAGATCCGCGCGGCCGCCGGAATCGAAGCGATTCCCAGCGTGGTCTACGTTGCCGCTTCTGTACCTGAGCCCGGTCGCGTGAAGCACGTCGGGCGCGGTGATCTAGTTGTCGGGCCAAAGAACGAAAAGACGGAACGCATCGCCGCGCTCTTTTCCCGCGCAAATATTCCCTGCCGAATTTCGGAAAACATCGAAGGCGAACTCTGGACCAAGCTGGTGTGGAACTGCGCGCTAAACGCCGTTTCGGCGCTGGGGCACGCGAAGTACGGCCAAATCGCGGGAAGCGCCGACGCCTGGAAAGTGGTCGAGACCGCTGTTTACGAAGTCCTTGCCGTGGCTCGGGCCTCTAACATTCATCCTCCGGGCCTCGAAGACACCAAAGCCGCGCTTGCAGGTGCGCTGAAAATTGCCACGCAAATGGCCGAGGCGCTTTCTTCCACCGCGCAGGATATGAATCGCGGCAAACTCACTGAAATTGATTCCCTCAACGGCTACGTTTCCCGCCGAGGCGCGGAACTCGGTGTGCCCACGCCGGTGAATCATTCGCTCTATGCGCTAGTGAAATTATCCGAAGGCCGCTCCTGAAGGGCAATCTTCTAGAAGCGATTATCCCGGGCGTGGAATGGAATGTGAATGATGGCTTCAAGATCCACCGGCTCGCCCTGGCGCGTTGCTGGCCGGAATTTCCACCGGCTCAGCGCATCCATTGCGTTCTTGTCCAGCTCTTCGTCAAGTCCCCGGACGAGTTGGATGCTGTCCACCGAGCCGTCGCGGCGAATTACGGCGTAAAGGACCACTTCGCCTTCCACGTGTTCATTGATCAGCGTAGGTGGATACTTTGGATCGACTTTGCGGACCGGAGACGGAGCCGATAAGTCTGGGGAAGTTGCATGAGGAGCATCGCGATTCGCGCGCAATTCCGTGAAACTCAAAATCCAGCTTCCCGTCGCGCTGTTCAGGTTCGGCATGTCGATTTGCATTTTGTAGATCTTTTTTGATTCGAAGATCTGTTCCGGCTTCGCTCCGGGCGGAAGCGCCGTGAAGTTCGGGGGCCCGGTTCTCACCGGTTCGTCATCATGCGGCTCAGGCTTCGTGATGAGAGTGTGTGGCGTGGGCGCGCTAATTTTTGGCGTTGCCGCAAGTCCCGAAGCTCCTTTGTTCGACGGAGGATTGCCGCCGCGAATGCTGATGTCCATCGGGCCATTTGCAGCATTCCCGGCATCTACTCCTCCAGCGCTGCTTGGCGCTCCGCCATTCGCGCCGGCAGCTCCGTTGAGTGAACCGCCCGGAACGCCAGGCTTCTTGCCTTCGGGCGAAATGGAAACACGCGCCGCGAGATTCCCTTGCGGAGGCGCCACTGGGGCCGGCGGCGCAGGAGCAGCCGAAAGCGCAATCAAGGTCGAAGTGTTGCCGCTAGCACCTGCAACTTGCGTCGCTCCAACGTCCGGAGCCGGTCCCGCATCGCCTTTCTGGGCTTTTTGTGCAATGCGCGGGGCCGCCCCAGGATTCAATTCCAGCTTAGGCCGCGCGGGCCCCTTGGCCGTGGCAATCACTGCCAAATCTCCCGGTTTCTGTTCAAAAACGGGCACGTCTGGTGCGGGAGCATCCTTTACTGTGGCGACGCGACGCTGTTTCGGATGCAGTTTGGCTAGTTCTTCTTTACTTATGACTAGACGCGGCTTCGCTGGACCCGGCATTTCCTGAATCTGCACGATGTTGGGCAGGCTGGGAAGAATCTTCGGCGGCTCGGCCGGAGCCGCGGAATTAATTAGCGTCTGCCGCGGGTGGTTCGGATGCACGGGGTCACTAAAGATGTGCTGCCGCGGATGGAATGCGTCCGCTCCTTCGGGCGCAAGAGGTTTTTCCGGTTTGCTGGTCGGCGTCGGTTTGGGATCGGGCTTCGAAGCTTTCATGTCCAGCAGAGGCAGATCGTTGATCGGTCCCGACCAGGAAAGTTCGACGTTATCGAAAGCTGGATTGTGCACGCGCGCTGGAAATTTCGGATACGGCAGCACGAAAAAGACGACGTGCCACAAAGCCGCAGCAATCATCGCCCGGCGCGGCAGTTTTCCCTCAATCCAGCAGTATTTGAAGAATCCCTCAATCGTGAATCTCTTGGGTACGGGCGATTTACTCAAGACAGCTCTCAAACTGCTGCCAATCCCTTGATGAAAACTTCCCCAAGCGACGTCCAGTTGAGGTGGGCGCCCCGCGGGCAAACGTATGGGTGCGCGCGCGACGGCGGTTGCTTGTCCCGCGCTGCCGCCTGAACTACCAAACGTGCCAAAGCGATTCAAGGGCATATCCCTTTCGATTCCAATGTGGCGCGCGTCCGTTGCTTTTTGACGCGGCACACCCCTCAGAAGATCCTCAGAATATCATCAGAAAAATGACGCCCTGCTTGAGCGGGTTTACTGAGCAGAGTCGTTTTTGCCGGCAGCTGCGGCAGCCTGGCGATAGAAACTTAAGGCCGCATCACCCTGTTTGAGAACGCGGTAGCACTGCAGCGCACCCACCTCTTCCGGCAATTCGAAGGTGCGGCGGTGTTCCGCGATCACCAAGCCGCCGGGCGCGAGAAGGTGTCCCCAACCCAGCGATTCTAGCACGCGAGCGTAGTCCGTGGCTGCAGCATACGGGGGATCAAGGAAAACATAATCGTACAGGGAGTTTCCGGTTTTTTTTCCGGAAGCAAGCATTTCCAGTCCGCGAAGAGAATCGGCCGAGAGGACGGTTGCTCCCTTTCGAATGCCGAGCGATTCCAAATTGCGGCGGATAAGGGTTGCTGCGAGCGCATGATTCTCCACAAACACCACTTCCGCAGCGCCGCGGCTCAGCGCCTCGATGCCAATCGCCCCAGTTCCTGCAAACAGATCAATGAACCGCGAACCCGCGACGCCTGGCCCCAGCACGTTGAAAAGCGTTTCGCGCAACCGGTCGCTCGTCGGCCGAAGCGCTAGGCCCTTCAGGCTTTTCAGGATGCGGCTGCGATAAGTGCCCGCAATGACGCGCATCCTAGCCCACCTTCGCCAGATGATACCGGCGCTGCCATTCTCCGGGCAGCATCCGCAAAACGCGCTGCAGTTCCTCCCGCTGCGTCCCGTCCTCAACTAAAGCAAATGCTTCTTTGCGCGCAAGTTCGAGTAGTTCCTTGTCGCGAAGTGGATTCGCGATGTGAAAGCCAAGCTCACCTGATTGCCGCGTGCCAAAAAACTCACCCGGACCGCGAAGCAGCAGATCGGCCTCGGCAATATCAAAGCCGTTTGACGTACGCACCATGGTGTCGAGCCGTGCGCGCCCTTCATCAGTCATTCGAAACGGCGCCACCAGAATGCAGTAAGACTTCTGCGCGCCGCGCCCAATGCGGCCGCGAAGCTGGTGCAGTTGTGCTAGCCCGAAACGTTCCGCGTGCTCGATCACCATCACCGTGGCGTTGGGTACATCAACACCAACTTCCACGACGGTTGTGGTTACCAGGATTTGTACTTCGTTCCTGTGGAAGTGCTGCATGACTTCATCTTTTTCCTCGCTCGACAGCCGCCCGTGCAGCAATCCCAGTTTCAGCTTCGGAAAGACTTCTTTCGATAAACGCTTGTACTCGTCAATGGCCGCTTTCAGTTCCAGTTTCGACTCTTCGATCACCGGATAAACGATATAGCCTTGGCGCCCAGCCGCCGCCTCGCGTCGCAGCGAGTCCCAAACACCAGGGAGGTGCGGCTCCGTGGTGACGCGCGTGACGATCGGCGTGCGTCCCGGGGGCAATTCGTCCAGGGCGGAGACGTCCAGGTCGCCATAAAGCGTGAGCGAAAGCGTGCGGGGAATCGGCGTGGCTGTAAGCACCAGAACATGCGGCGCATGGTCGTGGGCGGCTTTATCCATCAAACGTTTGCGCTGCAGCACGCCAAAACGGTGCTGCTCGTCGATCGCTACAAATCCGAGCCGCGCAAACTGGACGTTTTCTTCAATGAGCGCGTGCGTGCCAATGACGAGTTGCGATTCTCCCGACTGAATTCGTTCCAGCGCCGCTTGTTTTTCGGCAAACTTGAGGCCGCTAATGACCAGTTCCACGCGGTAACCTGCTTTGCCCAGAACGCGCCGCGCAGAGAGAAAATGCTGGACCGCGAGAATTTCCGTCGGCGCCATGAGCGCGGCCTGCGTTCCATTCTCGATAGCAATGGCCGCGGCTTGTAAAGCAATAATGGTCTTGCCGCTGCCAACGTCGCCCTGCAGCAGCCGATTCATCGGCGCGGGCTTTTCCAGATCTGCGACAATTTCCGCAAGCACGCGTTTTTGCGCCACGGTCGGCTTGAACGGCAAAATACGTTTCAATGCATCGCGGATACGGTCCTCGCGCACTCGGAACGCGATGGCATTTTCCTTCCGCGTGGCGCGGCGGTCCAATCCCAAACTCAGCTGGTATACAAAAAACTCTTCAAAAATCAGCCGTTGCTGCGCCGGCGAGCGAAACGTGTTCAGCGCATCGAGGGACTCTGTTGGTTCAGGGAAATGCGTGCGTACGACAGCTTCGCCGCGCGTCGGAAACTTGAGCCGCGCCCGCAAACTTTCCGGCAAAATGTCGGGAACGCGCGGGTCAACAAGCTGCACCGCTGTGTACAACGCGCGGCGAATCTGTTTCGAGCTGAAGGTGCCAATGGCTTCATAAATCGGCACGATGCGTCCGACTTCCGTAGAATCGAGCTCATCGCTGTTCAGCAGTTCAATCTGTGGATTGATCATTTCCAGCCGGGCCGGCCGCATCCGATCGATTTCCACTTTGCCGTGAAGGATCAAGAGCTGGCCCGGTTTTAGCCGCCCTTCGAGATAGCCGCCATGAAAGAATTTGCAAGGCAGCAATCCTCCCGCCTCGTCCTGCACCAGCAAGTGGTAGATGGCATCACGGCGGAAGCGCATGTTTCGAATGGCCTGCCCGCTCATCACGCGCGCCCGAATCGTGTAGGTGCCGTTCGGCTGAATGTCCTTTACCTTCGAAAATTGAATGCGGTCTTCGTAACGAAAAGGCAGGTAGCCGAGCAGATCTTCGAGCGTGCGAATGCCGCGCTCGGCAAGCAGTTCTGCGCGTTGCGGTCCAACGCCCTTGATCATGCGCACATCGGTGCTAAGGCTCATCACCATGGCTTACTCTTTATATCATTGCAGGCCGAACACTTGCGGCAAGGGGGAAACTTGCATCACGTCCATGCGTATCTATAGAGTGAAGGCTCGGTGTCTCGCAAGGGTGCGTCCCCATCGCCAGCAAAGGAAGAATGAGTGGCTGCTGAACGTCTGACCAGTTCGGAAAAGCGCGCGCTGCTTCTGTGGGTGGCGGCCGGCATTATTGGGCTGTTCTTCGCGCACAAATACTTCTTCCAGGCGTTCCCGGAAGCTTCCGTCAATTTTCAGGTTTCGCGGGAGGAAGCCCTCTCACGTGCGCGGAAATTCGTGTTTGGCCTGGGTGAGAATCTCAGCGGCTACAAGTCTTCCATCATTTTTGACGTGGACGAAGATGCAAAGGTCTACCTCGAACGCCAACTCGGCCTGAGCGAAGCCAACCGCCTGATGTCGTCGGAGATGAATATCTGGTATTGGGAAGTTCGCTTTTTCAAGCCGCTGCAGGAAGAAGAGTTCGAGGTGCGGGTCAGCCCGTCGGGACAGATTGTCGGTTACGACCACAAGATAGAGGAAGCCCGCGCTGGAGCTTCACTAGAGCGTGTCCCGGCGCAGTCCGCCGCGCAAGATTTTCTGAGCGCAAAACTAGGGATGGATCTCCGCAACTGGGATGCGCTTCCGGAGGAAGCCAATTCGAAAAAGAAGCCGAATCGCACGGATTGGACGTTTACCTGGGAAAAGCATGGCTTCCGCGCGAAAGATGCGCCCTACCGCCTCCAAATCACCGTGCAGGGCGACCGCGTTGGGGGCAGTGAAGAATTTCTGAAAGTTCCCGAAACCTGGCAACGCAGCTACAAGCGAATGCGATCCGGCAATGACACGCTGGCTTCCGTATTTTTTGTCCTCTATTTCGCGCTGCTCGCCTTGGCGATATGGCAAGCAATCAAACTCACACTGCAAGGAAGGACCCGTTGGCGTGGTGCCATTCTGCTGGGGTTGGCAGTTGCAGGGCTTCTCTTCTTGCAGAACTTGAACGATTGGCCGCACTGGAGCGCGGAATACGATACGAACGATCCTTACAGCACTTTCATCGCAGGCAAGCTAGCGTTCGCTTTGCTCTTCGCGCTGACTTCGGCGCTTACCGTTACCCTTGTCCTCCCAGCTGGTGAGCCCCTCTATCGTGAATCACAACCGGAGCGCTTGCGTCTCTCCCGGGCGTTCACCATGAGCGGTCTGCGTTCGAAAGAGTTTTTCTCCGCAGCCGTCGTCGGCGTATGCCTCGCTGCTGCTCACATAGGTTACGTAGTGGCGTTCTATGTGGTGGCGGGCCATTTCGGGGCCTGGGCGCCGCAGGAGTTGAATTTCGACAACTCGGTTAACACCGCGTTCCCTTGGATTTCAGGCGCGGCGATTGGTCTGTTAGCTTCCACCAACGAAGAATTTACCTTTCGCTTGTTTGCTATTCCTTTCTTCGCGAAATTCACCCGTTCGAGGTGGATTGCCGTAATCGCACCTGCCTTTCTGTGGAGCTTCCTGCACAGCAATTATCCGCAGGAGCCTGCTTATATCCGCGGCATTGAAATCGGAATCGTTGGCGTGATTGCTGGGTTGGTGATGTTGCGCTGGGGCATCGTGGCAACGCTAATCTGGCACTACACTGTAGATGCCTCTTTAGTCGGTTTGCTGCTGGTCCGTTCGAATAGCTTATATTTCAAAATCTCCGGCCTGGTCGTTGCGGCCGCAGCCTTGGCGCCATTGGCCTTTGCCTGCATTTCTAACTTGACGAGAGGCGGATTCGAAACAGACGAGGCCTTGCTGAACCGCGCTGCGCCCCTACTCGACAGCAGCAAAGTGGACGAACCAACCGGCGAAATCGCGGAAACCGCCCTACGCCGCTACGACGGGCTGACACCTGCCATGCTGGGGTTTCTAGCTCTTTGCTTAGTAGCTGGGGGTGTTCTGGTCTGGAGGGTGAAACCTGAAACCATCGGCGATTACCTTAAACTCCATACGGATTCGCGCTCGGCGCGCTTCATTGCTGATCAAACGATGCGCCACCGCGGCTTGGATCCCGGCTCGTACTATCACGCAACAGTATTTGCAGACATCGCCGATCCAGTTAGCAATGAATTTCTGCGGCAGCGCTTGGGAACCACGCGCGTCAATGCGATTTATGCGCGGCAAGTTCCGGCGGCCTTATGGCGCGTGCGTTATTTCCGCGACAGCCAGCCGGAAGAGTTTGCCGTAATTCTCCGTCCTGATGGAACGCTTCATTCTCTCCGACACACACTCTCAGAGGAAGCGTCTGGCGCATCCTTGACCAAAGAAGAAGCCGTGGCGCGTGCGCAGAAGTTCCTGGCCGAGGAAAGGAAGATTGACCTGCAGGATTGGGATCTCGTCGATTCCGCCTCGGACAGAAAGCCGCACCGTACTGACCACACGTTAAGCTGGCAGCAGAAGGCCGCGCTTGACCCGGGCGCCTCCGGTCCTTCCGGGGATCATGCCTATGCACGGATCGAACTACAGGTACTCGGAGACGAAGTCACAAACTATCGGACCTACATCAAAATTCCTGATGCCTGGCGCCGCGAACACGCAGAGCGCTCGCTGGTGCGCGCAATGGTCAGCTTTGGAGTCCCCACGTTGTTTTTTGTGGGTTTGGGGCTGACGGCGTTAATTCTTTTCCTCAAGAACCTGAAATCGGAGGCCTCAACTTCCATTCCCTGGAAGCGGATTCTCCTCTGGTCTCTCTGGGGTTTCGCAGCCTACGTCTTGATTCTCGCCCTCGGCGACCGCCTGCCCAATTTTCTCAATGCCTATGACACCGCGATTCCCATGAAGTTGTTCTTTGGAGGCTTGGCCATCGGCGCTCTCCTAGGCGGCCCTTTGTACTTGGGAGCAATCGCGCTGCTCTTCGGCGTGGCGTGGTATTTCGCCCTGAAGGCCTTCGGGAAGCATAGACTTCCGAGTTGGCTCGGGATGCCCGCAGCTTACTATCGGGACGCGTTGTTCATTGGGCTGGGAGGGACTGCGGGATTGCTTGGATTGGAACGGCTTCTTGCAGCTGCTTCGACCCACTGGCCGACCGCTCACCGGTACCTCGACGTCGTTTTCGGCCAGGACTACGATGCCCTTTACCCCGCAGCTGCGATCTTCAGCGGGACTCTATTGCGGGGACTACTGTTGACCGGCCTTGTAGCGGTCATCGCTTCATTCATCGCTGCGCATGTGCGTCAAATCGCCCTTCGCTTACTTCTCTTTTTCTTGGGAGCTCTAAGCCTCGTCGGCGGAAGTTATGGCACGCCAGCGGATTTCGCGAAACAATTTCTCGCTCGCCTGATTCTGCTCGGCATTCTCGTTTTCAGTGTGCGCTACGTGATGCGGTTCAATTTGCTGGGATGCTTCTTGGTAGTTGCGGGAACCTCGCTCGTCACGGGAGCGGCCGAACTGCTGGCGCAGCCCGACGCGTTCTACCGCAATAATGGCTACGCCGTTTTGTTGGTGCTGATTCTGCTGTTTGCCTGGCCGTTGGCGTCATGGCGTTTCAGATCGATGAACGTAGCTGGGCCCAAAGCGGCCTCTTCAGGAACCACCTAGGCAACTCCCCTCAATTCAAAGCCATCGATTACTCAAATCTACCCTTTTGGCCGAAGCGGGCCTTTTTGGTGTCTTACTTAGAAACAAAATCCACAGGGTTGACGTTGTTAGAGAAGGGGAGCTACGCTCACGCTGCGGGCATCCGTCCGTCCAATTTGGGTGATACCGCGGTAGCCAGCCTCGCTTGGAATGCAGAATTCTGCGCTAACCTGTTGTTCTGCAACCACTAAGCTGGCCGGACACGAATAGAAAGCGAATCATGCAGCTCTCCAGATGGGCTCTAGCCTTGGCCGACGATAACGGTTGCTCGGGCAGCACGAACGCCGCCCTAGCCTCGGTGACCTCTTTGCCCAATCTCGACGAGCGCGCTCTGGTGGCGGAAGCGCAAGCTGGCAGCCGGGCCGCTTTTGAGGAATTGGTCCGCCGTTTTGACCGCGACGTTCTGCGTCTCGCCCTGAATCTGATGAAACGTCCCGAAGACGCCCGCGACGTTTATCAGGAAGCTTTCCTCAAGGTTTACCGCAATCTCCACCGCTTCCGCTTCGAGTGCAGCTTCTACACGTGGCTCTATCGCATCGTGACCAATGTCTGCCTCGACCACTTGCGCCGTCGGCAAGCCCGCCCCGAAGATCAAGCGCCCGAACTCGTTGCAGGCCGCCACGAAGAAGGCATCACCGATTTTTTTGAGCGTCAGCGCGAAAACCGGCCCACACTAGATCCGGAGCGCTCCATGATGGGGCAGGAAATTAAAGCCCGCATTGCGCGCGCCATGGAGCGCCTGTCTCCCCGCGAGCGGGTTGTATTTGAAATGAAGCACTACCAGGGCCTGAAACTCCGAGCTATCGGAGATGCGCTCGGCACCACCGAGGAAACGGTGAAGAATTCGTTGTTCCGCGCCACGCGCAAACTCCGCAACGAGTTGGGAGGCTTGCGATGAGCCCCTTTGACAAGAACCAAAAGGGAATGAACTGCAAGGATGTTGCACCTCTTCTGGTTTTCTATGTTTGCGAGGAAGTCAACGATAGCGAACGTACACTGATTGAAGCGCACCTCTCTACTTGCAAAGCCTGCACGGAGCAGCTTGCCGACGAAAAAGCATTTCACTCTGCCCTGGTCGCTGCCCCGCAATCGGCCGACGAACTGGATCGTTCCGGAATCCTGCTTTTGCAATGCCGCAGTGAATTGGAAGAAGTTCTCGACGATCTTTCCGCGCCTCCGCTCGAGGAACATTGGCGTCCCTTCGGATGGCTGCGCCGCTGGATGGCGTTGCGCCCTGCGATGAGCGGAGCCATGTTAGTGCTCGTCGGAATTCTCGCCGGTGCGCAACTCGTTCCCTGGATGCAGCGGAACTCAAACAATACCGGCCAAGCCGTGAGTGTTCGAGCCCCGCAGCCGCTCACTACCGACCAATTTCGCAACATGGTCGTGAGTGGCGTGAATTTCTCCCCGTCTTCCGGTTCTGACTCGCCCACCGTTCAAGTGCAACTCAGCGCTGAACAGCCGATGGTGCTCACCGGCACGGTGGAAGATCCAAACATGCGCCGGGCTCTTACCTACGTCGTGGAAAACAGCGAACGCTTCGACGCCGGTGTGCGGCTGGATTGCCTCGAAGCGCTGAAAGCCGCTGTGCGCGACCTGCAAGTGCGCAACGCTTTGCTCGGCGCGGCACGCAAAGACCAGAATCCTGCCGTGCGCATGAAGGCTTTTGAGGCTCTGCGCGAAGCCGCCGGCGAGGACGATGTTCGCGAAACCATTCTCGATGCGCTGGAACACGACAGCAATCCCGGCGTGCGCGTGGAAGCCGTGAATTTGCTGGTTGGTTCGCTGCAAAGCCAGAATCCGGATGCTGGCGCTGCTCCGAACGTGCCCGAATCGACAGTCATTGCGCCTGCTCCCGTGGTCTCGGGCAGCGAGGATTTTGAACAAGTCGTCAAGGTGCTTCAGGAATTGCAGCGCCGCGACCCCAACCGCTACGTACGGCTGCGCAGCGCCGCCGCTCTGCGGCAAATCGGGCCGCGTGAAGTGCAGTAGCCGAAAGCGGTAATCCGCCGGCAAAAGATTTATTTCGCCATGAACACGAAATTCGATCGAAGGGTTTTCCCCTGGGCGTGCCGCTCCGCGTGGCTCTGGACGCTGGCCGTAGCTTTTTCAGTCGCGCAATTCTCTCCCGCTGCTTTCGCTTCGGACCCCAAAGACCCCGCGGCTTTGCCGGAAAAACCCGGTGACCCAGGCGCTCCCCGCACTTCAATCCTTCGCAGCGGTGTGCTGCAAACCAAAGAAGGCTTAACTTTACGGCTGACCACAGACCTTGGCTCGGTCAACGTCACGCAACTCGAGCCCAGCGCTTCCCCCGTGGTGCGTTATACAGTGCGCGTGGAAACGGATGCGCGCGGAGCCGCCGCCGAACAACTGCTGAGTAAGTATTCTCTGAAGGCCGGAACCTCTTTAACCGGCGTAGAAATCGCCGGCTTGCTCTTCCCGCAGGGCACGCATCACACCAACGCGCAGTTCTGGGTGCAGTTCGAAATCGCAGTTCCGCGCAATTATAACGTCGAAGTGAACACCGACGCCGGCGACATCACCACCGGAGACATTGGCGGCACTGCTTTCCTGAGAACCCAGGGCGGAAACATCATTGCCGGACACATCGGACGAACTGCCCCTGCCCTTCACGAAGTTTCGCGCGGCCGTCCAGTCGCCAAGCTGGAAACGGAGGGCGGGCATATCAAGGTGATGGGTGTTGCCGGAGACCTCTCGGCGTTCACCGCGGGTGGCCACATCAACGTGGGCGACATCAGTGGAGACGCTTCGCTGCACAGCGGAGGCGGGCACATTCGCGCGCGGACCATTGGTGGGCGCGCTGATTTGGAAACCGTCGGGGGCAACATCACTGTTGGGCAAACGGCTAGTTTCGTGAGCGTTCGCACTGGTGGTGGCCAGATCGATTTCGGTGATGTGAGGGGTTCCGTGCGGGCGCAGACTGGGGGCGGAGGCATACACGTAATCTACGTCTCCGGACCCATGGAAGTGGAATCGAATGGCGGCAGCATTTGCGTGACCGGAGCCTCCGGCGCCGTTCAAGCGGCTACTTCCGGTGGCAGCATCACCGCTTGGATCAATCCAACGGTGGCCGCGGAAAAAGGCATGTTGCGCTTGGAAGCTCCTTCGCAACTCGCGTCCGGCACCGGCGACCTCATTGTGTACCTTCCGCGAAACCTGGCGGCGAATATTGACGCTTTCGTCGCTAACGGCACTGGCCAGCACATCGAAGCGGATTCTGCTCTGCACTTGACGATGCAGGGCCCCGTAAACGGGATTGGTCAGGTTCACGCCGTCGGCGTTTTGAATGGAGGCGGCGCTCCGCTAAGGCTGCGAACCACGGGCGGCAAAATCAGGCTGCAATTCATGGACTCCCAGGCTGCCCTCCGAGAATCGCTTTGGCATGAACAAGTAGATCGTCTAAACAAACGGTTTGTGGAGGTTGGGTTTCCTCCTGTCATTTTCAATCACCCCGCCGAGTGGCCCGTAGCCGTGATGGAGGACCATCTTCGGCAGGCTCAGAGCAACGATTCCATCGACAATGGCGACGCCATCGAGAGATGGATCAACAGCTTGGAAATGACTTTCTGGGGAAGTGTCAAAGAGAAGCCGGATGATTTCTTGAAACGGGTTACCTATCGTCCTGCGCCTTCTTACCCTTCCCTTGCGCAGCGTGCCGGAGTCCATGGCATCGTTCTACTGCAGGCAAGAATCACCAAAGACGGCCGCGTCGAAGTGGAAAAGGTTCTGGAGGGTGAGCCGGTCCTGGCGGATGCCGCGATGGATGCCATAAAGCGCTGGCGCGCAAGACCGGCATGGGTAAAAGGAAAACAGTGTGAGGTGACCTCGACGGTCAAATTCGATTTTCAATTGCCGTGAACGCTCTTCTCGCGGCAATTGATTTGTTTCGTCCTCGGCCCTGGAAATAGCGATGTGGTAACTGCAGTTCAAGGGGGTAGAACTTATGTCACGTCACGGTCTTCGCGCGACGGTTTTTTGTTTTTGCTCTCTCCTCGTAGGCTCTTTTGGAGTCGTTCCCAGCTACGCCATCAGCAAGGACTTCAACCAAACGGTCCCGCTGCAACCCTGCGGCACGTTTGAGTTGCAAAACGTAAACGGCCCTGTCGACGTTCAGGGATGGGACCGCAACGAAGTGGAAATTCATGCCGTGAAAACGGCGAAGCAGCAGGAGTCCGACCTCGAGCGCGTGTCGATCGAAGTCAACGCGCGCCCGGATGCCGTCGCCGTGACCACGCGCTACCCCCAAAACGAAGGCGTGGAAGTGGCGGTGGAATACACGATTCACGTTCCTCATCGCGTTCACGTCGAACACGTTGGCACGGTCAACGGCACTCTGCGCATCTCCGGCCTGGATAACGTAGAAGACTTGCATACCGTGAACGGAGACATTGAAGTGTTCGAAGCCGGAGGCAACGTCCGCGCTCACACCACCAATGGAAACGTGCGCGTCGAGCTCGCGCATCCGCCCGACAAGACCGGAGCTACCGTGGAAACTACAAATGGCTCGCTGGTGCTTGCCGTGCCTTCCAATCTGGAAGCCGACGTCGAGGCACGCTGCCTCAACGGTAACTTCTATTCCGAGCTCCCCATGACCATGGAGAGCACGGACCGTCCCCGCGAAATGCGCGGCAAACTGGGCCGCGGCGGAGTCCCGATTCACCTGCGCACAGTGAACGGCGGCATCCGCCTGATCGTTCTGCGTTCCAGCGTCTGACGATTTTCCAGCTGCTGCGTCTAAGTGCTGAGGAGGATGGGACGAAAATGAACAAGCGCAATCTTTTAATCACCGGAGGGGTCGCGGCACTCAGCCTCGCGCTGATCGCTCTGCCCGCGCCTCCCGCCAAATCACAAACGCCGTGTCCGGATGAATCTGCCGCGGCCCGGCTCGCCGAACGACTGTCACAGTTGCAGGCGAGGCTCCAGGGGAATCAGGAAAATATCGCCAAGCTCTCGGAACTGCGCGCCAATCTGGCCTCAGAAATCGCCCTTGCCCAGAACCGCCGAGCCATCGAACAACTCGAAGCTTTTCCCGCTCTGGCCGGTGACGATGACCAGGACGGCGTCAGCGTTCTTCTGGACGCAGAAGGCTCAAGCTGGCTCGGGGTCGAGCTTCACGAGGTGACCAGTGACACCGCCAAAGAACTTAAGCTTCCTGCCGAACGCGGTGTGGTTCTCAGTTCCATCGTCGCCGACAGCCCGGCGGCCAAAGCAGGCCTCAAGGAAAACGACGTCGTCACCGAAGTTAACGGCCAGCGCATCGAAGGCGCGGCCCAATTCCGCCGAGTGGTTCGCGAAATTCCGGCCGGCCGCAGCGCTCAAATCACCGTGTGGCGCGACGGCCGCTCTCAGACCATCAGCGTTACTCTGGGCAAAGCCGAAGAGCGGCGCAACTCTTTTAAAATGTTTACCCCTGCGCCCGGTGCTCCTGGGAGCTTCGCGTTCGCTATGCCGGAAATTCCCATGCCCCCGTCCATGGAATGGAATGGCACCATGTTGATGATGGGCGGCCAGCCGCGGCTGGGCATTGACGCGGAAGATCTCAACGGTCAGCTCGGCAGCTTCTTCGGTGCTCCCGATGGCGAGGGCGTCCTCGTTCGCGAAGTGAATCCTGGTTCAGCTGCCGAAAAAGGCGGGCTCAAAGCCGGTGACGTCATCACTTCCGTAAACGGAGAGCGGATTCGTACGGTTGGCGATCTGCGCGAAAAGCTTGCGGTGAAGCACGAAGCAAAGGATAAAGACAAAGACCAGAGCGTGAAACTTGGCGTCTTGCGCAACAAGAGTGAAGTCTCGCTCACCGTCGAGTTGCCCACTCCGGCGGCTCGCACGAAGCGCTTCATCTCGCATCGCACCAACATCTAAACCTTCAAGCGTTGGTCCTATTAGCAGCAACGCCTCGCTTCGGGAAGCTTGACTCCCGATGCGAGGCTCTTTGTTTCCAGGATTCTCCTTAAGCCACCCTTGCCCGGAATTCAAAATCTCCCGGCCTGCTTAGCGCTCTTCCTCGGGAAGCGACGCCAGCGACGCATCGAAAGCCGCGTAGTGGTGATGGCGCTCCTCCGGCTCATTCAAAGCCATTCCTTCGCGTTCGACCCACGCATGCGCTTCGAGGCTTCCACCTTCCTTGCGGACTCCGACACGCAGTTCAGAAGGGACTCCTTGCCGCCCCAGCATCCACCACAACGTAAGAGACTTAACCAAACAGGAAGGATGGACCGGCCCGTGGCGATCCGCAGCGTTCACCATGTGCGCAGTCAAAGCGATTTGTTTGTCGAGGGAATCAGTACGCATTTGCTGCGCGGTGCGTGAGAGTCCTTTCCGCAAAGTGGATCGCGTCGCGTCGAACCCGCGAAACTTCAAACTCAGCGCCACCAGAGGCAGCATCAGCAATGCGCGCAGAAACAGCGTTTGCGCCGGCGGCTCCAGCGCGCTAAACCGCCGCAGGCTGTCCAGCATCAGCGGGCAAGACTTGCAGCAATCCGTGTTCCACGAGGTGATCCAGCAATTCAGTCAGGTTTTCGCGAAGCGTTTCCGGGTGGACCTCGTATTCCGAAAGGAGTTCCTGGTAGGCCGCGTCAATGTTGGGCGAAGTGGTCACCAGTTGCCACATGCGCGTGCCGGTTTCATCCAGGCCGAAGTATTGTTCTGTTTCCAGGTTCAGCAGCACGGACTCCCGATCCAGAAGCCGCACTAGAACGTGCGTCGGCGCAGCGGCCCGGTCGCGGAATGTCAGCATCGGCACAGCTCCCTTGTTCGGCTGGCGCTGAACTAGTTCGTTAAGACTTCTTCTTTCGGACGTTGACCTTTGTATCGATGCCCGCGCCGAGAGCCTTCAAATCGGTCAAACCTTGTTTTGCCTGTGCGCCCCACGGGCCGCTGGGGTCCAGCTCTTCGGCTTTTTGGTAAGCTTCCACGGTTCCCGGCGCGAGCTGCACTTCTTCCTTGTCTCCTACCTTTTTTGTGGTCATCTTCATCAATAACGATGCGCCCAGCAAATACCAGGCTTGCGCATTTTTCGGATCGAGCTCCGTGGACTTCTGTAGCGGCTCGATAGCGTCGGCAAGGCGGTTAGCATTGTACAGGCTGATTCCAAAATTCCGCCATGCCGTAGCGGCGTTCGGTGGATCGAGTTCCGCGCTCTTGCTATAAGCTGCTTTCGCGTCGTTGATCTTTCCTGCGCGTGCCAGCACGTTCCCGAGGTTGTTGTAGTACCCCGGCACATCCGGCTTTGCGGTAATAGCTTGCTGATAGGCTTGGGCGGCTTCATCGTTGCGCCCGGCGGTGTCATAGGCCTCCCCAAGCTTGGCCCACAGCAGGTGCTGGTTAGGATCTTTCTCGCCAGCGGATTCCTGCGCTGCCTTGTATTCCTTCGCCGCCTGATCGGCAAGATCCGTCAGTTTTTGCTTGGCGGCATCGCGCTGATCGGCAGGAGCCTTCTGCAAGTCTGCTTTCGCCGCCTTTTCCTGTTCGAGGATCGCGTTCCCTGCGGCGAAGTGAGCTTTCATTCCCTCGAACTTGGCCTTGGCCTCTTCGTTCTTCTTCACCTGCTCTTGGGCAGCAGCGCCTTGCTTGCCCAAGATTTCCTTGAAGTTTGCATCTGCTTTGGCTTCTCCGCCGCTCTCGACTCTCACCTTACCTACATCGTAGGGCTGCTGCTTCTCATTGGGGGGAGGAAATACGGTGATCGTGACCGTATAAATGCCGGTACGCAGGTTGGGGATGCTGTACTTGCCGTCATTATCGGTCTTGGCCGTCTGTTTCGCGCCTTGCTCGCTCGTCGCTTGTACAGTCAATCCAACCCAGGGCTTCGCATTGATGTCTAAAATCTGCCCGCTGATCGAGCCCTGCTGGGCTGTAGCACGCGGCGGGGATATCAAAGCGCTCGCAGCCAAAAGAACTGCAGTCAGCAAAACGGGCTTATTGAAAATCTTCATGCTCCGTTCTCCTTTTCTTGTCGAGGAGCTTGGTCTGGAATCTCCAGACCCTTTTCGTCCCCATTATCGCTCTTGTTACCGTCATATTCCAAGTCGGTCACGTTTGGCTTCTTCGACGGTCATTCGCCCTGTTTTTAGCGCGTCTCTTACTTCGTCTAATCGCTACTCTCGAACATCGTGCTTTCTCACTTCCTTTGATCCTCGCTGGTTCTTCGCTCACCGCGATGCGGAAACCACCCGCCGGTACGGGATCGGATCCGTGGCCCCTGCTTCCGCAAATGCCCGCAAACGAAGGAGGCAACTGTCGCACGCGCCGCAAGCCATTTCTTCGTCCTGATAGCAGGACCAGGTCAGATGCAACGGCGCTCCCAGCTCCAGCCCACGCCTGATGATTTCGCTCTTTTTCATGGCAATGACAGGCGTCACTAATTCAATCTGCGTTTCCGGCCGCGTTCCCACATGAATCAATTCCTGAAAAACTCTGTAGTATTCCGGCCGGCAGTCTGGATATCCCGAGCTGTCTTCCGCCACCGCGCCAATGTAAATCGCTCCTGCACCGATGGCTTCCGCCCAGCTCACTGCCACGGAAAGAAAATGCGCGTTGCGAAATGGCACGTAGGTCACGGGGATCGCGCTGCCGTGAGGCGCCGGCGCGCCCAGCGCGTTTTCCGGAACGGCAATCTTTTCGTCCGTCAGCGCGGATCCTCCAATCGCGCGAAAATGGTCGAGTTGCACGACCAACCGTTCGCGCACGCCGTAGAAATCCGCAATTTCCTGGAAGGCCCGTCGCTCCCGTCTTTGCGTCCTCTGTCCATAGCCCGCATGAAGAAGCGCAACCTTCTCTCTTCCATGCAGCTCGCGCGCAACCGCGCTGCTGACGCACGAATCCATTCCCCCGCTCAGCAGCACCACCGCTTTTCGTGGATCACTCACTTCGCCGTTCTCTCCCTATTTTCTTTGCTTCGTTACTTCATTATGTCTTTACTTCGTTTCTTCACACGCCTTTCGTCGCCGGATCCCAGATAAACTTGTGCAATTGCAGCCCCAGCCGCACTGGCAAGCCATCCTCCAAGATCCATTCTGCCAACTGACGCGGCTCCAGCCCCGGCCATTTCCCCTCTGGATCTTCAAACACGGGAGAAAACAAAACCTCTCGTACGCGCCCCGCCAGTCCATGCTCTCGGGTGAACTCGCGTGCAAACTCGTAATCCCGGCGCGTGGAAAGCACGAATTTAACCTCGTCGCTTGCCGTCAGCTCTTGCAGGTTGCGCACTTCAAACGTGTCCGGCTCGCCCGAATCCGGGCACTTCACGTCCACAATCTTGATGACTTCCTTTGGCAGCTTTTCAGTGAACCGTTCCCCGCTTGTTTCAACCATCACCGTGTAACCCGCGGCAAGCAGCTTTTCCGCCAGCGGATAAATCTCCTCTTGCAGCAACGGCTCCCCGCCCGTCAACTCCACGAGTGGCACCGCCGCTTTCGCTGCAGGACCGCCCTCTCGGCTTCCCGCAAGTTTGGCAACGCGGGCCAGCACTTCCTCCACCTTCATCTTCTTCCCGCCATGAAACGCGTACGCCGTATCGCACCACGTACAGCGCAGGTTGCATCCCGTCAGCCGCACGAAAATGCACGGCAGTCCGGCGCGTGTTCCTTCGCCCTGAATCGACTTAAAGATTTCCGTGATGACCATAACGTTGGAATTATGACGACGCGATCGCCGTCCTAGGATTCGCTTTACGCCTTTGGGCTCTGCGCCGACTTTCTGGGCCACAGCCAAATGGCGGCACCGATAAAAATCACTCCTCCAAAAATAAACCGAAAATAAGTTGGAGAGAGCCCCAGAAGACGAAATACGAAAACGTATCCCAGGGAAACCAGGATCGCAGGGACGAGAATGATAAGGAACGCGCGATTCATAGCTTCCCTTGGTGCTACACGCCCGGGCGGTACTGCGCCCGGCTCGTGTCCGTCTCCCACAAAACCACATCTGTTACTTTCGCGCCTGCAGGCATACCCTTCAATTCCTTGATGATCTCGTCGTAGAAATACTTCGCAACGTTTTCCGCCGAAGGATTCACGGTCGTAAATGGCTCCAGATCATTCATAAACTGGTGATCCAGCCGCCCCATCACCTCTCGAATGACTTTTTTCACTTGCACGAAGTCTACCAGCAAACCGATCGAGTCGAGCTGCGGCCCCTCCACGGTCACGCGCACGCGGTAATTGTGCCCGTGCGGGTTCTCACACTTGCCCTTGTAGCCGCGCAGGGCATGCCCAGCTGAAAACGTCTCTTCCACGCTCACCTGAAACATTTCGCTCCAATAGTTGTGCCGCCTGCTCCGGATTCTTAATTCTGACGCTTCAGGCGGGACTTGCCGAATTCGCCGCTTTCCCTTTGCCGCGTCCATCCAAAAAACGGGCCACGTCGGTCAATTCATGCGTTACCCGGTAGCGCGGTAGCGACTCTATAAAAATTTTACCATAGGGCATCCGCTGAATCCGCGTGTCCAGCAGCGCCAGTACGCCGTGGTCGGTCTTCGTGCGGATCAGCCGCCCGAATCCCTGCTTCAACGAAAGCACAGCCTGTGGGACCTGAAATTCCGAGAAAGCGTTGCGCCCATCCTCCTGCAAAGCCGCGACGCGCGACGCCACAATCGGGTCGCTCGGCACCGCAAACGGGAGCCGGTCCACAATCACGCACGATAACTGCTCGCCCGGCACGTCTACTCCCTGCCAGAAGCTCGCCGTCGCGAACAGTACAGCCGCTTCAGTATTCTTGAAGCGCTCGAGCAACGCCGAACGCGGTGCTGTTCCTTGCAGCAGCATTGGAAATGAAACCCGCGAACGTACGCGTTCGAATAAATCGTTCATCTGCGTGTAACTGGTAAAAAGGCAAAACGCCCGGCCCTGGCTGTGCTCCAGCAATTGCACGATTTCGTCCGCCGCTTTGGCTGAAAATCCAGCGTCCCGCACGTCCGGCATTTTGCGAGGCAAATACAGCATCGCCTGCTTTGGATAGTCGAACTCCGGCGGCAGTGTGCGCTCCTTCGCGTGATCTACTCCGAGCCGCTGGCGAATGTAGTCGAAGCGTCCGCCTACAGTCAGCGTCGCCGACGTCAGAATCACCGTGTCGAACTGCTCGAACAGCTTTTCGCGGAGGATCTGGCTGACATCAATGGGCGTCGCCGTCAGGAACACGCCTTTGTTCCGCCGTTCGTACCAATACACAAAATTCTTCTCATTCGATTCAAATAGAAAAGAAAGTTCCTGCCGCAGCTCAAAGCCGCGGCGCGCCATCCGAGTCAGCTCTTCGGCGCGGTTTGTCAGCGCGCTTAGTTCCGTTTCCAGACTCTTCAGAGCAGAAACCAACGCGTCGTAGGTCTCCCGGTTCTGTTCCAGGAAGGCCGCTCGCTCGTTCCGCGAAAACGAAAATCTTCCTTCACGCGGTGGGAACAACTCGAAAAAGCTGCGGCTGCGCTCGCGAGTCCTCTGCGTCTTCCGCAGCAGGGACGGTGTGCCCTGATGCAGCAGCCGCAGCGTCTGGTCCGTGTCTCGCGCCAATTCCTCGAACCGGAAATTCGATATCTGCCGCCCGAAATAGTCGCTCGCCACGTCTTCCATCTCGTGCGCTTCGTCGAACACCACCGCCGAATACTCCGGCAAAATGCTGCCAAAGTCGTCCTGCTTCAGCGCCAAGTCCGCGAAAAACAGATGATGGTTGACGATAATCAGGTCGGCTTCTTTGGCGCGCTGGTGCATTCCGGTCACGAAGCACGGATTGAATGACGGACACTTTTGCCCGGTACAGGTGTCGCGCCGCGCGTCCAGGCGCCCCCATAATTCCGAATCATCCGGCAAAAAAGTCAGTTCCGCGCGGTCGCCTGTCTCGGTCAGCTTCGCCCAATCTTTGATCTGCCGGAAATAATCCACTTCCTCGATGCCTTTGAGCAGTGCCTGGTCCTGCGTCTGATTCAACTTCGAGATACACAAAAAATTCGAGCGCCCCTTCATCACCGCTACTTTGAGGTTGGGCGCAAAATGTTTTTGCAAGAACGGGATGTCTTTCTGGAAGAGTTGTTCCTGCAGCGATCTGGTCGCTGTAGAAATCACCACGCGCCGTCCGCTGCAAATCGCGGGAATCAAGTACGCCAGCGTCTTGCCGGTTCCCGTGCCGGCTTCTACGATCGCATGATGATGCGACTCAAACGCGTCGTGCACCAGCTCGGCCATCTCCAGTTGCGCCGCGCGGTATTCGTAGTCGGAACTCACCACCGAGCGGTCAAATCCGCCCTTCATGCACTTTTCGAGAAATCCGCCCGGGCCAAAAACCTCCCGCATCGAAGCTTTCGCGCCCGTAGCCCCGTTCTCGGCGGAGCCGGTGGAAGTCTCCAACTGTCCGTCTCGCTCCCCCGAATGGTCGTCAACGGGCGCGTACCTCCGCTCGACGGTTTTCGCCACCTGTTCGGTGCTTTCCTGCGCCGTTTCCCTGCTCGAGTTGTTGGTTTTTCTTGCCAGGAAGTCACCCTTGCCCGTCTAAGCGAGCTGCCGGAGCAGTTAACGATATCATACCCGCCCTTCCCCTCACTTATTGCGCTCCGTTCCACGTGGAAGCCGCGCCTCGCATCTTGATGGTTTCAAGGCCTTTAGCACTTGAACAACGCGCTAGGTTTTTGGAAACCGCGCTTCTTTCCTTCGCGTTACATTCATTGGCAGGGGCGTTGGGCGTTTCCAATCGGGGATGGCAAACGCCATTCAATCTGCCGTGGGGTGCCGGATGCTTCGCAACAAAGCCTTGTTTCTCCTGGTCCTCGTCTCTGCGCTCGCTTCTTCCTCTTGCACCCTTCATCGCCCTAATGGGGGCGGGTGCTGCAGCGGAGGCAACCACGCCTTCGTCAGCCTGACCATTTCCGACGCGCCACCGGTAAATACGGCCGCTATCAGTTTCAACATGCCGATCCTTGGCGTCACTCTGACGCCATCAAGCGGCAATGCGGTTTCTCTCTTCTCACCGACGACGGCTGCAAATTTCGAGTTGACGCGCCTTCAGAGTGACACTGCCCTGATCGCCACGAATGTCTCCGTGCCCACCGGCACGTACACTTCCCTGAAGTTAACGCTCGCCGCCCCCAGCGCGGTTCTATTCAACGGCTCAGGGGCAGGTATCGGCTCATGCGCCAATAATAGCGTTTGCTCTCAGCAGGGCAGCGCCGCCACCATAACGTTCTCATTCCCCACAGGTTCGCCACTGGTTCTCACTGCAAATCAAAATCAGTTTCTGGATCTGGACTTTAATTACAACAACGCAATCGTCTCGACGAGTAGCAGTGTAACCATTGACGCCACCCAATCCAACGTGCTCACGGTTCTCACTGCGCCAATTACGGGGGTCCCTAACGGCGACTTGGCGAACATCGATGACTTCACGGGCCTGGTTACTGCGGTCTCTAGCAGCAACATCACTGTCAAGTCCACCATGCGAGGCAGCCTAACCGCTTCAATTAGTTCCTCCACCATTCCCGTGAACGATCCACAATTCCAATGCGCTGGCGGAGGTGCTTTCTCCTGCATCCAGCAAGGTTCGACGATCGTTAGTTTGCAAAGCGTACTGACTAGCGCCAGCACTGTGGACGGCACGGAGCTGGATGTAATCGACAATTCCACAACCCCCGCCGACGAGGCCGAAGGGACTCTCTATACAAACGCTAGCTGCGCATCTGGCTTTGGGATGATCCTTAGCGACAGCGCCATCCTTTCCACCAGTTCGCCCCTGGCAGGTGCCCCATTCGGCGCAAATATCTGTGTAGCGCTCGGCCCTACCGCTACGTTCGCGATTGACGATGGGATTCTGACCAATCAGGCCGTTCCGACCGCAGGCTTCACGAGTTCAGCGGACCTCTTCGCCGGCCAGACCGTGCGGGTCAAAGTGTCGAATGCAGCGTCGGGTACCAACGTCATCAACGTCACCGCATCAACTGTTGTTCTGCGTTTCTCGCGCTTGACCGCCACAGTCAACAACGTTACAGGATCAACTTTCACGATTACAGGTTTGCCCGCCTATTTTGCATCAACTCCGACGACCACTCCTTCCGTGCAGACCTACCCGAACGCTACGATTTTCGAGGGCGTTACTAATGGCATTTCGGGCCTCAGTCCGGGCCAGACCGTCTCAATCAGCGCACTGTTTCTAAATCCCGTGACCTCCACACAACCTTTCCAGGCAGCAAAGGTACGCGTGCCATAGTCGGGCGGAACTGTCTCCATAGGTCAGCCTCCCGTTGGCCTGCGTGCTCTTTATCTCCAGAGCCCGTCCAACTCGGCGGCTCCCGTTTTCTTCGCTGCTAAGATTCGCCAACGCTAGAATTTGCCACATGGTTCCGGTTTTCACCGCCTCCGCAAAAAGCGACGGGCTCTCCAGATGTTTGGAGAGCCCGTTCTCTCTTCTAGCAATTTAAGCCGGTAGGGGCCCGCCAATGGTGGCGTCGGGCGGCACCGACTGCTGCGTTGGCGCCGAGGGCGCTCCCGCGGCCACCGCGGGCTGAAAGCGCCGGAAAACCGCCAGCGAGATTGCCCCGAGACCCCAAAACGCCGCACCGTACTTAAATATCCAACCCACGTGCGGAATCATCGTGAAAAGCCTTAGGACTGCCATCCCCACGGCCATCCGCGCGATCAGCGGCCAAAGCTCGTCTGTCCGGCCCATCAGCCACTGCCCAATGAGTGTTGCTACCAGGACCAGCCCGAAATATAAACAAGCAGCCCAAAGAAAAAGCGTGGAAACGCCTAGGAACAAACCTACCACCGTACAGCAAGCAATGATTCCTGCAACGAAAGCCCCGGCCCCCACAAGAACCGCCAACCCTGCGGAAGCCCCATATTTTTCCAGCGAGTTCAGTGCTTCTAGTGAAAATTTCGGCATCAACGCGAACAGCACCAAACCAAAAAGAATGTACGCGGAGGCCCAGATAAGCTGCCAAAGATAGTAGTGCGGATTCGAATAATCCGGGCCCTCGGTGATCTTTTCGAAGTGAACCGGCGAGGCCAGCTTGGCGCCTTTCGCGACTTGCGGAGGTTTGTTCCCTTCGAAGTCCACGGTCCCCGCGATTTGTGCTGTCGAATCAATGTCCAATTCGTCCGACCTGATTTTCGCCGAGCCTCCGATAAACCCGCCGAGGTTTGTCTGGTGGCCCATGGCCAGAACATCGCGCTGGACGTGCCCATCAATGCTCAATCTTTTGGAAAACGAAGTAAAACTTCCCCCGATGGTCGCGTCCCCGTCGATGTTGACGTCGCCGCCGAAGGTCATCACATTGCGCCCCACCTTGCCCTTGATGGTAATATTCCCCGCATATCCGCGAACGTTTCCGTCCACCTGCCCGGTCATTCGCACCTCGCCGGAGCCGGAAAGCAGGTCGCCTAGAACATGGCCCGATACTTCCACGTCTCCACCAGCAACCACGAGGTCACCCTCGATGGTGCCGGCGATGCGGATTTGCCCTCCCGCAACGAACATATCGCTGTGGATCACTTCATCCTTCGCAACGTGAACGCGGTCACCTTTGCGAATTTCGGTGGCAGACGCCTGCGGCGGCAGCATCATGGCCGCGCACAGACTCGCGAATACCAGAGCCAGCGCGGAACCGCGGCGGATACGCCGCCGCAGGAACATTACGGCGATCCCACCAAGGGTCGCCAGCGCAAGAATCTCAAGTAGAGTGATCACGGGTTGCCATCCTTTCCAGAAAGGGCTCTGGAAAATCAGCAGGCCCAGCAAATTCGTTCCGCTGAATCCTGCCTGCTCCAATTGCGTCTGCCAGGGTTCAATGTATCCGGTGTAAAGCGCGTACACGCCCGTTGCCGCCAGTCCAAAGGCCAGTCCCCAAATCCATTGCATCGAGCGCCGCGCCGCTTCCTGGAATTGCGCCAGCCGCGAAGGCAGCGATTCGTTGTCTTCAAGCATCGCGCGTGTCAGCAGCCGAGACTCGCGTTCGAGCGCGCGCAGCAAGGTGCGGCAGGCTTCGCATTCCTGCGTGTGTGCCGAAACCTCCAGCCCGCGCACGCGGTCCAATTGCCGCTCGAGGTACAGCAGCAAAGTCATCTCGTCCAAATGCTTCAAATTTCGATCCACGATTTCGCTCATAAGGTCCCTCCTGCAGCCAGCGCCGCGTTGCCTTCGAGCGCCTGCCGCAGTTCGTGCCGCGCACGGAGCAACACCACGCCCACGAAGGCGCGGCGCACTCCCAGCGCATCCGCAATTTCGTCATAGCTCATATCTGAGTAATAGCGCATCACCAGCGCCATGCGCGCCCGCGCGCCCATTTTTTCCAGCGCCTTGCGTACTTCTTCACTCGAGCGCTGCTCGATGAGTTTTTCCAACTGGCTCGGCTCGGGATGCTCCAGCGGCACGCTCTCGACGTCTTCGGTTTCTTTGTCTTGGCGGATTTTTCTGCGGCGCAGGATGTCCCAACAATGATTCGCGGCTACTCTATACAGCCAGGCGGAGAACGACCGTGTTGTGTCGTACTGGTTGAGCTTGCCCTTCAATTTCATGAAAATTTCCATCGTGGCATCTTCCGCGTCTTCCCGCGTGGGCATAGCCCTACGGCAGAAGCGGAAGATCGCAGGAGCGTAATCGCGATAAAGCTCGCCCCAAGCCTCGGCGTCGCCCGCCCTGGCACGGGCAATCACCTCCGACGGCTCGGTTATTCCCGGCGCGCTCATCCGGCCTGGTCTCTGCGTTTCCATAGACTAGTACGCACGAAAGCCTGCCAATATTACATCTTGCAAACTGCTGCGATTCTTTTCCTCTATCCTAACGCATTCATTGCAAGACACTTACGCCGCCATTCCCCGTCTATTTTGGCTGTCCAGCAATATTGCTAGCTTGCCATGAGGCACGAGGCCGAAGGTCTTTGCACTTTGATCCCGACCCATAACGTGTTGCTCAACGGTTTCGCTGCGGGTGCGTCTTCTTCCTTGTTTCAGATTTCGGTTTCCTAGTCTTGATTGCCGGCCGTCTGTCCTCTGTTTTGTGCGCATCACTCTATCAGAAATCCTGCCGCACTCCACATGACGTCCCCGCTATACGTTGCAATGCGATCGTTATTGGAGTAACAAACGAGAGCGGTCCCGGTTCACGAAGCGGCTTGGGCGCGTTTGCGGGCGTGGCGGGCCAGGCCGAGGAAGGAGAGATTGAGGCCGGCGGTGGCGGCGTATTGCTCGACGTCCTGGGGCGGGAGGTGTTCGCTGATTTCGGCGCGGGCTTTGGCCATGAACGAGGCCATGGCGGCTTCATCGTTTGGAGCCGATTGAAGAACTTTCTCCGTCATTTCCATCCAGCGGTGCAGGCGTTCGCGGAATTGCGCGATGTGGGCGGCGGGATTGTCGGAAAAACCGAAGTGCGTCAGGAACAGGCGTTTCGGTTTGCGGTCCAGAATGGCGGCGAAGGAGCCGTCCCAGATCTTCAAATCAATATCTGGAGGCGGAGTCGCGGGCATCACGTAGGGATGGCCCTCGATGCGAATGCCGGTGGTGTCGCCGACGAAGGCGACTCCTTCGTCGTTTTCGAAATAGCTGACGTGATGCGAAGCGTGTCCGGGCGTGTACGCCACTTCGATTTTGCGCGAGCCGAGGGGAATCGTTTCGCCGCCTTCGAGAATGCGGAGATTTTCCGCGGGCACCGGAACGGCTTCGCCGAAGAGTTGCTGCAAAGTGTCTGGCCAGAGGCGCGCGGCGCTTGCCAGGAGCTTCGATGGATCGATCATGTGCGGCGCGCCGAGTTTGTGGACGTAAACGGCGAGGCTGGGATTCTCCCGCACCAGCGTGCCGGAGGCTCCGGCGTGGTCGAGGTGAATGTGCGTCAGGAGAATCGCGTCGAGGTCGCTGACCGAAACGCCGTGAGCGCGAAGCTCTTTTTTCAGCGTGTTCAGGGTCGAGCCGGGGCCGGGATCTACGATGGCCCGGTGGCCGTCCGACTCGAGCAAGGCGGTGCCGATGGATTTCGGCCGGCCCATCCAGTTATCGTCGAGCGTGATGATTTTGTGCATGGGATTGCGCCGAAGTAGTGTATCGCAGGAGGCGCATAAAACTGGAAATGCGAAACTCGAAATACGAAATCACATTACGAAGAGAAGCGGCAGCGGGGCTGCCGCAGTCCACATGATTCGCCTGACCGTTTCACGAATCCGACGGATTTACTCTGCTTCGCGAATGGGCGATGATGCTTCCCATTGTGCGACGTAAAGAGATAACGAAGTAAAGATATAAAGAAGGAGGGAGAACTATGTCCAAGCTAAATGCTCTTGCGGTCGCGATTCTCCTTACGGCACTTTGCGGTGAGTCTTTGCGCGCGCAAGAGCAGGCGGCTAAGTCTGCGCCGACGCCTGCCAAACAAACCGAGGCGGACGAGTACACTCGTTACGAACTACTGGCTCCGGACACGGCGAGTTTCAAAATAACCTACGAAGTTTCTGCAGCGACCGCGGGCGCGAAAGTTTTTTACAATCCCATCCGCAAGGGCAGCGTGGCAAGCGACGAAGCGGTTTACGATGCCATGACGGGCGAACCG
>DATEGP010000133.1:0-10870 GCA_035280045.1 Candidatus Acidiferrum sp.
ACGAAAAAAGCCGCGGGCGAAATGAAGGCGCGCGTGGTGAAGACCACAGGCGAGCGTGGCAAAACGGTTACACTCGATACGTTTCACGCCTTCTGCGAATCGCTCCTTAAAGATGCAGACGCGCAGCGCGTGCTCCTGGGCAAAGAGGACCATTGGATCCTGCTCCGGCGTAACCTTGCGCGGCTGAAGCTCGACAAATATCGCCGGCTGGCGGAGCCTGGAGAATTCCTGAGCGACTTTGTTGAGTTTTTCTCGCGCTGCCAAGATGAACTGGTTTCTGCAGAAGACTATCGGCAATATGCGGACCTGCTGGCGCGCGAATTACAGGAAGAGCGTGCATTTCTGGACGCCGACACCCTTGCCGAGCGCGAAGAGATGGTGGCGCGCGAGCAGGAAATTGCGCGCGCGTATCGCGCCAGCGAAGAATTGCTGCGCGAAAAGAAGCGCGTCTCTCTGGGCTCGTTGATCCCAAGCGCAGTGGTCTTGCTCGAAACAGACGCGGGTCTGCGGGAATCCCTCCAGCAGCGCTACCGCTACATCCTGGTGGACGAATTTCAGGACACCAATATCGCGCAGCTGCGACTGCTGGATTTACTGGCGGGCGATTCGCGAAATATCTTTGCAGTTGGCGACAACGACCAGGCCATTTACCGCTTTCGCGGCGCTTCGTTCGCGAGCTTTCAGCTCTTTCTCGAGAAATTTGCCGCGTGGAAGGCGGGTGACGATTCGCACAAATTTCGCGTCAGTTTGACGGAGAATTACCGCTCGACGCCGAACATTCTTCGCGTGGCCACTCAGGTGATTGGGCAGAACACGGTCAGCGCGGACTTTCCCAAGAAATTTCTGAGCGCCACGCGCGTTGAAGGCGAAAAGGTTCGCATCGTTGAGCTT
Source organism: Candidatus Acidiferrum sp. (assembly GCA_035280045.1). Taxonomy (GTDB): domain Bacteria; phylum Acidobacteriota; class Terriglobia; order Acidiferrales; family UBA7541; genus Acidiferrum. The sequence goes on from DATEGP010000133.1 coordinate 892, forward strand.
GCGACCGCCGAAGAAGAGGCGCGGTGGGTGGCGAGCGAGTTGCAGCGAATTCATGCGTCGGGGCGCCGCTGGATGGACTGCGCGGTGTTGTACCGGCAGCACGCGCACCGCGATGAACTGGTTCGGGAGCTTTCCGCGCGAAAAATTCCTTTTGTCATCAGCCGGCTTTCCATTCTGGACCATCCGCTGGTGAGAGATGTGCTGGCGTACCTGCGGCTGATTGCGCGGCCGTTTGACGATATCGCTTGCGCCCGAGTGCTTTCCGCTCCCGCGTGGAATCTGCAGGCGAAAGATTTGGTTCGGCTGGCCGAACGCGTGGGGAAGAAGCGCGGCACAGCGCTGTACGATGCTTTGCAAGCGCCACAATCCGAGCTGCCTTTTGATGAATCGAAAGCGCGGCTCGCGCCTTTGCTGGAGTTTCTTGCTCAGCAGCGCAAAACCATGCGGCGGCGAACGGCGCGCGAGATTCTGGCGGATTTGCTGGAATGGCTGGAAGTGGCGCAGCGAGCTAGCGAGCAAGATTACAAGTATGTAGCGCGGCTCACGGAATTTGCCAAAGAGTGGGAGCCGAAGAGCGATACGCGCGGCCTGCCAGAGTTTATCGAGTACCTCGACTACTTCGAACAAGCGGGAGGCGTGATTGCTCTGGAAGACGACGCGCCCGCGGACGCGGTGAAGCTGATGACCGTGCACGGAGCGAAGGGGCTGGAGTTTCCGCACGTTTTTTTGCTGCGCGTGAACAACAAGAAATTTCCCGCGAACGAAAGGCCGCGTGTCTTCGAGTTTCCTGCGCGGCTGATGAAGGAGGGCGAACCGGCCGAGCAGTTCCACATTCAGGAGGAGCGGCGGCTTTTTTACGTAGCGCTGACGCGCGCGCAGGAGCGGCTGACGCTCACGACGCTGACCGAACCCAAGGGCAAAGTTCCGGTGTTCATCGAGGATATTTTGATGGAGCCTGCAGTGCGGAGGCGAGACGTGCGCCAGTTGATGCCGAAGCTGCCGGTGGTTCCGGAGAAAACCGGGGCGAAGGGACCGGCATCGGGAAGCCTTGAACTTTTTCCCCCTGCGGCAGGCCCGGCGAAGATTTTCTCGCGCATCGCGGACTGGGCGGAAAGATTTCATCCGCCGTCGGCGGAACCGCTGACATTGAGTCCTTCGGCGGTGAATGGTTACCGGACGTGCCCGCAACAGTATTTGTTCGGGTATTTGTGGTCGCTGAAGGAAGGGCCGAAGGCTTCGCTGAGCTTCGGCAGCATCATGCACAACACGGTGAAACGCTTCCTCGGCGAGCTGCGCAAAGGCAATAAGCTGCCATTTGACGATGTGCAGCGGATTCTTGAACTGGAATGGCGCTCGGTGGGCTTTGAAGACGAATACCAGGAAGCGGAATACAAGAAAGACGGGATTGAGCAGTTGCTCGTGTTTCATGCAGCGACGATGGCGGCGCCGCCGCAGATCCTCGAGCAGGAAAAACGGTTTGAGTTGCCCTTGGAGCAGAACGTCGTCATCACGGGCCGCATGGACCAGGTGAATTCGCTGGGCCGGAACGACGTGGAGATTGTGGATTACAAGACGGGCCGACCCAAGAAGGAGTCGCTGGCGAAAAAGGATTTGCAGCTTAGCTTGTACGCGCTCGCAGCCAAAGAAATTTTCGAATGGAATCCGGTGCGGCTCGTCTTCCACTATTTGCAGGACAACGGGATTCAAGTCACCACGCGCGATTCGAAACAGCTCAAAGAAGCGCAGAACGTAGTGCAGGAAGCCGCGGCAGACATTCGCGCGGGAGAATTTCCTCCGCGGCCGATGCCTTCAGTTTGCCGAAGCTGCGCGTACAAGCCGATTTGCCCCGCGCATGAAGAGGAGCTGAGCGGATCAAAAAAATATTAGTCCTTACAGGTTGCTGCACTTGGGGTCGCCGCCAAGCGAGTCCATGCAATCAAATTGATCTTCTGCCTTTGCCCATCCAATATAGCCTTGCGCTGTTTTTACGCGGACCCACCAATCCTTTTTCCCCTCAGAGCTAACCTTGGCTGAACAGTTGCGCGCACAGCCTGAACCGTCTTTTTCTGTGATGAAACTGCAGTCGTACTCTTTTTTCCACTCGCCCTTAACCCAGATATCCGCGAAGCCTTCTCCCCGGTACATGTACCTCAAGATGGTGTCACCCGGCCGGAGGTGAAGTTCAGGAATGGCCTTGAGAACCTGGATGTGGTCGGGTTCATAAGTGATATGCACGCCCGACAACCCGGTCACAATTTCACCTTTCTTGAGTTGCGAAACTGGCTTCCTGTCATCTTTCCAGGAAGAAAAAATTGCGCTATCACGGGCAACGATCCACTTCCCGAAGGTGCAGCCTTCAAACGGACATGCGTTTTCATCGATTACTGGCAAGGCCGGCTCTTGAGTCGTACTTTTGTTGGCAGGTGTTTGCCCAGAAAAGAGCAAAGCGACAGATAAACAAAGAAGGACTGAAAACCTAACAGTTGGCATGAATTCAGGATACCAAGGCCTCCTGCTTGACTAATACTTGGGGTGTCGAAGGAGCAACCCAAGATAGCGGATCAGGGTTGTTCTTCTGGGCGCTGCGAAAGCTTGCTAACTTTGCCGCGCAGGTCAACCCGATACCGGAGAGTAAAAGCGCCCGGAGGTGACCCGTCATTGTGGCCTGTCAAAACAACAAGCAATTCTTGTGAGTTAAGCCATCTTTGCGCTCTGAGGTATGAGTGTCCAGCATCCAGGAATTGTCCAGCGTCAGGGTCTCCACTCCGCACTAGCTTTGCGAGGTCTGTCTCTTTGAGAGACGCAGCCTCGTATACATAGCATCGAGCGTCAGCGCTGCCGGAATTGTCACTAACGAAGAATCGCTGGCTGTCTTGCGCCCAAGAAATATCCAGGCTTCTCCCATATTCTTTTACCAGTCTTCTCGAATGTTTTGAGGTTTCCTCGATCCACAATTTCTTCTCGCTGCAATTGTTTAGACATTCAAGAATCAACGCCCGCTTTCTATCAGGCGAAGGTATGTGGCTGAGCTCCCTCTGCGGCAGGGAGATCATTTTGGTCTGGCTCGTTGTCGCCGCAAGGCACCCATTCAGAAACAAAACAAGAGCTAAGAGCACGCGCCATCCTCTTCCAGCAATTTATCACGCTATCGAGGATGTCTTGACTAACTAAACTGGCGTACTGCCGCTATTCGAAAAGAGCTGGCTGAACGAAGGCATCCTCGGGGTCGCGGAAGTTGCTCAGGCCGATGCCGACGAGGCGAAAGCGTTGCGACGAGTTCAGGCCAACGCGCTCTCGGAGCGAAAGCGCGATGTTTGTCAATTCTTCGCAAGAAGCGGGCGGAGACGCGGGCGTATGGCTGCGCGTGAGAATCTTGAACTCGGCGGTCTTCAGTTTGAGCACCACCGTGCGGGCGATTCGTGATTCCTTGCGCGATGCGGTCCAGGTGTGTTCGGCAAGTTTGCGGATCATCGGCTCCGTCTCGGCCAAGAGCACATCCCGTTCAAATGTGTCTTCGGACGAAATGGATTGCGTGGGCCGGTCGGGGATCACTTCACTGTTGTCGATTCCGCGGGCCAGTTCGGAGAGCCGGACGCCGTACTTCCCGAAGCGGGCTTCGAGTGTTGCCAATTCCATCTTCCGCAGATCTCCAACGGTTTGTACGTCGAAGCCCTTTAGCTTCTCCTCCATCACCTTGCCGACTCCCGGCAAGCGGCTCACCGGCAGCGGCAACAAGAACGATTCCACTTCTTCCGGCTGGATGACGAAGAGCCCGTCCGGCTTCTTCCAGTCTGAAGCAATCTTGGCGAGGAATTTGTTGGGAGCCACGCCCGCCGATGCCGTCAGGTGCAGCTCCGTGCGAATCTGTTCGCGAATCGCGCGCGCGACCTGCGTGGCGGTAGGCAGTGCAGCCTTGTTTTCCGTGACGTCGAGATACGCTTCGTCAAGCGCTAGCGGTTCGATCAAATCGGTGTGGCGCGCGAAGATTTCGCGCACCTGGCGCGAAACGGCTCGGTAGCGAGTGAAATCCGGGGGCAGGAACACGCCATTGGGGCAGAGGCGCTCCGCGCGCACCGCGGGCATCGCCGAACGCACGCCAAACTGCCGCGCTTCATACGAAGCGGCGCAGACCACGGAGCGATTGCCCCGCCACGCGACGATGACCGGCTTGCCGCGCAATTGCGGATCGTCGCGCTGCTCGACCGACGCATAAAACGCGTCCATGTCCACATGAATGATTTTGCGACCGGCCATCTCACAACATCTTATTGCACGGACTAAGCAAGCGCTCACCGACCTGGGGTGACACAGCGAATCGAGGTGGGCTCGTAGCTCGACAACTCTGGAATTTTACGGCCGATCTTTGTCGTCGTACTCTTCCGGCACGTCGTCTTGCGAGACTTCGCGCGTGCGCACTTCGCCTTTATCCGCGTCGGGAGCGTCTTCCACGCCGCTCACAATTCCCGCTTCGAAGGTCTGCCCTTCTTCCAATAATTCGTCCGCGCTCTCGGAATCCACGCCCTCGACCACCGAGGCCCCGCCAAAGTCCCCGCCGCCTGCTCCCGCAGCCGCCGTACGCGCGCGACGCTTCAGCGGCACGGTTGGAACGCTTTGGCTGCCAAACACGATCTCCACCCGGCGACCGGCTCTCCCGCGGGCCACTGGCTTGCGCGCCACCTTGCGCTTCGACGCTTTCTTCTTCGCGTTCAATTTCGCTTTGGCTTTAACTTTTTTCGCGCCCCGGTTTGCTTTCTTTTGCTTCGCTTTTTTCGCCATATCTCTGCCCTCCGCGATGGCCAGTTTACCATCAGCTACACGCCGCAGTCATTCGAACGAGCCGCAATAAGCACGAGCACGCTCACAATGAAACCCTATGGGATGGCGATCAAAATTCCGCCATTGACGCCGAGAGAATGCTCGTGGCCCGGCCTGAATTTGTATTCGTACGTCGGTTCGAGATACCAGCCGAGGCGATGCTTGCGAGGGCGCCAGAACATGAAGTCGAGCACCGCCTCCGCACCGACGGAGTTGGTGGACATGCCTGATTCCCTGGTGTGAATCCATTCCGGACCGACCCCGGCCATGAATTCGATTTTCCTGGATAGGCTCCAAGGTTTTTTGAAAAGCGGGTCGGCGCTCCATTCGGTCGCATGGCGGCTGAAAAGCGGCGTGACACCGCCTTCGAGTTCGAGCCAGTGCTCAATCGGAGTGACCTCCACTGCAACGGTGGGACCAAAGCCGGAGGCTGCATTCTTAAGACTCCAGGCACCAGCGGCGCCAAGTTCAAGCACCGCCGCAGATTCCTTCTCGTCGGGTTGCTGCGCAACTGTCGCAGTAGGAACAAGCAGGAGTATTGCGATGACTAGCGGTCTTGTCAGGCACATGGTTGGGCGCACGAGGCAGCCTCAGCAGTTCGGGACTTCGACGCGTGTGCCAGTCTACCGCAATCATGCCGTGCGAGCGGCGCGCGATTTGCCACGCGGACTTGCTAAGCTAGAACTACAGTTGAACTCCAACCACCGGGAGATTCTTGAACTTAGTTAGCTGGGAGGAATCCAGCCCATGAATCGCAAAACCGCGTACCTTGTCTTTTGTGTTCTTGGAATTGTGCTGCCGTACTCGCAATTTGTGCCGTGGGCGGTGGCGCAGCACGGCTTGCCGTTGGGGCTTTTCGTCCGCGAACTCTTCTCCACGCGGATTGGCGGATTCTTCGGAATGGACGTGCTGGTCTCCGCGGTTGTGCTGATTTTTTTCGTCCGGCGCGAGGGCAAGCGGCTAGGAGTGCTCCATCTCTGGCTGCCGATTGTAGGAACGCTCGCCGTCGGCGTGTCCCTCGGCTTTCCGTTGTTTCTCTACCTGCGCGAAACCGCGTTGGAAAGAGCCGGGGCGGCGGGCGCTAGCTAAGACCTGACGGCGGCCTCTCAGAAGTCTTCGAGACGCAGGTGCAGGTCGGGGTTTTTCCACGAATCGGCGAATTCCTGGCGGACCCACTCGACTGCGTCCAACTTTCTTGCTGCTTTCAGCGTCTCCATGAGGCCGAAGAGAGCGCGGGGATCGCGCGGATTTCGGTGGAGACTCTCGCGGAAGACTCCTTCCGCTTCCGTGGCATTTCCCGCTCGAAGAAGCGCCGCGCCCAGCGATTCGCGAATGGGGTAATACCAGGGCGGCGGCTCGTCATAGGCGAGGGCGTCCTGCGCTTTCACGGCACTCTTCCATTTCTCAATGGCACTCGCGGAATCTTCCGCCAAGCGCGCTTCCAGCACCAGCGAAGCCACGCTCATCATGTCCGGGCCCTTGTTGAACATCCACATGGTGTCGGCAGGCATAGAACCGCGAAGGTCCTCAAACTTGGCCTTCTCTTCTAAAGCTTGTTGCCGCTGTCCTTTGCCGATAAACGCAACGGTGCGGCCATAGCGCCAGAAGCCCATCCAGACGAGCCTCCTGGGATCAGGGGCAGGAACGTTCAGAACTTCATCCCACTTTTGAAAACGCAAGAGATTCAACATGGGCACAGGAAGATAGTAATCGGAGATCATCGGCCACTGGTCCTGCACGGGCCGGAAAAAGTCCACCAACTGATCCGCGGCAATTCTTGCTTCGTTGAAGAGCCCTTGCTCACCTCGCGCCCGCGAAACAAAATGAAGGTCATGCAAGTAGTACACGAGCGTGTACTCGGTAAAACCCGGTTTCACGAGCCGCATGTACTCGCGATCGGCCGCAGCGGCTTGCGAGTTGACCCGTGCGGTCAATTCGTAATCGCCCAAATTGAAAAAGATGTGCGAAGGCATGTGAATCAGGTGCCCGAGTCCCGGCGCCACCTGCCCCAAGCGGTAAGCCGAGCCCAACGCAAGTTCCGGGTGGCCCGTGTCCAGAATGTGAATATGAAGATGATTCGCGAGCGGATGAGTTGGATCGCGTCTGAGCAGATCTTCGATCTCGCGGATGATCCCATTGGTCCCTTCCTGCGCCATATCTTCATGAAACCACTCGTAACGGTGCGCCATCATGCGCGCTTCAAGGCTAAGTGCCAGTGCATCCAAGTCATCGGAATAGCCTTCGGCAAGCTTTGTCATTGCGGCAGCATACGCAGCGTCCAGCTTCTGCCAATCGGCGTTTTCATCCTTCGAACATCTCTCTGCCAGCGCTCGGACATAGAGTTGTTCCTTCTCGGAACCATTGCCGATGAGCGCCAGTGCTTTCTGAATGGCAGCGTAAGCTTTAACCGGTTCCACATCCATGTCCTGATCCATATTCATGTGCCGGCCGTAAGCCAGGGCCATTCCCCAATGCGGCATCGGCGATGCCGGATCCAGTTGCGAAGCGCGGCGAAACGAGCGCACGGCTTCGGCGCGGTTGAAGCCGAAGACCAGCATGAGCCCCTGGTCGAAGTATTGCTGTGCTTCCGGATTCTTTGTGGAAACGGGATGGTGATGCTTCCCCAAGCCAGGGAGCAGGAGTGGCGTCACGTCGCTTACCGCGCTCACGGGCTGCTGGGCCCGCATCGCAGGAGCAAAGGTCGCAGTGATTGCAAACAAAAACACGAGGAGAACAAGAAGACGCAAAATGGGCAGGCGCGTCATGAGCTGGGTGCCTCCGTTTGCAGACCTTCTAACCCGAAGCCGCTTCTCGTGTCAACGCTCGTGGCTGCGAGTTATCCTCGTCCTTACTCCTTCCGCTTCCCTCGGCGGATTTGGCACTATACACGCTGAAGGCGAGTGCACTGTTTCGGAGGCAAGCGATGTCCAAGGGGCGGCTGGAAGCTTTCAGCGATGGAGTCCTGGCGATCCTCATCACCATCATGGTGCTGGATCTCAGGATTCCGCGCGGCGCGTCGAACTTGGCTGCATTGCGCATCGTCTTGTCGCCTTTCCTCGCCTACGTCCTCAGCTTCCTCTACCTTGGCATCTACTGGAACAATCATCATCATCTGCTCCAGGCCAGCCGAAGCGTCAACGGAAAAATTCTTTGGGCAAACCTGCACCTGCTTTTTTGGCTCTCCCTTATTCCAGCTGTGACCGCATGGATGGGCCAGGAGCCCTTCCAACTCTGGCCCTCAGTCATTTACGGCGTCGTCTTGTTCATGAGCGGCGCAGCCTACAGCATCCTGCAAGGATCGCTGGTAAAGCACCACGGCAAAGACTCGCCCTTGCACCAAGCAATGGGCTCCGATGCCAAGGGCAAACTCTCGATCGCCCTCTACGCTCTGGCGATCGCCTTGGCTTTCGTAAATCCCAAGATTCCCTATGTGCTGTATTTCGCCGTCGCCCTGATTTGGCTCATCCCCGACCCCCGCATCGAACGCAGCCTGCAGAAGGACAGCTCAGGACCAGCATAAGAACAAAGGTAGGGCGGTCAGGGGGCACTTGTTCTCTCAGAATTCACTCTGGACCGACTGCTACCGCGCGGCGCCGGTGTAATAGCCTTCGCGGCTGAGGATAGTCAGGCCTTCGCGCTTCACGCGCACTTCAATCGAGTGATAGTCCTTGCTGGGGTCCGTGCCGGCGGGCGAGTACACCAGCGTATACTGGTTGCGCGCCTCTTCGGTGACGCGCGAGTACAGATCTTCCATGTCTTTGCTTTTCAATCCATAGTAGACGTCGCCGCCGGAATCCTTGGCATATTTCGCGAGGCGTTCGAACTTGCGGTTGAAAACAGCGGATCCCACGCCGACGCCGTAAACTGAAATTTCGTATCGCAGCAGGTCTTTGATGACTGCGTCGTACTTGTTGCTGTTCAGTTTGGGATTGTTCACCCCGTCGGAGATGAGCAGAATCATTTTGCGCCGCTTGCGTTGCGGGTCGCGATCCTTCAGCAACTGCGCCGCGGCGTAGACCGCATCGTCCAGCGCCTTGCTGGATTGCGCCTTGATAATCAAGGTGGTTTCGGGCGTTTTCGGAGCCTCCCCCGTCGCCGAATGGCCGTTGATGGTGGGGCTCTCGATGATGGCCGTGCTCGACGGCCCGGCGTCAGGCTGTTCATCCAGGCGGGTGCGCTTCAACTCGGTGAGCAGCTTGTCCTGGTCGCTGATGAACCCATGTCCTTCATGGACGTACGTGTCAAAGCGGCAGACAAACGCTTCGTCGCTGGAGCTCAAGCCCGCAATGATGGAGTCGAGGCTTTCCGCCACCTGGCGCGCGTCACCACGCTTCAAATCATTATCGATCAGCAGGACCAGCGACAGTGGAACGGCGTCCGCAGTGAAGGAAAGGATCCTTTGCTCGACGTCGTCTTCGAGGACGCGGAATTCGTCCCTGCGCAGATCCGGAACGAGTCGCCCGGCGCCGTCCTTCACCGTAACCGGAACGATGACTTGGCGCACTTCAGCGCGAATGCCGGGTTGTTGTTTTTCCTGCTGCGTGGGAGGGGGCGGTGTCTGTGCCTGCGCGGGCGCCGCGGAACCCTGTTGGGGCGGGCGTGTTTGTTGAGCACGCGCGCGAAGCGGAAAGTATGCCAGCGCCACCGTCAGGAGGGCCACCCCTGCCGAAACAGCGATTTTTCGTAGACTTTTCATGGTCCTCAGGCCAAACTTCGTGTTGAAATTCCGCGTAGCCGGGCTCAACCGCGCATCCCATAAGCCATTCGGCGGCATCCTATAGGGCGGTGATGACCCGCGCGGCGCGCTTGGCGGGCATCTTTTGCGACACGGAAAGTATACATGCGTTCGATAAACAAAGTTGTGACGCACGGCACGATAGCATTGGTTGCATGGGCCCTGGCGGCTCCAGCATGGGGACAGGAGGCGGACCAACAGACGCCGACCATCAAGGCCGAAGTCAACCTGATCAACATTTTTGCCACCGTGCGGGACAAGAAAAAGCACATCGTCCCCACGCTGAAGAAGGAAGACTTCCGGGTTTTCGAGAACGATCAGGAGCAAAAGGTCGCGTTTTTCTCAACCGAGAAAACGCTTCCCATCACCCTGGGTTTGTTGATTGACACCAGCCCGAGCGAGCAGTTTCGGCTGCCCGCGGAACAGGAA
>DATEGP010000134.1:0-33236 GCA_035280045.1 Candidatus Acidiferrum sp.
ATGGATTCACATTTTCGGTCTGGTCATCATGCCTCGTTTTGTCGCATAATAAATCTCAACAAAGAGGTTTGCAGACAATAACGGAAAGGAAAATGGTCGGGGCGAGTGGATTTGAACCACCGACCTCCTGGTCCCGAACCAGAAATAGAAACACTATCTTGTTGGCTCGTTTAGCTTTGTTCTGCGTCGAACATGCTGATTTGGGCCGGTATTCGGCAGCAATTGGACTCAAATCGGACTCATTTCCATGGGGTGAACCCCTCCGTTGGCCACAAATTATTTGTTCACAGCTTCCGCTTTCGTAAGACCGACTTTGCATCTCCTAGCAGGAGAAGGGGTCTGGGGAGGGGGACGGCATTTGAGTCCCTCTCCCCAGTAGTCCTTTAGAAATCTTTTTGTCGTTCTCTTTGTTCTCAAAGTACACCAATGTTGCGCTTCGCGCCTCCGTCGCTCGTTCATGCTGCTCGAACTCTTCGGGCGACCGGTAACCCAGCGCTGAGTGCAATCGCTGCCGGTTGTAATACTCATCGATGAACTCTTCGATGTTTGCTCGCAGGTGTTCCAGGTCCTCGTACTTGTTGGCGTAGATTTCTTCCCGTTTCAAGGTTTTCATGAAGCTTTCGCAGCTGGCGTTGTCGTAAGGATTGGCTGGCCGACTCATGCTGGGGACTATCTGCCACTTCTCGAGGATGCCCACGTATTCGGCGCACGCGTATTGGAACCCGCGATCCGAATGGTGGACTAAGCCTGGTTGCGGCTGTCTTTCTGCTGTGGCTTGTTCGAGCGCTCCGATGGTGAGGCGAGCCGCTAGCGTGCGATCCAGAACCCAACCCACGACCTTCCGGGAATAGCCATCCAGGATCACCGCCAAGTACACGAATTCCGTCTTCAGACGGAGATAGGTGATGTCAGCTACCCAAAGTTGATTGATTCCCGTCAACTTCATGCGGCCGGCAAGGTTCAGATAGATCTCACACTTATGCTTCGAGTTCGTGGTGACCACGAATCGTTTCGGTTGTATGGCCAACAGGTCGTCTTCCCGCATGATGCGCGCTACCCGCTTGTGGTTGACGGCCATCCCTCGGCGGTGCAACTCCGCCGTAACTCGCCGATACCCGTAGCGCCTCCGATGCTCCAAGAAAATCTGTTGGATCACTGAGCGTACTTCCATCCCTGCCTCCGCTGGCCGCTGTTCTTGCAGCGATCGGTAGAAGCCCCTTCGGCTGACAGACGCCAGTTGGCACATGCGCTCGATACTCAGGCTGCCTTGCAGTGACATCACTTCGCGGACCTGCTCGTAGATGTCAGCCCGCCAGAGCTGCCGGTCATCTGGCGTCGAGCCTCGACCTTTTGCAAGGCACCTTTGAAAAAATCCACTTCCATCGTCTTCTCGGCTAGCAGCCGCTTTAGCTGTTGGATTTCTTTCCGATGAGCAGCTGCGTGTGTGCTCGGACGCGACGATTCTTCCCCAGGTTCAACCACCTCGAGTTTTGTGCGCCACTTGTACAGGCATCGTCGGGTTACACCCAACTCGCGAGCCAACTCCCTCACATCTTCGCAGGTTCTGAGCCGCTCGACCGCCATTCGCTGAAATTTCCGGGAGTATCGCTTCCTCTTCACTGCCGTTTCCTTTCCCGGAAACTGTGCCCACTTTTCTGTGCCACTTCAAGGGTTCATTCCATCCAGGCTTCAATCTGTCTCTTGTGTAATGATATGCACATCAACCTCGGGTGACTCGCGCAGAAAGCGGTGCATGGGGGAAAGATAGAGAAATTTCCTCCAGCCCTTGACAACAGAGCGGCCAAAAATCACCTGAGTAATGTGCCTCTCGCGCACAAATTCGGCCACGGCATCCGCCACGCTCTTGCCGCTTAGTCGCACAACTTTGGCGCCGAGACTCTCTGCAAAGCGAAGATTTGCATCGAGAGAACTGCGGTCTTCTCCGCTGTCATTCCTGCCCCTGTCCACGTAAACAACAAAGAATTCGGCGTCAAGGCGGCGGGCCATGCGCGCCGCGCGCGCGATCAAATACTGTGCGTTAGGGTTGGGATGGATGCAAACGGTCAAACGGTCGCGCACAGCCCAATTCTTATGGATATCCTTGGCGCTCATGTAGCTTTCCAAGCTACGGTCCACCTGTTCTGCGACTTGGCGAAGTGCCAGCTCACGGAGCGCGATCAAATTGCCGCGGCGAAAGAAATTTCCGAGAGCTTGCTCGACTTTCTCCGGCAGGTACACGTCGCCCCGGCGCATGCGGTTCTGCAGAGCTTCGGGCGTGAGGTCGACCATCACAGTTTCATTGGCAGTGAGCGGTACCCAATCGGGTAGTGTTTCACGGACGGTGATACCGGTGATATTACAGACAACCGGCGCAATACTTTCGATGTGCTGGATGTTCAGTGTGGCAATAACATTTATTTTTTCGCTCAGAATTTCCTGCACGTCTTCATAACGCTTCCGATGTTTGCTTCCGGGGATGTTGGTATGTGCGAGTTCATCGACTAGCACTACTTGAGGCCGGCGGGCAACGATCGCGTTAATGTCCATTTCCTCAAATACAGTCCCTTTGTACTCGATTTTATGGCGTGGAACTGTTTCGAGCTGCTCTGCAAGCTCCTCGATGCTTTTTCGTCCATGACTCTCAACAACACCAATGACAACATCTTCTCCACGGCTGCGCCTGCGAATCCCTTCGCTTAACATGCTGTAAGTCTTGCCCACACCTGGCGCATAGCCGAGAAACAGTTTGAAGACAGGCCCGGTCTTCTGGGGCGGCGAAGCGACTTCTAGCCAATCTTCGGGTTTCTTTGGCAACGGGACCTCTTACAGCTAAGTTCGCCGTAATACGTTAAAATCCGACCATCATGAACGCAATCCACCGGCGTGTGCTCCGGCTTTTAGTAGTTCTCATCATTATTGCCGGCATCACCGCTTTCTTCCGCGAATTCCTGCCCGTGGTAAACGAAACGACCGTGGCGCTTTCGTTCCTGATTGCAATTCTAGCAGTTTCGGCGGTGTGGGGCATGGCGGTGTCCGCTTTCATGTCCATAGTGGCGGTGCTAAGTTTCAATTACTTCTTTCTGCCCCCGGTGGGCACACTAACCATCGCCGATCCGCAAAATTGGGTGGCTCTGTTCGCGTTCTTGGTCACCGCGATCGTAGGAAGCCAGCTTTCCGGGCGCATGCAGCGCCAGGCGGAAGTAGCGAATCAGCGTAGAAGAGAGATTGAGAAACTCTATGTGTTCAGCCAGAAGCTGCTGGGTGAAGGCAACGTGATTCAGTTACTCAATGCGATTCCTAACCACATGGTTGAGTCTTTCGAAGCGGGCGCTGCCAGCCTATTTCTTGCCGATAAGAATAAGTTCTACCGTTCAGGCCGTGGCGCTCCGCAACTTGATGAGGGAAAAATGAAGGCTGCATTCAGCAACGATGAACCCTCAATTGATGCGCGGAGACGCTTCTGTTTTGCGCCGGTGCGCTTGGGCCTGCGTCCGCTTGGCAGTTTCGGAACATCCGGGCCTTTGCTTTCTCGGCAAGCACTCGAAGCTGCGGGAACACTCATCGGGATTGCCATCGAGCGAGCGCGTGCGGTCGAGCAGCTAAGCAAGACAGAGGCCGACCGCCAGGGAGAGCGGCTTAAGTCTGCTTTGCTCGATTCAATTACGCATGATTTTCGCACCCCTCTGACCTCGATTAAGGCCTCGGCAACCAGTCTCCTCTCTGGCAGCCATGAGGATTCCAAGCTGCGACACGAGCTCCTTTCAGTGATAGATGAGGAGTGCGACCGTTTGAACCACCTAGTGGAAGAGGCGACGGAGATCGCGCGACTTGAATCCGGCGAGGTTGAACTGAACTTCAGAGCGGTTCCAGTTGACGAGATTATTGATTCAGCCCTGGCGCATTGCCACAAGGGTCTCGGCAAGCGAGCGGTACGCGTGACCATCCCTTCGGAGCTTCCGCCGGTGCGTGCGGACATGAAGCGCGTTAAAGAGGTGCTCGTCCACCTCATTGATAACGCGAATCTCTATTCGCCCCGGAATCGACCTATCATAATCAGTGCCGAGATCAGTGGGAGTTTCGTGACCATCAGTGTTGCGGACCAGGGTCCGGGAATTGACGATCTCGAACAAGGGGTGATTTTTGACAAATTCTATCGAGGTAAGGATCAGCGATATCTGATTCAAGGTACTGGGATGGGCTTGCCGATAGCGAAGGCTATTGTGCAGGCCCACGGGGGAACCATTGGCGTTACCAGCCAAATCGGACATGGCTCCGTTTTTTTCTTCACCCTTCCTGCCGAACGCAATACTCTAAAGGGAAAATGACATCCGGGAAGATTCTCGTTGTTGATGATGAGCCGCAGGTGCGGCGCGTTATGAAGGTGACACTCACGGCCGAGGGATACACCATTTTTGAAGCCCAGAACGGCGGAGAAGCTCTCGATCTTTTCCGTGCAGAGCGACCCGATATTGTTCTACTCGACGTGAATATGCCGGTGATGGACGGCCTGGCCACATGCAAAGAAATCCGTAAATCTTCCGCCGTACCTATCATTATGCTGACCGTCCGAAGCGCTGAGCGAGATAAAGTGCTTGCGCTGGACGCAGGTGCGGATGATTACGTCGTTAAACCCTTTAGTACGCCGGAGCTGCTGGCGCGCATTCGAGCAGCGCTGCGCCGCACAAATTCGCCTGATAAATCGCCGCCATTATCTTCAAAGCAGTTGCGCATTGATTTCGAGGCTCGGCGTGTCGTAGTGCGGGGCCGCGAGGTCCATCTGACACCCAAAGAATTTGAGCTTCTGGGCGAGCTTGTCGTTAATCAAGGAAAGCCACTTACGCATCGGCGACTGCTGCAAGCCGTCTGGGGGCCGGATTACGGGGACGAGCCGGAATATCTTCGAGTGACGATCTATCAATTGCGCAAGAAAATCGAAGTGGATCCTGCCCATCCCCGGCTTATCATCACTGAACCGTGGGTAGGCTATCGCTTTGAGCCGCCTAAAGATTCTCTTTCGCGCGGGTCTGTTATATCTGACTGAGGCGGCATCGGCTTCACGGAGTCGAGTTCAAGATTTAATTCCAACACATTGACGCGCGGCTCGCCAAAGATTCCGAATTGACGCCCCTTCGTGTCCTTTTTCACCAGTGCCCGAACCGCCGCTTCAGTCATTCCTCGTTCCCGAGCAACGCGTGAAACTTGAAATTGCGCTGCGGCGGGGCTGATGTCCGGGTCCAGCCCTGACCCTGAAGCGGTAACCAAATCAACAGGAACCGACCTTCCCGGATTCTGCAAACGAAGGTCGCGCGCCGCATGATCGACGCGACTAATCAACAGGTGGTTTGTTGGCCCGAGATTCGATCCGCCGGAATTAAGGCCGTCATAGTTTCCATTGGATGGCCGCGAATGAAAGTAACCGGGCGAAGAAAACTCTTGCCCGATAAGGTTCGAACCAATAATGACTCCGCCTTCACAAATCAGTTCGCCACCTGCTTTGCGCGGAAAGAACGCCTGTGCGAGCGCCGCGACAACAAACGGATAGACGAGACCAAAGAGAATCGTAGTGACGATGGTCATCCAGAATGCGGTTTTAAGCTGCTGCTTCATTTTCCTCTACGCGAAGTGCAGAAATCGAATCAAAAGATCGAGCAACTTGATTCCGATGAATGGCGCAATCACTCCGCCTAAGCCATAAATCAAGAGGTTGCGCTTCAACAGCGCCGCTGCTCCCAGCGGGGGGTAACGCACTCCTCTCAGTGCGAGCGGGATCAAAGCAATAATGATCAATGCGTTGAAGATTACCGCTGAAAGCACCGCCGATTGCGGGGTGGCAAGATGCATTACGTTGAGTAGTCCAAGTTGCGGGAAAACTCCCGCAAACATGGCCGGAATGATCGCGAAATACTTGGCCACGTCGTTCGCCACGGAAAAGGTGGTCAGCGCGCCGCGCGTTATGAGTAATTGTTTTCCGATTTCGACAATCTCTATTAGTTTCGTCGGATTGGAGTCAAGGTCCACCATGTTTCCGGCTTCCTTGGCCGCTTGGGTCCCGCTATTCATCGCAACACCAACATCGGCCTGGGCGAGAGCCGGGGCGTCGTTGGTGCCGTCACCAGTCATGGCGACCAGAAGCCCTTTGGCTTGTTCGCGGCGAATCAACGCCATTTTGTCTTCGGGGCGAGCTTGCGCGAGAAAATCGTCCAATCCAGCTTGCCGAGCGATTGCAGCGGCGGTTAGCGGATTATCGCCGGTGATCATCATGGTGCGAATACCCATCGCGCGCAGATGCGCGAATCGCTCGCGCATCCCTCCTTTCACGATGTCCGTGAGCGCAATCACACCCAGTATGCGACGGTTCTCCGCAACCAATAAGGGAGTGCCTCCCGAATTTGCGACTTCCTCAATATTCAGTTGAATCTCTGCGGGTACACGATTACCGTGCTCCGCCGAATACCGGGCAATCGCCTCTGGCGCTCCTTTGCGAATTTGACGGTCACCGAGGTCAACCCCGGACATCCGCGTTTGGGCCGAAAAGGGTATGAAGTTCGGCTCGTGCTCGGATAAATCTCGCCCCCGCAACCCGTATCTCTCTTTCGCCAATACAACGATGGAGCGGCCTTCCGGTGTTTCATCCGCAAGCGAGGAAAGCTGCGCGGCTTCTGCCACAGTCTCCTCCGTGATTCCCGGTGCGGCGATGAATTGAGTGGCCGCGCGATTGCCGAGAGTGATGGTTCCAGTTTTATCGAGCAGCAGGATATCCACGTCACCCGCTGCCTCGACGGCGCGACCAGACATCGCGATAACGTTTCGCTGAATAAGCCGATCCATTCCGGCAATGCCAATCGCTGAGAGCAGACCGCCAATAGTGGTAGGAATCAGGCAAACAAGAAGCGAAACGAGTACAAATACGTTCTGCGTCGCACCTGAATAAATCGCGAACGGTTGCAATGTCGCAACCGCGAGAAGAAAAATAATCGTCAGCCCGGCCAAGAGTATATTCAGAGCGATTTCGTTCGGCGTTTTCTGCCGCGAAGCCCCTTCCACGAGGCTGATCATGCGGTCAAGGAATGTCTCGCCGGGGTTCGCTGTGATGCGAATTGTGATTTCATCCGAGAGCACGCGTGTTCCGCCTGTTACCGCCGAGCGGTCGCCGCCTGATTCGCGAATTACCGGCGCGGATTCTCCTGTGATTGCCGATTCGTCTACCGAGGCGATTCCTTCGATGACCTCGCCATCTCCTGGAATCAATTGCCCAGCGGAAACGAGCACAATATCTCCCGCGCGCAGTCTTGATCCAGAAACCGACTCAACGGAGCCTTCCGGTGTGACTCGGCGCGCCTCGGTCTCCGCGCGCGCCTTTCGCAGCGTTTCCGCCTGTGCTTTGCCACGACCTTCAGCCATTGCTTCTGCAAAATTCGCAAAAAGAACCGTAAACCAGAGCCAAATCGTGATCTCGGCACCGAATCCAATCAGTGCAAAGTGCGTAGGCGCACTTCGAACGAGCTCAATGCTTGTTATTACAGCACCCACTTCCACTACAAACATCACGGGATTCTTTGCCATCGTTCGTGGATGCAGTTTGTGGAAGGAATCAGCGATTGCGCGCACCACAATTGCTGTATCCGTGAAGCCGCGCTTTATCGGTTTGAAAACTTCAGCCATTTCACTTTCTCAGAAAGGCCGGCCTGCAAGCATCAGCAGGTGTTCGAGGATTGGGCCCAAACTGAGCGCGGGGAAAAAAGTGAGAGCCCCGACAATCAATATTGTTGAAATGAGCAGCACCGTGAAAAGCGGACCAGTCACCGGGAAGGTGCCGAGCGAAACAGGACTGCTCCTTTTGCGCGCCAAATTTCCAGCAATCGCAAGCACAGGAATCACCATGAAGAACCGCCCCAGCAGCATCGCTAGAGCTGTGCTGGCGTTGTACCAAGGCGTATTCGCGTTGATGCCTGCGAATGCCGAGCCATTGTTTCCGGCGCTTGACGAGTAGGCGTAAAGCACCTGTGATAAACCGTGCGGTCCCGGATTCGTAATTCCTGCTACCCCGAACGGTTCTGCTATGGCTATTGCAGAGAAGATTAGAATTGCGAACGCTGGCACCAGAATTGTCAACATCGCCATTTTGATGTCGTATGCCTCAATTTTCTTGCCTAAGTATTCTGGCGTGCGCCCCACCATCAAGCCTGCAATGAAAACTGCGAGAATCACAAAAACGGCCATCCCATATAGGCCCGAGCCGACCCCGCCGAATACCACCTCACCCAGCATGATATTCGTGAGCGGGATCAATCCTCCGAGCGGCGTGAACGAGTCATGCATACTGTTCACCGCACCGCAGCTTGTGTCCGTGGTCACAGTTGCAAAGAGCGCAGAATCAGCGATGCCAAATCGCACATCCTTGCCTTCCATGTTTCCGCCAGGCTGAGAGGTACTTTGGGCTTGATCGACGCCCGTGAATTGCGGATTGCCGCGCGCTTCAGCCCAATACGCCACTGTGACGGCGGCCAGGAACAGAACCGCCATGGCACTCCACACCGCCCAGCCGTGGCGCTGAGAACCAGTCATGCGTCCAAGTGTGTAAGTCAACGCGGAAGGAATTGCCAATACCAGCACCATTTCGAAAAAATCCGAAAATGGCGTGGGATTCTCGTAGGGATGCGCACTATTCGCATTAAAAAACCCGCCACCATTCGTTCCCAATTCTTTAATTACTTCTTGCGAAGCGACGGGCCCTTGAGGAATCACTTGCTGGCTCACGGTTTGCGCAACTGGCTTTCCGTCAGCGTCTGTAGTTGTGATTTTTTGAGCGACAGTGGACTGCGCCTTCACGTATGGCTTGAAATTCTGTATGACACCTTGCGAAACAAGCACCAGCGAACCTACGAGACAGATGGGCAGCAATATCCAAAGCAGGCCACGGGTGATATCCACCCAGAAGTTGCCGATCGTCTCCATCTCCCGGCGGGCGATCCCTCGAATCAACGCAATCGCCACTGCGATTCCTACAGCGGCAGAAACGAAGTTGTGATACGCCAGCCCCGCCATTTGCGTGAAATAGCTCATGGTCGTTTCAGGGCTGTATGCCTGCCAGTTGGTGTTTGTTGTGAACGATACAGCCGTATTGAAGGCGAGGTCCGGCGAAACAGCTCCCAGCCTTTGCGGATTAAACGGCATCCACTGCTGCGTGCGCTGCAAAACGTAGAGAAGCAGCAAGGAGACGCCGCTGAATAGCAGTGTCGCAATGGCATACTGTGCCCACGGCATCTCGCCTTGTTCATCCACGCCAGTTAAGCGATACACAAGTTTCTCAAGCGGGCGTAACAACGGATCGAGAAACGTCTTTTCGTGATTGAATACTCTTGCTATGAAGGTGCCCAATGGCTTGGTGATTGCAAGCACTACCGCCAGCAAAAGAAGTATCTGCAACCATCCGTTAGGAGTCATGCTCAGAATTTCTCCGGCCACAGCAGCGCGGCAAGAAGGTACACACCTATCGCCACGCAAATCACAATCAGGATCACTTTCCCCTGCGCGTGCGGCCCAGTGATATTTGCGATAGAAAGCAGACTTCTTGGCATGTCGCCCCTTACTTCAGCCGCTCACAGGCACGAACGTACAAAATGCTCACGAGAACGAAGAGCAGTGTTGCCGTAATGAAGATGGCATCCCGCAATGCTTGCGCTCCTTTGCCGTTAGAACTTAACCAGCAGCGCCAGATTCAGGCGGTTCTCCGTCTTGCGTAAATCCGGGGCAAAGCCCGGAACAACCAATCCGGGCGCTCCTTGATTTCCACCTGGCGGAGTCACGCCGCCGGGGCCTGCGAAATAAGGAACGTTCGCCGCACGATGATCGAACTCCCAGCGGAACGTCACGTACTCGCGCGGCATGTAGTCGAACGTTTCAGAAACATCCCAGGCTTTGAAGGGATCTCCAGGATTCTCGGTGAAGTATGGCGTGCCCGAAGCCGCCGTCGCACCGTTGATGGGCGGGAGCAGGACAAGGTAACGCCCCGGATTGTTGGTTTTTCCTCTGCCCAGCGTGAAGCCGTAACGATCTTTATCGAACCAAAGCCGGTTGTAGAGCATGAAGCCGAGGAAACTCTGCTTCGGGCCGCCCTTTGTGTCTCCGTGACAGCTCACGCCGCCGCCATATTCACAGCCCGCATCGCCTGTGAGTGAGAATGCCGCTTTGTCGATTGTTCTCTCAGGCCGGTCGTAATACTTCACTTCAATACTGTCATCCGTGTGAATTCGCGAGCGTCCCGGAACACCAAGCGTGTCCGTTCCCATTCCATAATTATTAAAAACCAGCGACAACCAGCCGGTTGGACGATAGGTAATTTGCCCTCCAAGGCCGGGAAATTTGTTAAACCGGCCATAGGACTGCCAGCCATTGATGAACCACGGCTCGATTTTCAATTTATCCGTGGAAAAGATTTGCACGCGCACGCCGTTGAAAAACCACGGCGTATTGGAAGAGACATACGACGGCTGATAAACCCAATTATCGTAATTGTAGTAGCTGAAAAGACCGATGTAGGACATGAAAATTCCCGCATCGACATTTACGCCGTGCAGCACGTCGAAGTGATAGCCGCCGTAGGCCTCCGAAAGATAACGATAAGCGTCCGCCAAATCCCATTGGCCCCGCTCGGGACTGGCGTCATTTCGTGGAGTCATAGTGGAGTACATCCCGAATTGCGTCATAAGCCGCCCGCGCACATTGTCGTAATGGAAATCGCCACCGATTCCGAGTTGTTGAAGCTGGATTTCCTGTGTGCGTCCGCTTTCCGAGGAACCCACGAGCGTGTCGTCTTTTGGATGGTTGAAGTTGTAGATGTAAGAAACGTCGGCGCGAAATTCAGGCGTGAAAAACTTCGTATCGAGCGGCGAATGAATCTCGCGGCTGTTGCCGTTTAGCCATGAAAAATCAGCAAACGCGAATGGCTCGGATGCAGCTTGTCTTGGAGAATCGGAGGGTATCCCTACGGGCGCAGTGGCTAGAGATGACTCTGTTCCAGCTTTTAATGGTGCGGCTGCGTCCCCACTCTTTGACGATGAAATTACGTGATTGCCTCGATGATCGGAACTGCTCGCGCGAATTCCATTCGACGTGATGCTCGGCCCCGCGCTGGCTGATGGTGAATCGAGCTTACTGTTGAGCTGTGCTTCCAATTCTGCGATGCGAACTCGCATTGCTTCCAGTTCTGCCAAAATCTGCGCCGTAGTGGGATTTTCAGAAACACGGCACTCAGGACCGGACTGCGAAGAGTAGCATGCGGGCTTGGCCGATTCCTTTCCCGATTGACCGAAAGCAATTTGTGGCACTGCCAAGCACACCAACGTTATCCAGAGCGCGGATTCCAGAATTGAGCCTCGTTTCGCGACTCGATGTGCTGCAACAAGACCGCACAATGTGATCCTCCTTTGCAATCAGACGCCGGAGAGAACCTGCATGGGAGGGAATGTAAACAGTGCGCGAATAGGAAGTCGTAAAGGAGTTATAAGAACTTTATAAGCTTTTGAAAAATCCAGCACACAGGCTAGGTAGTTAAAATGTGAATTGGCAAACGCTCACCTCGTACGCGTGGCAAGCGTCACTTGGAAAAGGACGGGCGAACGCCAATCCGCAGCCATTCATTCTTTGAGGTGTCGAGTCACCGCCGGTCGGCGGCGAAGTGACGAACGTCGCGGTCCGCGATCATGTAAATCACGTCTTCAGCGATGTTGGTTGCATGCACCATCTGCGGGAACTCGCACTCCTATTGCGAGCGATGGCCCATTGAGATCGGCGTAGGCCGATTATGTCTGCTCGTGATCGCATGCCTTTTCGAACGCACCCCAACCCGGGCAGGTCGCACTGCAAAGCGCACACCTTCCTCTTGTTGCAAACAAGCGATGATTTCAAACAGATTGCTGGCCTTCGGATTCCCATTGGGGCCGAACATCTGGTGAAGCGTCTTTACGTGAATTTTCGTGCGCACAGCGAGCTTAGGAAAGCCAACTGTGGCGTTAATGTAATCACGCAGTAGTTCTTTGCCGAGCGCCACTTCGCCAGCAAGAAGGCTTTCGATAGCCTCGCTAAGAAGCCCCTCTCGAAATGCAGCGTCGCGCTTCACGCGCGCTTGAACGGTTTCTCTGAAATCTCTGGTCAAAGCCATATTCATACCCCTTCTTTCTTCCTCAGCTTGTAATCTTCCCATCGTTCGTGTGAAAGCTTGATGTCGTTCTGCTGATGCTGTTTTGTTCCGCCGGCAAGAAGAATCACAATCTGCTCGCCGTCTTTACCAAAGTACACCCGGTAGCCCGGACCGAAATTGATTCTGCACTCAAAAACGCCCGCGCCAACACTTTTGGCGTTGGAAAAGTTCCCAAGGCCCATGCGATAAAGAGCTGTCGTCACCTTCCGCGACGCTTCAGAATTCAGCTTGTCGAACCACGCGCGAAAAGGTCTGCGACCGGCGTGATCGTGGTACTCGCGGATGTCAACCATCATTGTGATGGTACCATATATTTTACCATTGTCAAAGCGCGCCTCACCCGGCGTTGCCTAGGACTAACGCGGTCGTGGCTAATATTCTGGCGGGCAGAGAGGCCCCTGCCTCTGATACCTGAAGGAATCCCGCAGCGAAGGCGCGGTCAAGGGCGACCCTTTTGCGAGGGGAGCCGCGCCAGCGGGCCTGACCCTTGACGGCGGCGAGAGCGAAGGGAAGCAATGTTATTGTCATCTGCTGATACTGTGACCTACTGCCTGTGTGTGTTCCTGCCCCTCGGTTCGTGAAAAAGACTGCTTGATGCCGTGGGCTGGCACGGATTCACGATTCGGCTCGATTGCGGACCGGCGCGAGACATCGCGCGCGAGTTGCTCAGCAAGGTTGCTCCTGTCGTTCGTGAAGATTTGCGCGTCGTAGCGGCCACGTGAGATTGCGACATAGGCGAGCCGCTGGTTGACGAGTTTCTCTCCCGCCTGGTCGGTGTCAACGTGGATGAGTACGCGGTCGGCGGTCTGACCCTGACTGCTGTGGCTCGTCACTGCATAGCCGTGATCGAGATGCCGATTCTCCCGAATGTTGAACATGACGGTGCGGCCTGAATCGAGTCGGACTTGCAGATTGCCGCGCGCATCGATCTTCTCGATGGTGCCTAGCTCGCGGTTGGCGATGCGCTGCTCCCGATTCGGTGCGGTGAATTGGACGCGGTCGCCTTTTGAGAATGCTCGCTCTGTTTCGCGGTAGAGCATGACGCCGTGCAGACGACGCGGATCGTAGCTGACGCGCTCGCCGTTTTCCCGTCTCACAGAGATGAGATTGTCTCTCGCGTTTATGCGCTCAACGCGAACGTATTCCCCGGCTTCAAGGCCAAGTCCTTTGCTGCCTCGGGTGTACCGCACGACATCGCCTGGCTCGTACTGCTCGGCCCACTGCCGGTCTGCGCCGGTGATGTCCTGACGTGCGACAAGCACCCTCAAGCGTTGCTCCCTGTGGTCAACCTGTCCGGCCTTTTGCAGTTCGGTATGAATCATCTGACTGAGTTCCACCCGTGATTTGTTATCGGGCGAGATGACAAGCGTACCTTGTGGTTGCTTCGCATATTCTCTCGCGATTTCCATGAGCCTTTCCTTGCGGTCGGCAATCTCATGCACACGGCCTTGCACTTCGAGTTTCTCGATGGCTTCTCGTACTTGACCCCGCGATAGATGCTCCACGACTTCCTTGAGCGCCGGGTCTTTCTGCCGCACGATTTCATCCAGCCGCGCGGTTTGGATTCCTGCTTCCTGTAATTGCTGGTAAGGCGTTCCTGCTTCGACGGCCTGATGCTGACGTGTGTCGCCTACAAGCAGTACGCGATCATTCTCGCCAAGCCGGTGTAGAAACCCATTCATCTGCTTGGTGCTCGCCAAGCTCGATTCGTCGAGGACGTAGAGACGCCTTTGATTGTCTTGCTTGTTATCACTTCGCGTCAGATGCTTTTGCAACGTGTTTGATTCGATTCCAGCCTCTTCGAGTTTCTGAGCCGCCCGCGATGTTGGCGCAAAGCCCTCAACTCCGTATCCCTCACGTTCTGCGGCTTTGCGGATCGCTGCGAGAGAGGTCGTTTTGCCCGCTCCAGCGACACCTTCAAGGGCTGTCACTCTGTCGCAGCTTGATAGGATTTGCTCCACCGCTCGCCGCTGGCTTTCGCTTAGATGCGGATGGTCGCTCTCGATTTCCCTGCGTGTCTCGAAGTCCCCAATCGCTCCGTATTTGTTTCGCCCCTCGCGCATGATTTGGATCGTGTCGCGCTCGTAATCAATCATCTCCTGAGTCGTGTATGCCCGGTTTGGTGCTCCCAGCTCTTTTTCTACTCCGATGAATTCACCGGCATTGATGCGTTTCTCGAATTCGGCCCGGACCTCACTCAGTGTCGCCTCTCCCATTGAACGCCTCAGCGCATCCCGTAGCAATTCGCGTTCCTCAACTACGGCTTCCCGCTCCAGGTTTCTCTCCTTCGAGAACGTCACCGCAGACCGCGCCGTCGTGTGCGGGGCTTCGTGTTCAAGACAGTTTGCCTTCTCTGTGGCTGCGGCCCTCACGTGTTCCGGTTGATTTCCGAACGCCTTCGCCATCTCCCGATGATGCAGTTTCACTTCTTCATGGGAGAGGTTGAGCTTCGCTTGACGTGTTTTGTGCGCGGCAATTTGCGCGGCATCAGCCCCGCGCTGATTCTCCTTCGCCAGATGCTCTTCGATCTGCTGGCGGCGCGGACTGGACTCTGCGAGATACTCGTCGGAATAGCCTTTGATTTCCGGCTGACCGCTCTTCCCGCGTTCAATCTCGTACCCCTGTTGCTTGAGACGCATCGCCAACTCAGAGCGGTACACGGCTGTCGCGTATTGCTGCGTCTTGTACAGTTCCCGTGGCTGTAGTGAGTAGGTCTCTCCATCTTCCGTCTCAGTGAGATTGAAGAAAACCACATGGGTGTGCAGTTGCGGGGCAGCGTAGCCGTCTACGGGCCTTGCGCTGTCGTGCTCGAACTTTGCAGCTACCCACTGGCTTGTTGTCTCTGCTGGAAGGGTTCCGCTGATGCGGGCCTGAACGAATCGTTCGAGTTCATCGAGTGCGATAGCGACGCTTTCCTGATGGGCCTGACGCACTCGCTCGTCTCGGCCTACCAGCGCGGTCAGCGACACGCTCTTCGGGGCGGAGAAGGTCGCGTCCCAACCCGCCCGGTGCTCCATCGCCTTTACTTTTTCGCCGCGCTCATTCACATACTCGCGCGCTGCCCGATGCCGGACAAGCTGCGCGCCGGTGGTCGGGTGCTGGCCTTCGGAAAGTCGCTGGAAGTGCTCTTCACTGACTTCGCCTTTGAGACCCCATTTCACGGCGAGTTTGCCGTGCCACTGGCCGCGTATCTGGTCGCCCTGCGTGTAGTAGTTCTCATGGGCATTGGAGAACTCTTCCGCGTGGTATGCCTGCGCCTGACTCGCGCTCAACGGATTCGAGATGGTCAGCATCGGGTTCGCCTACTCGAAGAAGTGCTCCTGTTGTGCCGATACGGTTTGGCCTAGGTGATGGTCGTAGGTCTTCTTAATTTCCTGTGGCGCGAGCTTCTGCTCGTTGGCTTCGGCGGTCCCGGCTGCCGATGGTTTCGGCGGTGTTACGGATGATTTCGGGATAGGCCGTTCGACGTATCTTGGCTGCTTGGCCGGCAGTTCGATGAACGAGAAGTTCATTCGCACGACCAGATTGCCCTTCTTGAGATACCCATGAAGGTCAGCAAGTCCGGTGATCTCGGAGGCCATTACCAGCGGTTCAATTCGGCGTTCAAGACTGTAGCTCTTCGAGTTCCGCTGCCGTCCCATGCTGCCCGTTGAACGGCTCTCGGCTAGCCGCTCAATTTCGATTTCACCGATGGTTCTGGAAATCCACTCCGCGGCGCGGGGTTCACTCGTGCGCAAGAAGATTTTCGTTGCGGGCTGCGATAGCATGGCTTCTGCTTCGTGCCCATAGCGCGTCTCAAGCTGGCTGCGTCCCTGAAAACCGAGCACAACGGGGCTGTTCGACTTGCGGTTCTCGGTAATGGCCGTATGTAGTTGCGGCAATCGCTGCAAACTGGCAAGTTCATCCAGCATAAACCAGACCTTTCGCTCCTGTGCACGCTCTTGATTCATCAACCTGAGTACGAGCGTATCGAGCCACAAGCTTGTTAGCGGAATAAGCCGCTTGCGCGTTTCCGGTGTGCTCGTAAGGAAAAGCCAACCCTTCCTGTGTTTCGACCACTCCGCTGCGCTCCATCGTGCCGAAGTATCTTTTTGTGAGGGAAGCAGCTTGAGGGTGTCGGCGATCATGTTCAGGGATGCCAGCACACCGCTCCGCTGCGCCGGAGCCTGACGGTCGATCATCGCGGCATACTCGCTGCCTTTCACCCGCCGGTCGATTTCCTCCTCATGGCACATCCACCAAGCAAGTTCCTCCGGTGTCGGTCTGAACGTGAGAAGATGCGCGAAGATTTTTCTCGGGCCTTCGACAAAGAATGGGTTCTCGTTGTGGCGGTCGGGGAAAAGAGATGCAGCGAGAGTCAACGCTTCTGCATCATGCCTCAACTCCTCGCCGGGACTCCAGTACGGCATTCGGGCATCGAGAGGATTCAGGATCAAGTCGCCGCGTTCGGGTGAGTAGAACTCCGGCGTGTAATCAAGCGCGGGATCGTAGACGATGGCTGTCTCGCCGCGCTTCTCGATCTGCAACAAGATTCTCCGGATCAGGGTGCTCTTGCCAGTGCCGGTATCTCCCATGATGAGGATGTGGCTTGGCTCAATAGCGCGAGGAAGTTTCAATGTGGGCACTTTGCCGAGCATCCTTTGCCTTAGCGTTTGGGTCTGTGGGAAGCCGATGCCGTCGGAGCGATGCCTTCGATTGAATTCCTGCACGCTGACAAGCTCCGGCCCTTTGAGCCGTCGTCCCTCTTTTCGTGCGCGAGTGCGGGCCGCATCCTTCGGAATGGCGATGAGCAAACTCACAATGAATACTCCCAAGCCGCCAAACAAGGCCGGTCTTAGAAAGTCGAAGAAGGTCAGGTCGCGATAGATCCAATGGCCTAAGAACGTATGCAGTCCCGCGTTGTCGTATTGCTCTTGCTGCCATTCAAGCTGTCGGTCGCCCAATTTCATTGCCGCTTCGGTCAGAGCAAACGTGCTCTCGCCTGTAGCCGTTGTTACCGGCATCACCTCTGCGTCGAGCGCCAACCGGCTACTCTTTTTGTTCGCAACATTCAACAGCGCGTAGCGGCCAGTTTTGAAACCGATCTCGGCACGCAATCCGCTGCGGATGTACGTCGTCAAATAGCCCTTCTGCAGCGGCGTGAGAACATAGGCGTAACGGTAGCCGCAAATCGCGGCCAAACTTAACACCGCCAAAAGCGATGCTGCCATCATCCATGCGGGCTTGCGATTCGGCCACTCGCCCGCATACTGATTTCGACCCCACGTTTGGCTCATTGCGCACCTGCTTTCATCCGCTCCTGCGCCTTGCGGAATTTGCCTTCATCCGCGTGCTCAATGAGCCGTTGCATTTCGTCCGCTGTCAGCCCTTCTCCCTGCGCCTGTTTGTAGAAGGCATTGAGCAAGATGGTGCGCAGTGCAATTACTTCGGCCAACAAGACCTCTTCAACTACGACTGGTTTCGTTCCGTTGATGTGTTGCAGCAACACCTCGCGGCACAATTCGCCAAGCGTCACACCTCGTTCCTCGGCGGTTGCATTCAGCCGTTCATACTCGGCCTCGGTCATTTTGCATCCCACGGTGCGGCTTCGCAGTTGATCGGCGGTCATGACAAGCACCTTTCTGGAAGGATTTCTTCGAGATCGCTCACATTAAACGCGCGAGCAAAATAAAGAAGTTAGCGAAGAGCGCCGAAAGTTAACGGCGAGCGCCGCGACTTTGTTAAATCCTGCCACGAGAACACGTTAACCAAAAGCGCCGCGCGGCGCTTTACAGCAACCACTTTGTGGGTGGTGTGTCCGCAAAACTGCCGCTGCGAAGCAGCGCCGCATCACAGTTCCCCGTATTCGAGCGCCAATTCGTCCCACGCCATTCGCACCTCGGGCATTTCCCAGGCGCGGCGAAACAACATTTGCACCGACTTCCATTCCTTCTCCGAGAAGCCGAACGTGATCCCGTTCGCGTGAGCGCGAAACCAAACATCTTCCTTCCCTTTGCCGTCCTCGGCTGGCGCAAGGTATCCGAAGAAGTGCCCACCGTTCCAGCGGCGGGTAGCACCTTCCGGCGTTAACGCCCCAAGCATCGCGCGGAACTCCGTAATCTTGGGATACCCACTGATCGGATACATAGGGCCGCGAGGACCTGGGAAACTCAGAAGAAGAGAGAACTCGCTGCCCTCTCCACGGGCAAACGAAAGGGAGTATTCCCCTTCCTTAACCGAGGGGATCGGAGGCTGATAGAAAGAATCCTGGGCAGTGGCAGGCAATCGCAGCGGTTCCTGCTTCAGGAAATAATGGCCTCGCGCTGCCAGTCGCCAAAGGATGGGCCAGAAGGGGCGAAGGGCGCGGTCGAGAGCCTCGGCTCCTGCAAGCTTTTCTTCTTCGAGAATCACATGGAGATTCCGCGCCGCCAGCAACGGCTCGGACTTGCTTCCCACATCGCTTAAATGCTTGCGGGCTTCCAGCACCGTCCGGCGAACAATTTCGGGTGCCGGTTGGTCGTCCGGGCTCTTCGTTTTGGCAGGCCGATACTCGGTGGGAAGGTTGCCAAGATAATATTCGTCCAGTTTTGAGGTGCGTTCCTTCCGCAAGTCATACACAGCAAGGAATGCATCGAGAACGGCAGTCAGGGATTCGCGCGAAACAGGATTGGGAGTCCGGTCGGAAAAGGCCTCGAAACCCTGCTGCACGAAGTAGGCGAGGACGGCCCATTCCGCCCGCGACAAGACGTGCTGCGCTTCCCCCTTCCTGCGAATCTGAAGAAGTGTCTGTGTCGGCTCGGCCATCAGGTCTACGACTTCCAAACGATCTTCGCGGGCCGATTCGAGGAACTGCTTGGCCACATCGGAAGTCGTGACACCCTCTCCGGTCTTCGAGGACATCAGTTCCTTGGCGCGATCCAATCGCGAGCGCAAAGCGTCGCTAATGCGCACGGAGATGGTTTGCTGCTGCAAGGGCCTCTCTTCGCTTTCGGGTCTCTTGGGCATCCGGCGAACCTCCTGTTCGTAAGGATGCAACCCTAACCACGTAGGTTGCATCTGTACATTACAGTTGCAAACGTAATATAATGTCCACAGAAAGTCAATCTGAATACGAAGATAAGGGAGACTCAAGAGAAAGTCAATGAAACCCCGCACGGCCCAACTCGGCGCGCGCAAGAACCCAGACTCGCCAAGAGTGCATGGCTTGCGCCTCGCAGTAAGTCCATTTCCCGTGGCATCCGGCAGGAATCAAGAACAGGACGATGCAACACTCACATCGCCGCCGGACGAAATTGCAACCCCTAACCTTCCACTTGCAAGCAGTACGAACGGAACCACGGGAGGAAGGGAGGAAGAACAAGATCAGTTACTCACAGTCCGCGAAGTCGCCGATCTGCTCCACGTGCCCATCTCTTGGGTTTATGGACGTATGCGCAAACGATCCCAAGAGCGGTTGCCGGGTTACCGGCTTGGGAAGTATTGGCGTTTCTACGAGCACGAAATACTCGAATGGGTCAAACGTCATCGCGGAGGGCACTATGCCGCTTGACGCCAGAGGTACACTCAGAATCGACGCAGAACAAGCCAAGCGGGTCATCTTTGGAGGAAAGAAGATGGCTCGTAGACGCTTTCAATTAGGATCGCTCTTTCAGCGCGGCAAACGCCCGAAAGTTTGGGTTGCTCGCTGGTGGGAGGAAATTATCAATCCCGACGGTTCCATCGGACGAAGGAGACGGGCAGAAGTGCTCGGTACTGTTGCCGAACTGTGCTCGCGCTCCCAAGCGATGGAGGCCCTCACAAAACGACTCAACCCAATCAACAGTGGCATACATCGTCCCCAATCGACTCGCACATTTTCGAGCTTTGTGAGGGAAGATTGGCTCCCTGTCGTGCTACCAACCGTGAAATACGCCACACAAAAAAACTACCGCTACTTCTTGGACGTTCATCTACTACCCGCGTTCGGAGAGCGCCCGTTGTGCGACATCAAGCGCGAGCCTATCCAGTCATTCTTGGCTGCAAAGTTGAGCAGCGGACTGGCTTGGAAAACCGTGAAGGAGATTCGCGGCGTCCTTGGTCGCATACTTGGTACAGCCGAGCGGTGGGAATACATCAATGACAATCAGGCCCGAAAAACGAGACTCCCCCGTCGTCCGCTCAAGCTAGCTCCGAAGCCTGTTCTAGCACCAGAGCAGGTTCGACAACTGGCGGGAGAATTAGCGGAACCTGCAAAATCCATTGCGCTGTTATTAGTGCTGACAGGTCTTCGAGTTGGTGAACTCCTCGCACTACGATGGAAAAACATCGATTTGGCTGGTCGCACACTTCGCGTAACCGCAACGGTGTACGACGGGCACTTCGATACGCCGAAGACACAGCGCAGTAACCGACTCATTCCCATCGGTGCTGCGACCTCAGATGTTTTGAGGACATTGTGCCATGCGGCAGCCAAATCAGAAGACCTTGTCTTCTCAACCCGGGAACGGCAACCACTCAGCAGACACAATTTGCTGCGGCGGCAACTGCGTCCCGCTTGCAAGAAGTTGGGATTGCACGGAATCACTTGGCACTCATTGCGCCACTCGCACGCAACATTGCTGGACGCAGTGGGAGCGCCTTTGGGAACCGTGCAAGCTCTCCTCGGTCACTCGACATCTGAAATTACGCGTGAAGTATATGTACACGCTATTCCCGAAGATCAGCGACGGGCTGTGGCGGGAGTTGAATCACTGGTTTTGGGGTTCAAACGGACTCAACTTTGAGTTCTGCCCAAAACAGCACTGTTGTAATCAATTGATGTAACGGGATTAAGTGGTCGGGGCGAGTGGATTTGAACCACCGACCTCCTGGTCCCGAACCAGGCGCTCTAGCCAGGCTGAGCCACGCCCCGACGTACCACTGCGGTTAAAGCTGCAGAAGAAAGTCCGCCGCATCCCCGCGAAAAAAAAAGTTTGCCGCACATGAGATTTGCGCGCCGCAGCAACCAATCAACGATAGCACATCTCTCGCGCCGCGGGCCAGACGTGATAGCACACTCCTCTCTCCCCGCGCTTCCCAACTCCTCGCTTTCCGGCTATTCTGCCATTTAGCGGAACCGCGGCGCGCTCGCGCGGCCATCACGCAAAATATTTCGCGCGAAATTTCGCCGCCGCAACGGGAGAACGCCAATACGATGAGCCTCACCGAGCGCATCCAGAAGGAACTCACCGCCGCAATGAAGGAGAAGGACGAGCTGCGCCTCAGTGTCTTGCGCATGGTGAAGGCCGCGCTCAAAAACAAGGAAATCGAAAAGATTCGCCCGCTCGAAGACCTCGAAGCCATCCAGGTCCTTCAAACGCTCGTCAAGCAGCGCCGCGAATCCGTCGAGCAGTTCACCAAGGGCGGCCGCGCCGACCTCGCCGCGAAGGAAACGAAAGAGATCGCCATCATCGAATCCTATCTTCCCGCCGCGCCCACCGACGCCGAAGTTCACTCTGCCGTCGAAGCCGCCATCGCCGAATCCGGCGCCGATTCCCTCAAGCAAATGGGCGCCGTCATCAAGGCCGCTCGCGCCCGCCTCGAAGGCAAGACCGTCGACGGCAAGCTCCTCAGCGATCGCGTCCGCGAACGCCTCTCCAAACCGTCTTAGCTGCTTGAAAGATTTGCGTGGATTCTCGCGCCGTGCGAGGACTTCAGTCTGAGGCACGCTTCAAGATGATTCCCTGGCGTTCGTCTGCTGCGATTTGTCCGAGCGCCGTTTTCAGTTCGGAGAGCTTCGAGGTGGGCACCAAGACCTGTTTGACTTCATACGAACGCTTGTACTTGAGTACGCCGCCATCCATTTTCACGTCGCTCTGATAAGTGACGAACTCAGAATCCACTTTGACCGGTGCAGGCAATCCCTCGGCGGTGTATCCCGCCGGCAACGCGAAGTCGAATTCATCGGTTTGCAGCGTCGCGTCGTTGTATTCGACCGGATACTTTCGCTCCTTGCCGGAGAGAATGTCCCAGCCTTTCTCCCCAAGCACGCGCGGCCGCAGGATGAGCATATCGCCCGCTATCTTCGCGTAGTTTGGAGCCACGAAACTGTAATCAAGAGTCAAATTCTGGTTGTACTCAGTCAGATTTCCGACCGTCGCGGACTGCAGTTGGAAATTGTCGAGAAACGTCCCTAGGAATTGATCCACAACCTTGGAGCGATCCTTTGGCGCGGTAATGAGGTACTGTGCCCGACTCAGCACTGCGGGCTCTCCCCACCGGACTTCCTTCACTTGTCCCGAGATGTTTCCCAACGAATCCAACTTGAACTGCGCTGTGCGAAGTAAACGATTTGTCGCCGGGGCAAGCAGCGGCAAATGCACCAGCTCGCCGCCATCCGGCGTGACAAGTAGAACGTAGTTGTCCTGCTCCGAATCCGGCAAATAGCCCAGCGGCGTGTACTGATCCGTTGGATCGAAGAAGAGGAGCTTCCCGTATTTCGGATCATTGACGATGGCATACAAACTTGACTCCGGCATGCCTCCGGGCAGTTGTATCGCCAGAATCACGTGATTGAAGCTGAGCATGGAAGAAAAGTCAGGTTGTACGATTCCGCGGTCAATCTGGGCTACGGCGTAGAAAGACTCGATGCCGGCTGCCTTGAGCATCGCTCTTAGCAGCGTTACCTTGTCCTTGCAGTCTCCGAACTGATTCTTGAACACTTCGCTCGCGGCGTGCGGCTGGTAGCCTCCGATACCGATTTCAATCGCGACGTATCGAATCTGGCGCTGCAGGTACGACGTGAGCGCCCCTATTTTGTCGAGCGGCGTAGTCGCATGGGCGGTCAGGCCCGCAACCTGTTGTTGAATCTCCGGCGTCGCATCGCTCCGCGATGCAATCAGCTGCGAATACCAGAGTCCCAGATCATGCCAGGAGCCGGATTGCTCCGCTTGGCTTGTGTTTTGCGGGGAATAGTATTTGACGTCCAGCCGCCCTGCGACCGCGCGCCACGGCGGCATGTCGTCTTCCACGGTCACTGCGGGAACATCGTTCACTTGCCAGAAGTACTCGTTGGACTCCGGAGTTTGTGGCGCCACTTCCTTGCAATTCGTCCAGTGATAATCCAATTTCCATCCAGCGGGGATTTGCAGCGAGTACTGCCCATGAAGCACTGGTATCAGTTCCTGGAACGACCAATCATCCTGGAACACGTCTGGCCGGCCCTTTTGCACGAATTCATACCCCACGATGTTTCCCGGCTCTGCCGCCGGGATTTCCAGCACCTTCTTTCGCACGTCGTCGTAAAGATCTCCACCGTCGACGCCGACTTCGGCGGAGTCCTTGTCCTTCACCTCGTAGGGCTTCCCATCAGCGGGGATGCTCCATGCCTTGAAATATGTGATGGGAGTGCTCTTCGTGAATTCGACCACCACCGTACCGTAGTTTTTTCCCTCGGGACGCAGGATTTTGATCGCCTCGCGGTAGCGCGTTTCAATCGCCCCATTGTCCTTCACAATGGTCTGTTGTTCCGTATATACGACGACCGCCTTCGTGTCCTTGTCCTGCGGCGGCACGGCCTGCCGCACTGCTTGTTGCAGCCAGTCGGGCACGTTGACTCCGCGCGCCGCCGGCGAGCACACAAACAGCGCCGCAGTCACAATCAGGAACAGTCGCCTGCTATTTTTTCGCTGTTGTCCCTGGTTCCAGAATCGCCTGTTGGTCATCGCCCGATTTCACCATGTTGAAAATTTGACGGATCGTTCCGTAATACTTCGCGTCATAGAGCAGTCCCTTCTCATCCAGTGCCCGTTGAATGCTGAGCCCGTTCGGCTGCTTCGTAATCGAGATGGTGTACTGGATCGCTCCGGAGGGGACTTGCTGCGGCGTGGGCAGGCTTTCCACTTGGTATCCTGCCGGGAGCTTGAACTCGATTTCGTCCCGTTCCTGATACGGATAGCGAAAATAGATGCTGTTGGTGCGCGTCGCGGACTGAAAAGCGCGCGGCTCCGCCGCAATAAATGGAGTCACCGGCACCAGAATCTTCGTTCCTGCCGACGTCGCGTAGCTGGGAAGCGTGAGCGTTCCTTCGACCTGCATCGGATCGGACGAAGGACCCCACGAGGACGCCTTCGTGATTTCGAATTTTGCATCCGCCGGCAGCCAGCTTTTGATTTCATCGGACATATCCTTGCGCCGGCCAGTATCGTCTTCGTCTCGCTCATCATTCCGCACCGCGCTCCCCCACATTCCGTTGAATTCCACCACCAGCGTTCCCGTCGCCGAGCCGTCTCGCGCAAGTTGCAGCGTAACGTGGCGCACCGAAGTAGATTCTTCACTCTTCGGTGCCGGAGTGGTCACAAGATCTGCGTCTCCTTTGGTCACCAGCAACCCGCTAGCGGAAGTCTCGGACCACGGCAGGACTCCATACGGGTAATACTTCGATCCGGGATCGAGATAGACGTCCTGCGTCCCTACCTTAACCTGTACCACGCCCGCCGAAAGCTGGCGTGTATCCTCCAGGTCCGCGTGGAAAACTCCATCGTTCCGTGGAACAACATAGACTTCGTTTGCCGGAAATCCCGCGGCGCGGACCAGCCCAAGAAAAAGCCAATTGATTGCCCGTCCCGTCCCGTATTCGTGCTTCAACACGTCTTCCACATTATTATTGTCTTTCAATTTTTCGCGCTTCTCTTCCTGCTCCGTCTTGTTTTCGTACGATACATTGCGGATTTTCTGAGCCCGCTCATAAATTTTCCGCAGCTTCGCTTCCGGCGAATCGCTGGCGCTTACGGTTTGCGCGAGGCATTGTGCTAGCGCGTTTTTCTTATCCACATATTTATCGATGTCGTCGTTCCACGCCTTGGCGATATCTTTCCAGAATTGCTGCGGCGTTTTGGCAGGCCCGAACACGAAGAAAAAGCTCACCCTTCCATGCAGCATGCTATCAGGCAGGGAGTACTGTTCATCTTGCACCCCGGCGACGTTCTGCAAATCGAGGGCGTAGCTCCCGTCCTTTTCCTTCTGTAGTTTCAGACCCTTCTCGAGTCCGATGGTCTGCCACATCAACCCGGGCGCATTCGCTCCTGTCGGAGGCTTGATTGAAAATTTCGCCTCGCGCATGAACAGGTCCTGCTGCACTTCCCACGAAATGTTCCAATACACATTCGCGTCGTACTGCTTGCGGTATTTGTACTCGATGATGCTGCCCGGCTGCACGTCCGGCAAGCTGAACGTCTTCTCCAGCACCTTGATTCCGCCGGCCTTCACCACCGTCTTCTCGAAGATTTTCCCGTCGAAGTTCACGATCGAGCCATCCTGCCGGATGGTTCGCGCGCGCACGTCCTTCACGTCAAACAGGCCCTTTATGAACGGCAGTTCGATGTCGCCGTACTTCTTGCCTTCCTCCGTAAAAATCTTTATCCGCAAGTATTCCGTCAGGAACGACTGTTCGCTGTCCGTGTGCTCCTCGCGGTAGAGGATCATCGCGTGCGAACCGGGGCTCGCCGGGTTGTCCTTCAGCGCCAGGTCAGCCGAATTGATCGGCAGCCATTCATCCGCCGCGCCAGCCCTCCGCGCGTTCATCATGCACACGCCCGTCATCAACATCAGCCAGCAGAGAGGAATCAATCGGCGAGAATTGCCCATGGCTCACCCCAAGTATTCGAATTCAACGCAGTCGCGTGTCCACGAATCGGCGCTTTGCCCAGGACCGACACACCCAGAAGACCGTTGACTCTGAGGCACGTGCCGCAAAACTACTCGCCCCTCCCCCCGAAGTCAATGGGTTTTTCCCTGCAGCGGCGCTTACTTTTCGCTGTCATTCCGCCGCCCCGCGCGCAGCCAGAGGGAATTCGGACGCCTGCATCTGGCGTACACAGCGAGCCGAAAAGAATCTGGAGGCCCGCCTCATGCGCGAAACTTGATTCCCGTGACACCTCACGGAAGTCAGGCCGCTCGGTTCGAGTGAAATTGTCACGGGTTCTGGCAAGTCTCATCCGAGAGTCGAAGAATATACAGACGCGAAAACCCGCTGCGATTCTATCGCCGCGGGCTTCTTGTTTCCTGCGGGCGCAGCCCGCTTTGGGAGTGCGGCGGTCCACGCCGCTTTGCGTCGCGCTAACCTGAACCCTTCCTCTCGCGCCTGCCCCGGCGCTTCAGTCGGGGCGCGTTTCGTGCGTCAGGACCTTCTCGTAGGGGCCGATTCTCATCGGCCCGCGCGATTTGCCTTCCCATCGCGTAAAGACTCCCCGGGGCGCTCCGGCTTCTACTGCCCCAGCATCTTGCGGGATTGCTCGACCGTCGCAGACGCATACGTTTTCTTCTATCCCAACCAGGGCTAGCTACCGGTGATCCGACCGATTGACGATGCGCATAAAATCAATTAACCTCATGACGATTATCACTGATGGAGCGAGGAAAGATCATGTCAAATGCAAACACAGAGAAGCTTCGCGTCTCGACTGATCCTCTCAATGTGATTGGATACGACGTAGCACCACTGTCAGAGAAGGTAATGGACGCCGTGGTGCAAGGCCGTACCGCCCGAACACAACTCCTCGATGGGTCGATGCTGCCGAGGCACGAAGGCTTGAGGCGATATGCGTATACTCATGCTCGAATGAACTTTGATAATGAGAATGATCTTGTTAGATGTGTTCGTATGCTTCAATGGTCAGATGAGAGAATGAGAAGCCGCACAGACCCGATGATTCTCTGGGAATGGACACGTTCCTATCGCGAAGGAATGTCCGTCGAATTCACGGTTGCTTGGTACTCGGAGGAGTTTTTCAATGAACGCAAGAACGCATTCCAGGACAAACAACATGCGGGGTTTTACAGTGCTTTTGGATTGAAACCAAGCGACATCATAGTTAGACACGAAATTCTATAATTGCTCGTCGGGGCGGCACAACTGCCGCCTGCCAACGTCCCCAGGGTTTGTTCGCGCGGTCCACAATCACTCAGTTCCAAATCTCCGTCCGCTCCTCGATTCCTCTGCGGTCGCCGAGCCAGCGCGTGTACGTCGAGTCGGCCATGATCGCGTTCAGTTGTTCAAACAGGTCTTTCTGCCGGAAGCACAGACCCCTCACGCCACACAGAGTGTGGGTTCGGGATGACAGCATAAAGAGTAACAGCATATTACATGATGCGCAGTGCCTTATCCGGCGACTGGGCACGGTAGAAAGTCGAATCCGCTTCTACCGTGTCGAATTGCGTAGTAACTCAGGTAGTCCGCCGGCTTCATCCGGGGGGATAAAACTTACCCGGCCAGTTCTCGGCCGCGAACGAAAATGTGCCAAGATGAACCGCTGTGAGCTGAGGGATAAGGCAGGGTCTCTCTCCCAACTTATCGGAGGAGAGCCTTGACCTTATCGGGAGTCTGGGGGGAATCGAGCGCGCCTCGCCGCACTCTCGTGAAGAGGGCCTCACTCAAAGGCTCGAACCGTCGCATGATCAGCCGCTCGAACGCCGCGACGCCATCGCCGCAACAATGGTATGCCTGGTCATATCTCACCGAGGTCACTTCTGTCACAAACGAGTGCTCGCCGGGTTGAATTATGCAGGTGACGTCAGAGTGGGGTCTGAGCTTCGTAAAGTGACACATAACCAGCGAGCCATCTTCCAACACCGCCAAAACTACATATAGGTGTGCGCTTATTCCGTCAGGAAGAAGGACGGCGTCGCCGGCATTCATGCACGAGTGACGGCAGCAAGCACGCTTTCTTCCGCCGCGCTCATCTCCGCGTCTCGAATCTCTTCATCCGACCAGCCGGCTGACTGCAGGATGACCCTCGGGTCAATCGGAAGGGATCCCCCACGCGGGTCCACGTATTCAGGCAGACTATGGGTGACTCTCTTGAGGTCGTTGAAACTAAAGCGACTATACTGTTCATGCTCTTCTCTCAGAATGGCTCGCTCGAATTCGCTCAGCTCATCCGCAGGTGGGTCCGCGACTCTCAACGAAATAGTGTTCACCTCGCGCTCAGTTAGGTATTCGCACCACGGCTGCGCAGCATCTCCACCTGCCTTAATTTGGTCGTAGATTCGACTCAAAACCGGTCCATGCGGCATCGAATACATCTTGTCGCCGGTAATTGGCCTGCCCCGACGACCCAGACATTTTCTGTCTGCGAGATAAAGGATTTTCAGGAGCGAAACCACGTCCATTCTGCCGTTGTTAAGTCGCACTAAATAGGCCGCTGCCTGAGCTGCCTTTCGCGGGTTGTAGGGGAAGTCCATCGTGCCTTGATCCGAGTCCACAAACCTAGCTGGATAGTTCTATAAAATAAGTATAGCCCCGCAGATCCTCATTTTCAACCACTCTTTACCACACTTGGACAGTTATTACTCTACCTGAGGGAAAGCAGCCGAAAGAAACCGAGCAGAACCCCATCCGCTGCCAGCGTGGTTTTTACGCATTCCGCTAGCTCATTAACCCACAACTTCAGTCTTCAGGCCATTGGTTGTTGCGGATGTGCCCTTCCTGGACGTCGGGAGCCGTGTTGAACCACTCGCTGACGAAATTCCGCATCTTTGTCCCGTGGCGGGTCGCAATCTGCTCGGCGCCAGGGTCATAGTCGCTGAGGTCGCTTACTAGATTTCCGATTTCTCCGTGCACGACCTTATTTCGAATCTGTACAAAGACAATTGGTACCTTACTGTCAAGTTCATCACCCGGTGAAAGCAGAGCGTTCGATGGCAACCCGTTGTCGCCCGCAATTCGCAATGTTCGATTGTTTAGGTATGCCCATCCATCCGAGCTTTTGAAATTAGGAAGCGTTCTAAGACGCCGATCGCGGTTAAGTATGATTTCGACTGCCGTCGAGGCCATTGCGATACATGCCAAGAATCGCCTCTCGACAAAGCAATGCGTAGCTTCTCGCGTGTAGGAGAACACGTCCATCGGGTACCTATCGGGACAGTGCCGAAACAGTCCCCAACTACTACTCATCCACGGTCTTTCATCGTCAGGACGATTTATTATCGCAGTCCTCCCAGATTAGCCCACCTGTTAGTGCACTCGACAGTCTTTTTGCTTAGCCCTTTACATAAACGCTGCCCATTACAGCCCACCAACTGTCATTTCTCGCACCCGCCAGCATCCTATCGCATTGAGAATACGTGGTAAACAGAGGGAAGGTCAGACACGTAGCCAAACGCTCTATCGAACTGAGTTTCGAGCCTCCTGAATCCCCTTGGACGACTTTTGCCTACTTCTTCATCTGCTTGGCCAGCGCGAAATCACCTAAGCACAGCCATCGCTGCACTCAGTTCCTGCTAGACACTGCGGAGAATTTCCTGGCGATCGACGCCTTTGTGTTTTGCAACGGCCTTCAGGATGGCGTTCAATGTGCCCAGCCGAAGGCTCCTGTGCGCAGGAATCGCGATCCTCTGATGGGAGGGATTTCGGTTTCAAGAATGACGTGGCCTCCGATCCGATGCACGACGCGGTAATTCCAGTCGCGGCAAAGAAGGCGGACGAGATCCTCTCCGCTCAGATCACGCGGGATTTTCATCCGTTTGCGAGGATTTCATCGCGAACCAAATGCAGGCGAATCACGGAAGGTGCTGGCTTGTGGTCGAAGAAGAAGGCCGAAACGGCTTCGCGCACGTTCGTTCTCAGGCTTTCCCAGTTCTCTCCCTGAGTGAAAATCGGCTCGTTCAAACACTCGGCGACAAATCCGCCGTCGGCCTCTTGCGTCACCTCAAAGACGATTTCGTTCATAGAGTTAGGGTATTCCAGCGCTCCCGAATAAACAAGTGCCGCGCGGTTCGTAGCTTTCGATTACCCTGAGACGCGAAGGATCGCTAATTCCTGGCCCTGACATTTTTTTACCTTGGACGATTTTGTGTTGCATATAAAGGACTTGACAAATTTTTGACCCCCTGTTACAATTTTTTCCATTAACCTCGATTCGTGTAGCTATTGCCCTAAGAATTTGACCCTGAGCTTGCCGAAGGGCGACCAGTCGAGGCAAAACTGACATTTTCTGGCCACCCTATCGGGTGGCTTTTTATTTGCATCCTTTCGCGGGTGCCCGCAGGGCCGAGGCCTTCTAACGCACGTGCAAGGGCCATGGTTGCGCTCCTTATTTCACGCTCTTCGAAAGCAGCAAAGCCAAGCTGCAATCCATGCACATCAGTGCGCCGCAAAGCAAAACGGCTCAACGCAACGGTCTCAATCCCAGCGGCTGCGGCGGCCGCTTCTGCCTGCTGCGACGTCATTCCATTTCGAAGGAGCGCGGCGGTGTGCAGGCCGGCCTGAATCGGCGGAATATCCAGAAGCCCCGCGAGATATCTCCGTGCGCTATCTTGAAGCGCAGCCAGCCTGGACGCGTAGAGTTCACGCATGCGTCGAATATGACGTCCGAAATGTCCTTCAACGATGAAATCGCAGAGGATCGCCTGGTCGGGGCCGGAAGGATACATGTCAACCCCTGAGCGGAGGCGAAGGAATGGATCAATCAGCGCCCCGGGCAGGACCACATAGCCCATGCGCAAGGAGGGAAACAGAACTTTGTTGAAGCTGCCGAGCAAGATTACAGATCCGTCGCGATCCAGTCCCTGAAGCGCAGGGACGGGACGGCCTTCGAAACGATATTCGCTGTCGTAGTCATCTTCAAAAATGAAGGCGCCTGTGTCACGCGCCCAAGCGAGAATCGCCAGCCGTCGCTCGAGGGGCATGGTCATGCCCAACGGGCACTGGTGCGCGGGAGTCAGAAATGCCGCCTTGGCCCGAAAGCGCGGATTCGTGCCTTTCGGTACTTTGAGGCCGTGCTCGTCCACCGGCAGCGGAATGATCCTCGCGCCGGCGTTGCGGAACACAGCGGCGGCTCCAAAATACCCAGGATCTTCCATCCACACAGCCTCGCCCGGTTTCACGAGGATTCGAGTGAGGATATCAAGCCCTTGCTGCACGCCAGACACAATGACAATCTGTTCCGAAGAGCAATTCACTCCGCGCGACGACCCGAGGTACGCGGCAACTGCTTCCCGCAATAGCTTATATCCTGCCACCTCGCCGATCGCCAAAAGCGAAGCGGGGGAACGGCGCAGACGACGCCCTGCGACACGCGCCCAAATCTCCACGGGGAATTCGGCGATTGCGGGTTCGTAAGAGCGGAACGGACGCGCGGGGCGAGAGAACAGTAACCCGCGCACGGGCGACGGCATCTTCCACGTCTGCACTTGCTGCTTTCTTGCGCCGAGAAGATTCCCGGGCAAGCACTCATCAACCCAAGTGCCTGCCCCGACCTGACAAACCAAGTACCCTTCAGTCTGAAGCTGCTCAAACGCGGTGACAACCGTTCCCCGCGAGACGTTATATTGACGCGCGAAGTCCCGAGTCGCGGGAAGACGCGTGCCCGGCGGCAGCCGACGGCTGAGAATGGCGCGGCGCAAGCCTTCGTAGAGCCACTGCGTCAGAGGAGTGCGCGGTGACCGTTCGTTGAGCGCAAGTTCCAGCGAGCTAACGTGCTTGGGCAATGAACCCCATCCGAAATGGTACAATGGATTTTTACAATATGGCTCTGTTCATCATACCAAAGCAAGCCTTATATTGAGAGCCATGAGAAATCGCCGCGAATTCCTGGGGGCTAGCTTGGCGGGTCTTGCCGTAATGGCAGCGCCCGCACCGCAAACTGTTGCCGGATTCGGGACAAAGACCGTAGTAACGTACGACTTACCGCCCGTGAGCCTAAACGGCTGGCAGGCCACTATACGTGAACTAACTTTTCCTCCCGGCTTGGCATCGCCCAAACATACGCATCCCGGTTTTGTGCTCGGCTACATTCTCGAAGGAAAATTTCGTTTTCACGTCGAGGGCCAGCCGGAAGTTGTGCTGTTGGCTGGCGAGGCCTTCTTTGAAGCGCCTGGCGCCATCCATCTGCCTTCCGGCAGCCCGAGCGCAACCAAGCCAGCCAGAGTCCTCGTTGTAGCGTTCGGCGAAAAAGGAAAGGAATTAACGAAACTCCTATGACAAATGAACGCATCCTGCAAACTGCAAAGGTAGCTCTGCGACTCGCCCTCAGTGCAGCATTTGTTTCGGCAGTAGCTGACCGTTTCGGCCTTTATGGGCGGCCGGGAACCCCGGGTGTGTCTTGGGGTGATTGGCCTAACTTCCTGCAGTATGTCGCACACCTTAACTGGTTTATGCCGAAAGCGATCATTCCAATACTTGGAGTTGTGGAGACGATCGTCGAATCCACCCTGGCAGTCGCACTCTTGGCAGGCTTCTATCAACGCATAATCGCTTGGGCTAGTGCGACGCTGCTCATGTCGTTTGCTCTGACGATGAGTGTTGACGGTATCAAAGCGCCTCTGGATTATGGAGTGTTCACTGCGGTCGCCGCTGCGGTGCTCCTGGGCGCGGTCGCAAAATCGCATTCCGCTCAACGTTCCGGGGAGACCCCGCGGTAACAAACACCGCCGCTCGTGATACTGCGGAGCGTTCTGATTGACCTTCATGTCTTTCTCAAGGATTCTTAGCCGGCATATACACCGCTGCTATCGCTGGCGCTTAAAGGGACGCGGCCCCGACCGCGGCACCGCAGGGAACGAGCAGCGCCAGCGGAACGAGTGCGGCAAGTACGAGGAGAGACTTCAAACGCTCCAGAGTGCCCATGGCTCACCCCAAGCATTCGAAATCAACGCAGTCGCGTGTCCACGAATCGGCGCTTTGCCCGGGACCTGCACACCCAGAGGGCCATTGACTCTGAGGTACGTGCCCGCAAAACTACTCGCCCCGCCCCCCACCGAAGTCAATGGGAATCTCCTCCTCCGCGCCCCTTGTCCCCAGGCCTGCTCGTCCTGAGAACGCGTCTGCGGCGCGTTTGAAGCGCACGCGCAGGGATTTCTTCGTCAAAGCCGCGACGCGTCAACGAAGCGCATAAGGACTCCGAAAACGACCCATTTTTCGCCCCTGTGACACTTTTTTACCTTGGACGATTTTGTGTTGCATATGGTAGCGTAAATTCTTTTGTGTAAATTGGGATTTTAAGCAGGAAAAGAGGGTGTACTTTCCCTGGAGCGCTGAACTCACAGAGGAGGTACACCCTGAT
Organism: Candidatus Acidiferrum sp.; assembly: GCA_035280045.1. Lineage (GTDB taxonomy): Bacteria > Acidobacteriota > Terriglobia > Acidiferrales > UBA7541 > Acidiferrum. The sequence continues at coordinate 33,196 of DATEGP010000134.1, forward strand.
GCGAGAACTGGAAGTCCTCAACGACGGCCATCTTAAGCTGA
>DATEGP010000135.1:0-16240 GCA_035280045.1 Candidatus Acidiferrum sp.
GCCGCTGCGCTCTGCCTGAGGACGCGCTTCGTTGACCACCAGGTTTCGCCCGCCGAAATTCTGCCCATTCAAGGAATTGATGGCCCGGTCCGCATCCTCGTCGTTGGTGACCTCGACGAAAGCGAACCCGCGTGATTGTCCCGTGAAACGGTCCCGAATGAGGTTGACACCCGAAGGGGAGACACCCACCTGAGAAAACCACTCCTGAAGCTGATCTTCCGTAGCCGAAAACGGAAGATTACCGATGTAGAGCTTCTTCACCTCTTACTCCTTCTGCCCGAAACCTGACTTGCGAGTCGCGGAGCGCGCCGAAGACACAGCTTCGATCACCGGGGAGGCGAATCTGCGCAGCCGCCGAGGGAGCGAGGACCGAACTTCAGCGGTCTGCTGCATGGTCTCGGAATTTGAGGCCATTTGCAACTAAATAAAATGGCCGGATTGTGCCGGGGCGTCCGCTACCCTTCCTCCTCCCGCGTGCCGGGAATTCGTGCTAGGATTCGCCCCAATTGGTGCCGGTCCGAGAGGGTCTATGCGCGGCACAATGATGAATTTTCCGCTGACGCTCTCTACCATCCTGGAGCGCTCGGGGAAAATTTTCCCTGGTGTCGAACTTGTTTCGCGAAGGCCGGACAAGTCCATCGTTCGAACGTGCTACGGCGAATTCTATTCGCGGGCACGAGGCCTTTCCTCGGCCCTTTTGAAACTCGGACTAAAGCCGGGCGATCGCGTCGCTTCCATGATGTGGAATCATGCGGGCCACCTGGAGGCATTTTTTGGAGTTCCCTGCGCGGGCGGCATCCTGCACACGCTGAACCTTCGGCTTCATCCGCACGAAATCGCCGCCATCGCGAAGCATGCGGGTGATCGTTTTCTGCTGGTTGACGACGTGCTTTATCCGGTTTACGAGAAATTCCGGCAAGACGTCTCTTGCGAACGCGTCATCGTGGTGCCTTATGGTTGCAACACAGTCCCTGAAGGCTGTCTGAATTACGAAGAGCTGCTGGCAGATTCCGACGCGGATTTCCAATATCCCGCGATTGATGAAAATGACGGCGCGGCCATGTGCTTTACCTCGGGTACGACGGGATTCTCGAAGGGCGTCATTTATTCGCATCGCGCGCTCGTGTTGCACTCTTTCTGCTGCGGACTTGTTGAGGTTTTTGGCATGAGTCAGGCAGACACGGTTTTGCCCGTCGCGCCGATGTTTCACGCCAACGCGTGGGGTATCCCCTTTGCAGCGACCATGCTTGGCGCAAAGCTCGTGCTTCCGGGTCCGAACGTGGATCCGGAAAGCATTCTCGATTTAATGGTTCGCGAGCGCGTGACCATCGCCTGCGGCGTTCCCACCGTTTGGATTGCTGTTCTGGATACGCTCGAGAAGAATCCCACTAAATGGAAATTCGAGAATCCCATCCGCGTCGTTTGCGGAGGCACGGCTCCGCCGCTGGAACTCATGCGGCGGCTCGATCGCTTCGGCTTGCACATCAAGCATCTGTGGGGCATGACGGAAACCACGCCCATCGGTACGTCCGGAGGCCTGCGGGCGCACATGCGAGATTGGCCCGAAGACAAAAAGTACGAAACGAGGGCCAAACAGGGCTGGCCGGCTCCCTTTGTCGAGATTCGCTTGATGGGGCCGGAAGGAGAAGCGCCTTGGGACGGAGTTACGTCCGGGGAGATCGAAATTCGCGGCCCGTGGGTTGCGGCGAGCTACTACGAATCGCCCGATCAGGCGCATCGCTGGACGGAGGATGGCTGGTTCCGCACCGGCGACGTCGCCACCATGGACGAATGCGGTTACGTCAAGATCGTGGACCGCGCCAAAGACCTGGTGAAATCCGGGGGCGAGTGGATCAGCTCGGTGGATTTGGAAAACGCCCTGATGGGTCATCCGGCGGTGAAAGAGGCCTGCGTCGTAGGCATTCCGCATCCGAAATGGCAGGAGCGGCCGCTGGCTGCCGTCGTGCTGAAAGACGGCGCCCGGGCCACTCCCGAAGAATTGCGCGCGTTTCTGGCTGGGTCGTTTGCCAAGTGGCAGTTGCCGGACGCGTTTGTTTTTCTCGATGCCATCCCGCGTACTTCCGTCGGCAAGTTCAAGAAGATCGCATTGCGCGAACAGTTCGCCAACTGGAAGTGGGCAGGGTAGAAGCATTCGCGTGCTATAATGTGTTTATGGCGAACACACGAAGCGCAACTCTCAGTATTAGACTGAAACCCGAAACCAAGCAGCGCCTGGCAAAGCTCGCGAAGTCTTCAGGCCGCAGCTCCAACTTTCTCATCTCCGATGCGGTCGAATCTTACGTCGCGGACCAGGAAAGACTGCTCGCGGAAACACGCCAGGCGGACCGCCAGGTGAGGTCCGGCCACTACATCAAGCACGAGGACATGAAAGCCTGGCTGCTGTCGTGGGGCACGGATCATGAGCTTGCCCCGCCGAAATGCGTCTGCGGCAAAGTGCATGACGACGAGAAGCTGTGCCGTTAGAAGTCGTCTGGTCACCGCTGGCGCGAGCGCGCCTCGCTGAGATTCGCGCCTATATTGCTTTAGATAAGCCCGATGCAGCGGAGCGTCTTGCTACACGAATCGTGGCTGTTGTCGAAGCTCTGCGGAATCATCCGCACTTGGGCCGCGCCGGAGCCGAGCCTGGTATTCGTGAGCTGGTCATAGGCGGTACTCCCTATTCCATCCTCTACCGCGTTCGCAGCAAACGCGTCATCATCTCCACTATCTGGCACTCCGCTCAGTCCAAATAACCCAAGAAAGTCCGTCCACGGCGCCTGATGAGTTTGTCCTTTACCTCGACGAAAATCTCTGCAACTCTCGTGCGATTCAGGACACCCTAACCAAGCTCGGCGTGCGTTTCGAGCGTCACCTTGCTCACTTTCCGCGGGGCACTCCTGATGAAATTTGGTTGCCTATGGTGGGCTCGAAGGGCTGGGTCCGTCGACGCTGTCAAACTTCAGTTGCCACACAGACTCGGTGGTGGGGGGCTTGCAAAACGGTACAGACAGGGGGCATGCCTCGTAAAACAACTATGTGCGGTACGAAGCGTTGATGCGCACGTACTCGGCGGTGAAGTCGCAGGTCCAGTAGCGGGCGCGGGCGTCGCCGGCATGCAGATCCACGACGACAGGAACGTACTCGGCGAGGAGTTTGTTGCTGGCGGCGCGTTCATTGAAGTCGAGGGGCTGACCTCTGCGAAGAACCGGAATACCCGCCATTTGGATGTCTACTAAGGCCGGATCGAACTTTACGCCGGAGCGCCCGGCGGCGGCGAAGATGCGGTCCCAGTTGGGATCGCCGCCGGCTAAAGCTGTCTTCACCAGCGGAGAGGTGGCGATCGTTTCGGCGATGCGGTGTGCGGCGGCTTCGCTCTTGGCGTGGCGCACTTCGATTTCGATTACACGTTGCGCCCCTTCGCCGTCCGCGACGATCTGCAGTGCCAGCGATTGGCAGACTTCTTCGAGCGCGGCCGTGAAGGCGCGGTGCGCTTTACTGCCTTTTTGAATGGCGGGCGCTCCCGCTTCGCCGTTGGCCAGGACGAGCAGCGTATCGTTCGTCGAAGTGTCCCCATCCACGCTGATGGAATTGAACGTTCTGCGCGTAACCTCGCTCAGCGTCTTTTGCAGGAGCGGAGGCGAAATGGCGGCGTCGGTCACGACAAAGGCCAGCGTCGTTGCCATGTTCGGGTGAATCATGCCCGCGCCCTTGGCGCAGCCGACCAGATGAATCCTCTTGCCGGCCATTTTGAACGAAGCCGCAGCAGTCTTCGGGCGCGTGTCGGTAGTGCAGATGGCCAGTGACAGTTCCGCGAACGAGCGCGCGGACGGGCGCCGGTTGCTTGTTAACGATGGAAGTGCGCGAAGAATCTTTTCTACCGGCAGTTGAACGCCAATGACACCGGTGGAACACACAAAAACCTCGTGCGGCTGGACGCGCAGGCGCCGCGCGGTTTCTTCCACCGTGCACAGCGAAACTTCGTGGCCCCGCGCCCCGGTCGCGCAATTGGCGTTTCCGGCGTTCACAACGACGGCGCGCATGCGCCCTTTCGAGAGCTGCAAGTGCTTTTTCGACAGCGTGACCGGAGCGGCCACCACCAGGTTTTGAGTGAAAACTGCTGCGGCAGAGGCGGGAACGTCGCTTGAAAAAATTGCCAAATCGAGCGCGCCGGTTTTTTTCAGGCCGCAGGCCGTCGCGGCGAAGCGAAATCCGCGGGGCAGGGCAGCTTCGGAGGGAGCGTGGTTCATTCGAGGTGTGTCCGAGCGGCTATCGTGCCGCTCCGCGAAGAGACCTCCAGTTGCCCGAAACGAGCGGCAGAGTGCCCAGGGGATTTGGGGTTTGCAAGCTCATGGTTTGGCTCCTGTTTTGCTGACTTTCTTGTTCAAACGCGCTTCCAAATCTTCGATAGCCGCACGCACGGCGTCCGGCGCAGTGCCGCCGGGAACTTTTTTCGCGGCCAGGGCCGCATCGACGCTGAGACTCTTCGCGAAATCGACATCGAATGAAGGCGAAACTTGTTTGAGTTTTTCTAGAGGCAACGCTGTAAACGCGATGCCTTGTTTTTCGGCTTCGCGAAGCACCTTGCCCACTATGTCGTGTGCTTGGCGAAAAGGAATGCCTTTCCGCACCAGATAATCAGCCGCTTCGGTAGCGAGCAGGGCTGGATTCGAGGCGGCCGCGCCCAGGCGGTCGACGTTGAACTTTGTAGATGCGAGCGCGCCGGCAGCAACTGCCAGCATGTCCGCAACATGGTCGTGTGCAGCGAAAAGCGCTTCTTTGTCTTCCTGGAGGTCGCGCTGGTAACTGGTGGGCAGCCCTTTCAGCGTTGTCAGCAAGCCGAGCAGCGCCGCGTTAATGCGTCCCGTTTTGCCGCGGATCAATTCCCACGCGTCGGGATTCTTCTTCTGCGGCATCAGGCTGCTGCCGGTGGAATATTCATCGGGAAGAATGACGTAGGAGAATTCCTGCGATGCGAAAATCACGAAGTCTTCTGCCAGCCGGGAAAGATGCGTGGCGATTCCCGTGAGAGCAAAAAGATAATCGAGCGCAAAATCTCGGTCGCTGACGGCATCCAGGCTGTTGGCCGTGATTTTCGAAAAGCCGAGTTCGCGAGCAATTGCATGACGGTCGATGGCGAACGAGTTTCCTGCAAGCGCGCCCGAGCCCATCGGACAAGCATCGGCACTCGCAGCCGCGTGTTGCAGCCGCGTGACATCGCGTGTGAAAGCTTCCGCGTGTGCGAGCAAGAAATGCGAAAGCAGGATGGGCTGGGCGTGTTGCATGTGGGTCATGCCGGCCATGGGCAAGCCGAAGTTAGTCCTGGCCTGCTCCACGAGGACTGGAATCAGAAGCAAACGAAGTGAAAGCTCCGTCTGCCTGGCCGCAACACGCACGAAGATGCGGAAATCCGTAGCGACCAATTCGTTGCGGCTGCGGCCGGTGTGTAGTTTCCAGCCGAGCGGGCCGAGTTCCTCGACCAGCACTTTTTCGACAAAGTGATGGACATCTTCGGCGCCGGCCCCCACCTTCTCAAACCATGCGGAATCGTTCTTTGCACGCTCGGCAATCTTGTCGAGGGCGGCGAGCGTTTGTTTTACCTCTGCGTCAGTGAAAATGCCGATTGGTTCCAGGGCCTTGGCCCACGCGCGGTCGACAGCGATTTCGTAAGGCAGCAGCCGGCGGTCGAACGCAAAAGAACGCTGGAACGCATCGAACTGAGCGTTGGGCTCGCGTTCGAAGCGCCCTCCCCATAATCGGTCGTCTTTGCGCTCCGTCATACGAAGTTCTAGTCTGATGCGATGCTCGAATTCTTCGGCGTTGCCAAGCAGGGGCGCAGCCTGCCTGCGGCAGGCAGGTATGCTGCGCCCCTACAAGTGCACATCAAGAATTCTTGCCCTCGGCTTTCGCTTTCGGGCGAACAGTCACCGGCAAAGCAAACAAATTAATGAAACCCTCTGCGTCCTTCGGGTTGTAGCGGCCCATCGTAAAGCTGGCCAGGTCCGCGCGATAAAGCGAGAAGGGCGAAACGCGCTTCGTTACATTGAGCGTGCCTTTCCAGAGCTTCAGGCCAACAGCGCCGGTGACGCGCTGCTGTGCGACGGTGAAGAATCCATCGAGGGCTTCGCGCAGCGGCGAGAACCACAGGCCGTAATACACAAGCTCCGCGTAGCGATTTGAAAGCGCCTGCTGGAAGTGCGCCGTCTCGCGGTCCACGGTGAGGCGCTCCAATTCCTGATGCGCCTTCACCAGCAACGTGCCGCCCGGAGTCTCGTAAGCGCCGCGCGATTTCATGCCCACAAGCCGGTTCTCGACCAGATCCGTGCGTCCGATGCCGTGCCTCGCCGCAATTTCGTTGAGCGTGTTTAGAAGTTCGACTGGGCCAAGCTTGGTACCATTCACGGAAACAGGCGTCCCGGATTCAAACCCAATCTCAACTTCTTCAGCCTTGTCCGGAGCCTTTTCCGGCGAAGCCACCCATTGCCACATCGCTTCGTTGGGCGCGTTGGCCGGATCTTCGAGTTCACCGCCTTCGTGGCTGAGGTGCCAGATGTTGCGGTCGCGGCTGTAAATGTTTTTCTTGCTTTGTTCGACGGGGACGTTGTGCCTTTGGGCGTAAGCGATGGCGTCTTCGCGCGAATCGATGTCCCACTCGCGCCAAGGCGCGATGATCTGCAGGTTTGGCGCGATGGCCTTGTAAGCAAGCTCGAAACGCACCTGGTCGTTGCCCTTTCCCGTGCAACCATGCGAGAGGCCGTCGGCACCAACCTTCAGCGCGACTTCTGCCTGACGCTTGGCGATAACCGGCCGCGCCATGGAAGTCCCGAGCAAATATGTGTGCTCATAGATGGCTCCCGCGCGCAGCGTCGGCCAGATGTAATCGCGGACAAATTCCTCGCGCAAATCTTCGACGTGCGCCGAAGAAGCACCCGTAGCCAGCGCTTTCTTGCGAGCGGCTTCGAGATCTTCCTGCTGGCCGACGTCACCGATGACAGCGATGACTTCGCATGCATAGTTTCCTTTCAGCCAGGGAATGATGATGGAGGTATCCAGCCCTCCGGAGTAAGCGAGTACGACTTTCTTGGGCTTAGTTTGTTGCGTTTTCACAATTCCTCTCAACGATTCTTAGTTATCCAAACAAGGGCGCAGCAGTGTTGCGCCCCTACAAAGAAAACTCGGTGCGAAAGAAGCGAGTGCATCGAAAAATCAAAACAAAGTGTGTAGGATGGCTTTCTGCACATACATGCGGTTCTCGGATTGGTCGAGGACCACGGATTGCGGGCCGTCCAGCACTTCCGGTGTAACTTCGAGCCCGCGGTGCGCCGGCAGACAGTGCATGAACACGGCGTCTGGCGCGGCAAGAGACATCAGCTCCGGATTTACCTGATAAGGCTCGAAAATCTTCGTGCGAGTTTCTTCTTCCGCTTCAAAACCCATGCTAGTCCAGGCGTCGGTGTACACGGCCATCGCGCCGGTGACCGCCTCGCGGGGATCATGCATCAGCTCGATCTTCGCCTTCGTCTCGCGCGCCACGCGCTTGCTGTCCGCGACCACTTCCGGAGCAGGGGCGTAGTCCGGCGGCGTCGCGACGCGCGTATGAACGCCAAGCCGCGCCGCGAGATACATCAGGGAATGGCACACGTTGTTGCCGTCGCCGACGTAGGTCAGCTTGAAGCCGCGCAGAGCGCCAAAGCGCTCTTCGAGCGTGAAGAAATCCGCAAGCGCCTGGCACGGATGGAATTTGTCGGAGAGCGCGTTGATTACTGGGATGGTGGCGTTCGCCGCCATTTCTTCAAGGACTTTCTGAGAATACACGCGCGCCACGATGCCGTGCACCCAGCGATCGAGATTGCGCGCAACATCGGCAATGGATTCGCGCTTGCCGAGTGACGCGAACGCTTGCGTGTGATCGAGAAACACTACCGCTCCACCCATACTCTGGATGCCGACATCAAAAGTGACGCGCGTGCGCAAAGACGGCTTTTCAAAAATCAACGCGATGAATTTCCCGTGCAGCGTAGAGGCGTAACGAACCGGCCGCGCCTTGATGTCCGCCGAGAGGTGGAGCAATTCGCGCGTGTGCGCGGGGCTCCACTCCGCTCCCGTGAGCAGATCGGTTGACAATGAAATAGGAGCAACGAGAGGTGTGGCAGTCATTCGATTTATCCCCTTGCCGCGGCGTGAGCCACGCGTCCCGGACCGGCGACACTGCCGGAATCCGACGCAGTGGCTTGCTTTGGAGTTTTTGCAAGAACTTGCTCGAAAAGCTTGAGAAATTCCCTGACCTGCGCACGGGTAATGATAAAGGGCGGCAGGAAGCGAAGAGTAAAATCGTGCGTGCAGTTAATCAGCAAACCGAGCTGCATGGCTTCCGCAACAAACGGCGCGCCTTCGACGGAGAGCTCGACGCCGATCATCAGTCCTTCGGCGCGGATTTCGCGGATGAAGTCGAATTGTGACGCCAGCTTTGTCAGCCCTTCCCGCAGTTCCGCGCCGCGAAGCTGGACATTCTCAAGAAGCTTTTCTTTTTCGATGATGCTGAGAAATTCGAGCGCAACCGCGCAAGCGAGCGGACCGCCGCCAAAGGTCGTTCCATGCATTCCAGGAGACACGCGGGATGCGATCGCTTCGGTGGTAAGAATCGCACCCAGAGGAAGCCCTCCAGCCAGCGGCTTCGCTACCACGGCGATATCCGGCTTCGATGAGAATCTCTGAAAGGCGAAGCGCCTGCCCGTGCGGCCGAGTCCGCACTGAATTTCGTCGGCAATCAGAAGCGCGCAGTGTTGCGTAGCTAGAGTGCGAGCGCGGTTCCAGAACGCTTCGCTGATGGGGTAGATCCCGCCTTCTCCCTGAATGGGCTCAAGAAGAATCGCGCAGACCGTGTCGTCAAATTTTGCTTCGAGATCAACAACGTCATTGAGGCGGACAAACTCCACGCCGGGAACGACTGGGGCAAAGGGCAAACGATATTTTTCCGTCGCCGTAACGCTGACGGCGCCAAACGTGCGCCCATGAAACGAATTTTCCAAAGCCAGGAAGCGGTACTTTTTGGCGGGGGCGCCGCTCGACTCCTCCGGATTGCGGCCAAACAGCCGCGCCAGCTTCATCGCGCCGTCAATGGCTTCTGTGCCGCTATTCGCGAAGAACACACGATCGAGGTCGGACCATTCCGCGAGCTTGCGCGCCAGCGGACCTTGAAAGGCGTTGTGGTAAAGGTTGGAAAGATGAATCGCGCGCGCGGCTTCGCGGCGAATCACTTTGACGATGCGCGGATGCGCGTGCCCGAGCGCGTTGACCGCGATGCCCCCCAGGAAATCCAGGTACTTTTTGCCCGTCGAGTCAAAAACGTACGCGCCTTTGCCGTGCGTCATGATGACCGGCTGCCGCTTATAAGTGGGCAGTAGAAACTTCTCGGCGTCCAGCAAGCGCACGTCCGGCTTGGAGCCGGAGGCAGCAAACTTCCCGGGCTTTTGCGCCGGCTGCGTTTTCGAGTTTTTCTTGGATACGCTGCGCATCATGCCGCCGTGAAAGCCGTCTGCGCGGCGGCTTGCAAGTGCCGCAAAACGCGAGTACCTGGAACGGAGCCGGCTTCCTCTGCATGAGAGGCAAGCAACAAAGCTTCCGGGGTTGTGCCTCCTACGATGCGGACCTGCCCTACGCCGCCTTCGATGGCGCGCTTGGCGGCTTCGAGCTTCAGCACCATGCCTCCGGAGACAACGCGGAATTGCACCAGGCGATCGATTTCCTGGCATGACACGGCGGAGAGCACTTTTTCGCCGTCCAGCACGCCTGCGACATCGGTAAGATAGATCAACTGGTCGGCGTTCAGAAACTCCGCGCACGCTGCAGCCATGTGATCCGCGTTGATATTGTAAATTTCGTCGTCTGCGCCAATGCCGAGGCAAGGCGCCACAGGAACCAACCCTTCGCGCCAAAGCGATTCGATGAACTGCAAATTTAGTCCCGTGAGATAGCCGACGAAGCCGAGGCTGCCTTCCACTTCGTTGTGGACCATGGGTTCGGCGAGGAAGCAGCGGGAATCCGCGGCGGAGACTCCGACGGCGGGCTGGCCTTCGGCGGAAATCGCCGCGGCAACTTTTTTGTTGAGCAAGCCGGCGAAAACCATGATGGCGGCGTCGCGCGTGTCGCGGTCGGTGACGCGCAGGCCGCCGACAAACTTGCTCTCGATGGCCATGCGCTTCAGTGTGGCGGTGAAAAGCTTGCCGCCGCCGTGGACCACGAGGATTTCGTGGCCCTCTTGCGCGAGCGCCGCAACCTGGCGCGCGAGTTCCCGCACCGTCGTGTCGTCTTCCAGCAATGCTCCAGCAAATTTGATTACGATTCTCATTGAAGTGACGTTTGCTCCTCGATGCCCAGCATAAGGTTCAAATTCTGTACGGCCTGGCCGGCGGCGCCTTTCCCGAGATTGTCGAGACAGGAGACGAGCACCAGGCGGCGCCCGGAAGAGTCCAGGACAAAACCGATGTCGCAAAAGTTCGTGTGCGCGACGTGCTGCAGCTCAGGAAGCGTGCCTGCGGGCCAGATGCGCACCATCGGCTTCCCGGCGTAAAACTGACGGAAGAGCGCTTCGATATCCGCTGCGGTTCTCTCCTGACTAAGCGTTACGTAGATGGTGGAGAGAATTCCGCGAGCAAGCGGCAGCAGGTGCGTGGAAAAGATGACCTGAGATTCGCTCAAACCCGTATGCTCGAGGATTTCCGGCGTGTGCCGGTGGGTGAACAAGCCGTAGGCTTTGAAATTCTCATCCACTTCCACAAAGTGAAGGTCGCGCCGCGGGTCTTTTCCTGCGCCGCTGGCTCCAGACTTGCAGTCGCAAACGACCGAGGTGTTTGGCGCGATCCAGCCGGAATCGGTGAGCGGCCGAAGCGCCAGAATGACGCTCGTGGCGTAACACCCGGGATTAGCCACCAGCTTCGCTGCCGCAATTTCCTTGGAATAAAGCTCCGGGATGCCGTAAGCGGCTCTGTTGAGCCACTCCGCATGGGGCGCCGGCAATTTATACCAGGAGGTGAACGTTTCAGCGTTTTGAAAGCGGAAAGCGCCGCTCAAGTCCACCACTCGCAAACCCGCTTTCAAGAAAGACGGAGCCAATTCCGCGGAGACTTCATGCGGCGTTGCAAGGAAAACCGTTCCGGCGTTGCTCGAAGTGATGGCGTCCACTGAAAGCGCGCGCAAAGGCGCTTCGCCCCAGGCACGGAACTGGGGAAAGCGCGTGGACAGGCATTTAGTGCCGTTCGCATCCCGCACGTAAAAGGTAGGAGTCTGGACCTCAGGGTGGCGCAATAGGATGCGCGCCAATTCCAGCCCGCTATAACCTGTCACTCCGACAACGGCGATTTGTCGAGGGTCCTTCATTTCACCAGGGCTTCTATCTTTTTTTGAAGGGACTCGCGGGTCTTCTTGTTGGGAGTGATGATCAATACGGTGTCGTCACCAGCAATGGTTCCGGCGATCTCCGTGAATTTCGAACCGTCGACGGCGGCAGCCAAAGGTTGCGCGCCGCTGGGCGGAGTCTTCAGCACGAGGAGATTTTCGGCGGGGCGAATGTCCAGTAGAAACTCGGCCAGCGCGCGAGCCAACGGAGGCAGAGCCGTAGGCTCTTCCGGCAAAGCTGAAGTCTGCTTGTATCCCTCGTGCGTTTTTACCAGGCGAAGCTCCTGCAAGTCGCGGGACAGCGTGGCCTGGGTAACGCGCATCTTCTGGGCCGCCAGCCGCCGGCGCAGATCTTCCTGATTGGAGATGCGCTCGCCGGTTACCAGCCGGAGGATTTGTCCATGCCGAAATGTTTTTCCCGCGCCCATTCGCGTGTTTCCTGCTCTCTGAATATTTATACAGGCCACTGCATATTTCTGTCAACAAAAAATGGGAAATTATTGTGGAGCGTTCCGGAAGGGTGGCCGAAAGCGGAATCCCCGGCCATGTAAGATTCGGCGCATCTGCCCCGATGGCCACTGGATTTTCGGGGCAGGGAATGTTACTTATCGTGCTGCGCCCCACGGGTCCCATGGGAACAACCTGCCAAATCGCTGGATGCAAGAACGACTCGCCACCGGCACTAGCCGAGCAGAAGCTGTGCGTGCTGCACTTTACCCTGGCTTTGGAAACGAGCTGCGGAGAGATGCGCCGCGAGACGGCGCTTGGAAATGCGCCGCCGGAACGCCAGCGCGAAATCATGCGCTTTATCACGGAACATGGCGAGCGCCTGGCGCGGGTGGCAACGAGCGGCTTACACCTTACCGATGACTTGAAGGCCCGGATCCTAAGCACTTTCCTGACGCTGATGAACCTGCGCGAGAATTTGGATCGCTCAAGTATGCGAAGTTCGTTCGGCCGCTCCGGGCATCCCCGCTGAACCTCGAATCCCGGCAATTAACGGTCTCAAGCTCCCAAATAGCGCGCGTAGAGAGTTCGCGCCAGGGCAGGGTCCTTCGTGCCTTTCAGGATGGCGCGACCGTCGGCAAACACCGTCATTTCGTAAGGCGCCACGCGGAATCGAATTAAGAAATCGTTCTGGCGTACGTCCTTCACCACCGGCTGTAAGCGAAGCGCCAGCTCGGAGAGGTTCAGAGCCCGACGCCGCTCGTGAATCTGCACCGAATCACGCCCGCAAAGGGTGATGTGTGGCTGGGCCTCCCCCTCAAGGTAAGTGTAATCGTGCTTCGCGCAGGCCCGGCAGTCTGGATTCCTCGCCAGGCGGATCGACTGCATGCGGCCCGTCCAAACATCGCAGGAAATCAGACGCCCGTGGAGCGTTTCCGGATGGCCGGAAAGGATCTTCAGCGCCTCGGCGACTTCCCAGGAAGCCACCAGATTCACGATAGGCCCCAGGACGCCGACCGTGTCGCAAGTTTCCTCCAGGGAATCTGAAGACTGCCCGGATTCCAGAAGGCAGGCGAGGCAAGGGGTAACTCCCGGCCGAATAGTCATGGTCAGGCCGTAGCTGGCAACCCCCGCCGCATAAATCCAAGGAAGCCCCGACTTCACCGCGAAATCATTGATCAGGAAGCGTGCTTCAAAATTATCCGTCCCGTCGAGGATAAGGTCGCAGCCGGAAAGAAGTTCTTCCGCGTTCCGCGGGCTGAGATCGGCAACAACTCCTTTCACATCAACGCCTGAATTGATGGAGCGCAGCTTCTTTTCGGCCGCAACGGCCTTGGGGAGAGCGTCTCGGGCGTCCGATTCGTCAAAAAGCGTCTGCCGCTGCAAATTGGAAGGCTCAACGAAGTCCCGGTCGATGATCTTGACTACCCCGACCCCAGCACGGACGAGCAAATTCGCGGCGGCAGCTCCAATCGCACCGCACCCTACGATGGTTGCGTGCGACGCAAACAGGCGGCGCTGCCCCTCGGCGCCAATCCCCGCAAATAGCATCTGGCGGGAGTACTTTTCAAGGAAAGAATCGTACACGGATGGTGTGGTCCCTACTGGCCTACCAGACAGGCATGCCAAGTAACATCATAGCGCCAAAGGGCGGGGGGGAGGCAACGCCCCTGTGCTACGCTTTCGTCTGAACCTAAGAAAGCATGAAATTGCGCTCCATCATTGGGCCGTGGGGAATTGCCGCGTTTGGGCTCCTTTTAGGAGCGACGGCGACCTATTCCCAGACGCCAACGCAACAGCAGGTCACCCCTACTGAAAAAGTAGCGAGCGAGCCGGTGATCGTTGCCATTCGCATTGTTCGCGAGTCCGATAGCAAGGTCCTGGTGGAGTCGCCTTCCGGCATCTCCGTGGAAATTGGCAAGTCGCTGGATCGTGAAAAAGTCGCCGAAAGCCTGCGGGCGCTTTATAAGACGGGGAATTATGCGGACCTGAAAGCAGTGGTCACGCAAGTAACCGGCGGCCTACAGCTGGACTTCGTGGCCGGGGAAAACCTGTTCTTCAACCAGGTGCGCCTCGAGGGGCTAGAACCTCCGCCCACGGAAGCCTCCGCGGCGGCGGCGATGCAAATTGGCCTGGGTCAAACCTACAGGAAACAAATTGTGGATGAAGCGCTTGAAAGGTTGCATGAAACGCTCCGCGAAGAGGGCTTGTACCAGGCGGAAGTTTCCGCCGAAACGCTGCCTCATCCCGATACACACCAGATGGATATTGTCGTTAACGTGAAAGCAGGCTCGCGGGCGCGCGTTTCCGGCATCCAATTAAAGAATGACACTGCATACAAAGACGCGGACCTTTTGTCACGCTTCAAAATGAAGCCTGGCCAGGCCATCACTTCGGCGCGGTTGCAACGCGGAACGGAGCGTGTCAGGAAATTCCTTGCAAGAAGGGGCCATCTTAACTCGCGAGTCGCGGTTCGGCGGGGCGACTATGATGCGGCAAAGAACGCCGTCTCGATTTCCCTGGAAGCGACCCAAGGTCCGCGCGTGGAAGTTTCCGTCAGCGGCGCCAAGTTCTCCGACAGCGAGCTGAAGAAACTAATTCCCATTTACCAGGAGGGAGCGGTCGACCCCGACCTTCTAGAAGAAGGGAAGCGCAACGTTCGGGAGCGTCTGGAGCGCGAGGGGTACTTTGACGCCGACGTCAGCTACAAGATCGAAATGCACGACGTGCGGACCAGCGTCTGGCAAGGTACGCAGGAAGCGATTACTTACACTGTTGAGCGAGGAGACAAGCACAAGCTTATAGGAATCGAGATTGCCGGAAACAAATACTTCGACACAGAATTGCTGAAGAGCCGGCTGCAAATCTTCCAAGGGGCGTTCGGCACTCCGGGACGCTTCAGCCGGCGGCTTGTGGACACGGACGCACAATCCATGCAAACCCTTTATCAGGCGAACGGCTTTCTCGATGCGAAGGTCACGCCGGAGGTGAAAGACAATTACAAGGGTAAAGAGGGAGACTTGTTCATTTCTTTTGCAATTCAGGAAGGCAAGCAGACACGAGTCGCCTCACTGGCCATTGAAGGAATTCACGCTTTCACGGAAGAGGAGTTGTTGGGCGTGGTCGGGTCCAATGCCGGTCAGCCCTACTCCGATTTCGGTGTCACCGCCGACCGCGACAACATTCTCGCCCTTTATTTCAACGAAGGCTTCCCCGAGGCAACCTTCTCAGCCACAGCCGACCGTGTTCCGTCAGACGCGCCGAATGCGTCGGAGCCTGAAACTTCCTCCAGTACTCACAACGGATCCTCCTCCGCGACGCAAAAAAAGGAAGAATCGAAGAAGGCGGCCAAGCTCCCCGCGGAGCAAGCGGACGCGGTGCGGCTGGTCTACCGCATCCAAGAAGGGCCTCAGACGCGCGTCCGAAACGTATTAATCACCGGGTATGCACACACGCGCCTTGGAGTGATTCGCAGGGAAGTGCGCATCAAACCGCAGGAGCCTTTGCGCGAAGGCGACGTGGTGGAATCCCAGCGCCGCCTTTACAACCTGGGCATCTTCAATCGCGTCACCATCGAACCGCAGAATCCGACCGGAACCGACGTGGACAAAGACATCGCCGTTCTCGTCGAAGAGGCGAAACGCTACACGCTGGCCTATGGCGGCGGCTTCGAAGTCCAGCGTCTCGCCAGCACAACGAACCCAACCGGCAGGCAGGTGGAAGCGGCGCCCCGCGGCATCCTGGAAATCAGCAAACTCAACTTGACTGGCCGCGCCGACACACTCTCTCTTAAGCTCCGCGGGAGCACTCTCCAGGGCCGCGCCCTGCTCGGCTATTCGGACCCCAACACGTTTGCAAATCCCCATCTCAGTTTTCAGGCCACTGCGTTCGCCGAGAAGACTCGCGACATCAATACTTTCACCGAACAGCGCTATGAAGGTGCGGTGCAGTTAACCGATCAGGTCAGCTCGTTAACCTCCATGCTGTTTCGCTACGCTTTTCGCCAGGTGCGCGTCTCGGATCTGAAGATTCCTAGCCAGGAAATCCCGCTCTTCAATGCACCTACTCTGGTCTCGCAATTCGGCATAACGTGGTTCCGCGACTCGCGCAACAATCCGGCCGACGCCACCAAGGGCAGCTTCAACAGCGCCGATTTTGGCGTGGCTGATACTTATATCGGCTCCAGCGCCAGCTTCCTGCGCTTTTACTATCAGAACTCCACCTATCACCCCATCAAGCGCCGTTTCAGCTTCGCGCGCTCCCTTCGGTTTGGAATTCTTGCGCCATATCGGGACACCGTCTCGCTCACTTTTCCCGCTCCCACCACTCCGCCTCTTCCCACGGTCATCCCTTTGCCCGAACGGTTCTTTGGGGGTGGCGGGACGTCCCTTCGCGGCTTCGC
>DATEGP010000136.1:0-49400 GCA_035280045.1 Candidatus Acidiferrum sp.
ACCGGGATGAACAGACCCCTTGTGTACGAGCTGTCGCGCCAGCGGCATCGCTCGGTAGCGAAGTCTGGAAGAGATAAATGCTGAATGCATCTAAGCATGAAGCTCGCCCTAAGATAAGGTCTCCCAAGGCCGCAAGGCCTAGGAAGGGCAGTCGAAGACTACGACTTTGATAGGCGGGAGGTGTAAGCACAGCAATGTGTTGAGCTGACCTGTACTAATCGCCCGTTCGGCTTAATCATAAAACTTTCTCAAACCGTCTTGACCCCGATAAGGGGTTTCTGCAAAAGGGAAAGTCAGAAGCAATGCCTTGCTTCTGCAGTTTGCTCGATTCGAGTCGAGCTTGTAATGCCAGCCAATTTCTGTTGTCTCACTCGCGATTCCTTTCGCTTTTAGCGGCAGGAAAGAACGCGAGTCACAAGTTTCCGGTGGTTATACCACGAGGGTCACACCCGTTCCCATCCCGAACACGGAAGTTAAGCCTCGTTGGGCCGATGATACTGCGCGGGTAACTGCGTGGGAACGTAGGTCGCTGCCGGGATTTAATTATAAAGGCCGGTCTGAGTTATCTCAGATCGGCCTTTTTGCTTTTTCAAGACGTTTCGACGTTTCGCTGAAATCCTTCATTCCTTCCGGCGCTACTCGCCGTGTTCTCCACTGATGCGCTGTTCGCGAGAACGCTAGAAGCTAGAACCGGTAGCCGAAACCGAACGAAATCACCGGATAGTATTTGAACGGTGAAAGCTTGTTGTTGATTTTGGTTTGTTCCGCGACGACGTTGGATTGAACGGTGGGATCGGTGGCGGCGTTGACGCAGTTCAGTCCCAAAGAGTCGCAAGCGTTTCCGGTAAGGTTGAGCTTCGTGCGCGCGGAGCCCTGAAACACGGCGCCCAGTTCGAAGTTGTAGGTAAAGTGCCTGTTTTGAGGAACCAGGTTGCCGAACCCTAGCATTGCAGTCGGGTCGGCTTTCATAAAGTCCAGCTTGCCCGTGCCAATGATGGGGTTCGTCGGATCGCTGGTATAGCTTGTGCCGCCGAGCGTGAACGTGCTGCCCCCTGGAACGTTGGCCGTAGCCGTAGCGCCGTTGCCGTTGTAGACGAGAAGACCGGGGCTTAGGTGAAACGTGTGGCCGATGGGATACCAATCCAGATGCGCCTCACCGGACCGAAGGTTGAGTTGGCCCTTGTACGCGATTCCGTCGTGATTAAAGCCGCGGCTGTACTGAAAGATGTTGAAGCCGCCGCGAATGTTGAGCCGGTTGCTGAGCGAAACGCCAACTTCCGCCCCGGCGCCCAGCGTTGACAGCCGAATGCCGGCGCCAACCAATCCAGCCTCGCCCTTCTTGGCGTGTTGTTGCGGTGCGGGGACGTCTGCAGATTCGGGCCATATAGCGCTTTTGTCTGTCGTCGCAAATTCCACCGTTTTTGGGTCGCTTCCCGTCTTGTCGGCATCCTGATCTGTAGCCGCAGAAGAAATTGCTGAAAAAACAATTGCGAGGGTGCACAGGAACAGGGTCATGCTGGGTCTTTGGATTTTTCGCAACGTACCTCTCCTTTTGAACTTCTTCTATCTTGAAACGGACAGGTCAATGCTCGCGCGGCGAAGGGATGCGGGCGCCTCACCCAAGGTGGATGCAACATCGATCCGTTGGCGAGCCGGGCCGAAGCTGGCATCAGGGAATGCGCGTCCCGGCCGGAAGCGAAGGGTGTATAGATTTTCCTGACTGCATCGAGGAAAGACAAGATTGCTTTGAGACCTACTGAGCACGGATGTGCGGAAGTCGTAACGGTTAACTGCGGGCAGGGCAGGCTGGTTATGGCCGTTTCGGCCAGGCAATCTTAACGCTGTGGTCAGGCGGAGGCCGAGGGTGGGGCTAACAAGAAAGAGGGCTTTGGAAAAAGTACTATTGACCCCGGCGGTTCACGGGACTATGTTTGAATCTCCCCTTTCGGGCCCGGCTTTTATATCCCACGGTGAGGTTCCTCCATGAGCACGAACATCGTCTCAAGCACTGCCGCCAGCGCCCTCCAAGAGCGATGGGAGAGATTGCGAAGCCATAAGCGGATCATTTCACGCGTCAAACTGCTGGTCGAGTGGGACCAGGGAGACGCGAGGGAGACCGCCAATGCCGTTACTGTAGACGTAAGCCACTCCGGCTGCATGGCCGTCGTGGGAGCAGACCTGCCGCTGCACCGCAAGGTGCGGCTGATTCATCCGGAAACCGGGCGCAAAGCGGAAGCGGAAGTGGTGTGGCGCAGCCACGAAGCCTGGGACGCAGGCTTTGAATTGCTGAAGCCCGATGCCACCTTCTGGAATTTGAAGTAGGTCGAATTCAAGACAAGCCACTGCTTTTCCATCCCCGGCAGAGCGTATTTCTTTACCTTCGAAGCTACTTCGGCCACTTTTCCTTGGGCAAACTCTTCTGAATCGTCTCCAGGTTTTGGAAACCGTCTTTGATGACAGTCTCCTTGACGTTGTCTTTCGTGACGACTACGGGAGTAAGCAGGATCGCGGGAATAGCTTTGTCGCCCACGGCGAAAGAAACCGCGGATTTCACAGGCTCGCCTTTTGCCAAAGCCACGGCCGCTTCGGCGGCCAATTTCGCCTGCGAACTGAGCGGCTTGTAGACAGTCATGGTTTGCGTGCCGTCGAGGATGCGGATGATGGCTGCCAAGTCGGCGTCCTGTCCAGAAACAAGAACTCTGCCTGCAAGGTTATGCTCCGCAAGCGCTTGGATCGCGCCGCCGGCGGTGCCATCGTTCGAGGCTACAACGGCCGTGATGTCGCCTTTGGCCGACTCGATGGCTTCCGTCATGTGCGCATAAGCTTCGGCGGGATTCCAGTCTTTCGACCAAGTATCTGAAACCACCTTGATATCGCCCCGATCGACAAATGGCTTCAAGATTTTCCATTGTGCCTCTTGCAGAATTTTTGCGTTGCTGTCTGCAGAGGAACCGGCGATCAGGACATAGTTTCCCTTGGGAGCTATCTGCGTCAGGGCCCCGGCCTGCAGGGAACCGATGGCTGAAGCATCCACGCCGACAAAAAAGCTGACATTAGGGTCCCGCACCAGCCGTTCGTAACAGAGCAGCGGCACCTGCTTGGCTTTGGCTGCGGTTACAACGCGCACAGCTTTTTGGGCGTCGTGAGGCACAAGCACAAGCGATTTCACTCCCGCCGACAACAGTTTCTGTGCTTGTTGGAGCTGCAATTCGTCGTCGCCTTCCGCCGTTTCAATCAATACGTTCGCGCCGAGTTCGCCGGCGCGCTTCTGGAACTTGTCGAGATCCGTCTGCCATCGCTCGATCTTCAGAGAATCCATGAGAAAGCCGATTTTCAAATCCTGGGCAGGGGCGGATTTTCCTTGCGCATGCAGCGCAAGAAAAGCGAGGAGCAGACCCATTGCCAAAGCTAGAGACACACCTATACTGCGACCATTCGAAAAAAAACGATGCATGGCTGCACCTCCCTGGATTACCGAAAAACTAACACTATTCAAGGAATGTTAACAACGCGGATGTTTGGCGAATGCTACCTATGCCTAACGGTGATCAGGAAAGAGAGGGTTGCGCTTATTGGCTCAAATGCCCGGAACGAACCGCATACGAACTGAGCACGCGCATATAGTTGCCCCGTTCGAAAGCGGTGGGATCCGGGACCGCACGCCGGCTCATGCTGCCGCACATCTGGCGGACGGAATCGTATTCGTGTTCTTCCAGCCAACGGTGAAGGTCAGTGAGCACGGAGAAAGCGTGGTGAACTCCTTTCTGCAACAACACGGACGCCATCATGGCCACGCTCGCCCCAGCCAGAATGCACTTAATGACATCTATAGCGCTATGGACGCCCCCGGTGATGGCCAAGTCCGCCTCAACGTGGTCGGAGAGGATGGCTGCCCAATGAAGACGCAAAAGAAGTTCGTCAGGGTGGCTTAGCGTTAGGCGCGGCACCACTTCGAGCGATTCCACATCGAAATCGGGCTGGTAGAAACGATTGAAGAGAACCATGCCATCGGCGCCCGCGTCATCGAGGCGGGCGGCAATATTTGCGGGGGCACTGAAGAAAGGGGAGAGCTTCACGGCCAGGGGAACGCGTACCGTACGTTTGATTTGCCGCAGGAGATCCACATAACCCTTTTCAACCTCGGCGGCACTCACGGTGGGCTCGGAGGGAATGGAATAGATGTTCAGTTCGATGGCATCCGCGCCTGCCTCCTCCATGAGCCGGGCGTACTCGGCCCATCCGCCGGGGGACACTCCGTTAAGACTGGCAATCACCGGGATGTCTACTGCCGCCTTGGCGCCTTCAATCAAGTCGAGATAACCATCGGGGCCGAGGTTGTAATTTTGGAGGTCGGGGAGCAGCGACTGAGATTCGGGATAGCTTTCGGCACCGCGCCAGAGATCATCATCCAGAGCATTGCTTTCCAGTTCGAGTTGTTCTTCGAAGAGTGAAGGGAGGACTACGGCTCCAAAGCCAGCGTCTTCGAGTTCGCGAACGTTCGGCACGGATTCGCAAAGTGGCGATGCGGAAGCCACGAGCGGGGATTTCAGGGCCAGACCGAGATAGCGCGTAGAGATGTCGCTCATTCCTCGTCGCCTCCTTTCTTGACGGTTTCAACAGCGGATTCTTCAGGCTCCAGCGGCGCGATGTTGGGAGTTGCCGAGCGTCCCGGCATGGCCGCGCGGTTGGAGTAGACGCGCCACTGGCGTTCGACGTCATCTTGCGCTTCGCGGAGCAGTTCGCGGGCTGCTGTGGGATCGCTGCGCAGCAGCATCGTATACCGCGCCTCTTCGTAGGCATATTTCTTGAGCGGAATGCTTGGCGCTTTCGAATCGAGTTGGAACGGGTTCTTGCCTTCAAGACGCAAGGCGGGGTTGTAGCGCATCAGCGGCCAGTAGCCGGAAAGAACGGCGTTCTTCTGCTGATTCAGGCCGAAGCCCATATCGTAACCATGCGCGATGCAGTGGCTGTAAGCAATGATGATGGACGGCCCGTCGTGCGCTTCCGCTTCCTGAAAGGCTTTGATGGTGTGCGTGTCGCTGCCGCCCATGGCCACGCGCGCAACATAGACGTAGCCGTAGCTGATGGCTTCCATGGCCAAATCTTTCTTGGCCATTTCCTTACCGCCAGTGGCAAATTTCGCGACTGCGGCGCGTGGCGTGGCTTTGGACATCTGCCCGCCAGTGTTGGAATAAACCTCCGTGTCGAGAACCAGGACGTTGACGTTGCGCCCCGAGCCCAGGACGTGATCCAGGCCTCCGGCGCCGATGTCGTAGGCCCAGCCATCACCGCCGACGATCCAGACGCTCTTGCACACCAGCGCGTCCGCGACGGTGAGAAGTTCGCGAGCCGCGGGCAAGTCAATGGAAACGAGCTTGCGCTTGAGTTCGGCCAGGCGTTGGCGTTGAGCTTCGATACCAGATTCTTTGGACTGATTAGCCTCAAGTAGTGCCGTCACCAGCGTTCCACCCAACGGTTCGGAAAGTCGCGTAAGAAGGCTTTGTGCGTAGGAGGCCTGCTGGTCAACCGCCAGCCGCATGCCCAGACCAAATTCGGCATTGTCTTCGAAGAGCGAGTTGGACCAAGCGGGGCCACGTCCCTGGTGGTTCACCGTATAGGGCGTTGTAGGCAGGTTGCCGCCGTAGATGGAAGAACACCCAGTGGCGTTGGCGATCAACAGGCGGTCGCCAAACAGTTGCGTGAGGAGCTTGATGTAGGGCGTTTCGCCGCACCCGGCGCAAGCGCCAGAAAACTCGAAGAGCGGCTCAAGAAGCTGCGTATCTTTCACCTGCGTGTGGGAAAGGCGCTCGCGGTCGAATTCGGGGAGCGAAAGGAAGAAGTCCCAGTTGGCGGCTTCTGCCTCGCGCAATGGAGCCTGCATCTCCATGTTGATGGCTTTGTGTTTCACTTCGCTTTTGCTTTTGGCGGGACAGATCTCCACGCACAGGCGGCAGCCAGTGCAGTCTTCCGGAGCGACTTGCAGCGTGTACCGCAGAGATTCAAATTCACGCCAACGCGGTTTGGCGGTTTTGAAGGTGGTAGGAGCATTTGCCAAGCGCGACGAATCGTAAACTTTGGCGCGGATCACGGAGTGGGGGCAGACCATAACGCACTTGCCGCACTGAATGCACAGGTCCTCATCCCAGACGGGGATTTGCTGCGCGATGTTGCGCTTTTCCCACTGCGCGGTCGCGGTAGGAAAGGTACCGTCAAGAGGCAGTGCACTAACGGGCAGGGCGTCTCCATTGCCGGCGATGATGGTGCCGACTACGTCTCGCACAAAGGCTGGCGCGCGTTTGGGAACTGGCGGAAGCATTTCAAACCTCGCGGAGACTTTCTCGGGAGCCTTTACTTGATGGAGGTGAGAGAGCGCTTTGTCAACGGCGGCAAAATTTTTCTGTACAACTGCTTCGCCGCGTTTGCCATAGGTTTCCTGAATGGCTTTTTTGATAGCGGCGATGGCCTCATCGCGGGGCAGGACGCAGCTGATGGCGAAAAAGCAAGTCTGCATGATGGTGTTGATGCGGGTGCCCATCCCAACTTCTCGTGCCACGCTGTAAGCGTCGATCACATAGAATCTGAGCTTTTTGTCGATGATGGTCTGCTGGACCTGGCGCGGGAGATGATTCCAGATTTCTTCCGGGCCGAAGGGGGCGTTCAGCAGGAACGTCGCGCCGGGTTCCGCCGCGGTGAGCACGTCAATGCGGTCGATGAACTGGAATTGATGGCAGGCCACGAAGCTGGCTTTGGAAATAAGATATGTAGAATCGATCGGTTCGGGACCGAACCGGACGTGCGAGACCGTGATGGCGCCGGCCTTCTTGGAATCATAGACAAAGTAGCCCTGCGCGTAGTTCTTCGTTCCTTTTCCGATGATCTTGATGGAATTCTTGATGGAATTCTTGTTGGCGCCGACCGTGCCATCAGAGCCCAGGCCGTAAAAGAGCGCGCGAACCGTTCGCGGATCTTCCGTGGAGAAGGCCGTGTTGTAATTCAGGCTGGTGTGTGTGACGTCATCGCGAATGCCAACGGTGAAATGATTTTGCGGCTGAGGCTTTTTCAGTTCATCGAAAACGGCGTTTACCATTGCCGGCGTGAATTCTTTGGATGAGAGCCCGTAACGCCCGCCAATAATGCACGGCATAGGCCGAGCGCCGTTTGTCGAGTGGTGTTCCATGAAAGCAGTCACGACGTCCTGATAAAGCGGTTCGCCAACACTGCCTGGCTCTTTCGTTCGGTCGAGCACGGCAATGCTTCGTGCGCTCGTGGGAAGCGCCGCGAAAAATGCGTCCAGAGCAAAAGGCTTGTATAAACGCACTTTGAGGAAACCGACTTTTTCACTTGATTCTTGTAGGGCTCTTACACATTCCGCGGCTGCGCCAGCGCCTGAGCCCATCAGGATGACCACCCGCTCTGCATCGGGCGCGCCAAAGTAATCGAACAAGTGGTAGGCGCGCCCGGTTTGTATTGCGAAGCGGTCCATCACGTCCTGAACGATCTGCGGACACGCTCGATAAAACGGGTTGCAAGCTTCGCGCGCCTGGAAGAACACGTCGGGATTCTGCGCGGTACCGCGAAGCACGGGACGATCGGGAGAAAGCGCCCGCTCGCGATGCTGCCGAATAAAGCGCTCGTCCACGATGGCGCGAAGATCTTCGTCCAGCAAAGGAATGATCTTGTTGACCTCGTGCGAAGTGCGGAAACCATCAAAAAAGTGGAGGAACGGGATTCGGGATTCGAGTGTTGCCGCCTCGGCAATGAGAGCGAAATCGTGCGCTTCCTGCACGGAATTGGAGGCCAGCATCGCGAAGCCGGTCGAGCGCGCGGCCATTACGTCGCTATGGTCTCCAAAGATGGACAGCGCATGCGTTGCGACAGTCCGGGCGGCCACATGAATCACGGCCGCGGTCAGTTCGCCGGCAATCTTGAACATGTTGGGAATCATCAGCAGGAGGCCCTGGGAAGCGGTGAACGTCGTGCCCAGGGCTCCAGCTTGCAAGGCGCCGTGCAACGCTCCGGCGGCGCCGCCTTCGCTTTGCATTTCAATCACATTGGGAACAACGCCCCAGATGTTCTTTTTCCCTTCGGAGCGCCACTGATCCGCCCATTCACCCATGGGAGACGAAGGCGTGATGGGATAGATGGCTATGACTTCGTTCAGGCGATAGGCGATGGATGCGGCTGCTTCATTTCCGTCGAGAATGATGGGAGCCCGGTCCATAGGACCTCCACAAGCGTTCAGCGGCAATCACGGTCACACTGTACGCGAGGGAATGGCCGGGCGCCCGTGACGACGAGCACACTCTCATGTGACACCTGAACAAAGCTTAGTTGGCGTGTAAGGCCAAGAAACCAAAGAACTTGTGGGACGGAGCTAGAGACTTCCGCTTAGCCGGTGATCAAGAGCGGGAGAAAGACGCTCGCTAATGCAAGCCACGCACAACGCCGCGAGAACACCTGTAAAGACGTCCATGGTGTAGTGAGCGCGCAGAACGAGAACGGCAACGACTTCAAAAAGGACCAAGAAGACGGAACCGACAGTGAGCCACTTCTTGCGGAAGCGGGAAAGTTCGATCGCGCCGAAGACGGCGATGGCGGTGTGGCCGGAAAAGAAAAAGTCGTTCGCGACATGGTAGGTCACCAGAAGAGACGGAAATCCGGGGTAGTGCCAAATCATTCCGGGTGGAACCGGGAGAGAGCAGAGCGCTTGAAGAAATTGCCTCAAAAGCATCAGCAGGACGAGGCCCAGGAACGGTCGAACGCTGCCGCCGAAGAGCCAACTGCCAAGGAGAAAAACGCCCAGGGCGTCAATGAAAGCGGAGCTGACAATCAGCAAGGCGTTGGCGACTGCTGTGTTTTGAGCGAGATAGGAATTCAAACCGGCGGTGAGGTTGTGCAGAGCATCTCCGATGCCGCCGGCAGCGGGAGGAACGCGAGCACCAAGCAGCGATTGCGTCCAGAACCAAATCGCGAGAATGATTGCGGTTACAGCAAGCCGAAGAAGCAAGGTGCGCCAACGCACGGGATTCTCGCCGGGTTTCATGCGACGCGCTCTGCTGCGAGTGTCATTTGAGAGTTATTGTGAAACCGTACCCCGGGTGATCTCCAGAGCTAATTCGCGCGCCTTCCGCAGGTCGAGTTTGCCCGTGCCCAGATACGGCAACTTCTCGATGCGCAAGAATTGATCGGGCCGCGGCCGCCAGAGAGCAGGCAAATCGCTCTTCGCCAGTTTTTGAAGGCATTCCTCAAGGCGCTCGTCGTTCAAGGTGTGAAGCACGGTGAGGCGTTCGCCCTTTTTCTCGTCGGGCACTGCGGTAACTACGAATGTTTGGTCAGTCGCACCGGCAAGCTCCTGCAGCAAATCCTCTACCTTGATGTGCGGCACCATCTCGCCCCCGATTTTGCTAAAGCGGCTCAGGCGGTCGGTGATGCGCAGAAAGCCTTCTTCGTCCATGCGCGCGATGTCGCCCGTGTTGTACCAGCCGTCGCGAAGAACATCGGCAGTCTTCTCTGGCTTGTTGAGATAGCCGCGCATGACATTCGGGCCGCGGACCAGCAACAGGCCTGGTTCGTTGGGAGCGACAGGTTCCAAAGTGTCTGGGTCCACAATTTTTACGGCGATTCCCGGGAGAGGATGGCCGATGCTGCCGCGTTTTGCGCCTACCTGGCGGAAGGAAGCGGCACGAAAATCGGTGGTGTTCACGGTGACGGCCGGAGAACACTCCGTGCAGCCGTAGCCTTCGTGCGGGCGGATGCCGAAGTGGTCTTCGAAAGCCTGTGAAATGCGATCCGGCAATTTCTCCGCGCCCGCCATCACAAAACGAAGGCTACCGAAATCCTCGGGCGCACACCGGCGCGTATAGGCATTCAGAAAAGTTGGAGTGGCCAGAAGCATGGTCACGGAGTATTTGCTGACGAGCGCGCCAATTACACGCGAATCGAGCGGGTTGGGATGAAACACAACGCCGATGCCCGTAGCTGCCGGAAGGCAAAGCGTGCCTGTAAAGCCAAAAGAGTGGAAAAACGGCAGAATCCCCAGGATGCGGTCGTTGTCGTGCAGCATGAACACTTGATTGAGCTGTTCCACGTTAGATGCGATGTTGTAGTGCGTAAGGACGACGCCCTTTGGGTCGCCCGTCGAGCCGCTGGAAAAAATAATGGTGGCGACGTCGTCAAGCTTGGCTCGCCGTTTGCTCCCTACAAATCTCGCCAGCGCTCGCGCCGGCAAAAAGCAGGCCGCCAGCGTGGCCGCCAATTTTTCTCCTATTCCCGGATCTTTGGCCACGTCTTCGATGAAAATTACCTCTCCTGGCGGCTGCACCTTCACTTTTTCAAGGAACACGCGCGCCGTCACGACGGTTTTCAAATTGCATTGCGCCGCGCACGAAGCCAGCGTTTCATTCGAAACGGTGTAGTTCAGGTTCACCGGCACTTTTCCCATCAGCATGGCCGCAAAGTTCACCAGCGCGCCGGGCACCGACGGTGGCAGCAGCACGCCGACCATTTCCTGTTCGCGCCAATGTTTGCGCATTCGCCGAGCGAGAACCAGGGCACCCACGAGCGCCGAGAAGTAATTCAGTTTTGGCCTTAGTCCATCGGCCATGGCGAACCGAAAAGGGTGCCTTCGCGCAGTGTAAGCGAAAGATTCCGGCAAAATGTGCATGCGCTTCTTGCGCCGCTCGAACGCTTCTGCGCCAAGGTCCTGCACGACGCGGCGCACTTCCTGCGAAGTAGAAGTGGAGGGCATCGGTTTTCCAAACGTGACGCGCACCGGGTAGGGGACGCGCCGAGGGAATTTCCAGAGGAAACGTCCGCCCGCGAAGCTGAAGATCGAGCCCCATACACCGTCCAGATTCACCGGAACGATGGGCACGTCCACGCCCTTGATGATGCGTTCCATGCCGCGGCGAAACGGCATCATCTGCCCAATGCGCGTCATCTGACCTTCGGGAAAAATGCAAACGACTTCGCCGTTTTTCAGCGCTTCGGTGGCTAGCCGCAAGGAGTGAATCATTTCGCGCGGCCCTTGATCGGAGGCGATGGGAATCACGCCAAGGATTTTCGCAAAAGGCTTCACCAGCGGGTGTTCATAAGAGCCGCGGAACATCAAGAACCGCACGGGCCGGTCAATCGAAGCAATCAAGAACGCCGCGTCGGCCATCGAAACGTGATTCGGCGTGAGCAACGCGCCACCTCGCGCGGGCACGTTCTCTCGGCCAACCACGTCCAGGCGGTACAACGTGTGCGTGGCAATCCAAAGAAGCAGTCGCAGCAGCGAATCCGGCAGCAGCCAGAGCAAGTAAGCCGTCGCGCCAAGCGTGGCGACGGAAGCCCAGAAGAAAGTCGCGCCAGAGCTCAAATGGACCCAGTGGGACATGGCGTAATAGACACCAGAAGCGGCGGCCACGCCGACAAAGGACCACCAATTCGCGGCGCCAAGCACACCACCTTTGTGCCGCTCTTCAGGAAGGTGCTGGATTAGGGCGCTGATCGGCACAATGAAAAAGCCACCGCAGAAGCCGAGTACGGCCAGAAGCGCGATTACTTCGTAGTATGTCAGACCTGGTATGCCTAGAGAGGCGCCGAGCACGGTCATGCCCACGGCACCAAGTGGAATCAGGCCGTACTCGATCTTTCCGGAAGAGAGAAACCCGGCCGCCAAACTGCCAAAACCGATACCGATAGCGATGGCAGCGGAAAGCGCCGAGCCGTGGACCGAGTCAAGCCGGAGGACGTCCTGACCGTAGAGGACGATATTAAACTGCAGCAGAGCGCCGACGAAGAAGAAGTAAGTATTGCCGAGCACGGCGAGCGACAAAACGCGATCGCTCCGAATAAGGCGCATCGGCGACCAGACATCAATCAGTGAGGTAAGGTGGAATTTCTTGGCGGGATCGGCAGCAGACACGTGTGAGATTCCGAAACTCGTTAGGAGGCCGACGAGGGTGAATGCAAAGAGAAGCAGGCCGGAAATGACCTCCTTGCCCTCGAAAACCTTGGCAAGAATGGAACCGCTAACGCTGCCTGCGATGATGCCTAGAAAAGTGCCGAGTTCGAGTACACCATTGCCCCAGGACAGCTTTTCGTCCGGCAAGAGTTCGGGAAGAAGGCCGTACTTGGAGGGGCCAAAGACCGCACCTTGAGTGCAGACCAGAAAAATGGCGGCGAGGGCGAGAGGAAAACTGGGCCCTATGAGAGAGATGACAGCGAGGAGCATGACACCGATCTCGAAGACTTTGGTCCAAATAGTTACTCTGCGTTTGCTGAAGCGGTCGGCGAGATAGCCGCCCGCAAGCGAGAAGAGAATAAAGGGGGCCGCGAAAAGCAGACCGACAAGAAGGACCAGTATTTCGCGGCGTGCGCGATCGTGCTCAAGGGCTAGAATCAGGTAGATAACCAGAAACTTGAGTGCATTTTCATTGAACGCGCCCTGAAATTGTGTAGCGATCAGGCTCCAAAAGCCCAGCCGCCACTTCTTTTCGGGGGCATTCAAAGAGGGAGTTTCGTGACTCGGCATCCGCGCGCACCAATCCTCTGAATGGACAGCCACACAGATTGGACAATTCTAGCAGGGCTTTCTTGCAAGTGTGATAATCACGTTACGGATTTTGTGCCGAAAAACGCGGCGCCAAGCCAGGTAGCCTATGGGTTCGAAATCTGGAAGGACAGACTGTTTTCGCGTTTTTCCTGCCACGATTTGGACCAGGCTTCGTGTACCGGACTCTCAGCGTAATCGGCGGCGGCTTCCGCGCTGGTAAACTCGATGGCGTAAACTCCGCTGAAATCCCGCGCCTGGTTGCGCTCCGTTTTCAGCCAGATGTTTTTGATCCCGGGGATTTTCGCCGCCATTTCCTTGATGCCAGCAAGAGCTTTCTCCCTATCGTAATTCGAAACGTCGTCGCGGAACTTGTACACCACCACGTGGAGGACGGTCTTAGGTTGGCCGAAGCGGTTCTGCGCCGCCGTGCTGCGTGCTTGCAATGTGGTGCCTGTGGCCACGCCCGAAATGAACAGCGCGGCTCCCAGTGTCATCTGGGCAATCCGTTTTTGGAACGGTTTCATATTCTCTCCATTTACGAGCAACTAGTGCTTCGACAAGTTTATGCACGCTCCGCAGCGCCAGGCAAATCAAGCTTCATCGGGAATTCAAGTGCCGCAAACAGTTTGACGGACGAGCCGCCCCGCCGTTACCCTCCCATGGCGGCTTTTGAGGAGAGCAAATGCAAAGAGTGATTCGATGGATGCTGCTGGTCGGCTGGATTGGAGTTCTTGTTCCTTTGGCGAAGGCGCAAAGTCTGGATACCACCAACCAGCTCGCTCGCGATATTTTTAAGCAACTCATCGAGATCAATACCACGGATTCGGTGGGCAATGTGACTACCGCGGCGGAAGCCATGGCCCAGCGGTTTCGCGCTGGTGGTTTCTCTGAGAGCGATCTCCACGTCGCCGGGCCAAATGATCGCAAGAAGAACCTCGTCGTCCGCCTGCGAGGAACGGGAAAGCGCAAACCCATTCTATTCATCGGCCATCTGGACGTTGTCGAAGCGCTTCGGTCTGACTGGTCCATGGACCCCTTTGAATTCATCGAGAAGGATGGCTTTTTCTACGGGCGCGGCACGGAGGACATGAAGGAAGGCGACGCGATCTTGGTGACGAGCTTCATCCGCCTGAAAAAGGAGAACTTTTCACCGGATCGCGACTTGATCCTGGCGCTGACCGCCGACGAGGAAGGAGGCTCCGCAAACGGCGTGGACTGGCTGCTGAAGCTGCACCGTGACTGGATTGACGCGGAATACTGCATCAACCTGGACGGCGGCGAGTTCGAGAAGGAAAATGGCAAGCGGATTCTTGCAGCGATCCAGGCCAGCGAAAAAGTCTACGTCGATTTTCAATTCGAATCGTTGAATCCCGGAGGCCACAGTTCCGTTCCCACGCCCGATAACGCTATCTATCATTTGGCTGGCGCTCTAGCGCGCTTGCAATCCTTTTCGTTTCCGCTGCACCTCAACGAAATCACGCGCAATTATTTCGAACGCATGGGTGCTCTGACCGTGGGGCGGGAGTCCGCCGACATGAAAGCGGTTGCTAAAGAGCCGCCAGATCCTGCAGCCGTTCACCGCCTCTCCGAAAATGCGTATTACAACTCGCTGCTGCACACGACTTGCGTCGCCACGATGCTTTCGGGCGGCCACGCACCCAACGCGCTTCCGCAGACGGCGCGAGCCAACGTCAATTGCCGCATTTTCCCCGGAGAAGACCCGCAGGAAATACTCAAGACGCTTCAGCGCGTTGCCAACGACCCGAAAGTGAGAATCAGCATCGTCGCGCAGACCGATCCCGACGGAAAAGTTGTCCCCGTGGTTCCAGTGCCGCCTTCGCCGCTGCTTCCCGAAGTGACCAAGGCCATGGAGAAGACTCTGAGCATTATGTGGCCGGGGATTCCTGTGGTGGCGACCATGTCCACTGGCGCGACCGACGGGAAATACACGCGCATCGCCGGCATTCCAACTTACGGCATCTCCTGCATGTTCTTTGACAAAAATGATGACCGCTCCCACGGAAAGGACGAGCGCGTTGGAGTTCAGGATTTTTACGACGGCGTGACTTTTAACTACAAGCTAATTCGTGAGCTTTCATCACCCCAATAAGAGAACTCGCATTTCTTAAGGAATCCTCGAAAACAGAACGGCCCGGAGAGAAATGCTCCGGGCCGAACTATTTTCCAATTTCGATTTTCTATTTTCCAGCTATGGCTTGCCCGGCTGTGCGTCGCTCGGCTTCGCGTCAGGCTGTCCCGTCGTGCTGGCCGCGATGGGCTTTGCCGGTTCCGTGGTGAAACGCATCAAGTAAGGCATGAATGGCGTGACTTCGAACGGCATCTTCTCGCGTTCTGCCACTGTCCCAATGGGCTTGCTCTTGATGAGCTCCAGCCTGTCGCTCCAGGGATCTAGTTTGACGCGCCCTCCGATCGGAAGCGCCACAATCATCTGTGAGGCCTGCTTTTGGTCGGAGCCCGAGGCGCTCGCGCCCAAGTCCGTGATTACAGGAACACGATTTCCCAGGTGCCCGCTAATCAGGTTCGGGATTTCCTTTTGCCGCTCTTGTAAGGCTTTGAAAAACAACGCGGCGCTCGCCATTTGCCAGCTCTTTGCTACATCGGGGTTCTTAAGCGCAGTAGCCAGCAACTCTGAAGCCTTCTTGTTGGCCGCGTCTTCTTCCCCTGTCGTGCGTGCAAATCCAAAGTGACGGAAGGTCTCTTTGTCGTCCACCAGCAGGTTGTCGAAGAATCCATAAGCCGGATCCATCCGATGGCCAAGAACGACATGGCCCAGTTCGTGGGCTAGCATCGCCGCGAGGCTGGCTTCGTCGGGAAGAACATCAATCAGGCCGCGGCTTAGCACGATAGTGTGGCCAATCGTAAACGACTCCAAGGTAGAAGTCGTCAAGACACGGCAGCGAACTTCGGGGTCTAAGTCAAGGTTGTTCGTGACTTCAAGGTTGTTGACGACCGTATCGAGCACCTTGTCGACTTCGCCTTTTGGCGCGATCAAGCCGATCCGTTCGAAGCGGTCAATGACGTTGTCTTCCGCCTGGCGATCCCAGGAACGCTGCGCCTGAATGGGAGTGAGGTCGTTAGCCGTCTTCGTGTCGTCTTGCACCGGGGTCTCGACAAGGATCTTGCTCAACTCCTGCTCCTGGCTGGCGTGGCCAAGGTTGTAACCCCAAAGCCGCGTTTGCGCCCTGAAGTCCAAGTGTTTTGTTATGGCGTAGTGCACATCGCTTTCCTGGCTATACACGAAAGAAGGCAGCCACACACCAGGTTGCACGTTGGTGCGCCAGCTATCGAAGTGGAAGTACCAGCTGGAGTGCCCGCTGCCGCCGTATCCGCCGTTAAACCGCACGATG
This sequence comes from Candidatus Acidiferrum sp., assembly GCA_035280045.1. GTDB lineage: Bacteria > Acidobacteriota > Terriglobia > Acidiferrales > UBA7541 > Acidiferrum. The sequence goes on from DATEGP010000136.1 coordinate 15,907, forward strand.
TTGTAATCCTGATCCTCAACCCAAATGCGGCCCAGGAAGCGCCCCTTCCCGGACTTTTCCACTGGCGTAACGTCGAACACCAGGCAGCGCACTTCGCCTAGAAATTCGCGGCGCACATAATCGAACTTATAGTGCTGTTTGTCAAAGCCGTTGGTATCAATGAAAATCATCTGCAGGAAGCCACCGGGCACAAATTCCGCCGAGAACGAAAAGAAGTTGCCGATGGCGCCAAAGAGTTTCTTGCCTTTGCCATTCGTATCTGTCAGGGAAACTAGCGCCACGCCTTTCGAAAAGTCGGCACGGCCAAGAAAATATTTGTCGCCCGCCGGAACTGTGCCGAGGTCCTTGTCCGGCCTCTGGTTTTGGATGTAAGTTTCAACCAGCGGCGAATATTGGCGGATTTGTTGGATCGACCGGTTTTCATTGGTAATGACACGGTCAATCACGTCCGACATGGTCCGCGCTTGCTGGGCCGCCGCAGGCATCGCTGCAGCCATCGTTCCCAACCCGCTTAGCACCACCCCTAAAACAACTCTTGCCACTCTACGCATCTTCTTTCTCCTCAGTAAGCCAAGCGGAATTCAATTCGTACGCGCGCTGGGAAATCCACCGGTTGGCCATCGCGCTTTGCCGGCTTGAACTTGATTTGCTGCGCCGCACGCATGGCGGCCTCATCGAGCCCGTGACCCAAACCACTGATGACCCGGTTTACCTGAACGGTCCCATTTGCAAGGAATACCATGTCAATGACAACGTCACCTTCAATCTTCATGCTGCGCCCTTCTGCGGTGTACTCCGGACGCGGTTTTTCAGTAATGTCCACGGACGTTGTGGGGTTTTCGCTGCTCGCCGCCCTTTTCTTCGGAGCTTCCGTTGCAACCGTCTGGTCCGCAAAGCCGCCGGCTTGGACAGTGCCGGTCTTCTTACTGGGTGGAGGATTTGCGGTCCCATTGCCGAAGCCTGTGCTTGCAACCGTGCCACGAATCCCCTTAGCGCCTCCCGTACCGTTTCCGTAGCCGTCCCCGCCGGGAAGGGCTGGCGAGCCGAGGCGATTCACGTTGGTTGCGTGATTCGGGTCGCCCTTTCCTGGTATTCCATTGGGATCGCCGAAGCCGCCCGTTTGCACTTTGTTCAGAGGAGCGACAACGGTTGCCGGCGCGGCGCTGCCGGTCGACATCATCCCGACCTTAACGTCATCCTTTGGACGCTTCGGCTGCTTTGCGTCCGTATTTATCGCCTTTGGTTGATCAAACTGCGGATTCAACTCCACCGGCTTCACTTCCACCTTCTTAATTTCGGGCTGTATCGCTTTCGCTGTCAGGAACACGTGCTCTTGGCGCGGATTCAGCTTCGGAGGTTCCGGCCGCGGCTCAACTGCCTTTGGTTTTGGCAAGACCTTCTTGATTTCAGGAGGAGGCGGAGGAGGTGGAGCGACTGGAATCAATGTGACTGGCTGCATGATCTCCGTAGGCCTAAGGTTGAGGGCCGTCTTCATTTGTTCCGGGAAAATCAGGGGGATAAGCAGAAGAAAGGCGATGACGGCAATTTGACCAAATGCGCTAACACCGATGCGGTCCCAGCGTCGTTCGGGTTCGGGAAGCAATGCCAGGCGAGCGCTCACAGGCCTCGTGCCAATGGCTTTTCTCCAGGCTTGGGGATCGCCAGCACGGCCGCGGTTGGACTGAAGGCCAACACCCATGGTCGTTCTGCGTGGTGGATCTACAATCATCGTGGTCATCCGCGTGCCGCCTCGTTAAATTCCGTCCAGGGAACAGGGATTTCCAGGGGTACCTAGCGTCCCAAGTTCCGCTGGCAAATTAGGAAGTGCGCTTTTGGCAGTACCAGAGTACTTACGAGGCTGAGAGATGCCGAATAGAACTTTGGTACCAACGACGCGAAGTCGCTAATGCTCCCGTGAGCGCACCACAGCACACCTTATTTTCTAACCCCGGCGAGGCGGTTCCAGTTGCGGGGCCGAGATCGCAACACAGCCCTTAGGATACTCCAATTTGTTTCCGGTGGTTTGGGTTTTGCTCACCAAATTACCGCCCATAGGGCTATCCTCTAGGATGCAAGGGAATTCCCGGGCGTTGGTCGATATACGGGGATTACCCTAGATTCTTGCCATGCCAAAAGAGACCACAAAGCAAAGTGCCGAGTTTCGTCCCGGTCTTTTACGGCTTCTTGATGGTTCCGCTTCTCTCGTCGAAAAGCTTTACGCTCAGTCTCAGGCGGCTCGTTGGGGACTCTCATTGGAGAGATTCGTTCTTTCTCTCGAGCGCAGCGTCGCCAAGCGTTTTGCCGCCGAGTCACCTCCTCGCCAAAAAGTCGAGGATTATCTTGGGTCCCTTCACCTGGAAGATCTTGCTTTGGCTTGCGCTTGTGCTGCGGGATACGAGTGCGCCTGGGAACATTTTTTCGCGACGCATAAGCAATATCTTTATTCCGCGGCCGCCGCCATTACCAGGCGCCCGGCGAGCGATCCCTACGCCCGTGAATTCGCCGACTCCTTGTACGCCACACTTTATGGCCGGGAGACCACCATTGGTCGCGTCTCTCTCTTCAACCATTTTCATGGCCGCAGCAAGCTTTCCACGTGGCTGCGGGCCGTTCTTGCTCAACGCTACATCGACGTACTGCGGCAGGAGAAGCGTTTGGAGAGTCTGGAGGACGACGAGGGTACGGAAAAAGCTCTCCCGCCAAAACTCCGTTCGAATTGGCAACCGGCCGATCCTAACCGCTCGCGCTACCTTCGCCTGTTAGCCGATGCGCTTAAGCAAGCCATCTCCTCCTTAAATCAGCTCGATCGCACCCGTCTCGTTTCCTACTACCTGAAAGACCTCACCTTGGCTGAGATCGGCAAGTCCATGAACGAGCATGAAGCTACTGTGTCGCGCAAGCTCGAGCGCGTTCGCCAGGAGTTGAAGGAGAGAGTTATCGCTATTCTCAAGTCCGGCTGCGCTGCGAAAAATGGGCCTCACGCGTACCCAGGTCATGATGGGCAGGCCGGTCTCGATGATGCCCAAATCCGGCTTTGTTTTGAATACGCCATAGAAGCCTGGCCCTTCGATTTTTCACAATTGCTGGAGGCAATCCCGCCTCGCTCCGGCGTGGCCAAATCGCTTCCGCAGGATGGTTGACCTGAGGCGTGCAAGAGAAGTCTGTAAGGCCCGTTCTAATTAGGAGAGATGCAGGGATGGCTGCTGAAGAAGACAAAAAGTTCGACGCGGTTTTGGGCGGATTCCTCGTCAATCACTTGCGCGTCGGCACGGGGGCTCTCCATTGCCCGGAGTCTGACACGCTCGCCGCTTATCACGAGCGATCGCTTCTCCCTGAGGAAATGAATTCGTGGAAAGAACACATCGCGGGCTGCGCCCGTTGCCAGGCGATTCTTGCCGAGCTCGAGGCCACGGATTCGATTCCGGTCCAACCAAGTGAAAGGGAGGAGGTCCTTCCAGGAGTTGCTCGCGCAACTGCAGCTGCACGGGAATCAATTCCTTCCCAAAAGGGATCCCCTCTGACACCTCCGGCAAAATCGCCTGTCAAACCGATTTCGCGCCGAGTGCGCTGGCAATGGCTGGCTCCTGCAGGGGCGCTTGCCGCGGGGTTGCTGATCTGGGTTGCTTGGCATGGGAATCGCCCACTACAGATAAAGACTCCCGAAGTTACAACAGCTAAGTTGGAACCGCCGGTGTCACCGCCGTCAGTTGCCCACAATGATCGGCAATCTGTCCCTGCGGAAGAAGTCGCACGCGCTTCCAAGGACCAAGGCGCGGTGAGCGAAACTGTACCTGCAGAGCCTGCGCCGGAAGCAAAGAGCCTGAAACAATTCGAAAAGCCGGCTTCGCGGGGCCGACTCAGTCGATCCGAACCACTGGTCGACAAAGAGGCTGGCGCTCGCGCTGATACCGCGGTCGATTCTTTGGCCGCTGCGAATCGTGGCCAAAACCAGCCTGCCCAAGATGCCAAAGCCGCAGTTGCAGGAGCTATGTCTGAAACAGTGGAAGTGCAAGCCCCCACCGCGAATGGTCAACTACAAAACCAGCAAGTGCAGCAAAATCAGTTAAACCAGCAGGAAATCTCTGGCCCCAATCCATCCAAGCATCTTGAGAAAACGAAGAAATCCAAGTCTGAATCGCCTCCCCTCGAGTATCGGGCTCCGGCCGCGCCCCAGCCTGCGCCTCCTTCAGTAATGGCTTATAGGGATGGCGCTGCCCTGAAAACAGCAGCTGCTTTCAGCCTCCGTTTGATTTCTACCCCGGACAAGAAAGCCCTCTGGCGTGTTGGCCACCTCGGCATGATTGAATTTTCCAGTGATGGCGGCGCTTCGTGGTCGCGCCAGGTCAGCAATGTGTCCGCCGAATTGACCACCGGTTCTGCTCCTTCGGAAAAGGTCTGCTGGATCGTTGGCCAAGCCGGAACGATTCTTCTCACCACCGACGCAGGATCGCATTGGACCGTTGTGCATTCCCCGCTTGACCAGGAAGATTTGGGCGGCGTTCGGGCAAGCGACGCCCTCCACGCCACCATCTGGAATCTTGCCAATACCAAAATCCTCGAAACCTCCGACGGGGGCGTCACCTGGAAGCCCGCGCAAGCGCAATGATGGCGAATTCTAGTCGCCCGATTACTTGTAGAGGCGCAGCATGCTGCGCCGCCTTTGAGTAACTCATCGATGCGTTGGAGTGCGCCTGCAAGAAATCCGTCGTGTTGCGTTCTAAGGGAGAAGGCAAATTCCGATTGAGGAGAAAGTGAATGAAAATCCCCCGAACCCAGCCCGGCGCGCGATGGTTCGCTGCAATGTCGGCAGCCGCCGTGCTAACGGCTACCGCAGTGATCGCCTATCCCGCGGCTCGTAACAATAGAGTATCCGCGGCCCAGGAAAAGGAAGCCAGTCACGCCGCTGATCAATCCACCAGCTTGAACGACCAAACCGACCTCAACGTTACCGTTTACAATTCCAACATTGCTCTGGTCCGCGATGTTCGCAATCTCACTCTTCCAAGCGGCACGTTTCGCCTGAAGTTCATGGACATCGCCGCCACCGTCAATCCCGCCACCGTGCATTTCCGCTCGCTCACCGACCCCGACAAGCTCGGGGTCATCGAGCAAAACTACGAATACGATCTCCTCGAGCCGGCCAAGCTTCTCCACAAATACGTCGGCAAGGAAGTTACGCTGGTGCGCTCGTACATGGACAACAACACCACCAAGCACGAAGAGATCAAGGCCATCCTGCTCTCCGACAACAACGGGCCGGTCTGGAAAATCGGCAATGACATCGTCACCGGGGCGTTCGCCGAAAGCTATCGCTTCCCCGAAGTTCCAGCGAACCTTTACGACCGCCCTACGCTGCTCATGTCGCTCGAAAACTCCGGCCCGCGCAAGCAGCAGATCGAGGCTTCTTACCTGGCGAACAATCTTTCTTGGAATGCCGATTATGTTCTCACTGTTGCGCGCGACGAAAAGAACGCAGACCTCGATGGCTGGGTCACCGTCACCAACAACAGCGGCACCGCCTTTCACAACGCGCATCTCCAGCTTGTCGCCGGTGACCTGAATCGTCTCCCTCAGGCAGTCAATGGCCGTCTGGACATGGCCCGCGAAATGGTGGCGTCCAAGGCGGCCGCTCCGCAGTTCCAGCAGGAAGCATTCAGCGAATACCATCTCTACACTCTGGGCCGCAAAACTTCCGTCGAAGACAAAGAAACCAAACAGATCAGCTTGCTCCAGGGTTCCGGCATTCCCGTTGAAAAGGTTTTCGTCGTCAACGGTCAGTATTATTACTACCGCAGCCAGCAAGCTCCCGGCGCGCCGCTGAAAGATCCCGTCCTCGTCTACTACAAATTCAAAAACGAAGAGAAAAACGGCCTGGGCATCCCTCTGCCCGCCGGCAACGTGCGCGTTTACCAGAAAGATTCAAAAGGCGGCATTCTTTTCGCCGGCGAAGACCGCATCGACCACACGCCCAAGGACGAGCAGGTCAGCATCCACATCGGCAACGCCTTTGACGTCGTCGCCGAACACAAGCAGACCGACTTCAAGCACGTGGATACCCACACCTGGGAATTCGAATACGAAGTCACCCTGCGCAACCACAAGGACACGCCCATCGTCGTCCAGGTCAACGAACCTATCGGCGGCGACTGGGAAATGCTTTCTTCCACTTACAAGTACATGAAGACCGCAGCCTTTGCTGCCCAATTCAGCGTACCAGTCGCCAAGGACGGCACCTCGGTCCTGAAGTACCGCATCCGCGCCAAGTGGTAACTTCGCCTTCTGTCATTTCGAGCGGAGCAGGCCGACCTCTTCATCCGCGTTCGCTCCCGCGAACGCGTCGGCCTGCGTAGAGAGAAATCTCTCCTAAATCCGTCGTTCAGGAATTTCCGTTCTTGCAGACGCCTTTATTCTTACTGAAATCCCCCCGCTTGATTCTAGGCGAAACATTTGTTGCATTTTCCGCCCAGCTGTTTCCTGCTGCCAAAATGGCTTGACAGAATCCTTCTTCGCCCCTAGAGTTACGCGCATCGGGAACCGCGCGTTCCTTGCATCATCTGTTGCACAAGGCCCCGCGTGTACATTCGTGGAACACCATGGGCCTGATAATTGGCGCAGAACTGCCAACCTTGGGTGGGAGGCTTTCATGAATCGCTCCAGCTTTGCTTTCTCTGATTCCTCGTTCCGCAGATCTTCGGTTCCAAGAGTGTTTCGGCTGCCGGTCCTCTGTCTCCTTCTGGGAACAATCCTTCTCCCGCCCGCCCTCCGCGCGCAGACCACGTCAACTCTTGAGGGGACTGTGACGGACCATCAAGGCCTGGCGATTTCCGGCGCGGAAGTAAGCGTGACCGCCGACACCCTGGCCGTCAGCAAGAAGACTACAACGGACTCCAACGGAAATTATCAGATCGCTCTTCTCCCGGCGGGCACTTACTCAGTAACGGTTTCTCATGATGGGTTCAGTACCGAAGTTTTCAAAGGCCTCGAAATTACTTTGAATCGCACGGTCAAATTCAACGCTTCTCTCGAAGTTGGCGCCGTTGCGCAGCGAGTCGAAGTTACTGCGGAGATCCCCCTCCTTGAGACAACCTCCTCATCGGAAGGCGCAACCATTGCACCCAGGGAGATCGTGGACATGCCTCTCAACGGGCGAAACTACCTCGACTTGATGCAGATGGTCCCAGGCGTAGCCATTAACCGTCAAGCCGACCTCCATAGCGACAACGCCACGCCCGTCCTCGGCGAGCGTGCGAACAACACTGGTTTCCTCATCGACGGTCAATCCAACCAAAACGAACTTGCTGGCGGACCCGCCGCTCAGTTCAATCAGGACACCATCGCCGAGTTCCAGGTCATCACCACCGGCTACAAAGCCGAGTTCGGTCACGCTTCCGGCGGCGTCGTCAACGTGATTACGAAATCCGGCGGCAATGATCTGCATGGCCTAGCCTCTGCCTACCACCGCAACAATGCTTTCGACAGTTCCGATATTCCGGGCGCGCCGAATGTGCCCTATCTTTTGCGCTGGGATTACGATGTCGCCGGCGGCGGTGCGATGGTTCGCGACAAAGCATTTTGGTTCGGCTCCGCCGAGGGCATTCACGAAAACCGCCAGTTGAATTTCGTGCCTCCGCAAAACACTCCGCAATTCCTTATTAATAGTGAACAGACCTACAACGAACCTACGACGGACCGCGAAGCCCGCGCTTTCGTGAAATTTGATCAGGTCCTCCGTAATCACCACATCACCGAACAGATGAACTACACGAACGTCCACGTCAACAGTACGAATCCCCTTTCCGCCTCAAACAACCTTCCGTCTACGCGCACGAATCTCGGCGACCGCAATCTCTTTCTGGGTTTCAGCGATACCATCACGTTCGGCTCCGCCAGCCCCTTCATCCTCACTGTGCGTGGTCAATATCGCGACGAGCCCACGCTTGACAGCCCGGCGCATCCCCAGGCTGGCCCCAACACCCTGTTCAACCTCTTCAGCAGCTTCACCACGGGTGGGATTTTTGGCGACCAAGGTCAGTTTAGCTACGGCGCGACGTTTACGCCTTCTACTCTAGAGCAGAAGTATGGAATCGCAGGCGTCAGTCTCGCCAAAACCGTCAATCGCCACACCCTAAAGGTTGGCTGGGACTTCGAGCGAACTCATGTAGACGGAGTCGAAGCCAATGGCCAGCAGAATCAACTCTTTGCTACGCAAGCCGATTATCAGCAGTTTGGGCCTGTCAACGCCGGTTTCTTCCTCCTTCTAACCATCGGTGGCCTTACTCCTCAAGCAAACCAAATCAAGCTGCGCAACAACTTCGACGGTCTGTGGGTCCAGGACGACTGGAAGATTGTCCGCAACCTGACCATTAACGGTGGCCTTCGCTGGGATTACGATTCTGCTTTCCAGAAAACCGACAATGTTTCTCCGCGCATTGGCTTCGCATGGTCCGCCACGCCAAAAACTGTTGTTCGGGGCAGCTTTGGCCTCTTCTACGATCACTTCCGCCTCGGCCTCGTCCGCGACATCCCAGGCTTTGGCGGCGCGGATATTCGCTTAACCCAGCCTCTTTCTTTTCCTCGCCTCTTTTACGGCGTTCCTACACTTGCTCCTGATCTGTTTGGCGTATGCCAATCCACCTTTATGACCGACGCGCAGGTTGCCGCCTCTGGCGCCACATGTCCTTTCGCCGGTGTGATCCCCGGAGATACTTCAACGCTTTATGGGATTGATCACCTCAATAACATCGGGCTCACGCCCATTCCTGCCAATGTCCCCGTCAGCCAAAGCAACGTCCAGCAACTCTCTGGCCTGGCTCCCGACCAGTTCCTCGCCGCCGCTGACGCCGCTATCAGCAAGCCGGGCGGTTTCTGGTTCTGGGGTCCTTTTGGTACCCTGTCTTTCAACGTCCTTACTCCAGGTAGCTTTCCTGTAACCGTCGATCCGAGCTTCGCCACGCCCTACAGCCGGAGCTACACTCTAGGCGTTCAGCGCCAGATCAGCACTGATTTTTCGATTTCAGTAGATTATTATCATAAAGATATTATCAATATCCTCGGCAATCGCCAGACCAATCTCCCCTTTGATGCACGCATAACCGGCATACCGCCCGCAAGCCAGGTCAACGGGTTCGGGCCCTGGTACGGCGGCGCCTACGATGGTGGCGTCCTGTCCTTTCAAAAGCGTATGAGCCGCCGGTTTACCGTGGGCGGCAGCTACGCTTACGTTTCCGAGAATGATGATGCGCTCAACTCCGATCTCGGCACCGGCGCCATTGGCGGGGGTAACGGCTACCCCACGGATAGCTTCCGCGGAGTTATTCCGCTGGTCACAGATCCCGGCTCCGGTTCTTGCGCGGGCCAGAACAACGCGAGCAATTCGTTCACAGCCTGTAATGGTGCCTTTGTTCCCAAACAAGGCACTTTTTACAATGGCGCGCTGCTGGACAAGGGGCCTTCCGATTTTGCTCTGCGCCATACCTTTGAGGCCCACGGGCTGGTTGAACTTCCCTGGAAAATCCAGGTCAGCAGCCTGTTCCGCGCGCAGAGCGGGTTCCGCTATACGCAGAGTGCTCTTGCACCTGTCGATGTGGACGCCAATGGAACCTTCAATGGCAGAGACCTGAAAACAGGCCGCAACGCCTTCACAGCGCCACAGTTCGTAAACATGGATTTGCGTGTCGCGAAATCGTTCCATATCACCGAGCGCGTGAGGGCCCAGGCTCTCTTTGAATTCTTCAACCTCTTCAACCGCGCGAATCCTGCCGCAATCAACATAAACGAAAACAATTCGCCTCTGACCCCGGGAGAGCCCATTTTTGGAACCGTGGCGCAAAGGTTGCCGGGCCGCGAAGGGCAATTCGGCCTTCGGATTGAATTCTAAATCTTCGACATGACGGAAAGGACAGCCATGCGGAAACCAGCGCTAGCAGTGTTTTTGTCCGCCATATTCTTGGCGTCGCCCAGCTTTGCCCAGACTTCCAAGAAAAAGCCTGCCGTCTCCGCGCCAACTCCTGCGGTCGCGTCTCCTGCCGCCAAGCTCCAAGGCCTCGACGACCTGGCCGCCAACGCCATGAAGCAATGGAAGGTCCCCGGCGTGGCCCTCGCCGTTGTGCAAGACGGCAGAGTCATCTACGCCAAGGGCTACGGCTATCGCGACCTCGAGCAGAAGCTTCCCGTTACCACCGCGACGCTTTTCCCCATCGGCTCCATCTCCAAATCCTTCACCGCGCTCACCTTCGCCATTCTCAAAAACGAAGGCAAAGTGGATTGGGACAAGCCCGTCCGCAGCTATCTCCCCGAATTTCAGATGAACGATCCCGTCGCCAGCGAGCAGGCCACTCCCCGCGACCTTTTCTCGCATCGCACCGGCCTTCCCCGCCACGACCTCGTCTGGTATTCCTCCGGCTTCAGCCGCGCTGACCTCGTCGCCCGCCTCCACGAGCTAAAACCCAACAAAGGCTTTCGCAGCGCCTACCAGTACAACAATCTCACCGTTATGACCATGGGGTACCTCGAAGGAAAGCTCACCGGCCTGGGTTGGGAAGGCGCCATCCGCCAAAAGATTTTCGCCCCACTCGGAATGTCTCATTCCGATTTATCCGTCACCGAAATCGAAAAAACCGGCGACCATGCGCTGGGTTACGAGCTGAAAAAAGACCTTGTCACCAAAGTTCCCTACCACAACATTGACGCGATTGGCCCCGCAGGCTCCATCAACTCCAGCGTGGACGATATGTCACACTATTTGATTCTTCAGCTCGGCGACGGCAAGTACGAAGGCAAACAAATTGTCGCCGAAAGCGACCTGCGCGAAATGCACAGCCCGCAAACGGCCATTCCCGATCCGCCGCCCGCCTTCAGCATGCCCGGGCTCGGACATTTCAGTTACGGGCTGGCCTGGGTGGCTACCGCATATCGCGGGCACAATCTGGTCTGGCACAACGGCGGAATCGACGGTTTCTATGCTCTGCTCTCTATGCTTCCCGACGATCACATGGGCATCGTAGTCCTTACCAACCTTCCCAACGGCCAAACGCCGGAAGTCCTGGCCTACAACGTCTACGACAGGCTGCTTGGTCTCGATCCTATGCCCTGGTTCGATCGTTTCAAGGCCCTCGAAGCCAAAGGCAAGAAAGAAGAGGAAGAGGCAAAAAAGAATAAGCCCACGGATCGCAAGACCGGAACGCATCCTTCGCACAATCTCGTGGACTACGCCGGTGAATACGAGAATCCGGGTTACGGCAGCGTCAAAGTTGCCTTGAAGGGCGATGCACTCGAACTAAGCCTCAACAAACTCGGCCCCTATCCGCTCGAACACTATCACTACGACGTTTTTCAAGTTCCCGAAGAGAACGACAGCTTCGCAGCCGGCGAAAAGTTTCAGTTTGAGATGAACAAGAAGGGCGACATTGACCGCATCGCTGCCAGCCTCGAGCCTTCTCTTGGCGAGGACATTGTTTTCACTCGCGCTCCCGCGAAGGTTTCAAAAGATACCCTGCAAAAACTTGCCGGCGACTACCTCCTGAACGACCAAACCATCACGTTCGCAGTGGCCGGCGACGTTTTGCGCCTCACCGTGCCCGGCCAACCCGTGTACGAGCTGGTTCCACGGAAAGAATTGTCGTTCGACATAAAGGAGCTGCCCGGCTTCAGCGTGGATTTCCATATGGACGCTTCGGGCAAAGTCGCCGAAGCCATCTTTAACCAGCCCAACGGCGTCTTCCACGCCAAACGCAAATAACAAATCCGCGAACCAGGTTTACGGTCGCAACTCTTGTATAGGCCGGACTTCAGCCCGGCGTTGAAGCGTTGGGAAAAAGGCGACCTTCGGTGGCAGACTCCCCCTGTCCATCATCGCCTCGGCATTTGCCCTCCCTACTGCACACTCTACCCGTGTGTTTTCTTCCACTTACGCCAATCCTGTTCGAATGACGCCCCGTGGGCAAATCTTACTAGTACTAAGAAAGGACTTGACAAAATATCTAAGATGTGCCTATCATGGGTCGTGAACTCTCGACTTCGTGCCCGCCATTCCCCTCAGTGGCCCAGCCGCTTTGACTTTCGTTTGCTCGCGCCACCTTGGTTTCACCCCTCCCTCCCTTCCTTTGTTTTCAACAACTTACAACAGTGGCAATTTGCAAGTCCTTTTGTTTTCAAATCTTTACAACAGTGGGGTGGGTGTGTACCCCCCCCACTACTCAAAGTGTTCAATCGTTTTTGTTACCAGCCGGGTTCGGCGATGAAGATCATTTCGGGGGAATTGTCACGGAGAGGCGACCGGTCAAAATCGCCGTACTCGGCAGAGACGCGGAAGCCGCAGCGCGCCAGCAGATGCTCGACTTCATAGCGGAAGAAATACCGCAGCGGCCAGGCAAACACCAAGCGCTCCTTTTTTCCGTTGGGATGCTCGACGGTGTAAATCATCTCCACGTCGTTGCGCTGCTCCGCGCGGTGAAATGCGGCCACGCGTTCGCTGATGCGCACTTGCTTGCCGTCGTGGCTCTTGTATTCGATCAGCGGCGATTCGCGCATGTGCACCGGATCGTGCATGCGCTCCGCGTCGGTTTGGAACACGTCGAGGATCAGCCGCCCGCCCGGCCGTAGATGTTTGCGCACGCGCTCCAGGCAGGCGACCTGGTCGCGAACTTCGAGCAAGTGTTGGAAAGGGCGGAAGGGGATGATGACGAGCTGGAATTTTTCGCCCAGCTCAAACTGGGTCATGTCGGCCTGAACAAGGTGGACGCGCTCGCGTTCTTCTTTGTTCAGAGCGGCTCGCTTCTTCGCGGCACGTTCCAGCATGCGTTCCGAAAGGTCGAGGCCGGTGACGCGTTTCCCCATTTGCGCGAGCGCCATGGTAACGCGCCCGGTGCCGCAGCCCAGTTCGAGCACCGGGTCGCCAAATTCGCGCGCCACATCGCGATAAAACGTCACGTCCTGCGTACGCTGCCGCACGATCGGCGATTCGTCGTAGTAGTCCGCGATGAACGAATCGTACAGCGCAGGCGAAGCATTTTTTTCGTTAGCCGGCAAGAGCGCTCCTGAAACGAAGTAACGGAAGCAAAAAAATGAAAGAAGTAAAGGACACGAAGGAGAGTGCTTTAGCCACTGTGCCATGCCTAGTAGCTATCGTTTGCAACACCGCAGCCCCAGGTAACGAGTGCGCCTCGGTTGGTTCTTCTCCTTTACTCCCTTTACCTCCTCTACTTCCTACCTCAGCCAATAACCGCGTCCGCTTCGATTTCGACCAGCATCTCGGGCGAAATCAGCTTGCTCACTTCAACCATGCTTGTCGCGGGACGGATTTCTCCGAAAAATTCTCCGTGGGCCCGCCCGACCTTCTCCCATTCGGAAATGTTGGTCACGTAGATGCGGGTTCGCACCACATCTTTCAGGGTTGCGCCGGCCTTGGCGAGCGCGGCCTCGATGTTGCGGATAGTTTGTATGGTTTGCGCGCGCGCGTCGCCCACGCCGACTATCCTGCCATCGGGACCCGTCGCCGTTGTCCCGGAAACCGTGATGGCATTGCCTATGCGCACGGCGCGCGAGTAGCCGACAATCGGTTCCCACGGCGCTCCGCTCGAAATATTCAGCCGGTCCATTTGCCAGTCTCCTTGGGTTTGCGATTCTCCTTGGGCTCGATTTCTTGCGCTATCGCACTCTTTGGCGTGTCAGAAAGCATAATGCATTCGCGGCTGTTGCGACACTGGGCGGCGGCAATTGTCCGCGCGTTTGGCTATGATGCTAAACTGAATACACGTTCGCGGAGAACTCGAAACAACCGAAAGACTCGGGCGAAAGAGGCCAGGACAAGGGATGAAGTGCAACAACATTCTGGAGGCCGTCGGGCGCACGCCCCTGGTGCGCCTGAACCGCATTAACAAAGACCTCAAGCCGCAAATGTACGTGAAGGCAGAATTCACCAACCCGGGTGGTTCGGTGAAGGACCGCATCGGAATCACTATGATTGATGACGCGGAAAAACGCGGCTTGCTCAAACCCGGTGGCACGATCATCGAAGGCACTTCCGGAAATACCGGCATGGGACTGGCGCTGGTGGCGGCGGTGCGCGGCTACAAATGCGTGTTCACCACCACGGACAAGCAGTCCAAGGAAAAAGTGGACTTGCTGAAGGCGCTGGGCGCGGAAGTCATTGTGTGTCCGACGGCGGTCGAGCCTGAGGATCCGCGCAGTTACTATTCGGTGGCGAAAAAACTCGCCCGCGAAATCCCCAATTCCTATTACCCGAATCAGTACGATAATCCGATGAATCCTGAGGCGCACTATCAGACAACGGGCCCGGAGATTTGGGAAGACAGCGAAGGCAAAATCACGCATTTCGTTTGCGGGCTTGGCACGGGTGGCACCATCAGCGGCGCCGGGAAATACCTGAAGGAAAAGAATCCGTCCGTGAAGATTGTCGGCGTCGACCCGTACGGATCGCTGTACTACGACTTCGTAAAGACCGGAACGACGATCAAGGCGAAAACCTACGTCGTGGAAGGCATCGGCGAAGATTTTTTTCCGACCACAATGAATTTGAAGATTCTTGACGAAATTATTCAGGTAGACGACGAAGAGTGCTTCGTCGTGGCGCGCCGTTTGGCGAAGCTGGAAGGGCTGTTCACCGGCGGCTCCGGCGGCGGATGTATGTCCGGCGCGCTGAGGCTGGCGAAAAATCTCGGACCCAACGATTTCGTGGTTGCGTTGCTGCCAGACACGGGCATGCGCTACCTCAGCAAGGTTTACAACGACGAATGGATGCGCGAGCGCGGCTACGTGGACGCGGCGATGCAAATTACCGCGGCGGAAGTGGTGAAAGCCAAACATTCTGCCGGAAAAGTCCGCGAACTTGTGATCGCGCGGCCGTACCAAACGGTTTTTCACGCGCTGAAGAGCATGCAGGACCAGGACATCTCGCAAATTCCCGTGTTCGAGGAAAACACACCCATCGGCACGATTTACGAGGACCAGATTTTGAATCTCGCATTGCAAGGCAAGGATTTGCGCAAACTCGTGGTGCGCGAAGTGATGAGCAATCCGCTGCCGCAGGTGCCGAAAACCGCTCCGGTCGAGCGTGTGACGCACATTTTAAGCCACGAGAATCCCGCTGTTTTTGTGGACATGGGCAACTCGCATTTTGAAATTCTCACCAAATACGACCTCATGAGCACGGTCGCCTCGCTCATGGAACAAAAGCGCTGAGCGTGATTCGCCGCGTTCAATTTCATCAAACAGGACGGCTTTAGTTTGAAAATTCATGATTTCAATCAGCGGCTGAAAGACGCGATTCTCATCGCCGATGGAGCGATGGGCTCGATGTTGCACGAAGCTGTAGGGCCGCAGCGGTGCTTCGACGAACTGAACGCTACGGAGCCAGAGGCCGTGTTTCGAGTACACCAGGCGTACATCGAAGCGGGCGCGCAAATCATCGAGACAAACACTTTCGGCGCGAATCGCTTCAAGCTCGCGCCGCTGGGACTTGGCGATGAAGTGCAACGCCTGAACAGCCGCGGGGTGAAAATCGCGCGTGAGGCCCGCGAGTCTGCTGCGCGCGAAGTGCTGATCGCCGGTTCGATTGGCCCGCTCGGGCTCGGCGTGCAAGCGCGTCATCCGGACGACAAAGAGATTCTGGATGTTTTTTACGAGCAAGCGCTGGCGCTCGAAGAACGGGGCGTGGATTTCTACATCTTAGAAACTTTTTCTTACATTGAAGAAGTGCTTCTGGCGGTGGACGCGATCCGCTCGTTTTCCGGCCTGCCTATCGTGGCCCAGCTCACGTATTCGGAAGAAGGCACGACGCACGGTGATATTCGTCCCTCGGGTGCCGCGGCCCAGCTAAAAAACAAAAATGTGCAGGTGATTGGCGCGAATTGCACCTTGGGTCCGCAGGCGCTGCTGCCGATCCTTCAGGAACTCGCGTCAGTCGATGACATTCGCATCAGCGGCATGCCGAACGCAGGATTTCCGAAGCGTGAAGGCGATCGCATCGTGTATCCGAAATCTTCACCGGAGTATTTCGCGTTGTTTGCGCGCGAAGCTGCGGCGCTCGGCGTCCGGATTCTCGGCGGATGCTGTGGTACGACACCTGCGCACATTCATGCCATGGCGGAGGCCGTCAAATCGCTGCGACCCGCGAAGACCCATCCGGCGACGCCGGTTGCTGAACCCGTGGCCAAGCCGGCGCCGGTTTCACAGCGCGAGCCGGAGAGCCAATTCTGGAAGAAGCTGAAGAAAAAGGAATTCGCCGTTTGCGTCGAAATAGATCCGCCCAAGGGCCTTTCCCTCGACCGCATTTTCGAGCAAGTGGACAAAGTGATGGCCTCGCAAAAAGTGGACGCCATTGACATCAACAGCGGAGCGATGGCGCGGGTGGGCATGGATGCCCTCGTTGTTGCGGGTGCGCTCGAAGCGCGCGGCGTGGAAACCGTTCCGCATTTGACCACGCGCGACCAGAACATCATTGGTTTGCAAGCCGCTCTGCTCGGCGCTTGGACCGTCGGAGGCGTTCGCAACGTTTTGGCGATCACCGGCGACCCGCCGTCCGTCGGCGATTACCCGGAAACTAGCGGCGTGTACGAAGTGGATTCTGTGGGCCTGGTGAAAGTGCTCAGCCGCTTGAATCAAGGAACGGACTGGGCGGGCAAGACGCTGGGCGGGGCGACGAATTTTGCGATTGGAGTCGCGCTGAACCCCGTCGCCGACGATCTCGACAGTGAAATAACGCGTTTCCACGCCAAAGTCGAAGCCGGGGCGCACTTCGCAATGACACAGCCGCTCTTCGACCCCGAACACTGGCACGCCTTTTTGAAAAAACTTGGGGGCAACCCCCCCATTCCCGTGATGATTGGCGTTTGGCCGCTGAACAGTTATAAGCAGGCCCTGCGCCTGAATAACGAAGTGCCCGGCATCGTGATTCCCGAGCCCTTGTTGAAGTCCATGGAATCCGCCGGAGCGTCCGCGCGCGATTGTGGCTTCCAGGTCGCCCGCCAGATGCTCGCCTGGGCCCGCACAGAACTTGCCGGCGCCTATCTGATCCCCCCGTTCAAACGCTACGAGGAAATCCTAGAAATTCTCTGATAGCGGCAAAGTGCCCAGTCTTTTGCACCTGGAGTTTCATCCTCTTCTGTGTTCATCCAAAACTGACATCCGTACTGCTCTTTGCCAATTCACATTTTCGCCCTGCCTCTAGGATCTGGTTCGCCGATTGCTTTCACCGTTGAGCAAGGGGTGAGAAACATGAATTGGCGGAAATCGCGCAAGGTTTTCATGACAGGGTGCAAGGTTATTCGGGCATTGGCCCTTCTTACGATGCTCGCAGTTTTTCCATCTGTGTCTGGCGCGCAATCACAGAAAGGAGACTGGCGAGTTGTCGAAAGTCTCGAGCCTGGCACACACGTCGACGTCAAGGCGCAACGCAAATACGCATGCATCGTAGAAGGAGCAACGGAGGAGCAATTAACCTGCTGGGTGCATAAGCGGCGGTCTTTTCATTTGATTTCCATAGCCATTCCTCGTGCGGAAATCCGCGAAGTGCGGACATTGCCTAACCAGGCTAAAGACGCATGGATCGGTGCCGGAATAGGCGCGGGAGCAGGGGCAATTGCGGCTGGAGTTCAGAGCAAATCCAACCCAGGCGTCAATGCGTTTTTCGGTGGCCTTGCTGGGGCGGGAGGAGGCGCCCTTGTTGGCGCAATATTTCCTATCTTTGACTACCTCATCAAACATGGAAAATGCATTTACAAGGGATAGCGTTTCGCGAAACTAGATGGAGAGCGCAGGATTGGGCGCAGCACAGGCGGCGGGAAGGACTTCTACGAAATCAGTTGGGGAACGAGACCGTGCTGGTGTGATCGTGAATAATTTTCCAGCCTTCCGGGAACTTCTGCCACACGAGACTGAAGACGCCGCCGATGTCGCCCATGTCGCGCTTCAAGTGCCACTTGCCTAAGACCAGCGCCGCGTCCGAACCAAGAAAGCGAAACTCCAAGTCCGAAAAAGTCAACTCGCCCATCGCCTCGCGGTTCGGATAGTTCTTTTTGTAGCGCGCGAGCACGCCGTCCCAGCCGCGTGCGACTCCGTTGGTCCCGGAGAACGTCAATTCCTGCGACTGCCAGTACCCAACGAGAAAAGCATCCACATCCCCGCGATTCCAGGCAGCCTGCTGCGCCTTCAAAACGTTGTTGATGGCCGCGCGGTCAGCCTCATGCGTCTCGGGTGGTTTGCCAAACAGAGCTTGATGCGAAAGCAACCAGCAAACGGCGACAAAACCGATCCCAACACTAATGAAGAGCATCCATCGCCTGCGACCCATGACCATTCCTCCCTAGCCAGTGCCCTTTGTACGTCCAGACCTGTATGCCCCCCGTAAGTGACTGATGCATGGGAGGATAGGCGGGGCGTTCAGCGAAGGCAAGCATTCTCTGAAGCCGTTCTCAATTCGAGACAAATGCTTTATTTCCAATAAGATATGGCTAATCGTTCCACCACACTAGTACTTCGGAGCTATTGGACACTATTTTTCCACCTGTCACAATCCCTTACGAGCCTGAGGACATGTTCGCCGCCATGCTATTCACGATCTCGGTTGTGGCCTTGTCGCAATTCGCTCTCTACTACTGGAGAGCAGTGCTGGCAGGCGTTGCCGCGCTTCCCGTCTCGGACCGCGTGCTCGCTGCCGCACATGTCGAAGACGGACGCTTCTTGCCGCAGCATTTCGAAACCATGGCCGGACTTCACGAACTGACTCCCGACTTGAAACCAAGTCAGAGCGGTCTCGGTATGGTGCGCGTGTATTACCGTCTGGTGCAGGCTCTGGGCATGCTTCCCATGCTGGCCGCCTGGAGCGAACGGGAGCGCGTGGTGTGTGCGCGCTACGCCGCGGTCCAGGTCGATCGCCGCTTGCAGACGAACCTCGAGCTCGCGGCTTCGCTGCGCTCTTGCTGAGTTTTTCCAGCTGAACTATTCCAATTCTTCAAAAGACCCACGGTCCGTGGCTCTTTCGTGTTTTAGTTCATCGGAGCGATTACCAACTCTCGCGGCGGCTTCCTCCAACATTTTCGAGATGCGGCGTTCGCGCGACGCGGGATCGCGGTAGTGGAAGATGCCGAGCAAGTTGTAGCGCCGCTGCGTAGGGGTCATCGTTTGCCAGCCCGCAAAAGCCCGCGGATCGCGCGCGAAGGCGGCTTTCAAGATGGGCGGCAGCTCCAGCTCCGCTTCCAAAGTGGCCATGAATTGCTCCGCAAATCGCTCTGCGCGCCGTACTCGGGTTGCCGCACCTTTTGGCCGCGCCACCTCATCGCAGATCCATTTCCGCATCGAAAAAGTCAAATTATCGAACCAGCGTTTCACGGACCGGTCCTGAGACAGCGCGCGCTTCAATTCCGCAGGCATGACCGCTTTTGGCGCTTCGAGATCGGGCTCGAGGTAAAATTGCGCCGTGCTTCCAGCGCGCACCACACCGCCAGCCTGCATGCGCTTAGTGACAAGCAGGAAGTGACAGCCCTTGTTGGCGGGAATGAGGTCTCGGATCGAAGGATAATGCGATGGAAAGAGCGTGGTACGAAACTCGAATCCATTGATCTCGCCCTTGACGCGCAGCCGCCCGCGCACTCCCCAAACCTTCTCCACGTCAAAAGGGATGCGAATAATCACCCAGCCGAGGTTCCCCCGCATGCGCTCAAGCATGGCCTTGAACGATTTTGCAGCCGCCTTGGGCTTCGGCTTCATGTGGGATTAGGAAATTCGAGATTAGAAATCGAAATTAGGTAGATAAACGTCCTGTCTGTCCGCGGCGAATCCATGCCTGGGTTGCTGCAAAACAGAATATATCAGACGCACAAGACCGAGCCCGTCATGGCAACGGCAAGCGCGCAAGACGACGGTCCGCCGCAGCCCAAGCGTGCCTCGGAGGTTTACGCTCCGGCGCCTTTCGAAAAGCTGGCCACCGCTTCCGCCTCGGTGTTGTAAACGTCGAAGACGGTCATGAGCTTGGTGATTTGCAAAACTTCCTGGAACTTGCTGCCAAGGTGGCAGAGCCGCAGCCCCGCGCCTTGCGATTTCGCGCTGTGATGCGCCGCCACCAGCGTGCCCAGACCCGCGCTGTCAATGAACGTCACGTTGTCCATATTCAGGACGATTTTCTTTTTCCCCGCAGTGATGAGTCCCTTCACCTTTTCGCGCAGCGCGTTGCTCTCTTCGCCCAGCACGATGCGCCCGTCCAGCGCCACCACGGAGACGCCATCCACTTCACGATTGGTCATCTTCAAAGCCACGTTAGTTTCCTCCTCGTCGGAAAGAGGTTCCGGCGGCAACCCTTGCCGGAGCCGTAAAGCTTATCAAATCAGGGTTAAACCGGGAGCGATGAATCGTAATCGAAGACCCGCCAGCGGTCAAATTCTAAGACGTCCCCCACGCCACAGCCAACTCTTGTAGGGGCACGATATATCGTGCCCTTCCCGAGCCTTTGTAGATGCCGGGCTTTAGCCCGGCTTTCTTTTCTGCCTTCTACTTTCTGCCTTCTGCTTTGTACTTTCTGCCTTGGTCCTAGTAGTAGTCCGCGCAGGACATGTAATAGCCGCACACCGGGCAGATCAATTTACAACGGCGTGATTCCAGCCGCTGCGAGCACACCGGACAATACCGCGAAGCATCCTCGTTTCCCTGCTGCTTGTCGAGAAGCCCCGGAACCTGGCCGGCCTGCGAACGCACTTCGAGCGGATCGCGGTCCCGTGCCGGTCGAGCGTTTTCCGGTTTCGCGGTGAAATCCACGCCGCCAAGGTTATAACACAGCCCGGGAGTAGCGGCACGATATATCGTGGACTCTGCGAAGGTAGTACGAACTTTTCTGGTAATCCGACTTACCAAGTACAACTTCCGGCTTGCCCGTCATCCGTCAAGAACAACATCTCTTCCGCGACGCAGTTGTATCTGCAAGCCTTGCGCAGTTACAAAAAAAGGCGGGGGGTAGCCCAGGCGAAATTCCGGAAGCTGCGGTTGAAAGTCATGCCTTTGGTGGAGGGGATTCTTCCATTCTCAGTTCATGGCTCCCAAGGAAACTTCGGAGGTGGGCCTGCGGATTTGCTTAGGGCTTGGAAAGCCGTCATGGTCCAGGCGTAGGCACGGGTGAGGTCTTCGGGCTGCTGGTTCAGGTGGATGAAGACGGCTTGGATGTCGAAGGGGGCGCCGGCCAGGTTGCGAAATGCGGAGGGCGGCGGCGGTCCTCCAGGACGGCCCGGAGCGGGAATCTGTGTATGGAGATGAACGGCATACATGCTGCCTCCCGCCAAGGGCTCGTTCGGGTATTGCATGAGCCAACCGCAGTTGTGGCCGTCCAGAATCATTCCGGCGGAGATCACGACCCATTGTCCCGCGTCTTCCGGCGCGGGCTTTTGACAATCCCAGAGCTGCGCCTGAGGCACGAATGGCGTGGGATCCGAAAATCCATACTCATCCAGGAGAATTTTTTGAAGGCCGTGCTGTTCCGCAAAACGCTTCACCTCGGGGAGCGACTGGTTCCAATCCACGTTGGAGTCGTTCATCAAGGTGTAGGCCGGGCGTCCCATGACGAGTGAGTTGACGAAGGGGAAGTAATAAGGATACGCGCGCACCGCGGTGAAGAGGCAACTGAGGACAATCACCGTGACCGCGAACTTTCCTAATTGCACCCAAGTGGGAATGGAGGCTCTCAGTTCGCTCAGCATCCGCGGAACCGGAGCGAGCAGTACTAGCAGCAGCGTCAAGGGCACACTGAAGTGCCGGATGCTGATATCCAGCGGGCTGAGAATGCACGCGCCGGTAAATACAAGCAGACCTACCCAAAGCGCGCGCCAGTGCAGCGCCAGCTTTGGCGGGATCGCGGAACCAAGCTCTCGGTTTTGCGATTTTCGCTTCGCCGCAATGATCAGCGACAAAGGGAGCAGGAATAAAAATCCGAGAGCCGACTTGAGAGCAAGGACGACAGGAAAGTAGAACCACACGCCGTGGGGATAGGAGTGCCCAAGAATAAATGTCGGCCGCACGCCGCTGACGAGAACCAAAAACACGCCGCCCAGATAAACCAGCGGAGGCATTAACGCGCGGCGGAAGAAGAGCGCCACCGGGGCGGTTCCTAGCCGGTCGAGGGCGGTGGTCGGCTGATGCCAGGAAAAGACCAGGTAGAAAACGTAGACCAGCAGCGCGGCGCACAAAATGCCTTGAAACGTTGCTCGCCAGCGCGGCTTCCGCCACAGCTTGGCTTCGCCTTTGCTTTCCGGCTGGCCGGGAACGTGACGCAAACGCAGGCTCAGGACGAACGCCAAAAACGCGAAGAACAAAAGTCCCGCGGTAAATTTCGAGAGCAGCGCTCCGGCCAGGCACAGTCCGAACAACAGGGCGTTCTTCCGGCTCGTTTCGCGCCATACGTTGGCGAACGTCCATAACGCGAGCAGGCAAAACAGCGCCACCGCAATGTCAGTGTGCACAAGGGGCGCGAAAGTGAGAAAAGCGGGTGTCGTTACGAAAAGAGTGAGGCAAAGCACTCCGCCCCAAGGCCCTCCGAGCCGCTTGGCCAACACGAACAACGCGCAACCTAGCAAGAGCGTCAGGGCGAGCATGGGGGCTCGGGCCCATTTGAGCGTGGTTTTCTGATCATTCCATTTTTCGAGCAGCCATTCGCCAAAGACCCACTGTCCCAGGTAGGCCGGGAAAAACTTGTCGCTGAAAGTCCAAGAGACGTGGTTGTAGTCGGCGCGAACGCCCCGGATCACCAGGGGAATCGCCGCCAGCACTTTCGGGAGAGGAGGGTGCTCGGGATTCATGCGCAGGTCGAGTTTTTGCAGATAGCTGACGCCGGCTCCGATGTGAGACACCTCATCCACGGTAACGGATTCGCGCAGCGCGGCGCCGCCGGACAGCGCGGCCATCAGTGCCAGAAGCAGCACTGCGAGGATAGCGGTAAGGATGCTTTGACGTTTGTCTGCTGGGTTCATGCCACTTCGAGCCTGGGCCCACTTAAATTCGAGTCGAGGGCAGTAATCATAAACCTATGGGACCCCAATCGAACACTACGTTCAAATTTGTGCGGAGATAACCACTGCTACTGTTTGCGAGGGCAACTTTATTTTTTGACGGGTTCGGGCATAACGTAGCCGGACTTGGCGGGCAATCCGGCGCGCTCGAGCTGCACGGTGGTGTGTTCGATGTGAAATTGTTTTGCGGCGACCTGGCGGATGGCTTCGAGCAGGCGCTCGCACTCGTCCATGTGCATGTCGGGAATGCGCGCGTGAAGACTGAGAGCGTTGTGGCCGCCGCCCAGCGACCAGAGATGCACGTCGTGAACCTCCTCGACGCCTTCGACCGTCAGGATGGCGCGCGCGACTTCTTCGACCTCCAAGTCGTGCGGGCGGCCTTCGAGGAGAAGATGGGAGGATTCGCGAAGGACGCCGATGCTGGACCACAGCACGAGAACGCCAATGCCCAGGCCGAGAAGAGGATCAATCCAATGGGCGCCGGTGATGCGGATGAAAATTGCGCCAACGATGATGGCGATATTGGAAATGGCGTCGCCGAAATTGTGAATCAGGATGGTGCGGAGGTTGAGGTCGCCCCGCCCGCGCACGAGAGCCAAGGTGATGCCGCCGTTCACGGCCAAAGCGGCGACGGAGGTCCAGATCATCCACTCTTCGACGACTTGCACGGGGGAGCGGAAGCGCTCCACAGCTTCGTAGCCTAGCCAGAGCGCAAGCAAGACGAGAACAAAGGAGTTGGTGAAGGCGGCGAGCGTGCCGGCGCGGTGATAGCCGTAGGTCTTCTCTTTGTCAGCGGGGCGCTCGGCCCATCGCATAGCAAGATAGGAGATGCCGAGCGCGGGAACGTCGGAAAGATTATGCACGGCGTCGTTGAGCAGCGCCACGCTGCGGCCGAGGATGCCGCCAAAGACTTCGGCTACGACCAGTCCGATGGTGAAAATCATGGCCCAGCCTAGAACAGAAGGCGACAGAGTGGGATGAACGTGCCCGGCGTGGCCGTGTTCATGAACATGATCATGTGCATGATCGTGAGAATGGCCGGCATGGCTGAGGCCGTGATCGTGACTGTGGTCGGGAGGATACCCGGACATGCCCCCATTCTACCCGCAAGGAAGCTGGAGCGGCCGTGTAACGCGCTTATTAGGC
This sequence comes from Candidatus Acidiferrum sp., assembly GCA_035280045.1. Lineage (GTDB taxonomy): Bacteria > Acidobacteriota > Terriglobia > Acidiferrales > UBA7541 > Acidiferrum. Next base: position 40,053 of record DATEGP010000136.1, read on the forward strand.
ACTTTGACACCGCGCCCGCCAGAATGGATTGACGGTCCTGCTAACCGCTGCCACGATGAAAGACAAGCTTCCCACCCATGCGTTTCGGAGTAGGGAACGGTGATTTCATCAAGGATTTTGCGATAACGATATGCCGGTTCCTGTTGCAAAAGTGAATTTCTGGGGCGTGCGCGGGTCCACGCCGACGGTGGATCCTGCAACGTGGCGCTATGGCGGCAACACGCCCTGCCTGGAACTGGAAGCGCCCGACGGCACGCAAATCATTCTGGATTGCGGAACCGGGCTGCGCATGCTGGGCAACCGCTGGAACGCGCCAAGCGGCGAAAAAAACCAGGGAACTCATATCCTGATTACGCACTACCACTGGGATCATATTCAGGGAGTTCCGTTTTTCGCGCCGCTCTATTTGCCGAACAACGAATTCAAATTCTACAGCTTCCGCTCGAAGTTTCTGGGCCGCGACAGCTTGAAGCAAGTGTTCGAAGCGCAGATGGCGGTGCCGTACTTTCCCGTGGACATGTCGGTGATGAGCGCGAAGAGAAAGTTTCAGGAAGTAGACGGCGGGGAGTCTTTCACCATCGGCGAGAACAAAATTTCCACGCGCTGGCTGAACCACCCGCAGGGCTGCCTGGGATTCCGGATTGAGACGCCCGCCGGGACAGTAGCGTACGCCACGGACAACGAACCCGGGGACACAAAGATGGATGAAAGCCTGCGCGAACTGGCCGCGGGTGCGGACATTTTCATCAATGACGCGCAGTTCACGCCAGACCAACTGGAGACCACAAGAAAAGGGTGGGGACATTCTTCTTGGAGGGAAGGAGTGAAGGCCGCGCGGCATGCGGGCGCGAAAACGCTGGTGCTCTTTCACCACGACCCGGATTCAACGGACCGCAAAGTGGATTCGATTTTGAGGCAGGCCCGGGATGAATTCGATTCCGTGTTTGCGGCGAGCGAAGGAATGGTGATTACGCTCGGCGCGCCCGGTGAGCCAGTGCAAGCGCACATGCCGGGCACGCGTACCGCACTGCGGCGCGAAGTGCAATTCCATGCGAAGGTCTGCGGCTTGACCGAGGGTGGAAAAGAGTTCATGGAAGAGACGGTAGTTTGCGACCTTTCGTTGCAGGGCGCCATGATTACGCTGAAACATCTGCCTCAGTTGCAATCCGAATTGCAAGTTACGATGAACGCGCCAGGAACCAATGGAAATCAGCATATCCAGTTGAAGGGATACGTGGTTCGTATTGACGATACCAACGAAAAAGGGCGCGTGTCTGTGGGTGTGGTGTTTACAGATTAGGCTGGCAGGCGTCCGAAAGGATCGTCTGATGGTTTGGCAACTCTCCCTCAGTGAAAGGCAAGAATGTCCGAGTAGCGCCGGTTTGAAAAAACTATGAATCGGTCCACTATCGGGCGAGAAACTGTTGCAGGTCATCGCCGCATGCAATTTCGTTACGGCAACCCGGTTGGCCATCACAGGGTATGAGTATTCCACGCGAGGCTACTATTTCGTTCCCTGGATGAAGCTTTGGTTTTTCTTGCAATGCCTGCTGCCGGATCCGGGCGTTCTTCTCCGCCCGTTTTGGCCGAGATCCCTTTCACCAGCCGATCTTCAGCGGTCCGGATTTTTCCTGTGCGGGATAGCGGTGCTCATGGCGGTGCTGGGGATAGCGCTACTTTTCTCGTGGCGATGGGCTTTTCTAGCGGAATTAGCCGTGTGTTTGCTGGCCGTCGCCGGCCGATTCTTCGCGCTTGCGGACTTGATGAAGCCGGCAAACGCACGCCCACCCAACAACTTCTATAGCTGGCTCCGCGCCGCGTTGGTGGGCGTCGCTTATCTCGCCGTTATAGCCTTCGCGAGGGTTCCTCGCCTGCGGCGCTATGCTGGACCCGTGGCCGCAGGAGTAGCCAGCCATCGCCAGTTTTACCGCCATCAGCTTCACGGGACGCTGAATCCAGCCTTGGTGTCCTCCGTCGTTTCGGGCTCCATTCTTTACTTGCCGCAGGAGGGTTTTCGGCATCTAATTAACCTTGGCCCACCTAGATGCACGGCTTTTTAAGTGAGCCAAATTTGGAAGTATAAGACAGGAAGGGAACCGCAGTAGGGTTTTCAGCCCCCCATTTCCTTGCGATTTGCCCTGGCTCGTCCCCGCCCGAGGGCCTACTACCAGAATGAGCCGTAGCGGAGCCTATCCATGCCCGCGAATATTGCCATCACGAGATACCGCAAAGCCGCCAAGACCTGGTTCACTGTTGCAGTGTGTTTCCTATGTTGGTTCAGGCCTGCAAGGGCATCCGAGAAACCGCAGGACACAGAGAGTCTGGCGGAAGCGATTTGCCCGGTCGTTTACCCTCTCGACGAAACACCTTCCGAAAAGGGGTATCACTATCTTTTTTATGGAAACGCCTTCTTTATAAATGAAGACGGTTACCTGGTGACTGCTGCTCATCTCCTGCATTCGTTTAAGAATGGAGGGCAGCCTCATGTGTTGGTAGAGTGGCCTTCAGGGCAGCGTCATTTGTTAAAAGCCGAAGTAGTGGCGACGGATTGGGAGCATGACGTCGCCGTATTGCGCGCGACGCCGAACCCGTTTCAAGGCGGCTACCGAGTGGCGTTCCTTCCGCTGGCAACCGACCGGCTTGATCCGGCAAAACGTGTGGTCTCGATTTCCCTGCGTCCTTCGAGACTGCAGGAGGCCTACACCTTCGATGCACCTCTCCAAGACCGCTCCGAGGGCGAGGTCCTGAGTTATCAATACACGAAAACGGAGAGCGGGCGGGAAATCGAGCTGCTGCTTTACAGCCAGAAGGTGATACCGGGGCAGAGTGGCTCGCCGGTTGTTTCCCAAGAATCCGGCGAAGCCGTCGGGTTCATCGAAGGGCGCTGGTTGCATCCCACGGCTATTCCTTTTGTTAATTCGCCGGAGCAAATTGATCCCTCGCCTGGAGCGGCGGTGCGTATTCATTACGCGATTTCTCTGCTGCAAGCGCATGGCATTCCGTGGCACGCGACTTTAGATTCCGGGGTGCGCCCGGCTGGTTCTGCAGAGAATGCCAAAGGTTTTTCTGGTCCTACGCCGTTGTCGCTGGTAGCGGCGCCTTTCCCCGCGCAAGCGTTTTCGGGGGGAGAGATTCTCCTCGACGCCAAAGTAGACTCCAGAGGGAAGGTTACAGACGTAAGGGTTGTGCAGGGCCAGCCTCCGTTTCTCGAAGAGGTGCTCGGCGCAGTGCAAACGTGGACGTTCCTGCCCGCACGCCAGGACGGCCGCGACGTGGAAGCGCGCGTCGGCATCGTCTTCCAGTTCGCACAGCCGTATCTGCCGAAACTCATGGCGCGGGTTCACGAATACAAGGAAACAGGAACGGACAGCAAGGATCGCGGCGCCTTGCCGCTCTATACTCTGGAGCCGGAATACCCCGCGAATAGCGTGGGAGAAGGAAGCGTGGTTCTCAACGAGATAGTAGACAAGGAGGGCCGGGTCAGCTCGATCCACGTCGTGCGTGACATAGCGTCACTTACTTCGCCGACCGTGGGCGCTGTGCAGCAGTGGAAGTTTGCTCCGGGAAGACACGGGGGAGAACCCACAGATTCCGGAGTCATCGTGGTGGTGACGTTCCGGCGCCCTGCGGTGGCCAGCCGAACCCCCGGCGGGGGATACGGCCGCGGCAACTGCGGCGTAAGCATGAAAGGGCGCTGTTTATTCCGGCAGGAAGGCCTTCATCTAGTTGGCGTACGACTCAGCAACTCGAATTGAAACTAGCCTAATTCCGAGATTTTCTTGTCAAGGTGGGCGAGGGCGGCTTCGAGGGATTTTCGGTGATTGGGGTGCGTGGCGGAGGCCAAGTCGTTCAGAATGCGTGTGCGGGATAACTGCAGGTCCTTGCGCTGTCGTTCGCGGTGGATCTGCTCAGGAGACTTGGTTCCCGGTTGAGTTTTCTGCAGTGGAGCCTGTGTCGCTTCGACCTGGGCTTCTACGTCCTTGCTTTCCCAACCACGTGCCATGCTTCTATTTTGACACAGATTGCACTCAGCGAGCAGGAATAAACAGAAAAACCCAGAAAAATCAGCGGACTGCCCCGAGAAACGTTAGAAAAAGCGCGAAAATGCGGAAAAGTAACGTTTTGTGCCGCTTACAGGTAGTTGCGGCCGACTCTTTCAGGGTTTCAGGCCCTTGATTTCGCGCATACGGGCAAAAGCGCGGCGCACGTGAGGGATGGTAATGGAGCCCCCGACAATGAGAGCGACGTTCAGGGCGTCAATCACTTCCTCGCGCTTCCAGCCTTCTTCGCCGCAGCGCACTAGGTGGTAAGTGATGCAGTCATCGCAGCGCAGCACGGCGGAGGCGACGAGTCCAAGCAGTTCCTTGGTCTTGGTGCCGAGCGGGCCGGGTTCGTAGGCTTGGTGGTCCAGGGCGAAGAACCGTTTCATGCCCAGGTGGCCGCAGCCGAGAATCTCCTCGTTCAAGTCCGCGCGAAATTTCTGAAAATCTTCCAGGCGATCGGCCATGGTTCCTCCGAGAAATCGTTTTCGCAGCCGGGACAAAGGGGCTGCGTCGCCTATTATGAACGACTTGCTGGTGGCGAGGGTATCTGGAGGGAGGTCACCAAACCTGATCGCCTACAGACTTGCACAAGGTCGGCGGCGCGAATTTGCGAACTTCGCCATCACAGACAGCTCAAAGGAAATTCGAGTAGCTCGAGACTGCCTTATCTTTTATTGCCTACGGCGGGTCAACAGCAGGGAATTGCCAGGATGTCAGGGCCACAGGGCCTGCCCCTGCTTGGAACGGTGAGCCCGTCATCGGACTTGCAGCGCCATTGCTCGGGCGGTCGGTTATTTTAGGGCTTAAGGAACGTAGCCGGGGCCGCGAAGGACTCTTCCAGGGCGGGCTCCGGTCATTTTGCCTTGCTCGATGACGGGAACGCCGTTCACCAGCACGTAGTCCATCCCTTGCGAGAGCTGATTGGGGTTGTCGAAAGTCGCCAGGTCGCGGATCGTTGCGGGATCGAAGATGGTCACATCGGCCCACATGCCTACACGTAGCAGACCACGCTCTTCCAAATGCAAGCGCTGCGACGGAAGGGCGGAGAATTTTCGGATGGCGTCTTCGAGCGTCAGCTTATGCTCTTCCCGAACATATTTGCGAAGAATGCGCGGGAACGTGCCGTAAGCTCGGGGGTGCGCATGTTCCCGCCCTAAAATTCCCTCGGGTGAAGCGCCCGAGGAATCATTGTCAATCGCCACCCAGGGCTGTTGCAGCGCGAGGACGACATCAGGCTCGTACATTCCTTGAACCGCGACTCCAGTAGCTGCGTCATCTTCGATGAGAAAGTCAAAGATGGTATCGATGGGATCCTTGTTCCACAGCTTGGCGACTTCCGCCATCGTTTTTCCCTGAAGAGGCAAGAGCTTCGGATTTTGCACCGAGCCGATAAGGATGGATTCGGGGCCCGTGATTTGCTGCCATTCGTTTTCCCAGTCGTCGGAAGGCGTGAGCATGTCTTTGCGGATGCGTTCGCGCGTGGCGGGATCTTTCAGGCGTTCAAGAAGCTTCGCGGTTCCGCCGTCATGGGCCCAGGGCGGAATGAAGGCGGAGAGTCCATTGCCCCACGCGGGGTAAGCGTAAGTGTCCGCGGCAATGTCCACGCCTTGCGCGCGGGCGGCTTCAATCTTTGCAATAGCTTCTGGCATGTGGCCGAAGGACGGCTTGCCAGCCACTTTGAAATGCCAGACCTCCACGGGAATATGTGCCTCTCGGGCGATGCGAATCACTTCGTCAAGCGATTGCAGAATCGCCGTGCTTTCGCTGCGCATGTGCGTGGCATAAATGCCGCCGTAGTGGGAAGCCTCGGAAGCTAGCGCGATCAATTCCTCGGTCTTGGCATATGGCGCTGGCGGATATTCCAAGGAAGTGGAAACGCCGACAGCGCCGTCGAACATCGCCTGCCGCACCAACTGCTTCATCTGCTCGAGCTGTGCGGGAGTGGGCTGAACGTCGTCATCTCCAAGAATCACGCGGCGGACTGTGGTTGCACCCACATAATCCGCAACGTTGATGCCGATGCCTTGCTTTTCCAGGCGAGCGAAATACTGGCGGAAGGTTAGCCAATCGGGCTGTATTCCGAGCAGCTGGAAGCCCTTTTTGCCGGAACGGCGAAGGGCCTCGTTCAGCGGTGCAACGGATTCGCCTTCGCCCGTAATTTCCGTGGTGATGCCTTGATGGATTTTTGACGGCAGGCGCGGGTCAACCAGGATCGTCAGTTCCGATTGGCCCAGCATGTCAATGAAGCCCGGCGCGACCACCTGGCCGTGCGCGTCAATCGTGCGGGTGCCCTTCGCAGCCGAGAGATTGCCGATGGCCGCGATTTTCCCACCGCGAATTCCGATGTCGCCCGAAAACCAAGGCGAGCCTGTGCCATCAATGATGTGGCCATTCGTGATAATAAGGTCGAACGGAGCGGACTGCGCGGAAGCGCGCGACAATATCAGCGAGCAAAAAAGCATCATCAGGGGGACAAATTTCCACCACCGAAATGCGAAGCCGGTCATTGGCTCTCTCCGAACCCTAGGCTTGTTCCATGAACTCCCGGGCCTGGCTACCAAGGCTGCGGGCGCGCAAATGATACCAGATGACGATGAGACCAACCGAGACGGCAAAAATCAAAGTGGAGACGGCGTTGATTTCGGGCGTGATGCCGCGGCGGAGGCGGCCCCAAATTTCAAGAGGAAGAGTGTTGTCGCGGCCAATGAGAAAAAAGGTGACGGCGATTTCGTCCATCGAAAGAGTGAAGATGAGCAAACCGGCGGCGATGAGCGAAAGCTTGAGGTTTGGCAGAGTAATCCGCCAAAACGTTTGCAAGGGCGTGGCGCCGAGATCGAGCGATGCTTCTTCTTGCGCCCGGTCCAGCCTTTGCAGGCCGGCGAATAGCTCCGTTGTTGCAACGGAAATGAGCGCGGTGCCGTGACCGAGAAAAACCGTGATCAGACTGAGCTGGACACTGGCAAAAACGGCGAACATCAGGAGCGAGAGTCCGGTGATGATGCCGGGAAGAATTAGAGGGAGGAGCACGAGCCGGCGAAAGAGAGCTTTGCCGGGGAAGCTGGCGCGGTCGAGAGCGAGCGCGGCAAGGAGACCGAGCGTCAGGGCCAGAACCATGCTGCCGCCGGCGACTTTAAGGCTGTTGAGAACGGAATCCCAGATCGAGGAGTCGGCGAATAGTTGCGTGTACCAATTCATAGTGAAATGGCTCGGAGGAAAGCCACCGACGCCGTCTCGATTGAACGAATAAACGACGAGGACCACGATGGGCAAATAAATGAAAGCGAAAACGAGCGCGGCATAGATGGCCAACAGTGGCGCGCGGCGAGTTGTACCTTGCGGCTTCATTTGAAGGCCCAGCGCTTTTCGAGGAGTTCGCTCAGGAAAAGCAAGGAAACCGTAACGGCGAGAATGCCGACGGAAATCGCGGCGCCTAGCGGCCAGTCAAACGCGGCGCCGAAAAGGCTTTGCACCACATTTGCGATCATGGTGCCCGAAGGGCCGCCAACGAGCAGCGGAGCGAGGAAGTCGCCGAGCGAGAGCACAAATGCAAACGTCGCGCCGGCGAGCAAGCCAGGCATGGAGAGTGGAAGGATGACGCGCCAGAACGTTTGCAAGGAGCCGGCGCCGAGATCCTGCGACGCTTCGATGAGCGGCCGGGGAATGTGTTCGAGCGCGGCGTAGATGGGTAGAAAAACGAAAGGCGTATAGATGTGTGTGAGCATGAGCACCACGGCGAAAGGGCTGTAGAGTAGGAAAGCAACCGGTTCATGCGTGAGATGCAGGTATTGCAAGAAGCCGTTCAACACGCCGTCGCTGCCAAGAATCGTCTTCCAGGCGTACCCCCGCACAAGATAGCTGACCCACAGCGGCACGATGACGAGTTGATAGAGAAGCTCTTTTCGTGCGCCGGTGTGAAAAGCCAAATAGTACGCCAGCGGATAACCGAGCAGCAGCGAGCACAACGTCACCGAACCCGCGATGCGCATCGTGCGAAAGAGAACTTCGGCATAGAGCGGATTCGAAAAGAGCGTCTTGTAGTTTTGTAAATTCCACTGATGAACGATGGCGCTATCGCGAACCGCCCAAAGGCTGTGCACAAACATGAGGGCGTACGGGAGCAAAAGAAACGCGCCGACCCAGAAGAGCGGCGGAATCGAAACCAGCGATTTGTAAGTGCGCGAATACATAGTCTAGCCGCTCGCAGCTATTCCCGAACGCGAATGGCGTCCGAAATCGAAAACACAAAGTCGTGTTCGCCCGTGAGCGGGCCGCAAGCTGGGATGCGGACGCGCAACGTCTGGCCGTTGCCGCAATCCACTTCGAGCAATTCACTCGAGCCGCCATAAAGTTGCTGGCGGATTGTCCCGCGGAACTTCACTTCGCTGGGCCCGCGCTTCCCGTCCGCGGAAAGACGAATCGCCTCCGGCCGCAAAGAAAAGGACACCGGTCCTTCAGCCTCATCCAAAGGCCAACGAAGCGCGCCGCAGGTAGCAATGCTCCCGCGGATTTCTCCCCGAAGAAGATTGGTCTGGCCGATGAATTGTGCAGTGTAGGCAGTGGCTGGCCGCGCATAAATCTCGCGTGGCGATGCGACTTGCTCGAGCGCACCATCCCGTAACAAGGCGATGCGGTCGGACAGCGCCATCGCTTCTTCCTGGTCATGTGTGACAAAAAGAAAAGTGATCCCGATCTCGCGCTGAAGTGCTTTCAGCTCGCTCTGCATCTGCTTGCGAAGGTTCGCATCCAAAGCGGATAGCGGCTCATCGAGCAACAACAGTCGCGGGCGATTCACCAGCGCGCGCGCCAGCGCGATTCGTTGCTGCTGCCCGCCGCTCAATTGAGAAGGGCGCGCTGCCGCAAAACCTTGCATCTTGACCATGGAAAGCGCTTCTTCCACTCGGGCGCTGATTTCTCTGGCGGGGACGCCTTTCACGCGAAGACCATAAGCGACGTTGTCGCGCGCATTCAGATGCGGAAACAACGCATAGTTCTGAAAAACAGTGTTTACAGGGCGCTTGTATGGTGGCTGAGCGTCCAATCGCTCCCCGCCTATCCAGATTTCTCCCGAGGTTGGCTCTTCAAATCCCGCAATCAAGCGAAGCAGGGTCGTCTTTCCGGAGCCGCTTTCGCCAAGCAGTGTAAGGAATTCGCCCGCGGCAATGTCCAAAGAAATGTTTTTCAAGACTTCGGTCGCGCCAAAACGCTTGCCTACGTTTCGTACTTCGAGGAGCGCTGTGTCTTCGCCTGTTTGTTGCTCCGGCGGATTGGCGGGAGATGCGCTCACTGCGCGGCCTTTACCTCGTTC